>NZ_JALDUI010000045.1 GCF_023115445.1 Streptococcus sp. oral taxon 431 | reverse complement strand
CAGGTGTTACAACACTTAAAGCTCCAAACCATTGGACAAGTTTTGTTGTTGCTAATGACAATGATAATGCACCATCAGCTACTGATTTTAGAGCATTAGATCAAAACCCTAATGCAACTCAGACACCAGGATATGTTCACTTCATCGTTAAATCTCAAACAGATAAGTACGATATTGCAACTCCAGCTGATAAAGTTGAAGTAGCAGATCCAACTAATGTAACAAAAGATGACTTAGCTAAAATCGAAAAAAAACTGAAACTTGAGTACAACAAGGACAATGACGATGCGAATATCGCAAAAAATACTCCAGTTGATAAAGATGGTAAGATTAAATCAGTCACAAACGATGGCAAAGGAAATCTTGTAGTAACATATACAGATGGTTCAACAGATACAAAACCATTGTCAGAATTTGTAACTCAAACACCAAGTACACCAGAAGAACCAACAGATGCAGATAAGAACGAGCCAAAAGCTAAGGACCAAACTGTTAAAGTTGGAG
>NZ_JALDUI010000044.1 GCF_023115445.1 Streptococcus sp. oral taxon 431 | reverse complement strand
CCAAAAGCTCAAACTGTAGATAAAGGAACTGAACCAAAAGCAGAAGATTCAATCGGTAACTTGAAAGATCTTCCTAAAGGCACAACCGTAGCCTTCAAGGATCCAGTAGACACAACTACTCCGGGTGAAAAACCTGCGACAGCAGTTGTAACATACCCAGATGGATCTAAGGATGAAGTACCAGTTAAAGTAACTGTAAAAGATCCAGAGAAGACATCTGACGCAGACAACAACACTCCAACAGCGAAAGATCAAACTGTTAAACCAGGAGATAAACCATCTGCTAAAGATTCAATCGGTAATGTCGGAGATCTTCCTAAGGGCACAACAGTAGAGTTCAAGACACCAGTAGACACAACTACACCAGGTGATAAAGGAACTACAGTCGTTGTAACATACCCAGATGGTTCTAAGGATGAAGTACCAGTTAAAGTAACTGTAAAAGATCCAGAGAAGACATCTGACGCAGACAACAACACTCCAACAGCGAAAGATCAAACTGTTAAACCAGGAGATAAACCATCTGCTAAAGATTCAATCGGTAATGTCGG
>NZ_JALDUI010000043.1 GCF_023115445.1 Streptococcus sp. oral taxon 431 | reverse complement strand
AATTCTAATATTAGGTACATGATTAAATTGATTGATCGTTACGGAATAGAGTTCGTCAAAAAAGGAAAAAATCGTTACTATTCTCCTGATTTAAAACAAGAAATGATTAATAAAGTCTTACATGAAGGCTGGACTAAAGATAGAGTTTCACTTGAATACGGCCTCCCAAGTCGTACGATACTTCTTAATTGGCTAGCACAATACAAGAAAAACGGGTATACTATTGTTGAGAAAACAAGAGGGAGAATACCTAAAATGGGACGTAAGCCAAAAAAGAGACCTGAAGAGAGGACAGAATTAGAACGTCTTCAAGCAGAAAATGAGTATCTGAGAGCGGAGAATGCCATCCTAAAAAAGTTGAGAGAACTCCGATTGAAGGAGGAAAAAGAGAAAGAAGAAAGACAGAAATTGTTCAAGAATTAATGACTGAGTTTTCGTTAGATATTCTTCTAAAAGCCATTAAACTAGCTCGTTCGACCTACTACTATCACTTGAAACAGCTAGACAAACCAGATAAGGACCAAGAGCTTAAAGCTGAAATTCAATCCATTTTTATCGAACATAAGGGAAATTATGGTTATCGTCGGATTCATTTAGAA
>NZ_JALDUI010000042.1 GCF_023115445.1 Streptococcus sp. oral taxon 431 | reverse complement strand
ACCTGTAACACCTGATAAACCAGGGGAAGATACGCCAATCATCTATGTACCAAAAACAAATGATGTGACGCAACCAACAAAACAAACGGTAACGTTTGAAGGAGCTGGTTCAACCACACCAAAAGATGATGTTCAAAGCGACTATACCTTCACAGGTAAGAAGAATCAAGCAGATGGTACAACAACATGGACTGAAAACAGTCATGACTATGGCAAAGTAAAAGTCCCAGTCGTTGAACACTATTATGCGGATAAATCTGAAGCTGGTGGTAAGACAGTTACACCAGAACACCCAGAAGCTACAGATAAAGTGGTTTATAAGGAACTCGGTAAGATCATTCCAGTTGACCCAGATGGAAACCCAATTCCAAATGCGCCAACTCCACAATATACGAATGATCCAAACGATCCAACTAAAGGTGGTGTAACCCCAACACCAGTCATCCCAGGTTATGTGACAGACATTCCAAATGTAACACCATCTAACCCAGGAGCTGATACCCCTGTTGTCTACCGTAAGGCAGATCAAAAAGCTGTCATCAAGTACGTTGATCAAACAACTGGTCAAACCCTTGCCAATGATCAAGTCGGTGGTAAATCAGGTGAGGCAAT
>NZ_JALDUI010000041.1 GCF_023115445.1 Streptococcus sp. oral taxon 431 | reverse complement strand
AAAAAGTAGTGAGTACTTTCTCCCGTCGGAGATTTCCTCACTACTAATCTTAGTATGTTTTAGTTTTACCTTAATTCGTTTGTTGTTGTAGTAATCAATATAGTCTACAATAGCTTGTTCCAAGTGCTCAAGTGACTGAAACGTATTCTCATAACCATAAAACATTTCAGTCTTAAGAATGCCAAAGAAAGATTCCATCATACCGTTATCTGGGCTATTCCCCTTACGTGACATAGATGGTTGGATTCCCTTATTCTTTAAAAAATGATGATAAAAATCGTGTTGGTATTGCCATCCTTGGTCACTATGGAGAATCGTATTCTCATAGTACTTCTCTGTGAAGGCCTGGTTTAACATAGCTTCCACTTGTTCTAAGTTTGGTGAAGTTGAAAGATTATAGGCGATAATTTCGCTATTAAAGCCATCTAAAACTGGTGATAAGTAGAGTTTTTGACTGCTTGCTGGAATGGCAAATTCTGTCACATCTGTGTAGCACTTTTCCATTGGTTTGGCGGCTTCAAATTGGCGTTGAATAAGGTTATCTGCTTTCTTACCAACGTCTCCTTTATGAGAAGAATATTTTCGTTTCTGTCGCATTTTAGCTTGTAAATTGAGTACTTTCATCAAGCG
>NZ_JALDUI010000040.1 GCF_023115445.1 Streptococcus sp. oral taxon 431 | reverse complement strand
GTTGTTATTCCAAAGAATTTGAGTGATGCTTACAGAGCTTTTGAGGGTTCACAACATCTCAAGACCATTCATTTTGAAGAAGGCATAACTAAGATAGCTAGCGGTCTTTTTAAAGGTTCAGGAATTTCGAGTATCACAATTCCTAAGACAGTCACTGAAATAGGATACGAAGCTTTCCATAATACAAGAATTACAGAACTTTATATTCCAGACAGTGTTACTAAGTTAGGTTCTAATTCCTTTAGTTTTTCTGACAACTATTCTAATGATTTACCTCCTCTTACTAAAGTTAGCTTGCCATCAGAGTTGCAATCAACTAGTTCACCATTCTATGGACAGAAGAATCTCAAGGAAGTAGTGCTTCGTGGAAATTGGAAGACAATTCCAAGTGGATTGTTTTCTGGAACAGGAATTGAAAAACTAGTGATTCCAGAGGGTGTTACTGAAATAGGGGCAGATGCTTTTTCAGGCTCTAGTTTGAAGGAAGTAGTATTACCAAGTACGCTAACACAGATAGGCAGTTCTGCTTTTAGTGGGACACAGTTGACAAAACTTACCCTTCCAGAAGGCGTTACTGAGATAGGCTCTTCAGCTTTTTCAGGTTCTAGTTTGAAGGAAGTAGTATTACCAAGAACGTTAACGAAGATAGGCGATTATGCTTTTAGTGGGACACAGTTGA
>NZ_JALDUI010000039.1 GCF_023115445.1 Streptococcus sp. oral taxon 431 | reverse complement strand
GCATCTGGTGCTGTCTTATCATCTGCTTTCGCTACTGTTGCTGTAGTTGGAGTTGATGTATTGTTTGAAGCGTCTTTCGCTGTAACAGAGACTGTTTGACCTTCTTCCAAACCGCTGACTGGAACGCTGAAGTTGCCATCTTGGTCAGCTGTTGCTGAGGCTTTAGTGCCATCTGGAAGGGTTACTTCAACTGTTGAACCTGCTTCGGCTGTACCGGTTACTGCTGTGTCACCTGCTTTAACTGGGTTCACAACTGGTGCATCTGGTGCTGTCTTATCATCTGCTTTCGCTACTGTTGCTGTAGTTGGAGTTGATGTATTGTTTGAAGCGTCTTTCGCTGTAACAGAGACTGTTTGACCTTCTTCCAAACCGCTGACTGGAACGCTGAAGTTGCCATCTTGGTCAGCTGTTGCTGAGGCTTTAGTGCCATCTGGAAGGGTTACTTCAACTGTTGAACCTGCTTCGGCTGTACCTGTTACTGCTGTGTCACCTGCTTTAACTGGGTTCACAACTGGTGCATCTGGTGCTGTCTTATCATCAGCTTTCGCTACTGTTGCTGTAGTTGGAGTTGATGTATTGTTTGAAGCGTCTTTCGCTGTAACAGAGACTGTTTGACCTTCTTCCAAACCGCTGACTGGAACGCTGAAGTTGCCATCTTGGTCAGCTGTTGCTGAGGCTTTAGTGCCATCTGGAAGGGTTACTTCAACTGTTGAACCTGCTTCGGCTGTACCTGTTACTGCTGTGTCACCTGCTTTAACTGGGTTCACAACTGGTGCATCTGGTGCTGTCTTATCATCAGCTTTCGCTACTGTTGCTGTAGTTGGAGTTGATGTATTGTTTGAAGCGTCTTTCGCTGTGAC
>NZ_JALDUI010000038.1 GCF_023115445.1 Streptococcus sp. oral taxon 431 | reverse complement strand
TATAGTCATTTAGTTTTAAAAAAGCGCTCTAAACATTCAAAGATATTTGGAACTTCCCTTAATAAATTTGTCACTTTCTTTTTCAAGACAGCCCAAGCTTGCTCAATGGGATTCAAATCTGGTGAATAAGGTGGTAAAGGTAAGAAAAAGTGTTTATCTTGGATGCAAAGTTCATCCAAAATCTTCTTGGGATGAAAACTAGCATTGTCCATGACAATGACATGAGGCGTCTCTAAAGCAGGCAGGAGTTGCGTTTTGAACCATTCTACAAAGAAGTTGCTCGTCATACTTTCCTTGTAAATCATGGGAGCTATAAACTCTCCGTCTACTTGTCCTGCAACAATTGAAGTCCGTTCAAAGCGCTGTCCTCTAATCTTTTCATAGACTTTCTCCCCTCTAGTAGCCCGTGCATAAGGACGATAGAGGCAGCGATCGATTCCCGTTTCGTCAATATATACGACTGGTAAATCTTTTAGGATATCCAAAACATCAAGAAACTCAGCGACTTTCTCTGGATCTTGTTCCTTAAAGCTAGTCGTCTTTTTTTAAAGTGACCTTAATCTGCTTTAAAGCTGCCCATACTGAAGGAACGGCACAAGCAAAATGTGCCGCAATCTCCCTTAAGAAAGCATCTGGATGAGCCTCTACAAAGGCCTTCAACTCCTCCAAAGGAATCTTTCGGCTTTTGGCAACTCGCTTTTTCCGCTCTAAGTGCCCTTGTTCACGTAATTTCTTTTCCCACATGAAAAGAGTTCTGACGCCAACATCAAAAACTTTGGCTGCCTCGACATGGCTATGCCCCTCTTTGATGTAATTTAATGCTCGGTGTTTAAAATCTGTACTATATGCCATAGCTTTATTATAACATGTATTTTATAAACTAAGATACTATA
>NZ_JALDUI010000037.1 GCF_023115445.1 Streptococcus sp. oral taxon 431 | reverse complement strand
TTATCAGCTGATTTCTTAACTGCCTTATCTGCTGGGATAACCGCTGTTGTACCATCTGGGTATGTAACAGTTGTTGTGCCATCTTTGCCAACTTTAACATCAGTTACGGTTGGGTTTGATTTCTTAACTTCGTCGGCTACCTTAGCTTTTTCTGCATCAGTCAAGTTGCTTGGATCTGTAACAGGAGTTACTGATGGATCCTTAACTGCTTTATCAGCTGATTTCTTAACTGCCTTATCTGCTGGGATAACCGCTGTTGTACCATCTGGGTATGTAACAGTTGTTGTGCCATCTTTGCCAACTTTAACATCAGTTACGGTTGGGTTAGATTTCTTAACTTCGTCGGCTACCTTAGCTTTTTCTGCATCAGTCAAGTTGCTTGGATCTGTAACCGGAGTTACTGATGGATCCTTAACTGCTTTATCAGCTGATTTCTTAACTGCCTTATCTGCTGGGATAACCGCTGTTGTACCATCTGGATATGTAACAGTTGTTGTACCATCTTTGCCAACTTTAACATCAGTTACGGTTGGGTTAGATTTCTTAACTTCATCGGCTACCTTAGCTTTTTCTGCATCTGTCAAGTTAGCTGGATCTTTAACTGGTGTCTTAGCTGGATCTTTAACGCCATCTGCATCCTTAGCAGGTGTTGCATCTTTAGCTTTCTCAACTGCCTTAGCTGCTGGGATTTCTGCTGTTGATCCATCTGGGAAGGTTACAGTTGCTGTTCCATCTTTGCCTACTTCAACATCTTTCGCTGTTGGGTTAGCTTTCTTAACTTCGTCTGCTACTTTAGCTTTTTCTGCATCTGTTAAGTTAGCTGGATCTTTAACTGGTGTCTTAGCTGGATCTTTAACGCCATCTGCATCCTTAGCAGGTGTTGCATCTTTAGCTTTCTCAACTGCCTTAGCTGCTGGGATTTCTGCTGTTGATCCATCTGGGAAGGTTACAGTTGCTGTTCCATCTTTGCCTACTTCAACATCTTTCGCTGTTGGGTTAGCTTTCTTAACTTCGTCTGCTACTTTAGCTTTTTCT
>NZ_JALDUI010000036.1 GCF_023115445.1 Streptococcus sp. oral taxon 431 | reverse complement strand
ATAAAAGCATTGATTTGATTGGCAGAGTGAAATCGACGAATGTCACCAAGTTCGCCAATAATACTTGTCGCTGTGGTTTCGGCTATTCCAGGAATAGAGAGAAGAATCTCGTATTCTGGCAAAGATTGAGCTAATGTTACCATCTCCTCTAAAACACCTTGTCTGTGTTCAGAAAGCCTAAGTAACTCCCCTGCATAGTATTTGACCTCTTCTATCACTGGAGAGGTTTTCTTAACCGCACAATAAGACTGATTAGCTAGTTTTGTAAGCTTATCTACTAAGTAAGTCACACGTTTTTCAGAGATGCGTTTTGCCGTAGACTGACGGATGATAGCTGTTAATGTGGCGTCATCTGACTCCAGTACAAAACTATTACATGGAAAAGTCATGACCAAGTTCCAATATTGTTCCCCAGTTGGTGCCGACAATATGTTTTCCAATTCAGGAAAAGTGACCTGTAAAACCTTGTGCAGACGGTTTTTAGCGCAGACGATATCCTCAGTAAGATTCTGATAGAAACGGCTGAGATCGCGTAATTCTTGATAAAGCGCTTCTTGGACATAGCTTGGTTTACGATTGAGGATGAACTGAGACGCAGCTAGTTTTTCAGCGTCAATCTTATCGGTTTTACGTACTCGTAAGCTATCTAGTTGTTTTTTGGATTCTAAGGGATTGAGCCGTGTATAAGCGTAACTATTATCCTCAAAGAAGGCCTGAAGACGACGAGAATAGACACCAGTCGCCTCGAAGATAATCTCTGGCTCGTGAACAGTCTTCAAGTCCCCAAGTAGTCGATTAAATCCGATGGCATCATTGGGAATGGTATAGCCATGTACTTTTTCTCCATTGACCAAGATGGCCACTTCTGAGCTTGCTTTACTCACGTCAATCCCAAAAACTACTCGCATGATATTACCTCTTTGTCTTGAATGATTCCTTGCTTTAGTGATGTCATTTTCAATACTCGACGTTTTTCGTCCCACATACTTTGATAACATTCTTCCTAAAACAGGTGTCTTGTCAGTTTTAGTTACGACGTCTAGCGCCAAAGGACTTATCGACTTAACAAGACACCACTACTTTAACATAACGAAAAAGTAGTGAGTACTTTCTCCCGTCGGAGATTTCCTCACTACTAATCTTAGTATGTTTT
>NZ_JALDUI010000035.1 GCF_023115445.1 Streptococcus sp. oral taxon 431 | reverse complement strand
CCTTATCGATTTTGGGTCAAAGAGTAATCGTAAAGTTTGTTATGCGTAATGAGGTAATACATTGTTCGAATGAGACGATGTATAGAGGCAATCGCATGTGGCTTGGTTGAAGCTATTGTCGATTGTCTTTTTCGTTTCTCATAAAAGTCGGCGATATGGCAGGGATTGGTATGACTAGCTGAAGCGATGTTATGAATGCACTTGAACAAGATTTTTCTGGCATAGGGATTACCTCGCTTAGTAATGTGTTCCTTGGCGAGAAAGTTCCCAGATTCATAGTGTCTCAGGTCAATGCCAATAAAAGCGTTGATTTGATTGGTAGACTGAAAGCGACGAATATCTCCCAATTCGCCAATGATAGATGTCGCTGTGGTTTCTGCGATGCCAGGAATTGATCGTAAGATGTCATACTCTGGTAAAGGCTGAGCTAGAGCTACCATGTCGTCTAAGACAATCTGTCTGTGCTCAGAAAGACGAAGCAATTCTTGAGCATAGTAACGAACCTCTTCAAGCATTGGGGAGATTTTCTTGACCGCACAAAAAGATTGTTTAGCGAGTTTTATAAGTTTATCAGTCAGGTAAGCAATACGCTTTTCAGAGATTCGTTTGGAGGTAGATTGACGGATAATCTTACACAATTCATTTTGAGATAGGTTTAATACAAACTCTTTGCATGGAAAAGCCATCACTAAATTCCAATATTGCTCTCCAGTTGGTGTGGATAAGAGATTTTCCAATTCAGGAAAGGTGACTTGTAAGACCTTGTGTAGACGGTTTTTAGCTCTAACAATGTCTTCTGTAAGATTTTGATAGAAACGGCTTAAATCACGCAGGTGTTGATAAACTTCTTCCTGCGCATAAGTTGGTTTACGATTGAGTATAAACTGAGAATGAGCCAACTTTTCAGCGTCAATTTTGTCTGTTTTACGAACTCGCAGACTGTCCAGTTGCTTCTTAGCTTCCAGAGGATTCAGCTGTGTATAAGCGTAGCTGTATTCCTCAAGAAAGGCTCGCAGACGCCGAGAATAGACACCAGTAGCTTCAAATATAATCTCAGGGTTATGAACAGTTTTCAAGTCATTCAAAAGACGATTGAAGCCAATGGCGTCATTGAGCATAGTGTATCCATGAATCTTTTCACCGTTGACTAAAATTGCCACCTCAGAA
>NZ_JALDUI010000034.1 GCF_023115445.1 Streptococcus sp. oral taxon 431 | reverse complement strand
GTTCAAAGCGGGTGACGAGAATCGAACTCGCGACAACAGCTTGGAAGGCTGTAGTTTTACCACTAAACTACACCCGCATAAAAACAAATATGGCGCGAGACGGAATCGAACCGCCGACACATGGAGCTTCAATCCATTGCTCTACCAACTGAGCTACCGAGCCTTATTGCGGGAGCAGGATTTGAACCTACGACCTTCGGGTTATGAGCCCGACGAGCTACCGAGCTGCTCCATCCCGCGTTAATAATAAAGGAGGATGTGGGATTCGAACCCACGCACGCTTTTACACGCCTGACGGTTTTCAAGACCGTTCCCTTCAGCCGGACTTGGGTAATCCTCCATAGTATTTAATGGACCTTGTAGGACTTGAACCTACGACCACTCGGTTATGAGCCGAGAGCTCTAACCAGCTGAGCTAAAGGTCCAACAAGATCATTATAGCGGCGAAGGGGATCGAACCCCCGACCTCCCGGGTATGAACCGGACGCTCTAGCCAGCTGAGCTACACCGCCATCAATCGGGAAGACAGGATTCGAACCTGCGACACCTTGGTCCCAAACCAAGTACTCTACCAAGCTGAGCTACTTCCCGAGTTAAATAGAAAAAATGCACCCTAGAGGAGTCGAACCTCTAACCGCCTGATTCGTAGTCAGGTACTCTATCCAGTTGAGCTAAGGGTGCTCTTTATATGCCGAGGACCGGGATCGAACCGGTACGATCGTTACCAATCGCAGGATTTTAAGTCCTGTGCGTCTGCCAGTTCCGCCACCCCGGCCTCTCTAAGCGAACGACGGGATTCGAACCCGCGACCCCCACCTTGGCAAGGTGGTGTTCTACCACTGAACTACGTTCGCATCGACCTCTTGGTTATATTAAAAAAATGCCGGCTACATGACTTGAACACGCGACCCTCTGATTACAAATCAGATGCTCTACCAACTGAGCTAAGCCGGCTTATTTCTATTATGCGGGTTAAGGGACTTGAACCCCCACGCCGTTAAGCGCCAGATCCTAAATCTGGTGCGTCTGCCAATTCCGCCAAACCCGCAATGATGACCCGTACTGGGCTCGAACCAGTGACCCATTGATTAAAAGTCAATTGCTCTACCAACTGAGCTAACGAGTCTAAAATAACTTACGTTATCTTAAACGGTCCCGACGGGAATCGAACCCGCGATCTTCGCCGTGACAGGGCGACGTGATAACCGCTACACTACGGGACCTATGGGAGTTAACGGGATCGAACCGCTGACCCTCTGCTTGTAAGGCAGATGCTCTCCCAGCTGAGCTAAACTCCCTTT
>NZ_JALDUI010000033.1 GCF_023115445.1 Streptococcus sp. oral taxon 431 | reverse complement strand
CCTATGTTTCACAAAGAAAAACCTGATTATAATCGTAAGCAATATGGCTTCTATACAATAGACGAATTGGTCCCAAAAGATCACTTTCTTCGACAAGTTGATTCAAAAGTTGATTTTGACTTTATCTATGACTTGGTAGAAGATACCTATAGTCCAGATAATGGTCGTCCTAGTCTTGATCCTGTCATGTTAGTCAAAATTCCTTTGATTAAATGTTTTTATGGCATTCGTTCCATGCGCCAAACCATGAAAGATATTGAAGTAAACGTGGCCTATCGTTGGTTTCTTGGACTAACTTTAGATGATAAGGTTCCTCATTTTACTACCTATGGAAAGAATTACAGCCGTCGTTTTCAAGATAAAGAACTCATTTCTGAGATTTTTTCTCAAGTTCTCAACCAAGCTTTGTATGCTGGCTTAATTGATCCTTCTGAAATATTTGTGGATGGTACCCATATCAAAGCGGCAGCTAATAGTCACAAGTACCGTAAGGAAATGGTAGACCAACAAGCTAAATTTATGAGTGAACAATTGGAAATTGAGATTGATTTAGATCGGAAAAAACACGAAAAAAAGTCCTTAAAGCCCGCAAAAGAAAGTGAGGCTAAGGAAAAGAAAATCTCAACGACAGATCCCGAATGTGGTTGGTTTCATAAGGGCGAACACAAGGAAGTATTTGCCTATTCTGCTCAAGTTGCTTGTGATAAGCATGGTTGGGCCTTGGCTTATACGGTTGAGGCAGGAAATGTTCATGATAGTCAGGCTTTCCCTGCCCTATTTTCAAAGTTAGAGCCTTTCTCACCACACTATATTATTGCGGATTCAGGCTACAAGACCCCAACTATTGCCCATTATTTATTAGAACGTAACATCATCCCTGTCTTTCCTTATACTCGACCAAAGGGAGTAAAGGGGAATTTAAGACCTAGTAATTTTGTTTATAATGCAAGTGATGATTGTTATGTCTGTCCAGAGAATCAAGTATTAAGCTATAGCACTACCACTCGAGAAGGCTACCGTGAGTATAAGAGTAATCCCAAAGTATGTGTTGCCTGTCCTTTATTATCCGTTTGTACCCAAAGCCAAAATCATCAAAAAGTAGTAACGAGACATGTCTGGAAAGATGCCCTTGAATTTTGTGAGGAGATTCGTCACCAAAGAGAAATGAAAGAGCTCTATAAGAAGCGCAAAGAAACAATTGAACGACTCTTTGGGACGGCTAAGGAGTACCATAATTTGAGATACACTAGAGAGAAAGGAAAGTCCAAAATGGAGGATCAGGTTGGGCTTACTTTGGCGTGTTTAAATATCAAAAAATTAGTGAAGTGGATAGAGAATATCCCTTTTTATTTTGTTCTAAATTCGATTTTTGAATGGAATATCAGATGATGAGACAA
>NZ_JALDUI010000032.1 GCF_023115445.1 Streptococcus sp. oral taxon 431 | reverse complement strand
AAAGTAGTGAGTACTCTCTCCCGTCGGAGATTTTCTCACTACTAATCTTAGTATGTTTGTCAACTGTAGTGGGTTGATAAAAAGTTATAACCTGGAGAGGACCAACATGGTTCTCTCCTTTTTGATGTTCAAAGCAATGAGGATTCTAGTTTTAAAGTTTTCAAAGTTCCGGAAGCCAAAAGCATTGCGCTTGATGACCTTAATGAGGTTATTAGTAGCCTCCAGTTTCGCGTTTGAGTAGGGCAGTTCCAGTGCGTTCATGATTTTGTCCTTGTCTTTCAAAAAGGTCTTAAAAACAGTTTGAAAAATAGGATTTACACAAGAAATCGTTTCTTCAATCAGTTCAAAGAAATTGTCTGTTTGTTTCTCTTGGAAATGAAACAGTAATAGTTGATAGAGTTCATAGTGCTTTCTAAGTTCTTGAGAGTATGCAAGGAGCTTTTCGAGAATCTCATTATTGGTCAAGTGTGAGCGAAAAGTAGGGCGATAAAAACGTCTATCACTAAGTTTACGGCTATCCTGTTGAATGAGTTTCCAGTAACGTTTTAATGCTTTATATTCGTGCGATTTACGATCAAAACGATTCATGATTTGGATACGAAGACGATTCATAGCTCGACTGAGATGTTGGACAATGTGAAAGCGGTCGAGAACGATTTTAGCATTAGGAAAAAGTTTTCTGGCAATATCGTAATAGGGACTAAACATATCCATTGTAAAGACTTTCACGCGACTTCTCACCTGACTAGAATAACGAAGAAAATGATTGCGAATAGTCGCTTGAGTTCGTCCATCCAGAATAGTTACGATCTTTCTGGAATCAAAATCCTGTGCAATGAAACTCATCAACCCTTTCTTGAAGCTGTATTCATCCCAAGACATGTGAGTTGGAAGGAAAGATAAATCTGTCTTGAATTTGAATTCTTTCAATTTACGAATGACTGTCGAAGTAGAGACAGATAGACTTTCTGCGATAGCCGTCATAGGGACTTTCTCGATTAATTTTTGAGTGATTTTCTGGTTGACGATGGTCGCGATTTGGTGATTCTTTTTGACTAAGGAAGTCTCTGCGACAGCTATTTTCCCGCAGACTTTACAACGGAAACGGCGTTTTCTCAATCGAATGAGTGTCTTATAGCCTGCACACTCTAGATAAGGGATTTTAGATTCTTTCTGGAAGTCATATTTAGTCATTTGCCCTAGGCAGTGATGACACTTAGGAGCAGGATAATCTAGCTTAGCGATGACTTCTTTATGAGTTCCAGCATCAAGATAATCCAAGATTTTGATGTTCTTGTCTTTAATTCCGAGTAAGTTTGTGATAAAATTTAATTGTTCCATAAGATTCTTTCTAATGATGGTTTGGTCGCTTTTCATTATAGGTCTTATGGGACTTTTTTTCTACAACAAAATAGGCTCCATAATTCCTATGGTGGTTTTACCCACTACAGAAATTATAGAGCCGAATATGATTATCTAGTCAGATTTACGAGAATTACAAACTCATAATCAATAACATTACAGACTCAAAAAAACACAAGATAGAAACCAAAGCCCTTCTTTCCCCCTTTCTCTGCTATACTACAAGCAGAGAAAGGGGGAAAGCAAATGCTTGAAAAGTATTATGAGA
>NZ_JALDUI010000031.1:2202-4882 GCF_023115445.1 Streptococcus sp. oral taxon 431 | reverse complement strand
AGCTAAGCGACTTCCTTATCTCACAGGGGGCAACCCCCAACTACTTCCGGCGTTCTAGGGCTTAACTTCTGTGTTCGGCATGGGTACAGGTGTATCTCCTAGGCTATCGTCACTTAACTTTGAGTAATACCTACTCAAAATTGAATATCTATCAAATTCCAAGAAAATCCTTCACACTTCGTATTCTCAGTTACTTTGGATAAGTCCTCGAGCTATTAGTATTAGTCCGCTACATGTGTCGCCACACTTCCACTTCTAACCTATCTACCTGATCATCTCTCAGGGCTCTTACTGATATAAAATCATGGGAAATCTCATCTTGAGGTGGGTTTCACACTTAGATGCTTTCAGCGTTTATCCCTTCCCTACATAGCTACCCAGCGATGCCTTTGGCAAGACAACTGGTACACCAGCGGTAAGTCCACTCTGGTCCTCTCGTACTAGGAGCAGATCCTCTCAAATTTCCTACGCCCGCGACGGATAGGGACCGAACTGTCTCACGACGTTCTGAACCCAGCTCGCGTGCCGCTTTAATGGGCGAACAGCCCAACCCTTGGGACCGACTACAGCCCCAGGATGCGACGAGCCGACATCGAGGTGCCAAACCTCCCCGTCGATGTGAACTCTTGGGGGAGATAAGCCTGTTATCCCCAGGGTAGCTTTTATCCGTTGAGCGATGGCCCTTCCATACGGAACCACCGGATCACTAAGCCCGACTTTCGTCCCTGCTCGAGTTGTAGCTCTCGCAGTCAAGCTCCCTTATACCTTTACACTCTGCGAATGATTTCCAACCATTCTGAGGGAACCTTTGGGCGCCTCCGTTACCTTTTAGGAGGCGACCGCCCCAGTCAAACTGCCCGTCAGACACTGTCTCCGATAGGGATCACCTATCTGGGTTAGAGTGGCCATAACACAAGGGTAGTATCCCAACAGCGTCTCCTTCGAAACTGGCGTCCCGATCTCGTAGACTCCTACCTATCCTGTACATGTGGTACAGACACTCAATATCAAACTGCAGTAAAGCTCCATGGGGTCTTTCCGTCCTGTCGCGGGTAACCTGCATCTTCACAGGTACTAAAATTTCACCGAGTCTCTCGTTGAGACAGTGCCCAAATCATTACGCCTTTCGTGCGGGTCGGAACTTACCCGACAAGGAATTTCGCTACCTTAGGACCGTTATAGTTACGGCCGCCGTTTACTGGGGCTTCAATTCATACCTTCGCGTTTCCGCTAAGCACTCCTCTTAACCTTCCAGCACCGGGCAGGCGTCACCCCCTATACATCATCTTACGATTTAGCAGAGAGCTGTGTTTTTGATAAACAGTTGCTTGGGCCTATTCACTGCGGCTGACTTAAAGTCAGCACCCCTTCTCCCGAAGTTACGGGGTCATTTTGCCGAGTTCCTTAACGAGAGTTCTCTCGCTCACCTGAGGCTACTCGCCTCGACTACCTGTGTCGGTTTGCGGTACGGGTAGAGTATGTTTAAACGCTAGAAGCTTTTCTTGGCAGTGTGACGTCACTAACTTCGCTACTAAACTTCGCTCCCCTTCACAGCTCAATGTTATAGAACTAAGCATTTAACTCAATTCACACCTCACTGCTTAGACAGACACTTCCAATCGTCTGCTTTAGTTAGCCTACTGCGTCCCTCCATCACTACATACTCTAGTACAGGAATATCAACCTGTTGTCCATCGGATACACCTTTCGGTCTCTCCTTAGGTCCCGACTAACCCAGGGCGGACGAGCCTTCCCCTGGAAACCTTAGTCTTACGGTGGACAGGATTCTCACCTGTCTTTCGCTACTCATACCGGCATTCTCACTTCTATGCGTTCCAGCACTCCTCACGGTACACCTTCTTCACACATAGAACGCTCTCCTACCATACCTATAAAGGTATCCACAGCTTCGGTAAATTGTTTTAGCCCCGGTACATTTTCGGCGCAGGGTCACTCGACTAGTGAGCTATTACGCACTCTTTGAATGAATAGCTGCTTCTAAGCTAACATCCTAGTTGTCTGTGCAACCCCACATCCTTTTCCACTTAACAATTATTTTGGGACCTTAGCTGGTGGTCTGGGCTGTTTCCCTTTCGACTACGGATCTTAGCACTCGCAGTCTGACTGCCGACCATAATTCTTTGGCATTCGGAGTTTATCTGAGATTGGTAATCCGGGATGGACCCCTCACCCAAACAGTGCTCTACCTCCAAGAATCTCTAATGTCGACGCTAGCCCTAAAGCTATTTCGGAGAGAACCAGCTATCTCCAAGTTCGTTTGGAATTTCTCCGCTACCCACAAGTCATCCAAGCACTTTTCAACGTGCCCTGGTTCGGTCCTCCAGTGCGTCTTACCGCACCTTCAACCTGCTCATGGGTAGGTCACATGGTTTCGGGTCTACGACATGATACTAATTCGCCCTGTTCAGACTCGGTTTCCCTACGGCTCCGTCTCTTCAACTTAACCTCGCATCATATCGTAACTCGCCGGTTCATTCTACAAAAGGCACGCTCTCACCCATTAACGGGCTCGAACTTGTTGTAGGCACACGGTTTCAGGTTCTATTTCACTCCCCTCCCGGGGTGCTTTTCACCTTTCCCTCACGGTACTGGTTCACTATCGGTCACTAGGGAGTATTTAGGGTTGGGAGATGGTCCTCCCAGATTCCGACGGGATTTC
>NZ_JALDUI010000030.1 GCF_023115445.1 Streptococcus sp. oral taxon 431 | reverse complement strand
CTACTTTAACATAACGAAAAAGTAGTGAGTACTTTCTCCCGTCGGAGATTTCCTCACTACTAATCTTAGTATGTTTTGGTTCATAAAAAGAAAAAAGTTTCTAGTTTGTTCTTAGTTACTACTATCGGACTGATTAGTCTTTCTAGTATGCAAGCTCTCGATATAAGCAATCCTTTGAAAGCTCCAAGTAATGAAGGAGTGGTTCAAATTGCTGGATATCGTTATATTGGATACTTACCCCTTAATGATGATGCAATTTCAGAAATTCAACATAAGAATGAGGGGACAAAAAATGTTCCAGTATCTGAAATTCAAAGTATCCCTAATGAAGCGCCTAAAGCAGAAAAACCAGAACATACAGCACCAGTTGGTGGTAATCTGGTTGAGCCCGAAGTTCATGAGAAACCAGAATATACTGCACCGGTAGGAACAGTTCCTGATATGGCTCCTAAAGCTGAGAAGCGAGCATACACTGAGCCTGTAGGTATGGCTCCAGACGAAGCACCTAAATCAGAGAAACCAGAGTACACTGCACCAGTAGGCACAGTCCCAGACGATGCTCCTAAGTATGAGAAGCCTGACTATACGCAACCAATAGGTACAAACCTTGTAGAACCAGAAGTTCAACCAGCGTTACCCGAAGCTGTTGTGACTGACAAAGGCGAACCGGAAGTTCAACCGGCATTACCCGAAGCTGTTGTGACTGACAAAGGTGAGCCGGAAGTTCAACCAGCGTTGCCGGAAGCTATTGTGACTGACAAAGGGGAGCCGGAAGTTCAACCAGCGTTACCCGAAGCAGTTGTAACTGACAAAGGGGAGCCGGAAGTTCAACCAGCGTTGTCGGAAGCTATTGTGACTGACAAAGGCGAGCCGGAAGTTCAACTGGCATTACCCGAAGCTGTTGTGACTGACAAAGGTGAGCCAGAAGTTCATGAAAAACCAGCATACACTGAACCGGTAGGCACAGTTCCAGAAGAAGCACCCAAGTCCGAGAAGTCAGAATACACGGAATCTGTAGGTACAACAGGAGTAGATGAAACAGGAAACTTAATTGATCCGCCGGTTATTGAAATCTCAGAGTATACCGATCCACTAGCTACAGTTCCTGACGTTGCTCCAGAGAGCGAAGAGCTTCCTGCTTTACATACTGATATTCGTACAGAGACTATTCCTAAAACTATCACAGAAGAATCTGATTCTAGCAAATTTATAGGTGATGATTCTATTAAACAAGTTGGTGAGGATGGCGAACGTCAAATTGTTACTAGCTATGAAGAGTTACATGGCAAAAAAATCAGTGACCCAGTTGAAACAGTAACTGTGTTGAAAGAAATGAAGCCTGAAATTCTTGTAAAAGGTACCAAAGAAAAGCCCAAAGAAAAAACGGCTCCTGTTTTGACTCTGACCACTGTATCTAAGGATGTTTTAGCTAAGTCTGCTACAATTAACTACAATCTAGAAAATCAAGACAATGCTACAATTACACGCATTGTAGCGACTATCAAAGAAGGTGGAAAAATTGTAAAAACGCTTGATTTAAAAACCGATAACTTATCTCAAGTATTAGAGAACTTAGACTATTACAAAGATTATACGATTTCAACCACTATGACTTATGATGTAGGTAAGGGTGCAGAAGTATCGACTTTGGAAGATAAACCTTTACGCTTAGATTTAAAGAAAGTTGAGTTGAAAGATATTGCAAATACCAGCCTCGTACAAGTAAACGAAAGCGGTGTCGAAAGCGATAGTAATCATTTAACCTCTCTTCCAAGTAATGTTAACAACTATTACTTAAAAGTAACCTCCAGAGAAAACAAAGTGACTCGTTTAGCAATTGATAAGATTGAAGAGGTCATTGAGGAAGGTAAGCAGCTTTACAAGATAACGGCAAAAGCACCTGACTTAGTTCAACGTGATAAAGACGGTAAGTTAAGAGACACTTACACTTATTATCTTGAAAAACCGAGGGCTACCGAGGATAAGGTTTATTACAACTTCCATGATTTAGCAAAAGACATGCAAGCAAATCCTACCGGTGAGTTTAAACTTGGTGCAGATTTGAATGCAGTTAACGTTAAGCCAGCAGGTAAAGCTTATGTTATGGCTAAGTTTAGAGGTACTTTATCAAGTGTAGAGAATCATCAGTACACGATTCATAACTTAGAAAGACCTTTGTTTAATGAGGCTGAAGGTGCTACACTCAAAAACTTTAACTTAGGTAATGTAAATATAAACATGCCTTGGGCTGATAAAGTTGCACCTATTGGTAATATGTTTAAGAAGTCTACACTTGAGAATATCAAAGTAGTAGGTTCAGTAACAGGAAATAACGATGTAACCGGTGCTGTTAATAAGTTAGACGAATCTAATATGCGCAATGTAGCTTTTATTGGCAAGATTAACAGTCTTGGAGATAAAGGCTGGTGGTCTGGTGGACTTGTCAGCGAAAGTTGGATAAGTAACGTTGATAAAGCTTACGTTGATGCTAAGATTAGTGCCAATAAATCTAAATATGGTGGTTTAATTGGTAAACTAGATCATGGTATTGACTCGATGACAGTAGGTAAAAAAGGATTTCTCCGAAATGCTGTAATAAAAGGTACTATGAATTTGATTCAGCATGGCGAAAGTGGAGGTGTAATTCATAACAACTTTAACTGGGGTGTTATTGAAGACGTCGTAACAATGCTTAAAGTAAATAATGGTGAAATTGTCTATGGTTCACCAGCCTTGAATGATAATGACCAATATTTTGGATTAGATAATATCAAACGTGTAAATTATGTAAATGGTGTTGCAAGTGGTTTATCTTCCTACAAGCATTCAAATCGTATTACTGGTATCTCTCAAGCCGAAGCAGACGCCAAAATCGCTAATATGGGGATTACTGCGAATACCTTCGCTATTCAAGATCCAGTTGTAAACAAGTTAAATCGTATCGTTGATAGAGATTCTGAATATAAAGCGATTCAGGACTACCAAGAAACAAGAAACCTAGCTTATCGAAACTTGGAAAAACTGCAACCATTTTATAACAAAGAGTGGATTGTAAACCAAGGGAATAAGTTAACAGATGATTCCAATCTTGTTAAGAAAACTGTTCTGTCTGTAACAGGTATGAAAGCAGGGCAATTTGTCACTGATTTATCAAGTGTGGATAAAATCATGATTCACTATGCCGATGGAACCAAAGAAGAGTTAACTGTGACCGCTAAAACGAATTCTAAAGTAGCTCAAGTAAAAGAGTATGATGTAGCAGGTCAAAACATTGTCTATACTCCAAATATGGTTATGAAGAATCGTAGCCAGTTAGCAAGCAATATCAAAGAGAAGTTAGCTAGTGTTACCCTACTTTCAGATGAAGTTCGTAGCTTGATGGATAAGCGTGAGAAACCTTGGCAAAATACCCCTGAGAAGAAAACTGAGTACATTAAGGGCTTGTATTTAGAAGAAAGCTTCGAAGAAGTCAAAGGAAACTTAGAAAAACTTGTTAGTCAGATTTTAGAAAATGAAGATCATCAGTTAAACGGTGGGGAAGTAGTCGAGCGTGCTTTACTTAAGAAAGTTGAAGATAACAAAGCTAAAATCATGATGGGGCTGGCCTACTTAAATCAATATTATGGTTTTAAATACGATGAGTTATCAATTAAAGATATTATGATGTTTAAACCTGATTTTTATGGTAAGAATGTTAATGTTTTAGATTTCTTAATCAAAATTGGTTCAAGTGAAAGAAATGTTAAAGGAGATAGAACTTTAGAAGCTTATCGTGAAACTATAGGTGGAACAATTGGAATAAATGAATTAAATGGATTCTTACATTACAATATGAAGCTATTCACTAACCATACAGATATAAATGACTGGTTTAAGAAAGCTATTGAAAAGAACGCGTATGTAGTTGAACAACCATCAACGAACCCTGCATTTGCTAACAAAAAATATCGTCTATACGAAGGAATTAATAATGGGCAGCATGGGCGCATGATTTTACCTCTTCTTAATTTGAAAAATGCACATCTATTTATGATTTCAACGTATAATTCAATTTCATTCGGTGCATTTGAAAAATACAACAAAAATACTGAAGAAGAACGTGAAGCCTTTAAAAAAGAGATTAATCTACGTGCCAAAGAGCAAGTTAATTACTTAGATTTTTGGTCACGTCTTGCTACTGATAATGTACGCGATAAACTTCTTAAGAGTCAAAATGTAGTTCCAACTCCTGTATGGGATAATCATAATGCTCCAGGTGGCTGGCCTGACAGATTCGGACATAGAAATGGAAAATCAGACTATACTCCAGTCAGGGAATTCTTTGGTCGTATTGGGAAGTATCATGAGTATAAGTATGGCTATGGAGCCTATGCTTACATCTTTGCTGATCCACAACCTATGGATGCTGTATATTTTGTTATGTCGGATTTAATAAGTGAATACGGCACATCTGCCTTTACACATGAAACTACCCACGTAAATGACCGCATGGCATATTTGGGTGGTCATAGACATCGACAAGGTACAGACCTTGAAGCATTTGCTCAGGGTATGTTACAAACTCCAGCACAACACGGACATCAAGGTGAATACGGTGCACTTGGATTAAATATGGCATTTGAACGTCAAAATGATGGTAACCAATGGTACAACTATAATCCTAACAAGCTGGATTCGCGTGAAACTATAGATAAATACATGAAGAACTACAATGAAGCTATGATGATGCTTGATTATGCTGAAGCTGAAGCTGTTCTTCCTAAGGTTAAAGGTGACAATAGTAAGTGGTTCAAGAAAATTGACCGTGAAATACGTCGACCAATGGATAGAAATAAACTAAGTGGTCCTCACCAATGGGACAAAGTGCGTGACTTGACAGACGCTGAGAAAATAACCAATCTTGAAACCATTGATGATTTGGTAAATAACAATTTTATGACTATTCACGGAAATCCAGGCAATAAAGTCTTCCACCCAGAAGATTTTGGTACGGCTTATGTCAATGTCAATATGATGGCTGGTATTTACGGTGGTAATACAAGCCAAGGAGCACCAGGTTCATTATCATTCAAACATAATGCCTTCCGTATGTGGGGGTACTATGGATATGAACATGGATTCATTGACTATGTTTCAAGCAAACATCAAGGTGCTGCTGATAAAGAAAATAAAGGTCTTTTAGGCGATGATTTCATTATCAAGAAAGTATCTGGAGACAAATTCAAGACACTTGAAGAGTGGAAGAGACATTGGTATCATGAAGTGTATGCGAAAGCACAGAAAGGCTTTGTTGAGATTGAAGTAGACGGTTCTAAGATTTCAACTTACGCTCAACTTCAAAACTTATTTAACACTGCTGTTGAGAAAGACTTGAAAGAAGGTGGTTTCAAGCATACCGAAGGCCTCAAGTGGAAAGTTTATAAGAAATTATTACAAAACACAGATGGTTTCTTAAATCCATTGTTTAAAATATAAAAGGGACAAGTTTTTTGGCTCTTTTCTACCATTTGTCAAGTATATCAAGGAGCTTAAGTAAAAAAAGAGATGAGACAGTAGCTATTCTGAGGT
>NZ_JALDUI010000029.1 GCF_023115445.1 Streptococcus sp. oral taxon 431 | reverse complement strand
CTCAATTCTATGAATTTGCTAGAAAAACCGTAAGAAGAAATTCTTACGGTTTTTTTGATGGATAATGATTAGGAGAATGGTGAAATGTCAGTCTTACAGATCTTTGAAATGCTAATACTCTTCGAAAATCTCTTCAAACCACGTAAACTTCGCCTTGCCGTATATTTGTTACTGACTTCGTCAGTTCTATCCACAACCTCAAAACGGTGTTTTGAGCAACCTGCGGCTCGCTTCCTAGTTTGCTCTCTGATTTTCATTGAGTATAAGACTGCTAAAAATATTTCTAGAAATTAGTTTGACTTTCCTAATCGATTTGTTCATACCTTATTTCAATCTACTATAACATATGGAGAGGACAGTCGTTGTTCTCTCCATTTTTATATCCAGAGATAGAAGGATTTGTTGAAAAACTAAAAGATAAAACTATAAATTTCGGAAAAAATATTTACTAAAAATTTTTAATACTGTTAAATAAGTTGTATGAATATAAAAATGGATAAATCTCTCATAGCAGAGCTGAAATACATCACTAGATGCATGTTTGTTTCTTTAGTTCTATTTGTTAAAGAATTACTAAGTTTCTGATAAAAGATGTAAAAAAATATTGAACTCAATACATATAGTGCGTTTTTTATAAAAAAGTAACCGCTAACACTTGATTTTTATAAATATAGTGATATACTAAATTTGTGTAAAAAAATTAAAGGAGATAAACATGATGTTTCATTTTAATGAGCGCCAGCGCTTTTCTTTACGTAAGTATAGTTTTGGTTTAGCGTCAGTTCTTTTGGGGACAGCATTCTTTTTAAGTGGACAAGTTGCTAGTGCTGATGAGGTAAATGTTTCAGAAACATTGCTCACCTCCGTAGTATCTGTTAGTCCAGAAAGTTCAACAAGTACATCGGAATCTTCAGTACCAAGAACTTCTGAATCAAAACCTACAGTAGCAGATAAGTCTGCTCTATCACCAGCTACTGCCGATTCAAAACCAACAGTAGCTGATAAACCTGTTGTAACACCAGAAACAACTGAAGTTTCTTCAGATTCTGAAAAAGTTGCAACAGAAAGTCCAAAATCTGAGAAATCAGAAGTATCAGCTAAAGAATCAAGTGAAGATACGGCAAAAACAACTGAAGGTAAAGCTGAAGTTGCTGAAAAAGATGATAAGTCTACTGATAAAGCTCCAGCTGAAGCACGCCGTTCAACACGTACACGTCGAGCTACTTCAGAAAATAAACGTGAAGTATCAAATTGGAGTGAGTTTGTTTCAGCCTTAGAGGATGGAAATGTCAGAGAAATCACTGTAAATGGTGATGTCGTAGCTCAAGGTGATAATGGTAATACCGACAATGGACGTTCAGGATCTGTTGACCGTAAGACTACTATTCATGCACAATCTCGCCCAGTTACGATCCAAGGTAAGGATGGCAATGCTCGTCTTGAACTTTTGTCACACACTTTGGAGTTGACAGGAGCTAGCTGGGAACTAAATCTTAAAAACCTTAAAATAGCGACTGCTAATTCTAAAGGTCCAATTGATTTATCAAGAACTAGCGGTTCAAATACTGTTACCTTTGAAAATGTAACTAGTGTTGGTTCATCACTTTATGGTGGTGGTGGTAACACCCATGTTGTTATCAAAGGAACTACAACTTCAACAGTTAGTGACAGTTATCCAGCTGCAAATGGTCAAACTCAACACGTACAACGGAATGTTGGCGCTGCTGGCCATTCAGACCAACGTCGTGAGTCAAATATCCACGATGCCAAATCTGTAACAGTTTCTGAGGGAGCTAGCTTAACGCTTAACCGTTCTTCTCAAGGGGATGCTATTACTCTTGAAAGTGGAGCTAAGGTCAGTGTAAAAGATAAAGGTAGCCTTACTATTAACATGAACACTGACAATCGATCTGAAAATGCTCGCTACCATAATGCTGGTATTTTCATGGCTGATAGTGGGACCGTGGAAACTGGTAAGGATTCTAAGTTAGTCTTGAATACTAGTATCGGACAAGGGATTTCAATTGGTGTAAATCGTCCAGCTGATGGTATCACTGATAAGGATCGTTACGGTGGATATGTTGCAGGTAACCACGGTAGAAAAAATGGACCGAGTCGAGTTCTTATTGGCGATGGTGGAACTTTTGAATTTCATGGCCGTGATGGGATTATGATGGGAAATCACTCAGAACTTGTCACAGGTCAAAATGCCAAAGTTCGCTTTGAAAATAAAGGTCGTGGTGTTGCCCTTGATTTCGGAAATGATTCAAGAGTAGTCTTTGGAAAACATTCAAACAATACCTTCCATTCTGTAGGCAAAGGGCCTAAGAGCGGCGGTGGTCCGTCTGGAAGTTATGACGGATATAACTATATCGGTCTAAATGAGAACGGTAAGATTCTTGTAGATGACTTTGCTACTTTCCGTGTGCAAATGGACAATCGTGGAGATAATGCCTGGGATGATGTGATTTCCCTTGATTCTAGGAATGGTCGCAAGAGTGAACCAGTTTTTCAAGCGAATAAGGGTTCTATTGTAGATATTCGAGATGATAATACTAACTACTATGCTGAGTTGATCTCAGTAGCATTGGGAGCTAGTACAAACACTTATTTCCAGTTTAATAATCCGCTATATGTTTCCTTTATGAGATACACAAAATCAGATGGTACATCAGCAGGTGAAATTACCGGGAAACTACCAATAACTATTCCTCAAGGGAACAATCCACAGGATATTGGCCACGGAAATATTCTTTATATCTCAAATAAATTAGAAGCTTCAGGGAACCGAATCGAATTTAATGGTCCAACAAATAATGCAGGTGTTGGGACCTATACGGTTTATTCCATGAACAAGGATGGTAGGGATGCACAAAGTCATAATAAACAGAGTTCTGTTTGGATGAATATCCAGGGCGGATCTATGTCTATTGCTGGTTTCCAAAATAATAGAGCACACATAGAACCTGCTAATGCCACATCTGTACCAACAGGTTCTTCTACTGGGGGAGTTGTTGCCACAGATAGGACTTATGGTATTGACCCGGTAGGTGATAACCGTCAAAATATTTGGGTATCAAATGGATCAAAAATCAACCCGACTGGTGTTCATAAAAATGTCATCAAATATGTCTACGAAGATGGAACTCCAGTTAAAAAAGATGTTATCCAGTCATCAGAATGGAAGCGTACTTTGGATGTCTCTATTGACCAAGAAGGCTTTAAAAAGATTTTAAAAAATTCAAGTGTCAGCAATGGTGATGAGTTCTTAGCCGCCTATAGTAAGGCTAAGTATCACATTTCTGATATCGATGGAGATAACATCGCTGATACAGGTTGGAAAGTTGATGGAACAAATTCAGGTACCTATAATTATGGAACTATTGCTTCACCAAAAGTCGATGGCTATAAAGCAGAAATCAAGTCAACTAATGTTCCAGGATTAGAAGTTGGGGCTCAAGCTGATTCAGTTTCTGTTTCATATGATTCAAGCAATGCACCAGAAACGCTTATTGAATCTCAAGCGGGTGGACGTACCGTTTCAGAAACTTATTGGCGCAATATTGTAGCCAAATCTGATTTGGGTGTCTATGAAACAGTTGTTGTCTATAAAAAAGTAAAACAAAAAGCTATTGTCAAATACATTGATACAACTGCTAATAATAAGGAATTAGCAAAAGATGAAGTTGAAGGTACATCTGGTGAAGCTATTAACTACTCAACTGCAGCTAAGATTGCTGATTTTGTTAATAAAGGTTACAAACTTGTAGAAGATGGTTTCACAAACTCAACTGCAGATCAAAAGAAATTTGATGATGATGAAAACATTGATCAAGAATTCGTAGTTAGATTAGAACACGGTGAAACTCCAGTTGGACCAAATAACCCACATAAACCAACAGAGCCAATCAATCCAAATGATCCAAACAGTCCAAGATATCCTGCGGAAAATCAATGGAAGAAAGATGTAACATCAACAGTTCATTATGTGGTATCAGACGGTAATGCAACTGCCCCAGCTGATAAGGTTCAAAATGCACAATGGACACGTACCTTAAAACTTGATAAGGTGACAGGTAAAGTTCTTAACTCTGATGAACCATGGACAGCGAATAAGGATAACTATGATGCAGTTCCAACACCAGGATTGACAGGTTACTACGCTGATAAAGCAAGTGTTGCTTCTAAGACAGTCACTCAAGAAAATCTTGAAGAAACTGTTACTTACAACCCACTTGGAAAATTGGTTCCAAAACCAGAGATACCAAAAGATCCAAACTTCCCATCAACACCAGAAGTGCCGTATCCAAATGATCCAAACGATCCAACCAAACCAGGTCAACCAGTTGTGCCTAATGTACCAGGCTACAAACCATACTTGCCAGATCCAAACGATCCAACGAAACCAGGTCAACCAGTAGAACCAGGAACACCTGTAACACCGGATAAACCAGGTGAAGATACGCCGATTATCTACCGCAAGGCAGATCAAAAAGCTACTATCAAGTATGTAGACCAAAATACTGGTGCAACACTTGAAAGTGATCAAGTAGGTGGTAAATCAGGTGAAGCTATTGCCTACTCAACTGCAGCTAAGATTCAGAAATACCAAGATCGTGGCTATGTTCTTGTAAGTGATGGATTCCCAGCAGGAGCTACCTATGACAAGGATGAATCAGTTGATCAAGAATTCGTAGTTACCTTGAAACACGATGTAACTCCAGTTGGACCAAATAACCCACATAAACCAACAGATCCAATCAATCCAAATGATCCAAAGAGTCCAAAATACCCTGCGGAAGATCAATGGAAGAAAGATGTAACATCAACTGTTAAGTATGTGGTATCAGACGGTAAGACAACTGCCCCAGCTGATAAGGTTCAAAATGCACAATGGACACGTACCTTAAATCTTGATAAAGTTACAGGTAAAGTTCTTAACCCTGATGCACCATGGGCATCTAATAAGGCTAACTATGATGCAGTTCCAACACCAGGATTGACAGGTTACTACGCTGATAAAGGAAGTGTTGCTTCTAAGACAGTCACTCAAGAAAATCTTGAAGAAACTGTTACTTACAACCCACTTGGAAAATTGGTTCCAAAACCAGAGACACCAAAAGATCCAAACTTCCCATCAACACCAGAAGTGAAGTATCCAAATGATCCAAACGATCCAACAAAACCAGGTAAACCAGTTGTTCCAGATGTACCAGGCTACAAACCATACTTGCCAGATCCAAACGATCCAACGAAACCAGGTCAACCAGTAGAACCAGGAAAACCAATCACTCCTGAAAAACCAGGTGAAGATACGCCGATTATCTATGTACCAAAAACTAATGATGTGACGCAACCAACAAAACAAACTGTTAAGTACACAAGTACAGATGGTAAAGCTCAGGTACCTTCAGATAAGATTCAAAATGACTATACTTTCACAGGTAAGAAGAATCAAGCTGATGGTACAACAACATGGACTGAAAACAGTCATACTTACGGTAGGGAAAGTGTTCCAGTAGTTTCTGGTTACTACGCTGACAAGTCTGAAGCAGGTAGTAAAACAGTCACTCCAACCAATCCTAATGCTGAAGATGTTGTAACTTATAAACCACTTGGTAAGATTATTCAGGTAGATGAAGCGGGAAATGTTATTCCAGGTTCAGTATCTAAGACTTATGAAAATAATCCGTTAAATCCTAAAGAGGCAGCAGAAACTAAAATTCCTGATGCTCCAGCTGGATATAAAATTAAGGAAGAACAACCTCAAGCTTGGGGTTACAATATAGTTGATAAAACGATTGAACCAAATGATGAAAGTGATCCAGATCGTATTTCACGAGATACGAAGATTGTTTATGTTAAGGCAGACCAAAAAGCAGTGATCAAGTACGTTGATCAAACAACTGGTCAAACCCTTGCCAATGATCAAGTCGGTGGTAAATCAGGTGAGGCAATCAACTACTCAACTGCGGACAAGATCAAGTACTATGAAGATCGTGGCTATGTTCTTGTAAGCGATGAATTCCCAGCAGGAGTTCACTTCGATACCGATGCATCAGTAGATCAAACCTGGACAGTAACCTTGAAACACGGTGAAACTCCAGTTGGACCAAACGATCCACATAATCCAACAGATCCAATCAATCCAAATGATCCAAACAGTCCTAAATACCCAGCGACAGATCAATGGAAGAAAGATGTCACATCTACTGTTAAGTATGTGGTATCAGATGGTAAGGTAGCAGCCCCAGCAGATCATGTTGAAAACGCGACATGGACACGTACCCTTACCTTGGATAAAGTTACAGGTAAAGAACTTTCAGCGACACCATGGGCATCAGATAAGACAGCCTACGCTTCAGTTCCAACACCAGGATTGACAGGTTACTATGCGGATAAAGCAAGTGTTGCTTCTAAGGCAGTTACTCAAGAAAACCTTGAAGAAACTGTTACTTACAAACCACTTGGAAA
>NZ_JALDUI010000028.1 GCF_023115445.1 Streptococcus sp. oral taxon 431 | reverse complement strand
CCTAAGGGCACAACAGTAGAGTTCAAGACACCAGTAGACACAACTACACCAGGTGATAAAGGAACTACAGTCGTTGTGACTTACCCAGATGGTTCTAAGGATGAAGTACCAGTTAAAGTAACTGTAAAAGATCCAACTAATAAAGTCGTTAAAGATCCATCAGTAACTCCAGTTACAGATCCAAGCAACTTGACTGACGCCGAAAAAGCTAAAGTGGCCGACGAAGTTAAGAAAGCAAACCCAACTGCGAAAGATATCAAGGTTAACAAAGACGGATCAGTAGTTGTAACCTTTGAAGATGGCACAACAGCTGTTATTCCAGCCGATAAGACAGTTAAGAAATCATCAGATAAAGTTAAGGAATCAGATGGAGTTAAGAATCCATCAGTAACCCCAGTTACAGATCCAAGCAACTTGACTGACGCCGAAAAAGCTAAAGTAGCCGACGAAGTTAAGAAAGCTAACCCAACCGCGAAAGATATTAAGGTTAACAATGATGGATCAGTAGTTGTAACCTTTGAAGATGGTTCAGTAGCAGTCATTCCAGCTGAAAAAGCTGTTACAGCTGCTAACCAAGATTCACCTGCTCAAGCACCAGCTAAGAAAGCAGGAGCGAAAGAATTGCCAAATACTGGTACAGAACAATCTAGCGCTTCACTTGCTTTAGCACTTCTTGCAGCAGCGACAGGCGGACTCCTCTTCGCTAAAAAACGTGAGGAAGAAGAGTAAGAAATTACTCAAATAAAGCAAAACTGAGAATCTCAATTCTATGAATTTGCTAGAAAAACCGTAAGAAGAAATTCTTACGGTTTTTTTGATGGATAATGATTAGGAGAAAGGGGAAATGTCAGTCTTACAGATCTTTAAAATGCTAAAAATTCAATTGAATAGCTGTTCAATGTATAGTTGATTGAAATAAGATGTGAACAAAGAGGTTAGGAAAGTCAAATTAATTTCTAAAAATGTTTTAGAATTTATATTGTACTACTCTAAGTTCAATCCACTATATATGCTATTTTTCCCATAGAAGAAAAGTTAATGTTGCCATCTTTCAAGTGTCTTGATGTAACATTGTAAACTTGTATGATGACAGAAAAAACGTTGATATCATCAACGTTTGAAACATAGGAACACCTCACAACTCTTCTTGCCTCTATTATACGACTTTACACAAAGAAAAGCCCTTGGAAACTTGACTTCCAAGGACTTTGTCTTCGTTCTAACGTTGAGAACATCAACGTTTTTTTAATATAATGGAGCCGGTGGGAGTCGAACCCACGTCCAAACACCTGCTAACATATTTGTCTACGACCATAGGTTATGTATTGTTTTAACAGCCCCTCGACACATAACTCAAGCCTAGGAACTGCGAGTCTATAAATCTCTTATCAAACTGCTAGACAAAGCCTGATCGTATCTCGCTAATAATAAGACCTGTCATCAGACACGAGCAATCCGAATCGGGTCACGCCTGCTGGTTTTTAGGCAGCTAGAGCGTAAGAAGTGTTATTTTTTGCAGTTATATTTAACTGAGCGTTTACGTCGCCACACGAGTCGCAAAATATGCCTCATAATGCCTGTCGAATCCGTAACGACCCCAAAAGACAATACAACTATTATACCTTATCTATTGGGAAAATGCAAAAACTGAGTAAAGATTAGCATTTGCTTTGTTTTTAGTGCTTGTCTGATACTCTAAGGGCTAAATATTTTTGCTACTTGTAAGAAATAATTGGGAAGGTTTATGGAGAAAGAGATGGTCTGAGCTGTAGAGTATTTGACTTGTTATTTCCGAGAAACCTTGTTGGCTGAGGCTTTCTTCAAGTTCAGAAATGATAAAACCGTGTGTCTCTCCAGCTGGTAGAGTAAAATCAGCAATAAAGAGTTGTCCGCCATGAGTCAAATGTTCCTTGAACATAGATAGACTGTCATCAAGATTAGGCATATGATGAAGAACTCGACTGACGATAATAAGGTCGAACTCTTCTTCAAGTGGTTCAAGTAATAAATCCTGTTGAATCAAGTATAGGTTTGCAAGTTTTTGACTGTCAATCTTGAGACGAGCTTGCGCAAGCATCTTGTCCGCAATATCAACCAAGGTCACTGATTTAGCTTGTTTGGCAAGAGGAAGGGCGATAAGGCCAGTTCCACCTCCAAAGTCTAGGATTGATTTGTTTGACAAATCAGGCACTTGTTTTATTAGATGCTGGCAAACAAGATCGGCCAGAAATTGATTTTTTGGAGAATCAAATGATTCTGCTCGATGATTAAAATGATGTTCCATATTTCTAGTCTAGCATAGAGTTTGTCAGTTTAACATTTCCTAGCTTATTTTTTAGTAAAGAAATAAGCAAAAAGATTTCTCTCAAAAGGCGGTGGGACAGAAATCGATAGACAAAGTCTCGATTTCGTAGTCCCAGCCCCGCGAGGATGATTAGGAGCATTTTGGAGTCTAAAAGACGAACAAAAAGTTCAATCAGCTACCGCGTCAATGTTTGATTGTTAATAAAAAGTGAGGTCGGGATTTTTTGTCCCAACCTCTTGTTATTCTGCAGCTTGTTGCCAACGTTTTGCTAGAGTCCGTGAAAGGCTTGAAATAGCTAGGTTGAAGCTGAAGTAGATTAGAGCGACCAGGATATATAAGCTGAAAACCTGTTCCGGTTCAAAGTATCGGCCCATGAGAATTTGACTGGCACCAAAAAGCTCTTGGAGGGCGATTACAGAGTATAAAAGACTTGTATCCTTAATCACTGTTACAAATTGAGAGATGATGGCAGGGAGCATCTTGCGGATGGCTTGCGGTAGGATGATGTGATAAAGGATTTGGCGATAGGAGAAACCTTGTGCCATCCCTGCCTCGTATTGTCCTTGATCCACTGCGTTAAGACCACCTCGGATAATTTCAGCCAGAGCTGCAGATGTAAAGAGAGTAAAGGCGGTGATTCCAGCTGGGGTAGATTTCATTTTAAAGACTAAAAAAATAGTGAAAATCCAGAGTAGATTAGGAACATTTCGTACAAATTCAATGTAGACACTAGCAAGGATTCGTAATAGGGTGTTTTTTCCATTACGCATGACAGCGAGGATGGTTCCAATTAGTGTTGAAAGCGTGATAGCAATCAAAGAGATATAGAGGGTTAGACCAAAACCTTTTAAAATAAAGATGAGGTTGTCTAGACTGAGAACTTCAAGAATACTTTCCATAAAAACCTCCTAAAGTGAATAAGCTTTTTTGTTAGCTTGCTCCATTTTTCGTCCAAATTGAGCAACAGGGAAGCAGAGGGAAAAGTAGAAGAAGGCGGCGCCTAAAAAGGCTGGGATGTAGTTGCCGTTGAGTGCGGACCAAGATTTGGTGACAAACATAAGATCAACTCCAGAAATGATAGCTACTGTCGAAGTATTCTTAATCAGGTTGACGACTTGGTTGGTTAAGGGAGGGAGAATGATGCGAAAAGCCTGCGGTAAGATAATCAAGCGCATTGCATTTGCATAGGTGAATCCCTGAGAAAGAGCGGCTTCGAGTTGGCCTCTAGGGATAGACTGAATTCCTGATCGAATGACCTCAGCGATATAGGCGCCGTGGTAGAGTCCGACACAAAGAACGGCAGTCCAGTAGATGGGAATCATGATAGTATGGTTACTAATCAGAGGCAAGCCGTAAAATACAATAACGAACTGAACTAGGAGAGGGGTGTTTTGATAAAATTCGACAAAGATACGGGATAAGATCCGTAAACTGCCATGTTTGCTAGTGGATAAGGTACCGAATAGGATGCCTAATAGCATGGCTAGGGCAAAAGAACCTAGAGCGATAGCTATAGTAAAGAGAAATCCGTTAAAAAATTGACCAAAATGTTGAAAATAAGCTGTCCAAGATGATGAATCTATCATGTAGCTACCTCCTTATTCTGCTGAGTGTTTGGAAGGTTTGAGATTGTAGCGATCGTATAAGTCCTGCAAGGTCCCATCCTGACTCCATTTGACAACCAATTGATCTAGATAGTCATTCAGTTGCGTGTTCGATTTTTTGGTTACAATACCATAGTCAGAAGGTTTGAAGCTATCGTCAAGTAGTTCTGTTCTTTTGCTGGTATAGCCGGAAAGGATAGAACGGTCTACCGAGAAGGCATCAATCCGATGGGCGTGGAGGGAGGTGATTAATTCAGGATAAGAGCCGAGTTCGACAAATTTAAAGGCAAGGCCTTTTTTATTACCTAGCTCTGTAATCAGCTTTTGGGTGATGGATCCTTGTGCGACTCCAATGGTTTTTCCGTTTAAATCTTCAATATCTTTAATCTTACCTGATTTATTTACCAAAAATCCACAGGCGTCTGTATAGTAAGGGCTGGTGAAGTTGTAGAGTTTTTTTCGTTCGTCAGTAATTGTGAAGGTGGCGATATCCATATCCACTTGTTCGTTGTCTAACAGAGGACCTCGAGTTTGAGCAGTAACTGGAACGTAGCGGACCTTGACCTTGAGTTGATCTGCAATCAGTTTGGCTAAATCTGTTTCAATACCTGAGAATTCTCCAGTTTTCGGGTTTTTATAGCCGAAATTAGGGACGTCTTGTTTGACGCCAACAACGATTTCTCCCTTTTTTTGGATATCTGCGATACTGGTATCTGCTTGAACTGATGTCACAAATCCAATGCTTAAAAGACTGGTAACTACTGTTGCAAGAAAGAAATTCTTTTTCATAGGCATCTCCTTATTTGACCTTGTCACTTTCGTGGTTGATAATCTTGCTGAGAAATTGTTGGGCGCGCGGTTCACTTGGGTGATCAAAAAATGCATCCACATCTGTTGTATCGACCAGGACTTGCCCTTCTGCCATAAAGATGATGCGATCAGCTACCTTACGAGCGAAGCCCATTTCGTGTGTGACGATGATCATATTCATGCCGTCGTGGGCTAGTTTTTGCATAACAGCTAGGACATCGCCGATTGTTTCGGGGTCGAGAGCTGAGGTTGGTTCGTCAAAGAGGAGGAGTTCAGGTTTCATAGCCAGGCCTCTAGCGATAGCTACTCGTTGCTTTTGTCCGCCTGATAAGGTGGCTGGATAGGACTCTTTCTTATCCCACATATTTACAAATTCTAAATATTTTTGCGCAGTTTTTTGAGCCACTTTGGGATCAATACCCAGTACTTTAATAGGTGCAAGAGTTACATTTTCTAACACGGTCTTGTGTGGATAAAGATTAAAATGTTGGAAAACCATACCTACTTCCTTGCGGAGGGGGACCAAATCCTTTTGGCTAGCACCTGCCATTTGGTGTCCGTTTACCAGGAGACTTCCGCTATCAATCGCCTCTAGACCATTGATGGTACGGATAAGCGTGGACTTTCCAGAACCAGATGGTCCAAGTAATACAACAACTTGGCCTTTTTCAAAACGAAGGTTGATATTCTGGAGTGCGTGGTAGTCTCCGTAATACTTTTCAACAGCTTTAAATTCTACTAAAGTCATAATCTTTCTCCTTTGTGTTAGATTTTGTAACATAGATTCTACAACAAAAGCGTTTTCTTGTCAAATGATATTACAAAGAAATTAGTAAAACTTTGATAAAAGTAAACCGGATAGAGAAAAACTGAAAATCATGTTATAATAAAACGATAGAATCGTAAGAAAGAGTGGATGATTTTTTTGATAATTCCTACTTATAATTGGCAATTTGCTCCGCAAGTTGAGGATGCGGATTTTACAAAGATCGCTAAGAAAGCTGGTTTGGGCGCGGAAGTGGCTCGTTTGTTATTTGAACGAGGCATCAAGGATGAGGCCAGTCTGAAAAAATTTTTAGAACCTTCTTTGGAGGATTTGCATGATCCCTACCTTTTAAATGATATGGAAAAGGCAGTGGAGCGGATTCGCCATGCTATTGAGCAAGGGGAACTGATTCTCATTTACGGGGACTACGATGCGGATGGGATGACTTCGGCTTCCATTGTTAAGGAAAGTTTAGAACAGTTAGGCGCTGAGTGCCTGGTTTATCTTCCTAATCGCTTTACGGACGGCTATGGTCCAAATGCCAGTGTCTACAAATATTTTATCGAACAGCAGGGTGTGTCTTTGATTGTGACTGTGGACAATGGTGTGGCGGGGCATGAGGCCATTGATTTGGCTCAGTCTATGGGAGTGGACGTCATTGTGACTGACCACCATTCTATGCCTGAGATTTTACCAGATGCCTATGCTATTATCCATCCTGAACATCCAGGGGCGGACTATCCTTTCAAGCATTTGGCGGGGTGTGGGGTCGCTTTTAAGTTGGCTTGTGCTCTTTTGGAAGAAGTACAGGTCGAGTTGTTGGACTTGGTTGCCATCGGTACAATTGCCGATATGGTCAGCCTGACGGACGAAAATCGTATCATGGTCCAATATGGTCTTGAGGTCTTGCGCAATACTCAGCGAATGGGCTTGCAAGAAATGTTTGAAATCGCTGGGATTTCGAGTAGTGATGTGACAGAAGAGACAGTTGGTTTTCAGTTAGCACCGCGTTTAAATGCTCTAGGACGTTTGGATGATCCCAATCCAGCTATTGATTTGTTGACTGGATTTGACGATGAGGAAGTGCATGAAATCGCCCTTTTGATTCATCAAAAGAATGAAGAACGTAAGGAAGTTGTTCAGTTCATTTACGATGAAGCTAAGAAAATGGTGGATCCTGATAAAAGTGTTCAAGTTTTGGCCAAGGAAGGCTGGAATCCGGGAGTTCTTGGAATTGTAGCTGGGCGTTTGCTTGAAGAACTAGGGCAGACAGTCATTGTACTGAATATCGAAGATGGACGCGCCAAGGGGAGTGCTCGAAGCGTAGAAGCAGTCGATATCTTTGAAGCCTTGGACCCGCATCGAGAACTGTTTATCGCCTTTGGTGGTCACGCAGGTGCTGCAGGTATGACCCTTGAAGTGGATAAGTTGGAAGTCTTATCCGATGTTTTGGAAGCCTATATCCGAGAAAAAGGTGCAGATGCCCAAGGTAAAAACAATTTATTTTTAGATGAAGAACTGGACTTAGAGGACTTGAGTTTGGAGACGGTGAAAAGTTTTGAACGTCTAGCTCCTTTTGGGATGGATAACCAAAAACCTGTCTTCTACATTCGAGATTTTCAAGTTGAAAATGCTCGCGTTATGGGGGCTGGTAATGCTCATCTCAAGCTGAAAATTTCAAAAGGTGAGGCCAGTTTTGAGGTAGTCGCTTTTGGTCAAGGGAAATGGGCGACTGAATTCTCACAGACCAAGCAACTGGAACTAGCAGTGACTCTCTCTGTCAACCAATGGAATGGACAAACAACCTTGCAGTTGATGATGGTTGATGCCCGTGTAGAAGGTGTCCAGCTCTTTAACATCCGTGGTAAGAATGCCCTGTTGCCAGAAGGTGTACCTGTTTTGGACTTTACGCAAGAGTTACCTGATGTGACCTCTTGTCCAGCTATTGTCGTGAAGAATATCCCTGAGGATATATCCCTCCTTAAGAAAATCTGTCAGGAGCAGGAGTTTTCAGCTCTTTACTTTAAAAATGATATCGCTAAGGCTTACTACTTGACGGGCTATGGCACAAGAGAGCAGTTTGCAAAATTGTATAAAACCATCTATCAGTTCCCAGAGTTCGATATTCGCTATAAACTCAAGGATTTGGCGGCCTATCTCAAGATTGAGCAAATCCTATTAGTCAAAATGATTCAGATATTTGAAGAGCTTGGCTTTGTGACCATTGAAAATGGAGTCATGAGGGTGAATAAAGAGGCTGAAAAGCGTGATATAGCTGAAAGTCGGATTTATCAAAAGCTTAAACAAACTGTTAAAGAACAGGAGATTATGGCGCTTGGAACAGTCCAGGAAATCTATGATTTCTTGATGGAAAAAAGTGAATAGAGATCGAAAGAGTTGGCTTGCTGACTCTTTTTGTTTGCTATCAAAAATCTCATCAATAAAAGGAATTTAGTGCTATAATGAGAGGAGTGAAGGACTGTTGAACATTGTTGAAGAAAGTTATACTCTTCGAAAATCTCTTCAAACCACGTCAGTGTCGCCTTACCGTATATGTGTTACTGACTTCGTCAGTTCTATCCACAACCTCAAAACGGTGTTTTGAGCAACCTGCGGCTAGCTTCCTAGTTTGCTCTTTGATTTTCATTGAGTATTAGTCTCAAAAGTACCAGAGAAGTTAGTCGGAGGAGAAAATGGAAAAAGAGAAGAAAAAGAAATTACTGGCAGAGTATAAGCAGCAACAGAAGAAAGAATTTGAAGCAAGTTTACCGATACCAAGGGAAATATTTTTAGACTTGTTTGATTTTTTAGATCAGGAGTTAGAGTCGCTGACTTGTTATGACGCTTTTCTTTTGAGAAATTATGTTTAAAAGTATTTTGGATAAATCCCTTGGTAAAACAAGTGGAAGTTACTTTGAAAAATTAGTTGAGAAATCACCTTAAAAAATCAAAAACGATTTAACTTGTCAAAGCAGAGGTTTATTGTTATAATAGGTAAGATGGAGGCGTTATGGCACTTAAAAAAGCAAGTCTAGCCTGTGCGGTTTGTGGTTCTAGAAACTATTCGATTAAGATTAGTGGCAATCCAAAACCAACACGCTTAGAAGTAAATAAATTTTGTAAACACTGTGGCAAGTACACCACACACCGAGAAACGAGATAGGAGAAAACGATGCGTTTTATTAAGGATATTTTTAAACTTCTTAAAGAAACAACTTGGCCGACTCGCAAGGAAAGTTGGTTAGATTTTAAATCTATCATGGAATACACTGCTTTCTTTGTAGTGATGATTTATATTTTTGACCAATTGATTGTTAGCGGATTGATTCGTTTTATTAATATTTTTTAAAATAAGCTAAGGAAAAGATCTAGTCGCTGAAATTCTTCAGTTAGGAAAGGAAAAAACATGGATAGTTTTGATAAAGGATGGTTTGTGCTACAAACTTACTCTGGCTACGAAAATAAAGTAAAAGAAAATCTATTGCAACGTGCACAAACATACAATATGCTAGAAAATATTCTACGTGTTGAAATTCCTACACAAACAGTGCAAGTAGAAAAAAATGGAAAGAAAAAAGAAATCGAAGAAAATCGCTTTCCAGGGTATGTTCTTGTAGAAATGGTTATGACCGACGAAGCATGGTTTGTTGTACGTAACACACCAAACGTAACAGGATTCGTAGGTTCACACGGAAATAGATCAAAACCAACTCCACTTTTGGAACAAGAAATTCGCGATATTTTAGTTTCTATGGGTCAAACTGTCCAAGAATTTGACATTGATGTTGAAGTTGGTCAAACTGTTCGTATTATTGACGGTGCTTTCGCGGATTACACAGGTAAGATTACAGAAATTGATAACAACAAAGTCAAGATGATTATCTCTATGTTTGGGAATGATACAGTAGCAGAAGTAAATCTTAATCAGATTGCAGAACTTTAATCAAAAATATTATCAATATAAAATCACAAACAAAGACAACTGTAGAGACAACAGTTGTCTTTTTTCACTCTCACTTGTCAGCATTCACAACTTCCATAACATTAGAGAGTAAAAACAGCACAAGATAGAAACTAGTGCCCTTCTTTCCCCCTTTCTCTGCTATACTACAAGCAGAGAAAGGGGGAAAGCAAATGCTTGAAAAGTATTATGAGAAGGTAAAAGGAATTGTCCATAGATGCCGAAAAGATTACTATCTTCATCTATGGGAAAAAGAAGACTGGGAGCAAGAAGGCATGATTTGTCTCCATGAACTTCTAGAACACCATCCAGAACTAGTGGAAGAAGAAAAGAAACTCTACGTCTACTTCAAAACAAAATTTCGCAATCGAATCCTTGATAGTGTCAGAAAACAAGAGAGTCAAAAACGTCGCCTAGACCGGATGGCCTATGAAGAAGTAGGAGAAATTAGCCATCGCCTACCAGAAGGAGGATTGTGGCTGGATGATTACTACGCCCTTCATGAATTGTTGAATACTTA
>NZ_JALDUI010000027.1 GCF_023115445.1 Streptococcus sp. oral taxon 431 | reverse complement strand
CCTCTATTATACGACTTTACACAAAGAAAAGCCCTTAGAAACTTCACTTCCAAGGACTTTGTCTTCAATCTGAGAGCCTTAAACGGCTCTTTTTTAGGGCTCTATAATATTTGTAGTGGATAAATTACCTATAGATATTATGGAGCCAATTATTGATAAAACTTTAGTCATCATCGTCTCTATAAAAATATTTTCTATACACCCTTGATAATACCAAAATTAATACCAATACATACCAAGAGCCATAATAATAGAATTTATTGGATTTATTTCAGTATGTCCAATCACTAGTACAACTATTGGACTATTAGACATGCTTAGATAGAGAAGACAAGAAAGAGGCTGATAATCTACCAACCTCTTACATAAGATACTTATTCATTCCAAACTATTCTTTATAGAAAAAAGTCCTATAAATTCGAGCAATAGTTAAAATACAAACAAATATAATTCCCAAAATAGATAATACTATTTTCACAAAACTCATTTCCGAACCTATGACATATATATGAAAAAGAGGGGCTAGTCCTACACATATATACAATAGATAATTTATAAAGTTTATTTCACCAAATCCTGCAAAAAAATGTTTCATTTTAAGCAAAAATATAACCATCTAGGCTACCGTCAGCCCAATCAGCCCCATATGCGATTGCTCCACCTAGTGAAAATCCAGTAACAGTTAGCGCAACGTTTAGTGCAGTATTGGCTAAATTGCTAGCTGCGCTACCTACATGTTTAATTAGTAAACTACGTAATGTTCTCGTAATAGCCCCTCTATTAGCTGAGATAGCTTTTTTTATTGCATAAGCAGAATAAATTGTCGCACCACCACTATAGATGGCCAGACCTACGTCCAGAACTGTTGCAAGACTACCTCTACTATTCCACCAGTTACGACCAACACCACCCCCATCAAGATACATCATCTCTTCTTGCTCAAGAGCAACATAATTATTTGGTAATACGAGTTCCATTTATTTTCTCCTTTTTATTAAGCATGGTTAGGATAGCTTCCTAACAAGTGATCGTTGACTTTGTTTATAGCACTTAGTTACCTAGATAAGATATCTTCCCTTTATCTTACTTTATTTTATAGGTTACCTAATGTTTAAAACCAATTATTGCTTGAAACTTAACATTTCCAAAATCCAATCGAGATAGGTTTCTTTATCATAGACAATCCGCACTTCAACTGGCATATCCTTTTGGAGGACGACTGTCTCACTTCCATGTTTTAGAGTTAAGGTTTCTAATTCTATAATGACTTTATAAAGACTAATATTGCCTTCTTTCGTTTCTTGGGAAATTGCTCCTGAATCAATCTGTCTGACTTGTCCCTTTAGTGTTCCATATTTTTGACTATTTACACCAGTAATAGCAACATCAGCTTTTGCCCCTTCAGAAACACGAGAAATATCGCTCGCAAGTACAAAAGCTTCTACATAGTAACCTTTTTCTTTACCTGAAACTTCTGCTATCGTTTGCCCCTGCTGAATAGCCATTCCTTGCTTCAAAGGCACCATATAATGCAGAGTACCTTCATTTGTTGCTAATATACTATGAGCTTTATCTTGACCTGTTGCCACTCCAAGATTAGCCTCAAGCTCTGTAATACTTTTATTGTTGTTTGAACGAGCAGTACCTAACTCACTAATTAATTGAGCATAAATATTATAAGCCTGAGAAGTTGGATTATTATAGGTGCGATTCATATCCTTAATATTGCTTTGTTGACTATCAATCTCGCTATTCTTAGAAGTAATATTTGTTTTTAATGCTTCGATTTTTGTTGTTATTTCTGATATCTTAGTTTCTAACTTAGCTTTGTTATCAGCTGATGTCGTATCTGATAGAGAGGATGAAGCTCCTTGCTGTTGAAGTTGCAGCAATTCATTTTGTAGAGCTTGCAAGTCGGCATCTAACTGATCTCTTTCAGCTGTTATTTTATTCAACTTCGTATATTCATCCTGAATCTTTGAATACTGGGTACCATTATTATAACTTTCCGAATTTAATTGAGACAGGTAGTATTCAACTTTCCCATAATATTCCTGTTCTTCCCCCGAATTGGACATATGGTTGTATTTCTCATTTAATGACTGTTCAAATTTTTGAAAGATGGCTTCTTTTGCGCGTAACTTCTCCAATTGTTTATTTAAAGAGCTCGCTTGTAAACCTTCTTGTCCACTTGATAACGAAATAATGACATCTCCAGCATTTACCATATCTCCTTCTGACTTATGTAAAGTAACTACCTTCCCTGAACTAATTGCTGATAGGAACTCTGTACCTGTTATAACTGAATTCCCATTCGCTTTTACAATATAGTTTTTGGGTATATAAGCTGCGCCAATCAAGGCTCCAATTAAGATGATAGCAGTTGAAATAATGAGAATAAACGCAAAAGCTGGTGGTCTCTTATCAAAGAAAATACGAGAATGACGTAATTCTGATTTATTATATAATTTCATAGGCTTACAATTGGTCTAAAAATATCTACTACCATTTTTTCAGGAGAAGAATTAACATAAACTGTATAGACAATCCCGTCCGTTTGAATATCATTTTCATAGACATGTAGATCCAATTTAGAATACGCATATTGTAGATACTCTGGACTGTCTTCAAAACGAACATATAAACAATATGGAACAGAGATGGAATCCTGTACATCATAAATGTTACTGTACTGTTGAGCATTATGGGCTTGAATATAAAACTCAAAATCAGTCGTTATCATTCCATCATCATGAATAGTTGTACCACAACTTTTTACAATTAATGGACCAAAAATTTGTGCTTTTAACAACTGCAAATGTTGATAAAACTTTTCAATCTCTTGATTTATATTTTCTACTTTTATATCATACAACTTTTTACAGATAACTGACTTTAGTACTAGTTTTTTATTATCTTTAATCTCTAGTTTAGCCATAAGCAACCTCCTCTGCATCTATCATAACCGACGGTTCTACTTGTTGCTTCATATAAATATTCTGTAACTCGACCATTCTAGCATATTTTCCGTTTTTCGCCATTAATTCCTCATGAGTTCCATATTCTACAATGGAACCATTTTCCAAAAAACATATCTTATCACATCGAAGAATTGTAGACAGCCTGTGTGCTACTACAATTGTTGTTTTATTCATTATTTTATTAAAGATTAAATCCTGAATAATCTGTTCACTAAATGAATCCAAGTTAGAGGTTGCCTCATCAAATATATACAAGTCAGCTTTACTCAGTAGTGCTCTTGCAATAGCCAATCGTTGTTTCTCTCCACCCGAGAAATTTTGACCGCCTTCTTCTACAAAGGAGCCATAACGATTTTGAAGGCGTTGAATCGTATCATGAATACCAACAATACGACAAACTCTCACCATATCCTCATATGTGACAGAAGAATTACCAATTTTTAGATTATCAATAATTGTCCCTGTAAAGAGTTCTATGGTCTGAGGAATGTAGGAAATTTTCTTACGTAATTTACCATAGTCAAGATCTGATAAGTCATTTTTTCCTATACGAATTTTCCCCTCACTCGGATTTATAAATCTTAATAACAAACGAACTAGCGTACTTTTTCCTGCTCCGCTTTCTCCAACAAAAGCTATTTTTTCTCCTTGTTTAATTTGCAAATTAAAGTTCTTGATAACAGGAGGGCGCGAACCATAGGCAAATGTTACATCTTTAAATTCAATATCATCACATAAGGTGAAGTCTCTAATACTATAATCCAAGGAGCAGTCTTCACGATCTACTTCCATCAATTCTTGAAGCCGACTAACCGCAACCTGTACCTCTTGAAAGGTTAACTGCAAACCAACTAGATTCTGAATAGGTTCTGTAAAATATTGACTTAATGTCTGAAAAACCAAGAGATCCCCAATAGTCATTTTTCCATCAATGATAAATAAGGCGCCCACTCCCATAAATAATAACCCACCCATGGTTGAGGTCATTGAGGATATTGTAGACTGAATATTCTGCAAAACACCTTCTTTATAACCAATTTCTAAAGTATGAACAAATTTTTCTTCAATTTTGTTTAAACGTTGTTCCTCGTCATGTTGAGACTTAATGGTATCAATGTTACGAATGGATTCAATTAACTGTGAATTAAGAAGTCCATTTGCTTCCATTTGTTCATGATTAATTTTTTTATAAGGCTTTTTAAAACAGTATATAAGAATGATGTTAACAATAACCATAAAAACTAATATCAGAAATAAAGATTGATTAATAGTCCAAAGGACAACCGCACTAATAACTGATAAGGTGATATCCATGACTAATGAAATAGAGACTGACGTAAACACATTCTTTATCGTCATCGCATCTTGAAATCTTGTTAAAACATCACCAACTCTACGACTTCCAAAAAAACTATAAGGAAGATGAATAATATGGTCATAATATCCCATTAAAACCGGTATATCAATTTTTCGAGATAGAAACAAAAGAACGTGCTGACGAAATGCAGATAGAAGAGTCTGTAAGAACGACACTATTCCAAATACTATCAAAAACATATACAGACTATTTTTTAAAGCATATGGAATCACCTCGTCCATGATAACTTTTGAAAAGAGACTCGATAAAATACCAATGATACTTAAAACAAAGGAAGCTAATATGACTGTACTAATCAATCCTTTTTGATTAAAAATTAACGTTCCAAATAAATCAAGAAGTCCTTTTCCCTTTAGTTTCCCTCTTTCAAAATCCGAATTTGGAACCATAAAAAGAGTAATACCTTGATAAATTTCTCCCAATTCGTCACTTGACATCTTGCGTATACCACTAGCAGGGTCTGCTACGTAGAATTTACTATTCCTTTTGATACTATGTAGTACCACAAAATGATTTTGACCTAAATCGTTCTTAACTTGAAGAATCGCAGGAAATGTTAATTTCGGGGTCAAATCTTCCAGAGCTACTCGGACAGCTTTTACCGTAAAATTCAATTTGTTCAGACCTGAAACAATACCACTTACAGTCGTTCCATACATGTCTGTCCCAATAATTTCCCGAATCTTCATGATTGATAGTTCCTTTTTGTAAGATAAAAGAACTGTTGAAACAACTGCCGCAGCACAATCTGACTGATCATGCTGCATCGTACAAGGATATTTTTTTAACATAGAAATACTCTATTCTTTAGGATTAGTCTAATTTGTATGCCATATATGCTAAATAGCTACAATATTATGATATCTGTCATGGTGCTATAACTTATAAAAAGTTAATTTTTGACATGTAGTTAATCAATTCATTCTAAATCTCTTTCCTATAAAGACTTCGTTTAACAAAATGATTCTACCTCTTGAGTGCTAAAGAGTGCACATTTATCATGAAATATTATCAGAAAACTTTTCTTTGATGTCATCCAAACCTCAATCTCTATCCAGCAGTTCTATAATTGGTTTATTCTTAACCATAATATTTTTAGAGCCCAGTATCATTTCAAGCACTACAGTACCGTAGATACTTTAGATACTTTCCCAACGACTACCTTCTTTTTATCTCATCTCATTCTTAATCACGAACTTACTCTCAACTAGAAGAATAGTACACTCCCGTATCAATACCTTTAACAACTACATTCATACTGGTTAAACTCTGACTAGAACTCAATAAAAAAAGTCCCAGAAACACAACTGACAGCGTTTTCAAAAAAGTGTTGCGCATTATTTATCCTCCCTCCTTCTTTTTACTATATTATAAAACAATATATATTTTTCGTCAACAATTTACATGCTTATTCGAATATTTTTTTTTAAAATAATTATAGTTATATTTGATGCATAAATAAAGATAGCTTCTGCTATCCTTATACATTATCTGACTGCTTATCCATCAGATATTGTTCTACCTTGAGTGCCGTAACTTCATTATTTTCAATTAGATAAAGCACCTTAGCTTTCATATAATAGTCCTTAGCAACAGGAATATCAAGATTTTCTGTTACATTTCCCAACAAACAATATAAATCTGCTAACCTAAAGCTACTATGATACTTGTTACAAAATTCAATTGTCTCTAATACTAGCGCTCTGGACTTATCCATCTCCTCCTGTTTCCAAAGGTGGTAACAATAATTGTATTTTATTTTAATATACAACTCAATTTGTTCACGCACACTGGTATCGATTTTTGAAAGGGCTACGGAAACCTGATCATATAGTTGCTCAAATTTCTCCTTATCCTCATCATAGCCTAAGAAAATCAGCAGGGTATTCAAAATATATAAGTAATCCACTTTATCAATACTAATCCTACTGAGGATGTCCTCTATTTTTGAAATAGCTAGTTTTAATTGATGTTCACATTGATAAGTTAGAATGGCATCTATCCAGTCCAGATAAATTTTTTCGTCAAAAGATAAAGAAGTCTGTTGCTTTCTTTCTCCCTCAAAAGCATATTTCAAAGAGGCATAATCTTGATTTTCCAACAATGTTTCAGACAACTTCTTGAAAGCAGATAAGCCTAGAAACTCTTTCGAAATTTCTCCTGAAAAGAAATAGTCCATATTTAAGCCCATTTTTTCAGATAATTTATATAACAAATCTGCTCCTGGCATATATTTGCCTTGTTCCATGCGACTTATCTGAGTTTGTTGACAAATTCCTTCTGCCAACTCTTTTTGCGACCACCCCAGCTCTTTTCGCTTATTTTTTAATCTTGTTGCTAATAATGCATGCATGCTAACCACCACTATTTATATTCTATAAAAACATTATACTACTTTTTGAAAAGATTATATCATATTGTCTACAAGGAGTGAACAGGCTTCTCAAAATATAAGAAAAAAGAGCCATTCAAAGCTCTTTCCCTATTTCTTAATACCAACCGTTGTTAAGCCAGAAGTTCTTAGCAGCTGTCCATGAACCGTAACGTCCTGCAACATAAGCATCTGCTACACGTTCTTGGTTTTCTGCTGAGTAGTCACCGTTCAAATAAGAATCTGTCAATTGGTAACGTCCGATGTAACGTCCGTTTGTAGCTGTATAGCTACCGCCTGATTCTTTTTGAGCGATCCATTCTTTAGCTTCTGATTCTGATCCGCTTACTGTTGCTGCTGGAGCAGTGTAGCTTTCTTCCACAACTGGTGCTGCTGGTGCTTCATAAGTTGTTGTTTCAGTTGCTTCTGCTTGGTAAGTTACAGCTTCAGTCGTTGCCTCTGTTGTAGCTGGAGCCTCATAGGTTGCTGAGGTCGTTGCAGCTACTGCAGCAGCTGGACCATCAATAATCAAGACTTGGTCTACAAAGATTAGGTCAATATTTTCAATATTGTTCAATTCAGCCAATTTTTCAACAGTTGTGTTGTGTGTTTCTGCAATTTCTGAAAGAGTATCACCAGCTTTAACTGTGTAAGTTGTTGTCTCTTGCGCAAAAGTTAGTGATGGGGCAAGGAAAGCAAGTACGACTGCCAATCCTGCAAATTTTGTTTTAATAGTTGATTTCATTTAAAAAGTTTCTCCTTCTTTCTTATATTCCCATCATACCCTACTATTATTACTGTTTCTTGACGGTTTTATGTAGAAATGTTACAAGACGATGTTTTATTTCACTTAAATAGCCTCTTTTTGTTACAAAAGGCTTGATTTTAGAGGCTTTATGGGGATTTTAGATATTTGATCATGGAATTGAGCGCTTGCATCTAATCTTTGATATAATAGAGTTAAGAATCTTTTTAAGGGGAAACAGATGCAATCACTTCGTTTTCAATCTGTCTTTGATATCATTGGACCAGTCATGATTGGCCCATCTAGTAGTCACACGGCAGGAGCTGTTCGTATCGGTAAAATCGTCTCTTCTATCTTTGACGATACTCCAACCGAGGTTGAGTTCCAGCTTTTTAATTCTTTTGCAAAAACCTATCGAGGGCACGGTACTGACCTAGCCCTAGTCGCTGGAATTCTAGGAATGGACACAGATGATCCAGAAATTCCAAATAGTTTAGAAATCGCCCACAAGCGTGGTATCAAAATAGTCTGGACTATCCAGAAAGACAGTAATGCCCCTCACCCAAACACTACGAAAATCACTGTTAAGAATGAGCACAAGACCATCAGTGTAACAGGAATTTCAATCGGGGGTGGTAATATCCAAGTGACAGAGCTCAATGGTTTTGCGGTATCCCTCAACATGAACACTCCTACCATCATCATCGTTCATCAGGATGTTCCAGGTATGATTGCTCACGTAACAGAGGCCCTCTCTCGCTTTGACATCAATATCGCTCAGATGAATGTAACTCGCGAAAAAGCTGGCGAGAAAGCCATTATGATTATCGAAGTTGATAGTCGCAACTGTGATGAATCTATCGAAGAAATTCGCAAAATTCCTCATCTGCACAATGTCAATTTCTTTCAATAGGAGAAAATATGTTTTACTCTATCAAAGAATTAGTCCAACAAGCCGAAATTGATTTTCAAGGCAATGTTGCTGAACTCATGATTACGACCGAGTTTGAGCTAACCGGTCGTGAACGCGAAGAAGTCATACTTCTCATGGAGCGCAACCTTGAAGTCATGAAAGCTTCCGTTGAACTTGGACTCAATGAGAATAAATCTCGTAGCGGTTTGACAGGTGGTGACGCTGCCAAGCTAGATCACTACATCAAAAAAGGAAAGACCCTATCAGACTTCACTGTCTTGTCTGCCGCCCGTAACGCTATCGCCGTTAATGAACACAATGCCAAGATGGGCCTTGTTTGTGCGACACCGACCGCAGGTAGCGCAGGTTGTCTTCCCGCAGTTCTCACATCTGCTATTCAAAAACTCAATCTAACTCATGAACAACAACTAGACTTCTTATTCGCTGCAGGTGCTTTTGGACTCGTGATTGCTAACAACGCTTCTATCTCGGGAGCCGAAGGTGGCTGCCAGGCCGAAGTTGGTTCAGCTTCAGCCATGAGTGCCGCTGCCCTAACTCTAGCTGCAGGTGGAACACCTTATCAAGCGAGCCAGGCTATCGCCTTCGTTATCAAAAATATGCTCGGCCTAATCTGTGACCCCGTTGCAGGTTTGGTTGAAGTTCCTTGTGTCAAGCGGAATGCCATGGGAGCAAGCTTCGCCTTCATCGCAGCCGATATGGCTCTAGCTGGTATTGAATCCAAAATTCCAGTTGATGAGGTCATTGACGCCATGTATCAAGTAGGATCTAGCTTACCAACTGCCTTTCGTGAAACTGCTGAAGGGGGGCTCGCTGCCACACCGACAGGTCGTCGCCTTCAAAAAGAAATCTTCGGCGAATAATCTCAAAATAACTAGGAGAGTATATGTCATCAATTTCCGCTATTTTTTTCGATTTAGATGGAACACTTGTGGATAGTTCTATCGGAATTCACAATGGTTTCACCTATACCTTTGACCAACTTGGAGTTTCTAGTCCTGATGCCAAAATCATTCGAGGTTTTATGGGGCCCCCACTAGAAACCAGCTTTGCTAGTTGTTTGCCAGATGAGCAGATAGAGAAAGCTATCCAGCTCTATCGTTCTTATTATAAGGAAAAAGGTGTGTACGAAGCCCAACTCTTTCCACATATCAAAGATTTACTCGTAGAACTAGCTGAGCATTATCCTCTTTATATCACTACTACGAAGAATACACCAACCGCAGTTGACATGACTAGCAATTTTGGGATTGACCACTTTTTTGATGGCATTTATGGTTCAAGCCCTCAGGCCCTACACAAGGCAGATGTCATTCGTCAGGCTCTGGAAACTCATCATCTAGCGCCCGAAACGGTTGTTATTATCGGAGATACCAAGTTTGATATGATTGGTGCCCAAGAAACTGGCCTTAAAAAACTAGCGGTTACTTGGGGATTTGGAGAGCAAGCAGACTTGCTAAACTATCAACCTGATTATATCGCCCACAAACCCTTAGAAGTTTTGGAGTATTTTCAATAACATAGACTGGGCAACGACTCCATTCCAGAAGAAAATGAGGCAAGCTTCTACATAACAAAACGCATATTACCAAGGCTCTTTGAACTGCACCCCAAAAGTTAGACAGAAAAAAATCTAACTTTTGGGGTGTTTTTATTATGAAATTAACTTATGATGATAAAGTTCAGGTCTATGAACTTAGAAAACAAGGATATAGCTTAGAGAAGCTTTCAAATAAATTTGGGATAAATAATTCTAATATTAGGTACATGATTAAATTGATTGATCGTTACGGAATAGAGTTCGTCAAAAAAGGAAAAAATCGTTA
>NZ_JALDUI010000026.1 GCF_023115445.1 Streptococcus sp. oral taxon 431 | reverse complement strand
TAAGGCTCGGTAGCTCAGTTGGTAGAGCAATGGATTGAAGCTCCATGTGTCGGCGGTTCGATTCCGTCTCGCGCCATTTAAATATTTTGGAAGGGTAGCGAAGAGGCTAAACGCGGCGGACTGTAAATCCGCTCCTTCGGGTTCGGGGGTTCGAATCCCTCCCCTTCCATAGTTACGGGCATAGTTTAAAGGTAGAACTAAGGTCTCCAAAACCTTCAGTGTGGGTTCAATTCCTACTGCCCGTGTTAGTTAAATTATGGCGGGTGTGGTGAAGTGGTTAACACATCAGATTGTGGCTCTGACATTCGGGGGTTCGATTCCCCTCACTCGCCTATTTATATTATTGGGGTATAGCCAAGCGGTAAGGCAAGGGACTTTGACTCCCTCATGCGTTGGTTCGAATCCAGCTACCCCAGTTATACTTTGCCGGCGTGGCGGAATTGGCAGACGCGCTGGACTCAAAATCCAGTGTCCGCAAGGACGTGCCGGTTCGACCCCGGCCGCCGGTATAGTATGAAAGACAAGGTTTTCGGACCTTGTTTTTTTGTTGAATAATTTATTAAAATTTCACTAAAAAAGGTCTATACCATTTACAAATTGTTTTGAAAGGTTTATAATGTAATTGACATAATAAATAGTAGATTATTTCTTAAGGGGGTTATCATTATGCCTAAGTATATTAAAGCTGATCAATTTTTCTATCCACATGGTATTCGTCGTGGAGGTTATTTAGAACTTATTGATGGCAAGTTTGGTAAGCATGTTGAAGAGATTTCGGATGATGCAGAAATTTTAGACTACTCTGGTTACAGCATTGCACCTGGTCTCGTTGACACCCACATTCATGGTTTTGGTGGTGTGGATGTCATGGATAATAATATTGAAGGAACTCTTCATACGATGAGTGAAGGTCTTCTTAGCACAGGTGTTACTAGTTTCCTACCAACTACACTAACTTCATCATACGAACAATTGCTGGCTGTTACTGAAAACATTGGTGCACGCTATCAAGAAGCATCTGGTGCTAAGATTCGTGGTATCTATTTTGAAGGGCCATACTTTACTGAGGAATTTAAAGGAGCTCAAAACCCTGCTTACATGAAAGATCCACGTATGGATGAGTTCCGTGCTTGGCAGAAGGCTGCTAATGGTCTTCTTAATAAAATTGCTCTTGCACCTGAACGTGATGGGGTTGAGGACTTTGTACGTACTATTACTGGTGAAGGTGTAACTGTTGCTCTTGGTCACTCTAATGCTACATTTGATGAAGCTAAAAAAGCTGTTGATGCCGGGGCTAGTGTTTGGGTTCATGCCTATAATGGAATGCGTGGCTTAACGCACCGCGAACTTGGAATGGTTGGTGCGATGTATGAGTTACCACACACTTATGCAGAATTGATCTGTGATGGTCATCACGTGGATCCTAAGGCTTGCGAAATTCTTCTTAAACAAAAAGGAACTGAAAATATTGCCCTTATCACTGACTGTATGACAGCAGGTGGTTTGCAAGATGGTGATTATATGTTAGGGGAGTTTCCAGTTGTAGTTGCAAATGGGACTGCTCGCCTTAAATCTACAGGTAACTTGGCAGGTTCCATTCTCAAACTTAAAGATGGTTTGAAAAATGTCGTTGAGTGGGGAATTGCAAATCCTCATGAAGCAGTCATGATGGCTAGTCTGAACCCAGCTAAATCAGTTCATATCGATGACGTCTGTGGACAAATTCGTGAAGGCTACGATGCAGACTTTATCGTGCTAGATAAAGATTTGGAATTAGTAGCAACTTATCTAGATGGAGAAAAACGCTATCAAGCATAATCTAAAAAGTAGAAACGACTTTAGTTTCTACTTTTTTTAATAAATTCGTGAACACTTTCACATATTACTTGATTTTTATATTGAAAAGGCTTACAATTATGATATAAACAATACAAATAAAAAAGCGGAGGATTGCTTATGAAAGCTTATACTTACGTTAAACCAGGCCTTGCGTCATTTGTTGATGTTGACAAACCAGTTATTCGCAAGCCAACAGATGCTATTGTGCGTATCGTTAAGACTACTATTTGTGGTACAGACCTTCATATTATTAAAGGGGATGTTCCTGCTTGTAAGAGTGGAACAATCTTAGGACATGAAGGAATTGGTATTGTAGAGGAAGTTGGAGCAGGAGTTTCAAACTTCAAAAAAGGCGATAAGGTTTTGATTTCTTGTGTTTGTGCCTGTGGTAAATGCTACTACTGTAAAAAGGGAATCTATGCTCACTGTGAAGACGAAGGTGGATGGATTTTTGGACATTTGATTGACGGTATGCAAGCAGAATATCTTCGTGTGCCCCATGCTGATAATACTCTTTATCATACTCCAGCTGACTTGTCTGATGAAGCTTTGGTTATGTTATCTGATATCTTGCCAACTGGCTATGAAATTGGTGTCTTAAAAGGGAAAGTTGAGCCTGGTTGTAGTGTAGCTATCGTTGGTTCAGGGCCAGTCGGATTGGCAGCTCTTTTGACGGCACAATTCTATTCACCAGCTAAATTGATTATGGTGGACCTAGACGATAACCGCTTGGATACTGCAGTTTCTTTCGGTGCTACTCATAAGATTAATTCTTCAGATCCTGAAAAGGCAATTCAAGAAATTTATGATTTGACAGATGGTCGAGGTGTAGATGTCGCTATTGAGGCGGTAGGAATTCCTGCAACGTTTGATCTCTGTCAAAAGATTATCGGTGTAGACGGAACAGTAGCCAACTGTGGTGTGCATGGTAAGCCAGTTCAGTTTGATTTGGACACTCTTTGGATTCGTAACATTAATGTTACTACTGGATTGGTTTCTACCAATACAACTCCTCAGCTTTTGAAAGCCTTAGAAAGTCATAAAATTGAACCTGAAAAATTGGTAACTCATTATTTCAAACTTAGTGAAATAGAAAAGGCCTATGAAGTATTTAGTAAGGCCGCCGATCATCATGCGATTAAAGTGATCATTGAAAACGATATTTCAGAAGGTTAATCTTGTTTTTAAATCCAGTTATTCGTTTTTGAATAGCTGGATTTTTTGAAAATGTTATATAATTCGTGAAAATGAGCAAAATTCTTTCATTGTTCTCAAAATTTCGCTATAATATACGGTACAAAGGAAGTTAAACTATGTATCGAGTTATAAAAATGTACGGAGATTTTGAACCGTGGTGGTTTATAGAAGGCTGGGAAGACGACGTCATTGCGAGCAAAAAATTTGATAACTATTATGACGCTTTGAAATATTATAAGTCTTGTTGGTTTGAGTTAGAAAAGGAGATTCCCCTTTACAAAAGTAGAGGAGACTTGATGACTATTTTTTGGGATCCAGAAGATAAACGCTGGTGTGAAGAATGCGATGAATTTCTTCAGCAATATCATTCCTTGGCTTTGTTGGAAGATGGTCAAGTCATTCCTGATGAAAAATTTAGACCTGGTTACGAAAAGCAGACTGGTTTAGAAATCCACCGTACTTGTCGCATAAAAAAAGAAGAAACAACTTTTTAATGAAGTTGTTTCTTCTTTTTTATATTTTCTTCGAATAATAAGAATGAGGAGGAAGATATGGTACAAACACTTGCACAAGAATTGATTACACTGGCCAAAAAACAGGGAGCTCAGGACATCTATTTTGTTCCTAAAGAAAAGATTTATGAGCTACATATGCGAGTTGGAGATGAGAGACATTTGATTAACACCTATGACTTTGAAAAGTTGGGGGCTGTCATTAGTCATTTTAAGTTTATTGCGGGGATGAACGTTGGAGAAAAACGCCGTAGTCAGCTTGGTTCCTGTGATTATCAGCATGGAGACAAGGTTTCTTCATTACGTTTATCGACGGTGGGAGATTATCGTGGTCATGAGAGTCTAGTAATCCGGCTTTTGCATGATCAAGAACAAGAGTTGCGCTTCTGGTTTCAGGACCTTATGGAACTGGAAAAGGGTTTTAGGCAACGCGGGCTTTATCTTTTTGCAGGCCCCGTAGGAAGTGGCAAAACTACTTTGATGCATGAATTAGCCAAGTCATTGTTTAAGGGACAACAGGTCATGTCTATTGAAGATCCAGTAGAAATTAAGCAGGAAGAGATGCTACAGTTACAGCTTAATGAAGCTATCGGACTTAGCTATGAGAACTTGATAAAACTTTCCCTACGACATCGTCCAGATCTTTTAATCATTGGAGAAATTCGAGATAGCGAAACAGCCCGTGCCGTTGTACGAGCTAGTCTGACAGGTGCCACGGTATTCTCGACAATCCATGCCAAGAGTGTTCGTGGGGTTTATGAGCGCCTCTTAGAACTTGGTGTCAGTGAAGATGAACTTGCAGTAGTTTTACAAGGTGTTTGTTACCAAAGACTAATCGCAGGAGGAGGAATTATTGATTTTGCAAACAAAAATTACCAAGAACACCAGGCAGAAAAGTGGAATGGACAAATTGACCAGCTTCTTAAAGAAGGACATATCACTGCCCTTCAAGCTGAAACGGAGAAAATTAGCTACCAGTAAGCAGAAGAAAATCATCACTCTTTTTAACAATTTATTTTCCAGTGGTTTTCATCTGGTAGAAATCATTTCCTTTCTTGATAGAAGTCTTTTGTTGGAAAAGAAATATGTATCTCAGATGCGCTTAGGACTCTCGCAGGGGAAATCCTTCTCGGAAATGATGAGAACTTTAGGTTTTTCGAGTGCTATTGTCACGCAACTTTCCTTGGCTGAAGTTCATGGAAATCTTCATTTGAGTTTAGGGAAAATTGAAGAGTATCTTGATAATCTTGCTAAGGTGAAGAAGAAGTTAATTGAAGTTGCGACCTATCCAGTCATTTTGTTAGCTTTCTTACTGCTCATTATGTTGGGTTTGCGGAATTATCTCTTACCTCAACTAGATAGTAGTAATATAGCTACCTTAGTGATTAGTAACTTGCCACAGATTTTTCTTGGGCTTGTTCTAGCGTTAGCTCTAGTATCTTTAACAGGGCTGATTTTCTACAGGAAATCTAAGAAGATACAAGTCTTTTCTTTTCTAGCTAGAATCCCCTTTCTAGGTGTGTTTATTCAATATTATCTGACGGCCTATTATGCTCGGGAATGGGGCAATATGATTGGTCAAGGTCTGGAGCTATCACAGATTTTTCAAATGATGCAGGAGCAAGGAAATCCTCTTTTTAAGGAAATCGGACATGATTTATCCCTGTCCTTGCAAAATGGGCATGAATTTTCTATGGTTGTGCAGAATTATCCTTTTTTTAGAAGAGAGTTGGGATTAATCATTGAATATGGAGAGGTCAAGTCCAAGTTGGGAAGCGAATTGGAAATCTATGCAGAGAAAACTTGGGAGGCATTCTTTACTCGAGTTAATCGTACGATGAACTTAGTTCAACCCCTGGTCTTTATTTTTGTAGCTCTGCTAATCGTTTTATTGTACGCAGCCATGTTGTTGCCTATGTATCAAAATATGGAGGTAAATTTTTAGATGAAAAAAATGTTGATGAAATTAAAAGAAGCGAAGGCAAAAGCTTTTACACTGGTAGAAATGTTGGTCGTATTGCTCATCATTAGTATTCTACTCTTACTGTTTGTGCCAAATCTTACTAAGCAAAAGGATGCAGTGAATGACAAGGGTAAAGCAGCTGTCGTCAAGGTGGTAGAAAGTCAAGCAGAACTGTATAGTCTGGATAAAAATGAAGATGCTAGTCTAAGCAAATTACAGGCAGATGGACGTATCACTGCTGAACAAGCCAAAGCTTACAAAGAGTATCATGATAAACAAAAGACAAGTCAAACAGTTGCGGATTAGGGCTTTTACCATGCTAGAAAGTCTATTGGTTTTAGGGATAGTCAGCATTTTGGCTTTGGGTTTGTCAAGTTCAGTTCAATCCACTTTTGCGGCGGTGGAAGAGCAAATTTTCTTCATGGAGTTTGAGGAACTTTATCGAGAAACCCAGAAACGAAGTCTGGCTAGTCAACAAAAGATGAATTTAATGTTAGAAGAGAGGAGCATTAGTAATGGTTATCAAAAGTTAGCCATTCCTAAAGGGCTTCAACTGCAGTCCACTCAGTCAATCACTTTTGACAAGGCTGGAGGTAGTTCATATCTGATTAGCATCAGATTTCAAACAAGGAAAGAAGTAGTTCGCTATCGACTAAATATAGGAAATGGAAAGATTAAACGTATTCAAGAAGCAAAAAATTAAGGCGGTTATTTTACTGGAAGCAGTGATTTCACTAGCCATTTTTGCCAGTATAGCAACCCTCTTGCTGGGACAAATTCAAGAAAGTAGAAAAAGAGAAGTAGAACTTCTAAAACAGGAAGAAGTTTTGCGAGTGGCTCGTATGGCTTTGCAGACTGGACAAAAGCAGTTGACTGTCAACGGCCTTACGGTTCATGTTGTCTCGAATGAGCGAGGTTTGGAGGTATACCATGGAACGGAGAAATTACTGGCGATTCAAGACAAGTAGGGTCAGAGCTTTTACACTTTTAGAATCCTTGGTTGCACTTATCGTTATTAGTGGTAGCTTACTCCTCTTTCAAGCTATGAGTCAGCTCTTGGTTTCAGAGGTTCGCTACCAGCAGAGAAGTGAGCAGAAGGAGTGGCTTTTATTTGTGGATCAGCTGGAAGCAGAGCTGAATCGAGCCCAATTTGAAAAAGTGGAGAATGATAGGCTTTACCTCAAACAGGAAGGTAAACCCATTTCCATGGGTAAATCAAAGTCAAATGATTTCCGGAAAACAGATGCTAGTGGACGTGGCTATCAACCCATGGTTTATGGCCTTAAATCAGCACATATTTACCAAAAAGGGCAAAATGTTCATTTCAATTTTCAGTTTGAAAAGGGACTAGAGAGGGAGTTTATCTATCGTGTTGAAAAAGAAAAAAGTTAGAGCAGGCGTTCTTCTTTATGCCCTTGTAATGGCTGGTATTTTTAGTCTTCTGTTGCAATTTTATCTGAATCGGCAAGTAGCTCATCATCAGGATTATGCACTGAACAAAGAAAAACTTCTTGCATTTGCAATTGCTAAGAGGACCTATGAAAAAGCTAGTCCTGAGAGTGGTCAGCAGTCATTTAATGCAGGAAAGGCAACTTATCGTAATGACCAAAAGGGATTTACAGCGATTGTTGACACTGGGAAAAATCAATTTGAATTTCGTTTTCCACCTTTGAAAAAGACTGACGACAAGACGAAGAAAACAGAAAAAAAGTCAAAAGAAGAAAGCGAGAAGAAAAAAGAAGAAGGGGGCAAAAAAGAGACTGCTAGATCTTCCAAATTAGCACCTTCAAAGAAGGGCACAGAGTAGTTTGGACGAGGTTTTTATCTGAAATCATGCTATAATAGATACATATGGAGGACCAAAAATGGCAAGTGTAAAATTGTATCTAGTGCGTCATGGGAAAACAATGTTTAATACGATTGGGCGTGCTCAAGGCTGGAGTGATACTCCTTTAACAGCCGAAGGTGAGCGAGGTATTCACGAATTGGGGATTGGTTTGCGTGAGTCAGGCTTAAAGTTTGAGCGTGCTTACTCGAGTGACTCAGGACGTACCATCCAAACTATGGGAATTATCCTTGAGGAACTAGGTTTGACAGGACAAATTCCTTATCGGATGGATAAGCGAATCCGTGAGTGGTGCTTTGGTAGCTTTGATGGTGCTTATGATGGAGACCTTTTTATGGGGATTATTCCTCGTATCTTTAATGTCGATCATGTGCATCGTTTGTCCTATGCGGAGCTGGCTGAAGGTCTGGTAGAAGTAGACACAGCAGGTTGGGCTGAAGGATGGGAAAAGCTAAGTGGTCGTATCTGGGAAGGATTTGAAGCCATTGCCAAGGAAATGGAAGCCAATGGTGGAGGAAATGCCCTGGTAGTCAGCCATGGAATGACTATTGGTACCATTGTTTATTTAATCAACGGAATGCATCCGCATGGCCTTGATAATGGAAGTGTGACGATTCTCGAGTACCAAGATGGTCAGTTCTCGGTCAAGATTGTTGGCGACCGTAGCTACCGTGAAATTGGACGAGCTAAACTAGAAGAGCAAGCTAGTTCAGAACAATAAAAATTCTCTACTTAAATTAGAAGATGTTTTAGATGATTCAATAGAATGCTGATGTCGTCATTGCACAAGCTTGTAAGAGTTAAGTGCTTTGACAATAGCATTCTTTTTTGTTAGAATAGCATCAACATGAAAGCATAAGAAGGGACTGACAGAGTTGTCGTTCCCTTTTGTCTATCTTAGAAGGGGGAAATATGCTGTTTCAGAAAATAAAAACTTATAAATGGCAGGCTCTAGCTTCCTTAATTATGACAGGTCTAATGGTAACGAGTTCACTCTTGCAACCACGTTATTTGCAGGAAGTTTTAGAGGCACTGCTAACAGGTGATAATGAAGCTATTTATCATATTGGTTTTTGGTTAATTCTTGTTGCCTTGATCGGTCTGGTCGCAGGTGGCATTAATGTTGTGTTAGCCGCCTACATTGCTCAAGGAGTTTCGTCAGACTTACGGGAAGATGCCTTTCGTAAGATTCAAACTTTTTCATACGCTAATATTGAGGAATTTAACGCAGGGAACCTTGTTGTTCGTATGACCAATGACATCAACCAGATTCAAAACGTAGTCATGATGACCTTCCAAATTCTCTTTCGACTACCACTTTTGTTTATCGGTTCCTTTATTCTAGCAGTTGTCACCCTACCTTCTCTATGGTGGGTGCTAGTTCTCATGGTCGTTCTGATTGTTGCCATAATGGGTTTTATGATGGGAGTGGTGGGACCACGCTTTGCAAAATTCCAGACCTTACTAGAGCGTATCAATGCCATTGCTAAAGAAAATTTGCGTGGTGTGCGCGTGGTTAAGTCTTTTGTCAGAGAAAAAGATCAGTTTGATAAATTTACGCAGGTGTCAGATGAATTGTTGGGAGAAAACCTTTATATCGGTTATGCCTTTTCTGTTATGCAACCTGCAATGATGTTGATTTCTTACGGGGCTGTCTTTCTTTCAATCTGGCTTGTAGCAGGTATGGCAGAGTCAGATCCGTCAGTAGTTGGTTCCATTGCTTCCTTTGTAAACTACCTGAGTCAGATTATCTTTACCATCGTCATGGTTGGATTTTTGGGGAACTCAGTTACTCGTGCCATGATTTCACTCCGTCGTATTCGTGAAATCCTAGATACAGAACCGGCTATGACCTTCAAGGATGTGGAAGATGAAGAATTGGAAGGAAGTCTCAGTTTTGAAAATGTGACCTTTACCTATCCAAATGATGAAGAACCTATCCTAAAAAATGTATCCTTCGATATCGCAGCTGGTGAAATGGTTGGGGTTGTCGGAGCAACTGGTGCAGGGAAATCAACCTTGGCTCAGTTGATTCCACGATTATTTGATCCTCAGCAAGGTTCGATCAAAATTGGCGGAAAGGACATTCGTACAGTTAGTGAAGGAACGCTTCGCAAGACTGTCTCTATCGTTCTACAAAGAGCCATTCTTTTTAGTGGAACCATCGCAGATAACCTCAGACAAGGAAAAGGAGATGCGACAGTTTCAGAAATGGAACGCGCAGCTCGTATCGCTCAGGCGAGTGAATTTATTAGTCGTATGGACTTGGCTTTTGAAAGTCCGGTTGAGGAACGTGGAACCAACTTTTCTGGTGGACAAAAACAAAGAATGTCCATTGCGCGTGGGATTGTCAGCAATCCTAAGATTTTGATTTTCGATGATTCAACTTCTGCCCTTGATGCCAAATCAGAACGTTTGGTCCAAGAAGCCCTTAACAAGGATTTGAAGGGGACGACTACGATTATCATCGCACAAAAGATTAGCTCTGTTGTTCATGCGGATAAAATTTTAGTGCTTGACCAAGGGCGTTTGATTGGTCAAGGTAAGCATGCTGACTTGGTTGCAACAAACCCAGTTTATCGTGAAATTTACGAAACGCAAAAAGGAAAGGAGGAGTAGGATGAAGACATTTGAATTCTTTTGGAACTATTTTAAAGTTTACAAGATATCCTTTATCGTTGTCATTGCTATGATTATCATTGCAACGGTAGCACAAGCCCTCTTTCCAGTATTTGCAGGTCAAACAGTCACAGAGCTGGCTAATTTGGTTATAGCCTATCAAAATGGAAATCCAGATATGGTTTGGCAAAGTCTATTGGGACTCCTGATTAATCTTGCTTATATTTTGATAGTTTTATAGTCATTTAGTTTTAAAAAAGCGCTCTAAACATTCAAAGATATTTGGAACTTCCCTTAATAAATTTGTCAC
>NZ_JALDUI010000025.1:761-10952 GCF_023115445.1 Streptococcus sp. oral taxon 431 | reverse complement strand
CAATTTCCTTAGTTTGACTATGGAAATCAAACTATTTTTCATCAAATACCTTGATATACTTGACAAATGGTAGAAAAGGACTCAGCTCTGTGCAAGACAGAACCAAATCCTTCGCTTGAATTATTTGTGTAACTTTTTGAAATCGATATAAATCAATCCTAGACTTACAATTTTTTACTTACCAAGGTAGTATTCAGAAACTACGTTCAATTTTTCGTCGAATTCGAATACCAATGGTGGGAAGTTAGGGATTTCCACGTCCATGATTTCGTCATCTGACAAACCTTTGATGTGTTTTACAAGAGCACGGATTGAGTTACCGTGTGCTCCTACGAATACGTTTTTACCATCTTTAAGAGCTGGAGCGATTTTATCTTCCCAGAATGGAAGGGCACGTTCCAAAGTTACTTTCAAGTTCTCAGCATCTGGGATAACTGAGTCGTCAAGTGAAGCGTAACGACGATCAGTGTGAGCTGAGTGCTCATCGTCTCGATCCATTGCTGGAGGCAATACATCGTATGAACGACGCCAGATGTGAACTTGTTCATCACCAAATTGTTCAGCTGCTTCAGCTTTGTTTTTACCAGTCAAACCACCGTAGTGACGTTCGTTCAAGCGCCATGATTTTTCAACTGGAACCCACAATTGGTCAGATGCTTCAAGAGCCAAGTTAGTTGTTTTGATCGCACGTTTCAATACTGAAGTGTAAGCTTGGTCAAATTCGATACCAGCTTCTTTGATCAATTTACCAGCGTCAATCGCTTGTTGTGTTCCTTTTTCAGACAAATCAACATCAGCCCAACCAGTGAAAAGGTTAGCTTTGTTCCATTCAGACTCACCGTGGCGAGCAAAAACCAATTTTACCATTTGATGGATACTCCTTTTATTTTCCGAGGTTTCCCTCGTTTATCTATTCTATTTTACACAATTTTTCACAAAAAAGCTAGTCAAAATCGACTAAAAAGAGAAGAGGTGAGTCCCCCACCTCTCAATGATCAACTATTCTTGAACTTGAAATTGTTTCAAACTTGTTAGGAATAGGGCGCCACCGATGACAATGACGATACCACCAATCCAGCCTAAAAATGGAATCAGTCCTACTACAGAACCAACGATTAACAAAACAGATGGCGCCATTGATATGCGCTTATCATCCTTATAGTAGATTAGAGAGAGAATTCCAAGAATGAGAGTTGCGATTTTTACTAAGGTAAAAACAATGAAGATAATCGCTAAAACTACTCCTGCAAAATCTTCATTCGCAAAAATAGATGCAACCATTAATATTACGACTGGCAAAATTGCCAAGAGCGAGCCTGAGATAGTCCCAATAATTCCAGAAATTTGCGCTAGTGTTTTTGTCTTCATAAATGTCTCCTTCAAATTTTAATAATTGTTATTCTACCATATTTTAAGTTAAATTCAAAGCTTTTCCAAGTAGACCACAATATCATCAGTGGCACTTTATTTTCCTTGATTCATATAGTAAATTGAAATAAAGTATGAACAATTCAATTAGGAAAGTCAAACTAATTTCTAGAAATATTTTTAGCAGTCGTAATGTACTATTATAGATTCAACCTGCTATAAATTCCTTTTTTTATAGTAGATTGAAATAGAATATGGACAAATTGATGAGGTAATTTTAAAGTAATTTCTAACAATGCTTTAAAAAAACTATGATGTACTATTCTAAACTCAATTTGTTATATATGAATTTCCAGAACAAAAATCCCTAAGTCCTTTTAGACCTAGGGATAATGCTACTTTTTAAAGTAATACTGCAGCTTATTTGGTAAAGATAGACTGACGGAAGTCATCTGTTGTACGAAGATAAGCATTATAAATCTTTTTCTTCAGTAAGTTAACCCAGCTAGCTTCGACGCGGCTTGTAGCATTGTCAATATTACGAACATCCTCTGCTGTCGCCTCATCCATTAGCCTTTGCATATCTTTATAAGATCGAATAGTTACTTGCTTCGTACTATTTGGGTTTCTGAGTTCATATTCAATGGTGATCGGCTTCAATTTTGTCAATTTGTCAATCCGCTCTTGGTACATGGCCTTCTTAAAGGCTGCCCAAGAGTCATACTCACCTTTGAAGACATTTTCCAAAACCTTCTGATCTGTCACTAGACCAACATCTCTTCCGAGCCATCCATCCCAAGTTGCGCTTCCCTCTTTCAGAGCTTCTTCTGACAATTTACCAGATACATATGGGATAAATCCTTCATGATAGCCCTTAGCTGCCAGCAACTCATAGGCTGTACGACGGAACATGACATCACCTGGCGCACCAGTTGGATTGCTAAGCGCTGAATAAATTGGAGAGAATAGACTGAGACTGAGATAACCATTTCGTGCATACTTGCCACTATCCTTGTTTTCACGACGAGTAATGACATCATTGTCAATCAAGGATTCAAAAGTTTTTAGTTTCTTAATCTCTTCAGCAGTGAAGGTCCGTGTCTGGTTACCAGCATGGGTTTGTTTGCCATACTTATCAGTAATGTAGTAGTTTTCCATTTTTCTAAACCACTTCATCTTGGCTTCATCTGTCTGCTTCAAGATAGAGCTTGCTTCTAGGTAATCAAGCGTATAGATCATATCAAACATACCATGAACGTAATCTTTTAGGTCTGCTTCATTCTGAACGCGCTCTTTAAAGTTATAAGTATGGAGACGTGTCTTAGAATCCTTATCAACCTTGAATAGAGTATTGAGGGTGATTGTCGCTTCATCTGGACTTGGTGTAGATTGTAAAAGACCACGAGCGTAAAGTTCTGCCCCTAGACCTTCACGACGACCAAAGCCTTCAAAATAAATGGCTCCATCAGAGTTGTGTGTCATCTCGTGTGTATAAACAGAGTTTCCGTAATCTTCTAGCAGACGAGCATTGTCAAAATGGGTCATACTTCCTGTTGCGTAAGCATTATAGCCCTTGCTTGGATACCACTTACCAGCTGGTCCAAAGAATTCCTGCATTGCAGTGGACTGCTTGTCATGTGGTTGGGCCCAATATCTTTGACCATTCTTATCTTTGAGAGCAAAACCATCATAAACCAAGACAGAACGGAAGAGTTTATCCTTGCTTTCATCACTTAAAATCTTGTACCAAAAATCGTAATGGTCTCTCTGCCATTCAGCTGACTTTCTCACTCGATCTTCAACATAGCTAGCAAGTTCTGCATCTGTACGGACCTTCCCATCAACAATATCTCGGTAACGATCATAAGCTCCCATAGAGATGGTAGACATATTGGAAATGATGTAGACACCCTTTTCAGTCATGGTCAAAAGTGGTAGCAACATTCCCTTATGTTCCCAGTTGTCAGATGTAATCTTATCATAAACTCCGACAGAGTACTTACTCTTATCGTTTGCATTGTCTTGGAGAGCCTTAGCTTCTGCAATGTCCGACTTAGCCTCGATAATATATGCTTTTGTATTATCCTTAAGCCATTCGTTATTAGTCTTATACGGCAAGAAAAGATTTCGGTAACTTTCAAGATAATTGAATAAACCTCGCTTACCAGTTGCCTCTGACAAGGAAGTATCATAGGTTTGATAAGTATTTTTGGCTTTGAGATTTTCAAAACCAGAGCGACCTAAGGCAATGATCGTGTCTAGTGTAGACGCATCGTTATTACCAAAGAAATCAAACTTATAGGCAGATAAATCTTTAACATTGATGGTGTCATAATTGATGTTATACCAACGATTTAGGTAGGTTAAACCTATTAGAAAGGCCTCTTTATTATCGGTAATTTTCTTAGCGATATAATCAGCTACTACAGTTCCCTCGGTATTGATGGACTTGTCCATTGCCAGAACCTTACGTAACTCCATAGACAAGTTGGCCTTGACTTGATCAAAGGCTTTATCCAAATAAAGATCATCCAGAGAAGTTTCTGCATTTATACCTAAGACCGTTCTCACAGCAGCTGAATCTAAAACTACCTTATTCAACTCTGGTAAAACTTTGGTGAGAATCTTGCTATAGTCAGATAGGAAGGCTTCCGGAGTATAGAGAAGATTCAAGTCCTTGATGGTATATTCTGCGATAGCCTTATTTTTAAAGTCTCCCTTATAGGTAACTTCTAGATACTGAATGGTATTGTCTTCGTAATGAAGCATGAGACGATTGATGCCTGTCTTATTTCCATGAATATCCGTGATGATCTGCTGATCTTTCATCGGAACTACATCGAGCAAGTAGCTAGTGTTGAGCTTATGATCCTCTGCTAGCTTATTGGCATAAGCTACGATTGTTTCCTTATTATAGAATGGCAGAAGTTTTTCCATATTTACGTAAGCTATAGCACGGTTGTTGTCTACTTTCTTCGCCTTACTATAATCTACTGCATAGAGGTTCAGATTAGTGTCGTCCAGGCTTGTCGTGATTCCAAACTCTTCTAGCTTGTCTTGGGCTTGTTCAAGACTAAGCTTAGAGCTAGCAAATGGATCTTCTGCTAGAGTTTCAATTCCTTCGACTGCATAAGCATTGGTGATACGGTCATTTTTATAACCTTGATCGCCAGAAATACTATAGACTCTTGATCCACTAACATTACTCAAGACGTTGTCAATCAAACCATTGTAGTAATTTGAACCAACTACTCCACCAATTTGGCCATTCTTGGTTGAGTTCTGAATTTTCCCTGATGCATAGGAATTAGTGATACGAGCATTGGCTTCTAATCTTCCGACTAAACCACCAAAGCGTTGCTCATTAGTCTTGGCACTCGCTAAAATCGTAACATCTGCTCTACTTTGTGTCAGCAGGGAAGCATTTCCTTTCAGATTTGCGACTAAACCTCCAACATTATAGGCTTTGCTTTGCTTATCATTAGTCTGGATAGTACCTGTAAAGGAACTATTTGTGATTTGCGTGTTAGTTGCAACAACCACTAGCCCTGCAACCTGACTGGCATTTCCTACAACAGCTACTCGCCCTTGAGCAGATACGTCTTGAATGTGAGCATTTTCCGCAGAACGGGCCAAGCTTGCAGAATCATAAGTCCCAACGATATTGACATCCTTCAAATCGATATTTGTAATCCTTGCACCACTCTTGAGATTTTCAAACAAAGGCTTGGCTAGGTTGTAAATAGCATACTGTTTACCATTATGACTACCTGTAAGGCTACCTGTAAAGTTATTTCGTAGATAAACATAATCGCTTGCTGCCAAGCTTACTTCACTAGCATCTAAATCAGCTCCTAGCACATAGTTGCCTGCCATGTTGCTCTTCATCGCTTCTAACAGACTTGCAAAACTAGTATAAACACCTTGCTGATTTGAATGAGACTTGCTGATGTAGAAGTCATATCCTGGTTTATAACCTGTTTCACTTTCTTGCACAAGCTCAGGCAGAGATACAGTGACCTTATAAACTTCCCTACCATCTTTAGTGCTTTCAGCAACACTCTGAACTGGAAGGAGCATTTCTTTCGACTCAGCAGACTTAACTTTGACAAAGTAATTTGACAAATCGCTTGGAACTGCGTTCATAGAAATCAAGCGTTTATACTGATCATTTTCCTTGCTGTAGAATTCAACGGATTCTACATTTCGGATAGAAATTTTCTTATACTCGAGTTCAAATTGACGACTGTCCTTTTCAAAGTCTGTAACCTGACCTTGATCTAATTCGTAGGTTAATTTTGTCTTCAAAGTATAATCTGTATAATGATCCAAATCACCAATCTTGAGACTGCCTGCAAAATTCGTAATCGGAAGTGAGCGTACAAGCTGGTCACCTTCATATAATTCTGCTGTAGCTGTCCGTAATGATTGAGTTTCATCAGTCAGGTTGTACTGAACCGTAACAGAACGATCTTCTGGATTTTCTGTAAGACTGAGGATACTTAGATTTGGTCTAACTTTTGCAACTCCATTTAGAGCCGTTCTGGCTGCTGTCAAGTTCGCCAAGGCTTGATCAACTTGAACTTGGCTAGCTAGTCGATTTGCTAAAACTGTCTCTGCATTTGCAAATTCTCTTGTAAAGTTTGTTTTTTTATCTGAGTCAGCATTTTTGTATTTGAAGCTATCCTGGATGTCTTGACTTTCTCGGTATTCTGTTTGTAAAGCTACCTTAGTGACATCTGGGCCCTGTAATTGCTCTTTCGCATTCTCAATGCTTGCAACTGCTTGGTTGACTTGCTCTTGGCTAGCTTCTGATTGCGTCAATAATTCTTGACCTTTAAGGAGTGCCGAGTCGTAACTAATTTGGCGAGTTGAGATATCGTTAAAATAACGTGCCTGTGATTTAACTTGCTCTGCTTCCGACAATAGATTGTAGAGAGGAATTAAATCAAATTCATCCAATGCTTCAACCTTTGGAGCATCATTTGGAATCATAAACGGACTTGCTGTTCCAATCTTAACAATCTGAGTCACTGGTGGCAAGGTTTCTTCATTAGATAATTCTAGACGATCCAATTCTTGATTATTTGAATAGTAGACCCTAGTTTTGATTGTACGCTCACCTTCCACTCCAGGAACACTTACAATACGTGAATCCTTGACCAACTCATCAGTATACTGCTCCTCAATCTTAAAGGCTACTTTTTCAACTCTCGTTTCATCTACATAGCTAAGCTCTAACTCAGGAAGGTCAAAACTTGGTGTAGGCTCTGTGCCAGCTGTGCCGACTGGGTCTGTATACTCTGGTAATTCATAAACTGAGGCTGGACCGTCGCCTGCTGTGCCTACTGATTCTGTATACTCTGGTAATTCATGAACAGGGGCTGGATCGTCGCCTGCTGTGCCTACTGAATCTGTGTAACCTGGAACGTCGTGAACTGGAGCGGGTTCGTCACCTGCTGTGCCGACTGGGTCTGTATACTCTGGCAAGTCATGAACCGGAGCAGGTTCGTCACCTGCTGTGCCGACTGGGTCTGTGTACTCGGGAACCTCATGAACTGGTGTAGGCTCTACACCAGATGTGCCGACTGGTTCTGTATACTCGGGAATTTCGTAAACTGGAGCGGGTGCGTCACCCACTGTGCCGACTGGTTCTGTATACTCTGGTAATTCATGAACCAGGGCTGGATCGTCGCCTGCTGTGCCGACTGAATCTGTATATTCTGGGATTTCGTGAACTAGAGCTGGTTCAGCACCTGCTGTGCCGACTGGGTCTGTATATTCTGGGACTTCATGAACGGGGGCAGGTTCGTCACCAACTGTGCCGACTGATTCTGGGTACTCTGGTAATTCATGAACGGGGGATGGATCTGTACCAGCTGTGCCGACTGGATCTGTATATTCTGGGAATTCGTGAACTGGGGATGGATCGTCACCAGCTGTGCCCAACGAATCTGTATACTCTGGCAATTCGTGAACCAGAGCGGGTTCGTCGCCTGCTGTGCCGACTGAATCTGTGTACTCTGGCAGTTCGTGAACCAGAGCTGAGTCTTCACCAGCTGTGCCTACAGGATCTGTATATTCTGGAATATCATGAACTGGAGCTGGAGCTTCACCGGCTGTGCCCAACGAATCTGTATACTCTGGCAATTCGTGAACCGGAGCGGGTTCTGCACCTGCTGCGCCTACTGGTTCTGCGTACTCTGGAACTTCATGAACGGGAGCGGGTTCGTCGCCTGCTGTACCAACAGGTTCTGTGTACTCTGGCAAGTCATAAACCGGGGCGGGTTCTGTACCTGCCGTGCCGACTGGATCTGTATACTCGGGAACCTCATGAACCGGAGCTGGGGCGTCGCCTGCTGTGCCGACTGTTTCTGTATACTCTGGTAATTCATGAACTGGGGCGGGTGCGTCACCAGATGTGCCGACTGTTTCTGTATACTCGGGAACATCGTGAACTAGGGCGGGTTCTTCGCCAGTTGTGCCGACTGGTTCTGTATACTCTGGTAAGTCATAAACCGGGGCGGGATTGTCGCCTGCTGTGCCGACAGGGGATGTATACTCCGGCAATTCGTGAACGGGAGCGGATTCTGTATCTGCTGTGCCGACTGGATCTGTATACTCCGGCAAGTCATGTACGGGGGCTGGGGCGTCGCCTGCTGTGCCGACTGATTCTGTATATTCTGGAACGTCGTGAACAGGGGCTGGTTCGTCACCAGATGTACCTACTGAATCTGTGTACTCGGGAACGTCATGTACCGGAACAGGTTCTGTACCTACCGTCCCTACTGATTCTGTGTAGGCTGGGACTTCGTGAACGAGGGCGGGTTCTATACCTACCGTCCCTACTGAATCTGTATATTCTGGAACTTCATGAACGGGAGCTGGGTACTCTGGCAAGTCGTGAACAGGAGATTCTTTAAGTAATTGATTACTTTCTGCTGTGCCCACCAGAATAATCTCTGAAATAGGTTGGACTGTCACTTGATCAGACACCAACTCAGATTTTATCACCTTCTGATTAGCACTGTAACGACGAGTAATCACTGTACGTTCCCCTGGTACACCCACCTGAATGGTCTTTGTTTGACCCTTAACAAGATTATCCGAATAGCGATATTCTGTCTGATAAGCAACGACTTGTGTTTGACTTTCATCTTGACTAGATAATTGTAACTCAGAGCGATCATAAATTGAGCTTCCCGACGGCACTCGGTTTGCTCCATTGACAAGCTCCAGTTTTTCATCTGTCGACTTCTCTGAACTATCTGCTTTTGATACTGCCACCGCTTTGTCATTTTCAGAACCGTCCACTGATTGATTCACAGTCTGATTAGCTTTATGCTTAGATTCTTCACCTTGCTCCAGAGAATTTTTCAAAATAGCCTGATTCTTCAGATAACCAATGTATTCAAAATCTTCAATGTTCAAGGGTTGAGGTAGTTGCTCTCCTAGCTCCAAATTTAAAAGCTGATTATAAGCAGCTAGCTCAATATTTGTAACTGCAAGTATTGAAGGAGAAAGAAGAATGGATCCTAGTCCAGTCACCAATAAAATCGAAGATAGATATCTTTTCCCGTTTTTCCCCTTAGAAATTACCAAGACCGCAAGAACAATACCAGCTGTTGCAAAGATTGCTTCCCACATACCAGAGTAGCCAGTACTTGGTAAGTTTCCTATCAATCTTCCTTCTTTTTTAGGACGATAAACCAAGTAGTATGCATCTGTACTTTCCTCTACAAATTTTGGAAGTTCCTTAACAACCATCGCCTTTTCAGTATCTGTCAATTCTGATTCCATAACATACTTATAGTGAATCTGAACAGCTTGATTCGCTGGTAACTCTGCTGCTTCAACAGGCTGTGTACTAGTCCCAACTACAGAACCCAAAAAGAAGCTTCCAATAGTCGCTGATATCAGACCTACTGATAACTTTCTAAAAGAAAAACGCTGGCGCTTTTCTCCGTAAAATTGATGTTTCATCACTTAACTTTTTCCTTTATAATAAAATATTAAATCCTTTCTATTTTATCGAATTTCCCTCCAATAAACAAGGATTTTGTTTGCCTCTTGAAATTATTTTACGCTACATACCGTTAACAAGATTCTTATCAGTGGATACTGTTTATCAAGCATTCTCAACTTCCTATTATTTTCAATTTCATACACAAGAGTTTTTATGAAAATAATAAGAAACAACGAGCATCTCCAACTATGGAAATGCTCGTTGTTTTGATATTTAGAAGTGAGTTTTTACCCAGCTTCTTTTCTAGCAATCTCATAGAATCAAGATTCTAAGATTTGCTTTATCCGAGTAATGGTTTACTCTTCTTCCTTACGTTTTTTAGAGATAAGGAGTCCTCCTGTCACTGCTGCAAGAAGTGCTAGTCCAAGTGAAGCGTTAGATTGTTTAGTACCAGTGTTTGGCAATTCTTTCGCTCCTGCTTTCTTAGATGGTGCTTGAGCAGATGACTCTTTAGTAGCTTCTTTAACAACTTTATTAGCTGCAATTGTTGCTACTGATCCGTCCGCAAAGGTTACAGATACTGATCCGTCATTGTTAACTTTAACATCTGTCGCAGTTGGGTTAGCTTTCTTAACTTCTTCAGCTACTTTAGCTTTTTCTGCATCTGTCAAGTTGTTAGGATCTACTACTGGAGTAAGAGCTGGTACTTTAGCTCCATTTGCTTCAGACTCTTTAACTGTCTTCACTGGTGTTAATGTCGCCACTGATCCATCTGGGTAAGTTACAGATACTGATCCGTCATTGTTAACTTTAACATCTGTCGCAGTTGGGTTAGCTTTCTTAACTTCTTCAGCTAC
>NZ_JALDUI010000025.1:0-661 GCF_023115445.1 Streptococcus sp. oral taxon 431 | reverse complement strand
TTTAGCTTTTTCTGCATCTGTCAAGTTGTTAGGATCTACTACTGGAGTAAGAGCTGGTACTTTAACATTATCCGCATCCTTACCATCACCTTTACCAACTGTTTTCTCTGTTGGAGTTGATGTATTGCCTGATGCATCTTTTGCTACGGCAGTCACTTTATCACCAGCTTTCAAGCCCATAACTGGAAGATAGAAGAGACCAGCTTCATTTGTAGTAACAGTAACTGTTTCACTATTTGGAAGAGTGATTTCAACGATTGTTCCTGGTTCTGCTGTTCCTGAAACAGCTTTATCACCTTCTTTAACATCGTTCACAACTGGGGCTGCTGGTGCTGTCTTATCATCGGCTTTCGCTACGGTTACTGTTGTCGCATCTGATGTGTTACCTGCGTCATCTGTCGCTGTTACTGAGACTGTCTTACCTTCTTCCAAACCGCTAACTGGAACACTGAAGTTGCCATCTTGGTCAGCTTTAGCTGATACTTTATCACCATTTGGAAGAGTGACTTCGACGGTTGAACCTGCTTCAGCTGTACCTGTTACTGCTGTGTCACCTGCTTTAACTGGGTTCACAACTGGGGCTGCTGGAGCTGTCTTATCATCAGCTTTCGCTACTGTTGCTGTAGTTGGAGTTGATGTATTGTTTGAAGCGTCTTTCGCT
>NZ_JALDUI010000024.1:5852-11672 GCF_023115445.1 Streptococcus sp. oral taxon 431 | reverse complement strand
AATATCAGATGATGAGACAAAATATTTTTGAAAACAGAAAAAGACAAACACCAAAAATGACGTTTGTCTTCGTTCTGTAACAGTCCTAAAGGGCTGTTTTTCTATGCTTTTGACTAAAAAATCTTAAATTTGTTTCTGCATCTTTCAGGAAAATGGTGTATACTATATGTAAACGATTTCAAAGGAGACCATTTATGGTGAAAACATTTTTTATTCCCAATAAACAAAGTATTTTAGGACAACAGGAGATTCTTACAGCTAAGTCAGTCTTGGCCTTGGTAGATGGCTTAGAGTCACATAGTTATGATGCTGTCTACCTCCGTCAACCCCTCAATCGCCTTGAGTATATCGAGTGTGGAATCGTAGGCAAGTCTCAATTTCTCTTTAAAGTTCGTTATGCAGATGCTCAAAAAGGCTATCAAGTGATCATTCCTGACCTGATTACAAGAGCTGACTGGGAGATTGTAGAAGGGCTCTTGCGGGCTTTGTCTAGCAAGGTTGGTGAAGCGGTTGAAGGCTTGGCAGACTTTGATTTGGAAAACTATCTCCAAGAAACGGTTAAGAACTATCTAGCTGATAAGGCTGCTCGTTTGGCCTTTTGCCAAGGAATTCTATCAACTATTTACTTTGATAAGAAGGATTTAGAAAGTTTCCTAGAAGAAGATGGACTGGCACGTTTTGAAGCATTAGTCAAAAAGGTTCAAGAGTCAGATGCCTACCCTGCAAGTGCGAAATTTTATCCAGATGGTGAGGGTAAGATCCACGGCATCTATCACTTGGCTCAGGGGGTTAAGACTATTTTGCCAAAAGGTCCTGTTGTTCCTGTGCCTTATGTTGAGCAGTTGGTAGGAAAAGAGCTTGTCTGGGAGATTGACCTGGTAAAAATCTCTGGAGATGGTTCTAAGCCTGAAGACTATGAAGCTGTAGCTAGACTGGATTACCAAGCCTTTTTAGAAGTTCTTCCAAAGGAACTTTGTCAGGATTTGGATGCCAACCAAGTAGAGGTAGGACCAGTTTCAGGAGAGGATTTTGAAGCTTTAGCAAATAGATAAATAAGGAATCTGTGACAAAAGTTTCTATAAAGTTAAAAAGCGAACAAGATTAGTTTTCTGATTATCAGAATTCTGTCTTGTTCGCTTTTTTTGTTTTTAAAATTTTATAGTAATGATCCTCTAAAGCTAATATCTTTCTATCTCGCTACCTTTATCTTACATAAAAGCTAGGATTCGTAAATATTCAAAAACCAGTGCCATTTCTGCTAGGAAGAAGAGAAATAGGACGCTTCCGTTGACGAGGACAGCCAAGAGCAGGCGATAGAAGGGATCAGTTGAGCTATCTTTGCTAGGTCTTGAAATGATATAGAGATTGCCAAGTAGAACCATACCAATACTAATGAGACAGAGAAGAGCAGCAAAGCGTAAGCCATTAAAGAAGGCAAAGAAGCTAGCGACGCCTGTCAGTAGGATAGGAAGGGCGAAGATTCTGCCATACTCTTGAAAGGCTCTTTCCAGTGTCCAATCGCTGTCCTGATCGACAAAGCGTTTGACTACGAATCCACCCATGAGGATTGAAAAGAAGAAGAGGCTTGTCGCTACTAAGATAGAGAAGATAGAAAAGAGATTGAGAGATGGGAATTGTTCCACGAAGTTGGCATCGATACTTGCCATGCGGCCGTAGTAGCTATGTTTGGCATGGTAAACAGTAAAGAGGAAACTCGTAGTAGAAAAGATAGTTAGGAGAGCAAAGGCATTATAACTATGTTTTTTATCTGTATCAAAACGAGCTGTCGGCTCTTTCAGAGCACCTAGTAGCCAATTCCAAAAATCAGCCAATTCTTCTTTGAAGATTGCAGTTTTTGTAGGTGTAGGATCTGGTAAAAATGGGCTTTCCAAAGATTTGCTGATTAAAGGTTTGCTTGTCTGAGAAACTTCTTTAACAGGTTCTTCTGACTTATCTATCTTTTCTGATTTTTCAGCGAGCTCTTCAGTCTCTACTTTTTCTAAATCAGCATCTTTATCTTCTGGAATAACTTGAGGATTTTCCTCAACTATTGGCGACTCTTCTCTTGTCTCTGAATCTTCTTCAAGGAGAACTAAGTCGGATGGGCTATCTTTTTTATCATTGTTGGCTGTTTTTTCGAAATCAGCACTTTCAAACCATTCTTGAGTCATGATGGGACCTCCTTTTTGATTAGTAACTTTTTATTCATGATGTCTATAAGAAGGCGAGCGAACATTCTCTTTTGGTAGATTGATGTCTTGACCAGCTTTTGCGACAAGTAAATCTTGTGTATCTTTTTTCTCTGATTTGTAAGGATTAGAGAACTCTTCATCTTCCTGGTTTTCCTCGTTTGGATTATATCCTTCCCGACTACGATGATAGATGGAACCATGGTCAGAAGAAAGTTCTACATTAATTCTCTCAAGTTCTTTTTTAGTTAGCTTGATGACCATATCTTTTTCTGCCTCTAGCTCTACCTTACCGTGCACTTGGATATCGTCTGCAGAGATATGTTCATGTTCAGCTTGGATACGACTATCTGTTAGACTGGTTTCAAATACATTGACAATTCCAGTTGTGGTCAGTTGGCTATTTTTTATTTCGCTATTAGTGATACGAAGAAGAAAGCCATTTGACTGAATCTTGGCATTGCTGAGTTTTACATCGGCAATCGAAAGGACACCGTGGTCGATCTGGGCGGTTAGATCTTTTAATTCTCTTCCTTTTGGCAGCGATAGAACGACCTCGTCATTGCGGCTAGAGACTCCGCTTACGATAAAGAGAATACCCTCGATACTAGAACCTAGAGAAGGACGTGTAGTTGACTTGGTGTCAGAAATTTCAAGAGTTTTGTCCTTGACAGAATGCTGGAGGTTTTCTTTTTCAGAAATTGTTGGGTGATACTGGATGTGAATCTTGTTATCGCTAGATTCTCTAATGACGAGCGAATGTTCTGTCAGTGAGATGTTTAGATTTTCAATATCTTGGTCAAAAACGAGCTCTTCCATTCGACTTTCAAATACTGGTTTTTGTGACATTGCAAGGAGGCTTCTGACACCGTCTGTTTGGATGCCGATGATCATCATTGAAAAACCGATGATACTGGTAACAACACCAAAGATAAGAAATCCTTTTGTCCATTTACGCATGTCTTTCACCTCTCTTTCCTCTATTAAGAATCCATTGGATAAGTCGAAGGACTAGTAATCCAAAGAAACGTGCTACATAGGAAGTCGCTAGTAAGACTAGAGATGAAGCTCCAATCGCTAATAAACCTCCTCCAAAAATCAGCACAAAAGCAGATGTAGATTCAGCCAGAACGTAGAAGCTTTCAAATAGGAGAACGCCTCCTAGGATTAGTCCAGCTACTGATACAGCAAAGAAGGCTAAAAGTACACTAACCGCAGCGATAAAAATGCCGATGATAGCCATGAGAAGAGCAATTCCGACCGGAATTCCGATAGGAGCTGCAAGAAGGGCTAGTAGAGCAATGCGTAAAATATAACGGTCGTTTTTGCTGGAATTTTCTTCGTTGATTTTCTTATCAAGAAGTGTAGTCAGGACATCATGGGCAGCTTCTTTTGGACTTCCCAGGCTAGCGATAAGCTCCTCCTCACCTTCTGGACCCGCATCATCAAAGAGTTCTTTGAAGTAATCCATGGCTTCAATGCGATCAGATTGAGGAAGCTTCATCAGATAGGCTTCAAGCTGATTCAAATATTCAGTTCTTGTCATGGCGAATGCTCCCTTCTATGATGCCATTGATAGTGTCAGTGTAGAGTGTCCATTCTTCTCGAAGGACAAAGAGTTGCTCCTCTCCGATTTCTGTCAAGGAGTAGTACTTGCGCATCCGACCTTGGTATTCGCGAGAGTATGTAGTCAGATAGCGGTTGGTATCCAGTTTTTTCAAGATGGGGTAGAGGGTAGATTCCTTGATTTTGGCAATGAGTTTAATGGTTTGACTAATCTCATAACCATAGGAATCCCCTTGTTCTAGGATGGCCAAGATGAGAAATTCAATCAAGGCCGATGATGTTGGAAAATACATGGGGCACCTCCTTTTTTAGTATGTAAAAATTTTATATATAATTATTCTACACATACATCATACATCTAAATGTAAGCCTTGTCAAGCAATATGTGTAAAATTTTTATATATAAAAAATCTTCTAGTGAAAACTAGAAGATTAGAGGATATTTGTGAGAATATTATCTGAATTTTATTGTAGATTTTTTATATTTGATATCATTATCCAATAGTTTTAGTAAAGGTGTTACATATTCAGGGTTTGGAAACTTAGGACCAAAAATTACCTTCTCAATTTGAATTGGGTTTTCCCGTTCTACATAAAGTTTACCAATTCCAGATTCTTTATCAATTTTTATTTTATCGTTACTTGGGTCTAGATTAGCATAGCGTAAGATACGAAGTTCGTTTTCATATTTGTAATCTACAGATTTAAATAAGTAACGAATTTCTTCGATACATTTAGAGATAGCATTTTTATAAAAGGGATCACTCTCATCCAAATTTTCTTCCAATTTTTGTTTTAAATGATTTACAGATTCATCTAATTTGTTTATCTCATCATCATCGAAGAGTTCGGATTTCTCGAGTTTAAAATCTTTACCTATATAGGCTATTCTATATAGATAATCAATGTTTCCTTTAGAAACATTGTCTTTTTTCTCAGATTTTAGTTGGGTTTCATCTCTATTGATAGAATTACTTGAATCATTATTCTCTAATTTATTCGGAGAACTTTTGAAATCACTACTTAATTCAGATATTGCAACTTCACTCTTATTTTCAGATTCTAGTAGTAGAGTTTCTTTACGCCATGACACATCATTGAAAGAAGTGAATCTTGAAAAATCATCTTCCTTAAGTACAAGACAAACACCTTGAGCGTCATCACCGTACTGGGACCACATGGCCAAGTCATCGGTCTTACTGGTAAAACTCATTAAAAACCATGAGCTAGGATCTAAAATATCTCGTTTCTCAAAGTAGGATGAAATTTTTCCTTCTTTATTAGATTTCAACACTTTTTCGATAACCAACCCTTCTTCGGGATCGTTCATATAACTAGCATTGTACAAGCGAGTTTTTCCAGAAACGGAAAAAATATGTTTCTTCTCTTCCTTCTCTTTCTTCTCTTTCTTCTCTTCCTTCTCTTCCTTCTCTTTCTTCTCTTCCTTCTCTTCCTTCTCTTCCTTCTCTTTCTTCTCTTTCTTCTCTTCCTTCTCTTCCTTCTCTTCGTTTTCCTCTTGTTTTAATATAACTTGTAGAGTAGCCCCTTTAGTGTAATGACCAAATTGAAGCTTCTTATTATCTTCTTTCAAACCAAGTTTAAATTTGATTTCTTGAACGATCCTATAGATATCTATTAGTTGATTGAGTTTATCTTTATCTTCAACATCTTTATAGTATTCAATCCAATCATTTAAAATATCGTATTTGGTATTTACAACTAGTCTACGGCCTGAAGTAAGTTTAAGGTTTAAAGCACGAATTAGTAATTCTCTGTCCGTATCAATATTAGAATTTAAACACAGCTTATCTAAAACTTTTGTGAGACTAGTAGTTGGAATCTTATCTGTATCAAATTCTATATCATGATTGTTTTGTAACATATCCACTAGAATATTAAATATCTCAACGCTAGAAACATTTTTTAAGATATCTAATAGTTTATTAACTATATCCTCGATATCATCTTGCAGATTTGAAAAATTAGCTAGAGCCATAGCATATTGTAAAGCAATGTCTTCAGACTGTTTGAAGCGATCAAAAATTTCTTTGACAGAATTAGCAGT
>NZ_JALDUI010000024.1:0-5752 GCF_023115445.1 Streptococcus sp. oral taxon 431 | reverse complement strand
TTGACAGAATTAGCAGTGTTCAAACTCTCCTCAACATTTTCTTGTTTAGCTGACAAATTGACTAAAGTCTTAGCATAACGTAAGGCAATGTCTTCAGACTGTTTGAAGCGATCAAAAATTTCTTTGACAGAATTAGCAGTGTTCAAACGGTCCTCGACATTTACTTGTTCAACCGACAAATTGAAAAGAGCCATAGCATATTGTAAAGCAATGTCTTCAGACTGTTTGAAGCGATCAAAAATTTCTTTGACAGAATTAGCAGTGTTCAAACTCTCCTCAACATTTTCTTGTTTAGCTGACAAATTGACTAAAGTCTTAGCATATTGTAAAGCAATGTCTTCAGATTGTTTGAAGCGATCAAAAATTTCTTTGACAGAATTAGCAGTGTTCAAACGGTCCTCAACATTCACTTGTTCAACCGATAAATTGAAAAGAATCATAGCATAACCTAAACCAATGTCTTCTGATTCAGGATGTCCCTCATAAATTATTTTTGCTTTTTCAGCTAGAGTTTCACAGGTATCTTGATCTGTTTCCTTAGCTGATAAGTCAAGGAGCTTACCTAACTCTGCTATACTTTGTTCCAAATTGTATTTCTGTTCATCCATACTATGCCCTCACTTTGAAATAGTAATTATTGCTAGTTAAAACTAATCTGCCTTTTCGTTTCATAATTAGTTTCTACATATTTTATTATATCAAAAATCACGTTTTTCTCCTAGTATATGTATGATACTTTTTAAACATATACTCATACAAAAAAACCAGACTCAGTCTGGCTTGAAAAGTGAGTTTATTGTAGTAAATTCTAAAATTTTTTAGAGGATTTTATCCGCTCGATCCACCATAAAGAGGGCGATTGTCATGATGATATCAATTACTAGAAGAATCAGTACCGCTGGAACCCAAGACTGGAACATGTTAAAACTGTAACCAAAGAGAGTTGGTCCAAAGGCCGCTAGAATGTAACCACCGGTCTGGGCAAGTCCAGATAATTGAGCCGTCTTTTCAGGAGAGCTGGTTTTGATGGAGAAGCAAACCATGAGATAAGGGAAAAGAGCGCTACAGGCAGTACCAATCAAGAGATGGGCAACCAACCAATACAAGAAACTGTTGCTCGGGTATAGAAGCATGGCAATTCCTAACATACCAGCCAGAGAGATGATTGTTAACATGAATTGACGGTGACGATTTGACAAACGCGTCGTTAAACTTGGAATGGTCATGGAGAAGGGAATGCTAATTAGAGAAAAGATAGAAGCCAGAAGTCCGGCATCCGTATGAGCTAGCCCTGCACTGATGGCCATGGTTGGCAACCAGGTCATGCTGGTATAGAAGAGCAGGGACTGCAACCCACCGAAGACAATAATAGCCCAAACTTGCTTGCTTTTTAGGATATTCTCTTTTTCTTTTTTCTCTTCATGCCCTTCTAGGAAATGATTGTGGCCATGGTTAGGAAACCAGACCAATAAGGTTAGCAGGCAGACCATGGACAGGCAGAGAATCAGCCCCTTCCAAGATGTTGCCTGAGTAATGGGTACAGAGAGGTAGGAAGCTAGTGCTGTCGCGATTCCCATAGTCGTCACATAAACCGTTGTCAGGAAGCTAATCTTTTGTGGGTAGTTTGCTTGAATCATACTAGGAAGAAGTACGTTAAAAATAGCGACACTTGCTCCGATGAGTAAGGTTCCCAGATAGAGAAGGGGAAGATTGAAGATACGAATCACTGAACCGATGGTTAAGATGAGGAGGCTGTATGTAAAAAGGTGCTCGAGTCCAATCTTTTGAGCCAAACGCGTCGCAAAAGAGGAGAAAAGAGCAAACATCAAGAGAGGAAGGCTGGTCAAAACCCCAAGTGAACTGACCTCAACTCCTAAACCTTGAGCAATATCTCCCAAAACAGTTGGTAAGGCCGTAAAAGGAGCTCTTAAGACCGCTCCGATTAAGATAATTCCTAGAATAAAAAAGAGTGATCGTTTTTTCATGTGAACCTCAATAAACTGATTTTGATAACAGCTTATTTTAAGGCTTTTTCCCATAGATGTCAAGATGGTGTGAGAAACTCCGCTCCTTAGTTGAGCGAAATCATGGGTAAAAAGAAGGAGAGATTTACTAGTTTTTTTCTGGGATTCAAATAAAAATAGGAAAGTCAGGAAATTTGTGATAAAATATAGTGAAAGAAAATATATACATTGGAGAAAAACTGTGTCTGAAAATAGGAAATTTAGCGTCTTGATGTCAGTCTACATCAAAGAAAATCCTGTCTTTTTAGAAGAGGCTGTAAAAAGTATCTTACATCAAACGCTCAAACCTAGTGAAGTGGTTATCGTTGAAGACGGTTCACTGACACCTGAACTATATCAAGTGTTGGAAAAATTGGTAGCACAGTCAAGTATTCCAATCAAACGTTGTCCACTGGAGCAAAACCGTGGCCTGGGCTTGGCACTACAGTATGGTGTTTTGCAGTGTCAGTATGATGTCATTGCCCGTATGGATACTGACGATATCGCTGTTGAAGATCGTTTTGAACAACAGTTTGACTTGATGGAAAAGGAAAACTTGGACTTGCTGGGTGGTCATATCGCAGAATTTATCGACCAACCTGACGAGATTGTGTCTTACCGTCGTGTACCAATTAAGCATGAGGATATCATTGCTTACCAACGTATGAGAAGTGCCTTTAATCACATGACGGTTATGTTCAAAAAAGAGATGGTTCTCAAGGCGGGTAACTACGAAGATGGGCTTTATATGGAAGATGATCTTCTCTGGCTTAATATGATTAGCGCTGGAGCTCGGACTGGAAATGTGGATCAAATCCTTTGTAAGGTGCGCGTGGGAGCGGGGATGTTTGAACGCCGTGGTGGCCTTCGCTATCTCAAACTCTATCGCCAAGCACGTCAAAGAATGCACGCGCGTGGACAGATTTCTTATGGCGAATATCTGAAAAGTGTCTTAATCCAAGTTGTCGTTGCCCTATGTCCAGGATTTGTCCGACAGTTTATATTTTTAAAACTATTGAGAAAAAGTAAATAGCTAATCAGTTAAAAAAACCTCTAGTAATTACTAGAAAATGTGATTTTGTGTAGGAGGATACCATTCACATGAATAAAAAAATGACAGATTATGTAATTGATCTGGTTGAAGTGTTAAATAAACAACAAAAACAAGTCTTTTGGGGGGTTTTTGATGCTGCCAGCATGATTTCCTCAATCATTGTTTCTTACATCTTGTTTTATGGATTGATCAATCCAGCTCCTGTGGACTATGTCATCTATACTAGCTTGACCTTCCTTTTCTATCAAATCATGATTGGATTTTGGGGGTTGAATGCTAGTATCAGCCGTTACAGTAAGATTACGGATTTTATGAAAATCTTTTTTGGCGTGACTGCTAGCAGTGTCTTGTCATATAGTATCTGCTATGCCTTCTTGCCACTTTTTTCAATCCGTTTCATCATTCTCTTTATCTTGTTGAGTACCTTCTTGATTTTATTGCCACGGATTACTTGGCAGTTAATCTACTCTAGACGCAAAAAAGGAAGTGGCGATGGAGAACACCGTCGGACCTTCTTGATTGGTGCTGGTGATGGCGGAGCCCTCTTTATGGATAGTTACCAACATCCAACCAGTGAATTAGAACTGGTCGGTATTTTGGATAAGGATGCTAAGAAAAAGGGACAAAAACTTGGTGGGATTCCTGTTTTGGGCTCTTATGACAATCTGCCCGAATTAGCCAAACGCCATCAAATCGAGCGTGTTATCGTTGCGATTCCGTCACTTGATCCGTCAGAATATGAACGTATCTTGCAGATGTGTAATAAGCTGGGTGTCAAATGTTACAAGATGCCTAAGGTTGAAACAGTTGTTCAGGGACTTCACCAAGCAGGTACTGGCTTCCAAAAAATTGATATTACAGACCTTTTGGGCCGTCAGGAAATTCGTCTTGACGAATCGCGTCTGGGAGCAGAACTTACAGGTAAGACAATCTTAGTCACAGGTGCTGGAGGTTCAATCGGTTCTGAAATCTGTCGCCAAGTTAGTCGTTTCAATCCTGAACGCATTGTCTTGCTCGGTCATGGGGAAAACTCAATCTACCTTGTTTATCATGAATTGATTCGCAAGTTCCAAGGGATTGATTATGTACCTGTGATTGCGGATATTCAAGACTATGATCGTTTGTTACAAGTCTTTGAGCAGTATAAGCCAGCTATTGTTTATCATGCTGCTGCCCACAAGCACGTTCCTATGATGGAGCGCAATCCAAAAGAAGCCTTCAAAAACAATATTCGTGGAACCTACAATGTTGCTAAGGCTGTTGATGAAGCCAAAGTACCTAAGATGGTTATGATTTCGACAGATAAGGCGGTTAATCCACCAAATGTTATGGGGGCAACCAAGCGCGTGGCTGAGTTGATTGTCACTGGCTTTAACCAACGTAGCCAATCGACCTACTGTGCGGTTCGTTTTGGGAATGTTCTTGGTAGCCGCGGTAGTGTGATTCCAGTCTTTGAACGTCAGATTGCTGAAGGTGGGCCTGTAACGGTGACAGACTTCCGTATGACCCGTTACTTTATGACTATTCCAGAAGCTAGCCGTCTGGTTATCCATGCTGGTGCTTATGCCAAAGATGGGGAAGTCTTTATTCTTGATATGGGCAAACCAGTCAAGATTTATGACTTGGCCAAGAAAATGGTCCTTCTAAGTGGACACACTGAGAGCGAAATTCCAATCGTTGAAGTTGGAATCCGCCCAGGTGAAAAACTCTACGAAGAACTCTTGGTATCAACCGAACTTGTTGATAACCAAGTTATGGATAAGATTTTCGTTGGTAAGGTTAATGTCATGCCTCTAGAAGCCATCGATCAAAAAATTGAAGAGTTCCGAACTCTCAGTGGAGATGAATTGAAGCAAGCCATTATCGCCTTTGCTAATCAAACAACCCACGTTGAATAAAAAAGAAAAACGCATATTATCAGATCTTGAAGTGTACTGACCCCAAAAAGTTAGACAATTAATTTATTCAAAGGATTTAGTTCTGTATTGCACAGGACTGAGTCCTTTTAGTTTTACCTTAATTCGTTTGTTGTTGTAATAATCAATATAGTTTACAATAGCTTGTTCCAATTGCTTAAGCGACTGAAATGACTTCTCATAACCATAAAACATCTCCGATTTCAGAATCCCAAAGAAGGACTCCATCATACCATTGTCTGGGCTGTTACCCTTACGCGACATGGATGCTTGAATTCCCTTACCCTCTAGAAACTGATGATAAGAATCGTGTTGATATTGCCAGCCTTGATCACTATGGAGAATCGTATTCTCGTAGTGCTTCTCTGTGAATGCCTGTTCCAACATTGTTTTTACTTGTTCTAAGTTGGGTGAAGTTGAAAGATTATAGGCGATAATTTCGCTATTAAAGCCATCTAAAACTGGTGATAAGTAAAGCTTTTGGGTACTTGCTGGAATGGCAAATTCTGTCACATCTGTGTAACACTTTTCCATTGTTTTAGAGCCTTCAAATTGACGTTGAATGAGATTCTCTGCCTTCTTGCCAACGTCTCCTTTATGAGAAGAATATTTTCGTTTCTGTCGCATTTTAGCTTGTAAATTGAGTACTTTCATCAAGCGTTGAACTCTTTTATGATTTACCAGATAACCACGATTTCTTAGTTCTAAATGAATCCGACGATAACCATAATTTCCCTTATGTTCGATAAAAATGGATTGAATTTCAGCTTTAAGCTCTT
>NZ_JALDUI010000023.1 GCF_023115445.1 Streptococcus sp. oral taxon 431 | reverse complement strand
GTGACAAATTTATTAAGGGAAGTTCCAAATATCTTTGAATGTTTAGAGCGCTTTTTTAAAACTAAATGACTATAAAATTTATTATCAAATCAAAAAATAAGATGGAAAAGTTATTCTTTTCCATCTTTTTTTAAAATATACTTTTTAATCAAAATAAAGCAAATCTTTGCTGGTGCTTGTAAAGAGGTCAAAGCCATCCTTGGTAACAACACCGCAGTCTTCGATACGGACACCGACTTTACCAGGGATGTAGATACCAGGTTCAACAGAGAAGCACATACCCTCTTCGATAACCATGTCGTTTCCTTCCATTATTGAAGGGAATTCGTGGACGTCCATACCGATACCATGACCGAGACGGTGGTTGAAGTACTCACCGTAGCCAGCTTTTTCGATCACCTCACGAGCCGCACGGTCAACCTCATGAGCTGTTACACCAGGTTTGATAAAGTCAAGGGCAGCTTGTTGGGCTTCGAGGGTCAAGTTGTAGATATCTTTCTTGAATTGGTCAGGTTTACCAACAGCGACTGTACGAGTCATATCTGATGCATAACCATTGACCATTACACCGAGGTCAAAGAGGAGAAGGGCATCTTTTTCAATCTTGTTAGCTCCAGGGATACCATGCGGATTTGCAGCGTTATCTCCTGTCAAGACCATAGTATCAAAGCTCATTTCGTAGCCTTCACGTTTCATAGCAAAGTCGATTTGCGCAATGATATCAGTTTCCGTATTATCAAGAGAGATATTGTCAAAACCAACTTTAACAGACTTGTCGGCGTAAACACCTGCAACCATCATCTTTTGCACTTCGTCTGCTGATTTAATCAAGCGCATACGTTGGATCAATGGAGTCAAGTTATCAAACTCAGCACTTTCAAAGACAGTTTTCAAACCGTGGTATTTAGTCAAGATGAGATTGTCAAACTCAACTGCTACACGTTTGAAATCAAGCTGTGGCAAGGCATTTAGGATTTTCTTCCAAGGGTTTTCAGAGTCCACGTAGCCAACTACTGGGAAAGAGACAGTGCTAGTCGCACGTTCAACCTCAAGGGCTGGAACGAAGAGAAGCGGTTCCTGATCTGCAAGGACAAAAAGGAACATTTGACGTTCGTGTGGATCACTGTAAAAGCCAGTGAGGTAATTGATAGTGACGGGGTCAGATACGACAGCGACGTCTAGCTTTTCTGATTCAAGATAAGTTAAGATTTGTTGTAATTTAGACATATGTTACCTTCTTTCTACCCCTCTATTTTTGCAAAAAATAGTAGAAAATGCAAGGGAGAAGGGGAAAAGAGCTTAAAAAAATTCCAACAGCCGATGGCATGCTGGAATAGGAAGTTTAGTTGAATTCTGCCTTACTTTTCACATCGCTGTATTCTTCAGCGACTTCTTGATTGAGAATGTCCTCGTAAGCCGGAAGGACAAGATCCTGACCGTATTTCTTTTTGAGGGCAAGGGTTACTAAGCGATAGGCTAAGTTTGCATTACGGGATAAAATAGGTCCGTGGAAATAAGAACCGAAAACATTTCTATAGTGAACACCTTCACCGATTTTTTCTTCATTATTTCCATTTCCGTAAACAACCTGACCGAGCGGTTTTTGGTCATCTGAGAGGAAGGTACGGCCTTGATGATTTTCAAAACCATAATAGGTTTCATCGAATTCTTCATTATGAATTTTAATGTCACCGATAAAGCGGTTGTTGGTTTGGTTGAGTGTGTAGTGTCCCATGACACCTAGACCTTCGATACGTCTTCCAGAAGCTTCGATATAGTATTGACCCAGTAATTGGAAACCGCCACAGATAGCTAGGACGACACCATCATTTTGGATAAAGTTGCCAATGCTTTCTTTTTTAGCAGGCAAATCACCAGCAATGATGCTTTGTTCAAAGTCTTGACCACCGCCGAAAAAGGCGATGTCGTAGTGATTTTCATCGAAATCATCGTGGAGAGAAACGATGTCAACTGTAACATGAGCACCCAGCTTTTCAGCTACATACTTGAGCATAAGGATATTCCCGTTATCTCCGTAGGTATTCATGAGGTTACCATAGAGGTGGGCGATATTTAGCTGGTAAGGATAGTTGCCGTCTTTTGAGGAAAGTGAAGTATAAACCATTAGTTCATCTCCTTTCTAACAAGCTGACGATTGGCTAGTAGTTCTCGGAATTCCAGCATAGCAGTATAAGTCGCAAGGATATAAGCATGTTTGCAGTCTTGGGCTTCAATCGTTTTAAGAACTTGTTCCAGACTACTTGTTTCAGTGATTTTATCAGCTGGATAACCAGTTACTCGAAGACGACGAGCGATTTCAGAATGACGAACGCCACCGGCGTTGATTTCTGGGATATCCATGTCAGTTATCTGTTCAAAATCCGCATCCCAGATCCAGCTGGTATCAATACCGTCAGCATAGTTAGCATTGAGAAGAACAGATAGACTAAATGGGTAAGGAGCTAGCTTAATCATTTCAATAGCTTGTGTAGCACCGACAGGATTCTTGATGAGAACCAGTGTGCATTCCTTGTCACCGATATGGAAGGTTTCTTGTCGTCCAAAAACTGCACGACTCTTGTCAAAACCTTGTTTGATCAGTTGAGAATCAGCTCCGAGGTAACGGGCGATAGCAACTGCAGCCAGAGCATTATAGATGTTGTAGAGTCCACCGATTTGAATACCGTATTCCTGTCCGTCAATAACAAAGCGAGAACGATTGTTAGTCAATTCCACCAATTCTGTCAGACGGTAGTCCAAATCAGGACGTTTACATCCACAGTTTTCGCAGATGTAGGCACCCAAGTTGGCATAGGTATTGAGCTCGTACTTAAGAATGCTATGACATTCAGGACAGAGGATTCCCTCCGTGTTGTAGTGAGCTAGTTGTGCTGGTCCTTTTTCCAAGTCAAAACCAAAATACTGAACAGGATTTGGGAAAGAGCGCTTGTAAAAAAGTGGACTATCACCGTTGAGAAGGACAGTAGCAGTAGGAACTTTCCGAATAGCATCCAAAATCATGTTATAGGTCGTATAAATTTCACCGAAGCGATCCATTTGGTCGCGGAAGATATTAGTGATGACGAAGAGACTTGGCTGGATGTAGTCACAGATACGAGAGAGACTAGCTTCATCGATTTCAAGGACAGCGATGTTCTTGCCTGTTTTAGAAGATTTGGCTGTCAAGAAGGTGGTGGTAATCCCTGTAATCATATTGGCACCACTAGGATTGGTCAGAACTTGACCATAGACTTCGTTTAAAATACCGACAGTGAGGGCGGTTGTCAGGGTTTTTCCATTGGTACCAGTAACTACGACAATCTCGTAGTTCTTCGCTAAATGTTGTAAAATGTCTTTATCAAATTGGAGGGCAAGTTTCCCTGGGAGCGTACTTCCACGTCCGAGACGACTCAAAATAAAGTGAGAAGAACGTCCAGCAATGAGCCCAAAAGTAGTTTCTAATTTCATGTTTCTATTATATCATAAAAGCTGAAAAAGACAGATTTGAGATTTTAGAAAAAGAAAAACAGCCCAAGGAGGGCTGCTTGATAAAACTAAATCGCAAACAAGTCATTCAAGTTTTCAGCCAAGGTTGGGTGAGTGAAGATTTGTTTTGTGAAGTAAGTGTAAGGAATCTTGTTGTCCATAGCAACAGTAATGATATTGATGATTTCTTGAGAACCTTCAGAGAAGATAGTTGCACCGAGAATTTCTTTGGTTTCAGTGTTGACAACTGCTTTGAAAGCTCCACGAAGGTCACCATTTACATGACCACGAGGCATAGCAGCGACAGGGATTTCCTTAACAGCATATGGAAGTTTCAATTCAGCAGCTTGGCTTTCGGTCAAACCAACTTGTGAAAGTGCTGGTGTGATGAACATAGTGTTTGGCACATTGAGACGGTCCTCAAGGGTGTAGCTGCCATCACCAGCGAGGTAGCTGTATACAACACGGAAGTCATCAAGTGAAATGTAGGTAAATTGAAGTCCACCGTTGACATCTCCAACTGCAAAGACACCAGGAACGTTTGTTTGACAGTGTTTGTCCACCTTAATCGCACCACGTTCAGTTAGTTCAATATCTGTATTTTCAAGTTGAAGTGGTTCTACATTTGGTTTACGTCCAGTTGCGTAGAGAAGGGCATCGAAACGGTAGGTTTCATTCTCTGTCACGACAAGAACTTGGTCACCATCGTTTTTGATTTCAGTAGTATGGATATTTTGAAGGAGTTCAATGCCGTCTTCTTCCATGTATTGTTTAGCAAGAGCTGCGATAGAAGGTTCAGCACGAGGCAAGAAAGTATCCAGAGCATCTAGGACTGTTACCTTACTTCCAAGTTTGTTGAAAAGACCAGCAAATTCAAGACCAATATTACCACCACCAAGAATTCCAAGTTTTTCTGGTAATTTGTCTAAGTTTTGGATACCTGTTGAGTCAAAGACGTTTTTGCTTGTAGCAAGTCCTGGAATTGGCAAGACGTTTGAAATAGCACCAGTGTTGATGACGATAGTTTCAGCAGTCAATTCTTGTTTTTCCTCACCAGCTTGGATTTCGATGACTTTATTTGAAAGGAAGTGAGCTTCCGCATCAAAGATATCGACGCCTGTACCAGCAACAGTCGCATAGTTTTTACCATTGAGGCGTGTAGTAACCGTATTTTTAGTAGCCATGACTTGATCAAATGACAAGTCTTTTTCAGCAGCAACTAACAAGGTTTTAGTTGGGATACAACCGATATTGATACAAGTACCGCCGTACATCGCCTTACTACGTTCGATAAGGGCAACCTTTTTACCAGCTGAAGCTAGTTTTCCAGCAAGCGTTTTACCTGCCTTACCAAAACCAATGACAATTAAATCGTATGTTAACATTTTTATTCCTCCTGTTCGAATTTCATTCTAGCATAAGAAAAAAACTTTTGCACAAATCTGCTACGGAAAATCATTTCAGGAACCGAATGCTCTAACAAATACTTTTTGAGTGAAGCAAATCGATAGAAAAATCGTTTACATGATTTAATCAGGAGGTTAGACTATCTTTTGACCCTCTCTTGTGTTATACTAGATAAGTTGCAAAAAAGCAGTACTTTTCTTTAGTGGAAAAGAAGCAACACGGTCTTTCATAAAAGATATGAAAGTACGTCATGACAAGAAAAGTATAAACTAAGCGCTATAGGATGGCTTCGCACCATCTTTAGAAAGAAGAATAACGTGAAATTTAATGAATTTAATCTTTCTGCTGATTTATTGGCAGAAATTGAAAAAGCAGGATTTGTAGAAGCAAGTCCTATCCAAGAGCAAACCATTCCTTTGGCTCTTGAAGGAAAAGATGTTATCGGACAAGCCCAAACTGGTACAGGAAAAACTGCTGCCTTTGGCTTGCCAACCCTTGAAAAAATTCGTACAGAAGAAGCAACCATTCAAGCTTTGGTCATTGCACCAACCCGAGAACTAGCTGTGCAAAGTCAGGAAGAACTCTTCCGCTTTGGTCGAAGCAAGGGTGTAAAAGTCCGTTCTGTTTATGGTGGTTCAAGTATCGAAAAACAAATCAAGGCTCTTAAATCAGGTGCTCATATCGTAGTTGGAACACCAGGTCGTCTCCTAGATTTGATCAAACGCAAGTCCTTGAAATTGCAAGATATTGAAACTCTTATTCTTGATGAAGCGGACGAAATGCTTAACATGGGCTTCCTTGAAGACATCGAAGCCATTATCTCTCGTGTCCCAGAAAATCGTCAAACCTTGCTCTTTTCAGCAACTATGCCTGAAGCTATCAAACGTATCGGGGTTCAGTTCATGAAAGAACCTGAGCATGTGAAGATTGCGGCTAAAGAGTTGACAACTGAACTAGTTGATCAGTACTATATCCGTGTCAAGGAACAAGAAAAATTTGACACCATGACTCGTCTTATGGATGTTGAACAACCTGAGTTGTCTATTGTCTTTGGTCGTACCAAACGTCGTGTGGATGAATTGACTCGTGGACTTAAAATCCGTGGCTTCCGTGCAGAAGGGATTCATGGAGACCTTGACCAAAACAAACGTCTTCGTGTCCTTCGTGATTTTAAAAATGGTAACCTTGATGTCCTAGTAGCTACAGACGTTGCAGCACGTGGTTTGGATATCTCAGGTGTGACTCATGTCTATAACTACGACATTCCACAAGATCCAGAGAGCTATGTTCACCGTATTGGTCGTACAGGTCGTGCTGGGAAGTCAGGTCAATCGATTACTTTCGTAGCACCAAATGAGATGGGCTACCTCCAAATCATCGAAAACTTGACCAAGAAACGCATGAAGGGCTTGAAACCTGCGACAGCAGAAGAAGCTTTCCAAGCTAAAAAGCATGTTGCACTTAAGAAAATTGAACGTGACTTTGCCGATGAGACTGTTCGTGGTAACTTTGATAAATTCGCAAAAGATGCCCGTAAATTGGCAGCTGAATTCAGCCCAGAAGAATTGGCAATGTACATCCTAAGTTTGACAGTTCAGGATCCAGATAGTCTTCCAGAAGTTGAAATTGCGCGTGAGAAACCACTGCCATTTAAACCATCAGGTAATGGCTTCGGTGGTAAAGGCAAGGGAGGACGTCGTGGTGAGGATCGTCGAGATCGTGATCGCCGTCGCGACAATCGTCGTGGTGAACGTCGAGATGATTTCAAAAAAGGTGGTCGCAAAAACGACCGCTTTGAGAAGGAAAAACGTTACCGTAAGGATAATAAAAAACCACGCAATACTTCAAGCGAGAAGAAAACTGGTTTTGTAATCCGTAACAAGGGCGATAAATAATAAAAAAAGCGGTTCACTGAGGTGGATCGCTTTTAATATATAAGGAGACCGAGAGTCAAGAAAAGTTTAATACGAGAAAATAGATTTATATATTTGATATCTTATAATATTATATTATCAAAAATTTAGGAACCTGTCAACAAGAAAATTGAAAAAAATATAAAAAATTGCAAATGTAAGAGAATTGCAATTCAATAAACAATTTTCAGATAATTATTGAAATAATGGCCATTTTATGATATAATCGAAGCGATTGAATACGAGGTGAAAAATGGCACATTTATTAGAAAAAACGAGAAAAATTACGTCTATCCTGAAGCGTGCGGAGGAGAAATTACAAGATGATCTTCCATATAATGCCATCACACGCCAATTAGCGGATATTATTGATTGCAACGCTTGTATTGTTAACAGTAAGGGGCGTTTGTTGGGCTACTTTATGCGCTATAAAACAAACACCGATCGTGTAGAGCAGTTCTTCCAAACAAAGATTTTCCCTGAGGACTATATCCAAGGGGCAAATATGATCTACGATACGGAGGCCAACCTCCCTGTGGAACATGATTTGACTATTTTCCCAATTGAAAGTCGCTCAGACTTCCCAGATGGTTTAACAACTATTGCTCCAATCCATGTTTCTGGGATTCGTTTGGGATCTTTGATTATCTGGCGTAATGATAAGAAATTCGAAGATGAGGATTTGATTCTTGTTGAGATTGCTAGTACGGTGGTTGGTATCCAGCTTTTGAACTTTCAACGTGAAGAAGACGAGAAAAATATCCGTCGTCGTACAGCCGTAACAATGGCAGTCAATACTCTTTCTTACTCTGAGTTACGAGCAGTATCAGCTATTTTGGGTGAATTGAATGGCAATGAAGGACAATTAACTGCATCAGTCATTGCAGACCGTATCGGTATTACGCGCTCTGTGATTGTCAATGCCCTTCGAAAACTCGAATCAGCAGGAATTATTGAAAGTCGTTCATTGGGTATGAAGGGAACTTATCTAAAAGTTTTAATCCCAGATATTTTTGAAGAAGTGAAAAAGAGGGACTATTAATGGCTAAGGCTTTAATTTCGATTGACTACACAGAAGATTTTGTAGCGGATCATGGAAAATTGACAGCAGGAGCTCCTGCTCAAGCGATATCAGAAGCAATCAATCAGGTAACTAGATTAGCATTTGACCGTGGAGATTATATTTTCTTTACCATTGACGCTCATGAGGAAAATGATGTCTTTCATCCAGAAAGTAAACTATTTCCCCCTCATAATCTGATTGGGACTAGCGGGCGTAATCTATATGGTAAGTTAGCTGAATTTTATCAGGAACAGGCCCAGGATAGTCGTGTTTTCTGGATGGACAAACGTCACTATTCGGCTTTTTCTGGCACAGATTTGGATATCCGTCTGAGAGAGCGTCGCGTGGATACAGTTATCTTAACAGGTGTTCTGACAGATATCTGTGTATTGCATACGGCTATTGATGCCTATAATCTTGGGTATCAGATAGAAGTTGTCAAGCCAGCAGTCGCATCCATTTGGCCTGAAAACCACCAGTTTGCACTTGGACATTTTAAGAATACATTAGGAGCGAAACTCCTTGATGAAAATCTAGTTGAAATCAAAGAATAATGTATTCAAAAAAACTGAAAAAAATCTGAAAAAAGTGTTGACAAAGTTTTTGAAAGTTGATATACTAGTAAAGTAATCGACGCGGGGATGGCGGAATTGGCAGACGCGCAGGACTAAGGATCCTGTGACCGCTTTAGGTCGTGAGGGTTCAAGTCCCTCTCTCCGCATAGGAAAAGAGTTAGCTTCGGCTAGCTCTTTATTTTTATATAAACAAGGGCAAAGATTTTGCTCTTTTTTTTCGATTTCATAAACATTTCATATTTGAATATTATAATGGTTTTACAAATATGGAGGTGCTATATGAATCCCACTCAAAGAGCTTGGGCTTACGTCAGCAGAAAACGACTGAGAAGTCTCATTTTATTCTTGATTCTATTTGTCTTATTGGCTGGAATATCGGCTTGTCTGACGCTTATGAAGTCCAACAAAACAGTAGAAAATAATCTCTATCGCTCATTGAATACATCTTTTTCTATTAAAAGAATAGAAGCAGATCAGACCTTTCAACTGTCTCAACTAGATGACCTTAAAAAGATAAAGGGTCTTGAGGAGATTTCTCCAGAGCTTGAAACAATAGCTAAGTTGACTGACAAAGAAGTCGTCACTGGAGAGCAAAGTATCCAAAGGGATGATTTGACAGAGGCTGAAAAAAATCTTATCAGTTTGATTGCATTAGGAGACTCTTCCAAGGATGTTTCTTTTACAAGTTCTGCCTTTACCCTTAAAGAAGGAAGACACCTAGAAAAAGGAGATAGTCAGAAAATCTTAGTCCATGAAGAATTAGCTAAGAAGAATAACTTAAAACTTGGGGATAAGATTAGTTTAAATCCTGGTCAAGTTGAAGGAAGTAGTGGACAAAGGCTAGATTATGAAATCGTAGGTACTTTCTCAGGTCGGAAGCAAGAGAAATTTACCGGTCTCTCATCAGACTTTAGTGAAAACACGGTCTATACAGACTACGAAAGTAGCCAAACTCTTCTTGGAAATAAGGAAGCTCAAGTTACTGCCGCTCGTTTCTATCTAGAAAATCCAAAAGATATGGATAGTATCATTCAAGAGGTTGAAAAGTTATCTCTTGAAACGAAAGGTTATCAAGTCGAAAAGGGAAATAAGGCTTTTGAACAAATCAAGGATTCAGTTTCGACCTTCCAAACCTTCCTACAGATTTTCCTCTATGGCATTATGATTGCTGGGGTAGGAGCGCTGGTCTTGGTCTTGTCACTTTGGTTACGAGAGCGGGTCTACGAGGTTGGTATTTTATTGGCACTAGGTAAGGGAAAAGGAGCAATCTTTAGCCAATTCTGCCTAGAAGTTATCCTAGTTTCATTGGCATCTATTCTGCCGGCATTTGTGGCTGGGAATGCCATTACTTCCTATCTCTTGAAGACTGTACTAGCAAGTGGCGACCAAGCTGCACTACAAGATACTCTAGCAAAAGCAACGAGTCTTTCAACAAGTCTTCTATCATTTGGAGAATCTTATATCTTCCTACTTATCATTAGCTGCTTGTCAGTTGCACTTTGTTTCCTATTTTTATTTAGAAAATCACCGAAAGAAATTTTATCATCCATCAGTTAATAAAGGAGAAATTATGACTTTACTACAATTACAAGATCTTACTTATCGTTACAAGAACACTGCAGAAGCAGTCTTATATAAAATCAATTATGATTTTGAACCTGGCAAGTTTTATAGTATCATTGGTGAATCAGGAGCTGGGAAATCGACACTCTTATCTCTATTAGCAGGACTTGATAGCCCAGTCGAAGGTGCTATCTTATTCGAAGGCAAGGATATTCGTGAACAAGGATATTCTTATCACCGAATGCACCATATTTCTTTGGTTTTCCAAAACTATAACTTGATTGATTATCTTTCTCCATTGGAAAATATCCGCTTGGTTAATAAAAAAGCTGGCAAAGATACCCTTCTTGAACTTGGTTTAGATGAAAGTCAGATCAAGCGGAATGTTCTCCAATTATCAGGTGGACAGCAACAACGGGTTGCCATTGCTCGTAGTCTTGTATCTGAGGCGCCAGTGATTTTAGCAGATGAACCAACAGGAAACCTAGATCCTAAGACTGCTGGGGATATCATCGATTTGCTCAAATCTCTCGCTGAGAAAACAGGCAAGTGTGTGATCGTTGTGACCCACAGCAAGGAAGTAGCACAGGCGTCAGATATTACACTTGAATTGAAGGATAAGAAACTGACTGAAACAAGAAAAAATAGTAACTAAAACTTTTAAACATATTAAAAACTGAAGTAAATCTAGAAAGGAATCTTATGTTACACAACGCATTTGCCTATGTCACAAGAAAATTTTTTAAGTCTATTGTGATCTTTCTTATCATTCTCTTGATGGCTAGTTTGAGTTTGGTCGGCTTGTCTATCAAGGGTGCGACAGCCAAGGCTTCTCAAGAAACCTTTAAAAATATCACCAATAGTTTCTCCATGCAAATCAACCGTAGGGTCAACCAAGGAACTCCACGTGGTGCAGGGAATATAAAGGGTGAGGATATTAAAAAAATTACTGAAAATAAGGCCATCGAATCCTACATCAAACGTATCAACGCTATCGGTGATTTGACAGGCTATGAACTGATTGAGACACCTGAAACCAAGAAAAATCTAACGCCAGATCGAGCTCAACGTTTTGGAAGTAGCTTGATGATAACGGGTGTCAATGACTCTTCTAAAGAAGACAAGTTTGTATCAGGTTCTTACAAACTGGTCGAAGGTGAGCATTTAACAAACGACGACAAGTACCAGATTCTAATGCATAAAGACCTGGCAGAAAAGCATGGTTGGAAGGTGGGAGACAAGGTAACACTCAACTCCAATATCTACGATGCCGATAATGAAAAAGGAGCAAAGGAAACAGTAGAAGTAACCATCAAAGGACTTTTTGATGGACATAACAAATCTGCTGTAACCTACTCACAAGAACTTTATGAGAATACAGCTATCACAGATATTCACACAGCTGCCCAGCTCTATGGTTATACAGAAGATACAGCTATCTATGGAGATGCTACCTTCTTTGTAGCTGGAGATAAGAACCTAGATACTGTTATGCAAGAACTAGGGTCGATCAACGGCATCAACTGGAAAATGTATAGCTTGATTAAGAGTTCATCTAACTATCCTGCCCTCGAACAATCTATCTCAGGTATGTACAAGATGGCTAATCTTCTCTTCTGGGGTAGCTTGAGCTTCTCTGTTCTTCTACTGGCTCTCTTACTGACACTATGGATTAACGCCCGTCGTAAAGAGGTTGGAATTTTCCTTTCCATTGGTCTAAAACAAGCAAGTATTCTAGGACAATTTATTACAGAAGCAGTTATGATTGCAATTCCAGCACTAATTTCAGCTTACTTCTTAGCTAACTATACTGCTCGTGCCATTGGAGATACTGTTCTTGCAAATGTCACATCAGATGTGGCTAAGCAGGCTAGTAAGGCAGCCCAAGCCTCTAATCTTGGTGGTGGTGCAGAAGTTGACGGCTTTAGCAAGACACTTTCAAGTCTGGATATATCCATTCAAGCTTCTGACTTTGCCATCATCTTTGTACTTGGATTAGTTCTAGTGGTACTAGTTATGGCACTTGCTTCAAGCAATCTCCTCTTTAAACAACCAAAAGAACTCTTGTTGGATAGTGAATAAAAAACCTGCTACCTATTCTCACTCAAATGAGATATAATATAGGTAGCATTTTTGATAGAAAAGGATTTATATGAAAATTCTAATTGTAGAAGATGAAGACATGATCCGCGAGGGAATTAGTGACTATTTGACGGATTGTGGCTATGAAACCATTCAAGCAGCAGATGGTCAAGAAGCTTTAGAGCAGTTTTCGAACCATCAAGTTGCTCTGATTCTCTTAGATATTCAAATGCCGAAACTCAATGGTTTAGAGGTTTTGTCAGAAATTCGAAAAAGTAGCCAAGTTCCGGTCTTGATGTTGACAGCCTTTCAGGATGAGGAGTATAAGATGAGTGCCTTTGCTGCATTAGCAGATGGTTATTTGGAAAAGCCTTTTTCTCTATCTTTGTTAAAAGTACGAGTGGATGCTATTTTCAAACGTTATTATGATGTAAGTCGTATCTTTACCTATGGGGATACTCAGGTAGACTTTGACAGCTATAGCGCTAAAGTAGCTGGTCAAGAAGTTGCAGTGAATGCAAAAGAACTGGAAATTTTAGACTATCTGGTTAAAAATGAAGGTCGAGCCTTAACACGGTCGCAGATTATCGATGCTGTATGGAAGATGACAGATGAGGTTCCTTTTGACAGAGTGATCGATGTCTATATCAAGGAACTACGGAAAAAATTGGATTTAGACTGTATTCTTACCGTGCGCAATGTTGGTTATAAATTGGAGAGAAAATGAGACGTTCAGGTTTATTTAAAAAGATTTTTATCTATACCTTCTCGGTATTTTCTACCTTGGTCATTTGTTTGCATTTGGCCATCTATTTCCTCTTTCCTCCGACCTATCTCAGTCACCGTCAGGAAAGCATCGGGCAAAAGGCTACAGAAATTGCCCAGTCTCTCCAAGGCAAAGATAGTCAAGCTATTCAGGAAGTCCTTGAACTTTATTCTCAAAGCAGTGATATCAAGGGAGCTGTTAAGGGAGAGATGACCGAGGATAAGTTAGAGGTCAATGACAATCTTCCTCTGGATAGACAACGTCAAACGGCCTCCTTGGTTATTGAGGAAAGAGAAGTTCAAACTAAGGATGGTCAGACGATGACCTTGCAGTTTTTAGCTTCTATGGATTTGCAGAAAGAAGCAGAAGACATTAGTCTTCAATTTCTGCCTTATACTTTATTAGCGTCTTTCATCATTTCGCTCCTCATCGCCTTTATCTATGCTAGAACCATTGTTGCTCCTATTTTGGAAATCAAACGAGTGACTCGACGGATGATGGATTTGGATGCAGAAGTGAGGTTGCGCGTGGATTCTAAGGATGAAATTGGCGATCTTAAAGAACAAATCAACAGCCTTTATCAGCATCTCTTGACTGTGATTGCAGATTTGCATGAGAAAAACGAGGCCATTCTCCAGCTGGAAAAGATGAAGGTTGAGTTTTTGCGAGGTGCTTCCCACGAACTGAAAACACCTCTAGCTAGTCTAAAGATTCTTCTGGAAAATATGCAAGCCAATATTGGACGCTATAAAGATCGAGACCATTATCTGGGAGTTTCTTTGGGTATTGTGGATGATTTGACTCACCACGTTCAGCAAATCTTATCCCTTTCTTCAGTGCAAGAATTGCGAGACAAGAAAGAAGAAATCAACCTTCTTGAAATGACAGATTTTCTCTTAAAGGATTATGATTTATTAGCCAAAGAGAGGGAAATCTCAGTTGTGAATCAACTGACTGACCAACAAACTTATCTAAATCCTTCGGTACTCAAGCTAATTCTTTCCAATCTTATCAGTAATGCGGTGAAACATTCTATCCAAGGTGGCTATCTTAAAATTGGTGATAAGGATGGCTGGATATTTATTGAGAACAGTTGTACACTTGAGGAACAAGATAAATTTGAACAATCCTTTACGGCTTCGAGTCGACAAAGTAAGGGAGCTGGATTGGGGTTATTTGTGGTCAAGAGTTTATTAGAAAACGAAGAAATTAACTATCATTTTGAAAGAGACGATGATAACCTAGCATTTTTCATGAAGCTACCACAGACCGATCCGGAAAGTGATTAAGAAAGGGTTTACATCAATCTGATTGGAAGAAATTCAATCTAAAGTATGGGAAAAACTAGATTTTTTTATCAAAAAGTGATAAAATGAACAATGTAAATGGGATATCCCATAAAAATATACAGGAGGCCTGATAAAATGGCAATCGTTTCAGCAGAAAAATTTGTCCAAGCAGCTCGTGACAACGGTTATGCAGTTGGTGGATTTAACACAAACAACCTTGAGTGGACTCAAGCAATCTTGCGCGCAGCAGAAGCTAAAAAAGCTCCAGTTTTGATCCAAACTTCAATGGGTGCTGCTAAATACATGGGTGGTTACAAAGTTGCTCGCAACTTGATCGCTAACCTTGTTGAATCAATGGGTATCACTGTACCAGTAGCTATCCACCTTGACCACGGTCACTACGAAGATGCACTTGAATGTATCGAAGTTGGTTACACTTCAATCATGTTTGACGGTTCACACCTTCCAGTTGAAGAAAACCTTAAATTGGCTAAAGACGTTGTTGAAAAAGCACACGCTAAAGGTATCTCAGTAGAAGCTGAAGTTGGTACTATCGGTGGTGAAGAAGACGGAATCATCGGTAAAGGTGAATTGGCTCCAATCGAAGACGCTAAAGCAATGGTTGCAACTGGTATTGACTTCTTGGCAGCTGGTATTGGTAACATCCACGGTCCTTACCCTGCAAACTGGGAAGGTCTTGACCTTGACCACTTGCAAAAATTGACAGAAGCTCTTCCAGGCTTCCCAATCGTATTGCACGGTGGTTCAGGTATTCCTGATGAGCAAATCCAAGCAGCTATCAAACTTGGTGTTGCTAAAGTTAACGTTAACACTGAATGCCAAATCGCATTCGCTAACGCAACTCGTAAATTTGCTCGTGACTACGAAGCAAACGAAGCAGAATACGACAAGAAAAAACTCTTCGACCCACGTAAATTCTTGGCTGACGGTGTAAAAGCTATCCAAGCATCAGTTGAAGAACGTATCGACGTATTCGGTTCAGAAGGTAAAGCTTAATCTAGCTGAATAATACAGATGAAACCTGCCCCTGAGGGTGGGTTTTTTGGCGTTCTAAGAAAACTATTAAACCAGAATATTGGATTATAGTCATTTAGTTTTAAAAAAGCGCTCTAAACATTCAAAGATATTTGGAACTTCCCTTAATAAATTTGTCACTT
>NZ_JALDUI010000022.1 GCF_023115445.1 Streptococcus sp. oral taxon 431 | reverse complement strand
TTACCTCTATTATACGACTTTACACAAAGAAAAGCCCTTAGAAACTTCACTTCCAAGGACTTTGTCTTCAATCTGAGCTTTTAAAGATAAAGCTTTTTTTGTTAGAATCCTGATTAGTGCATCATTAAAATGAGCCCTGCAACCCAGTTGACTACAGAAATTACAATCCCTACGATATTAAGAATTCGTTCTGTTTTGTAATCAAGCTCAGATTCTTTTTGATGTGAATTAGCCAAGACTAGACCAATGATCCCCAAAACGAGACCTACGATTGGAGATAGCAAACCAAGGACGATAGATAGGACACCTAAAACAAGTGATGGTTTTTTCTTTTCTTTCATCTTCAAAAAACTCCTTAAATTTTATACTAACAATTATACCATAAAAAGCCAAGACTTTATATTAAACATATGTGACAAGTTTTTTCACATTGTTAATTAGATTTCACCTTCCCTGTCCAAGAATCCAATCCGTAAGAGAGGATATAGATTTCTGAGAAACCTTGTTTTTTCAAGAAAAGTGCTGCATTTGTGACACGTTGCGCACGTTGGTTTTCATAGAGAAGGACAGGTTTATCCTTGCGAAGAGCTGCAAGACTTGTCTTCAATTGGTTTGAAGGAATATTACGAGCTCCAAGGATATGTTTTTTGTGGAAGTCAGCTGGATCACGCAAGTCGATCAACTGACCTGTACGAATCAAAGACTCAAACTCTGCATTGTCTACAATTTTCGCTGCACGACGAATGCGAAGATAGTTGTATCCCATCCATGCCAACATCGCTACAATAAGTCCCCATAATACCCAAGTTACCATATTACCTAATCTCCATTTTTTTCTAAATAGTCTAATTCTAGTTTGTGCTCTCTGCGAAGAACAGCCTCCGCTTCAAGATAGTCCAGCTTGTCCATCAAGCCTGCATCATAGATTCGCGATAACTCGATCTTCATCAGTTCAATGTCATAGAGACGTTTTCCCATATAGACAATGATACCAAACTGTTTGAGAAATTGTTGCACATCGTAGAGTGTTTTCATAGCTTTCATTTTAGCAAATTATCAGAGTTTTTTCAATAGTTGCCATGGAAGACTATTTTTACTGCTTACTAATGTTCTTGATACTCCGATATAGAAGATACCCAACAACCATCCCAACAAAATTCTGTAACAGATTGTGAGGGACATCTAACCAGGCTTGCCCCCAACCTTTCATCCAAGCAGTCGCACATGCATATCCAGCTACCATGATGATAGTCGCCAAAACTAATCCAAGCCCCTGCCATTTTCCTTTAAAACCTGCAAAATATCCCTGCAGACCATGGAAAAGCAAGCTGAAGAACATCCAGTGAGGGTAACCTGAAATCAGGTCAATGAGGAAACCTCCTAGACCCCCAACGATGGCTCCTTCACGGCGCCCATAATAAAAAGCGGTAAAGAAGATTCCTGCATCTAAAAGAGTTAAGATTCCTGCTTGAGTTGGGATTTTTACAATATAACCTAAAACTACTGATAGAGCAGTTAGTATAGATAATAGGGCGATTTTACTTGTTTTGGTTTGCTTCATATTGTCTGACTCCATATTGATCTGCTTGTGCGATGGCACGGTAAACAAAGGCTTTAGAACTCTCAACTGCTGGTAAGAGCTCCTCTCCTTGTACTAATTGACTGGCAATGCTCGATGCAAAGGTACAACCTGCACCAGCATTTTGACCTCCTAAGACTGGATTTTCTAAAATGGTAAAGTCATGACCATCATAAAAAACATCCACAGCCTTATCCTGACTGAGGCGATTCCCACCCTTGATAATGACTGCTGGTGCACCCAAGTCATGTAATTTTTGAGCTGCAGCCTTCATATCTTCCAGACTTTCAATCTTTTGGTCTGCAAGCAACTCTGCCTCAGGAAGATTCGGAGTAATCACTGATACATAAGGGAAAAAGCGAATCAACTCTTGACAGAGCTCACTAACTGCAACGTCGTGCGTTTCCTTACAAACCAATACAGGGTCCAAGACTACTGGAACTCCTGAACTTTCCTTAATGAAATTCAATGCTTTTTCAGCAACACCAACAGTCGGTAAGAGACCAATCTTAATCCCTCCAAAGTCTACGCTCTTGAGGCTATCCAACTGTTGTTGGAAAATAGTCTCATCTGTCGGGAAGACCTCAAAACCATTTTCCGTCAAAGCAGTTAAACAAGTCATAGCTACAAAACCATGCAAACCATTCAAAGTATAAGTCGCAAGGTCAGCAGCCAGTCCACCTCCACTAAAAATATCATTTCCTGAAAGTGCTAAAATACGATTATTCTTCATAACGAATCTCCTTCAAATACAAACCATTAGGCGCTGCAGTTGGACCTGCCAACTGTCTGTCTTTTTTCTCCAAGATGAGGTCAATCTGTTCAATCGGCATCCGATTGTTACCAATTTTCAGCAGGGTTCCAACCATATTTCGAATCTGCTTATAGAGGAAACCATTGCCAGAGAATGTAAAGGTCAAAAACTGCCCTGTTTCATCAACCCTAAGACTAGCTTCCGTGATCGTCCTAACCTTATCCTCTACACTAGTACCTGATGCCGTAAAACCAGTAAAGTCATGTGTTCCCTCTAGTTTTTTTACAGCAAGCTGCATCCGCTCCACATCGAGTGGATAGGGATAATGAGTCGCATAATGGCGACGCATAGGATTTTTAGGACGTCCTCTATCCACGATAAACTCGTAGGTCTTGCTATGCTTGGCATAACGGCAATGAAAATCATCAGCCACTACCTCAATCGAAATGACATCTATATCTTCAGGACTTTGAGTATCGAGAGCAAAGCGAAGCTTTTCCTCATCCATCTGATAGGGAAGGTCAAAGTGGATGACCTGACCTAATGCATGAACACCACTATCCGTTCGCCCTGCACCATGGATGGTAATGGCCTGCCCTTTATTTAATTTGGTTAAAGTTTTTTCAATTTCCTCTTGGACACTACGCGCGTGTGGTTGCCGCTGAAAACCAGCAAAGGCGTAGCCATCATAGGAAATGATTGCTTTATATCTAGTCATATATCTATTTTATCAAGAAAATTTCTCTGCAACAAGTTTGAAAACCAAAAATTGTACGGGTGCAGTTTTAGATATCAACTAGTCCTTACCTCAATTTTCTCATTATATATTTTCGTACAGGTACTTCAACCATTTGAACGATTTCAAATCCTTCTTTTTGGTAAAGATTTTTTGCTCTTTGATTTGCCTCGTAGACATTTAGAGAAATAGTATCTATGTCTTCATTTTCAAAGGCCAAACTAACAAATTTCCTTAAAGCCTGGCTACCTAATCCCTGCCCCTGTTTCTGAGGATTGATAAAAAATCTCCCGATATGAAGATTCCTGTCTTCTAGCCTGATTTTCTGGATAAGCCCCACAAACTCTTGTCCATCAAATATTGAAAAAATTCCTTCCAAATCTTGCAAGACTTGAATTGTCAAGGGAAAAGGAATCATTGGTCCCATCCATTGCTTCTGAAAACTTTCTCCCAAAGCATTAGACCAGCGACAAATGAGTTGGGCATTTTCTATCTGAAGTCCTTTTTCCAAGTGAATTTTCATATTTGCTCCTAAAATTTCTCCTTTATCCAACTATTATACCCTTTCTCTTATTTTTTCCGAATTAATAAGTATGATTCACCTTTACTTTTTTCTTGTTGGAGCTATTATCGCTTCCTTTCTAGGTCTTGTCATTGACCGCTTTCCTGAGCAGTCTATTGTTTTCCCTGCTAGTCACTGCGATTCCTGTCATACTCACTTACGTCCCTTGGATTTGATTCCAATTGTCTCACAGGTATTCAATCGCTTTCGTTGTCGCTACTGTAATTCAAGCTATCCCTTTTGGTATGCTCTCTTTGAGTTTGGATTGGGGCTTCTCTTTCTAGTTGAGTCTGTGGGATTTTTAACTTTGGGGCAAGTCATCTTGATAACTGCCGGCTTGACTTTGGGCATCTACGACTTTCGTCATCAGGAATATCCCTTGATCGTCTGGCTAATTTTTCACTTAATCCTCATGGTTTGCTGTGGTTGGAATCTAGTTATGATTTTCTTTCTTATCTTGGGAATTTTGGCTCACTTTATCGATATCCGCATAGGTGCAGGTGATTTTCTCTTTCTGGCCTCTTGTGCACTTATTTTTAGCCTAACTGAAATGCTGATTTTAATTCAATTTGCCTCCACTACCGGCATCCTAGCCTTTCTCCTGCAAAAGAAAAAGGAAAGACTTCCTTTTGTGCCTTTCCTCTTGCTTGCTGCTTGTATGATTATTTTTGGTAAGCTACTGCTTGTCTGATAAAGTCAGCGATTTCTGCTACTTGTCCTTCATGTAGAGCCTTAACAATCTTGGATCCGACGATAACGCCGTCTGATACAGCATTGAAGCGTTCAACATCAGCCTGTGTGGATACACCAAATCCGGTCAATACTGGAATATTAGCTACCTCATGAAGTTGAGCCAAGTGCTTGTCCAAGTCATCTCGGTAATTACCTGCTTTCCCTGTCACCCCGTTAATAGCAACAGCATAGACAAAACCTTCAGCCCCTTCAATGAGTTCTTTTTGACGCTCCATTCCTGTCGTCAAGCTGACAAGTGGAATCAAAGCAATGTCTGTATCTGCCAAAAAGGGATCTACAAAGTTAGCGTGCTCATGAGGCAGGTCTGGGATAATCAATCCCTTGACCGCTGTATCAGAAAGGTCTTTGACAAATTTCTCAATACCGTACTGAAAGAGGGGGTTAAAGTAGGTCATGATAACAAGTGGAACTTCTGTTTCAATAGTCTTCAAAGTTCCAACTAGAGCCTGTGTAGAAGTACCACTAGCTAGACTACGCAAACCAGCTTCTTCGATAACAGGACCGTCTGCAACAGGGTCTGAGAAAGGAACTCCCACTTCAATAGCAGACACACCCAAGTCTTCTAAAAAGTGGATTGTTTCAGCAAGTCCATCCAAACCTTTTTCATGGTCTCCAGCCATGATATAGGGAACAAAAATTCCCTTTTTTGCTGCTTTAAGAGTTGTCAATTTTTCGGTTAAGGTCTTAGGCATGAGCTTCTCCCTTCTTCTCTGCTTCTGCTTCCAAGCGGTCTTTAACTTGAACCACATCCTTGTCTCCACGACCTGATAGACAGACAATCATAGACTTATCTGGTCCAAGTTCTTTGGCTAATTTCACCGCAAAGGCGATGGCATGGCTAGATTCCAAAGCTGGGATAATTCCTTCTACACGAGACAAGAGTTGGAATCCTTCCAAGGCTTCCTCGTCTGTCACTGGTACATAGGTCGCACGTTTGATATCATGGTAATGAGAATGTTCTGGACCAATACCAGGATAGTCCAAACCTGCTGAGATTGAGAAAGCTTCTAAGATTTGACCATGAGCATCTTGGAGCACATCCATGAGAGAACCATGGAGAACACCTGGACGACCCTTGGTCAAGGTTGCTGCATGATGCTCTGTATCCACACCGAGTCCTGCTGCTTCAGCTCCATACATAGCCACTGACTCATCTTCCACAAATGGATGGAAAAGTCCGATGGCATTAGAGCCACCACCAACACAGGCTACTAGGACATCTGGTAAATTTTCACCTGTCAATTCACGGTACTGTTGTTTAGCTTCTCGACCAATGACACTTTGGAAGTCACGAACGATTTCTGGGAAAGGATGAGGCCCCAGGGCAGAACCAAGGATATAGTGGGTATCATCGATATTAGCCACCCATGAACGAAGGGCTGCATTGACCGCATCCTTGAGCACGCGCGAACCGTCTGTCACTGCTTCAACCTTGGCTCCCAAAAGCTCCATACGGAAGACATTAAGGGCTTGACGTTTAACATCCTCTTCACCCATATAGATGGTACATTCCATGTTAAAGAGGGCTGCAGCTGTTGCAGTTGCCACACCGTGCTGACCAGCACCTGTTTCAGCAATAATTTTCTTCTTGCCCATGCGTTTAGCGAGGAGAACTTGCCCCAAGGCATTGTTAATCTTGTGGGCGCCTGTATGGTTGAGGTCTTCACGTTTAAGGTAAATCTTGGCTCCGCCGATATGCTGGGTCAAGTTTTTTGCGTAGTAAAGGGGAGTTTCACGACCTACATACTGGCGCAAAAGTTGATTTAACTCTTCTTGGAAACTTGGATCTGCCTGACTTTCACGATAAGCCTCTTCCAATTCCAATACTGCTGTCATCAATGTTTCTGGGACAAAACGTCCACCGAATTTCCCGTAAAATCCATCTTTATTTGGTTCTTGATATGCCATTCTTTACCCTCTCTATAAATCTTCTAATCTTTTCATGATCTTTTTGTCCGTCTGTTTCTACTCCGCTTGATACATCTACTGCAAAGGGAGAGAAATGCTGAATTGCTCTTGCTACATTGTCCTCATTTAGCCCGCCTGCGATGAAGAAAGGCCGGGCTAGTTCTGTCGTATCCAGTCGGCCCCAGTCAAAGGTTTGTCCACTCCCTGCCACAGGAGCATCAAAGAGTAGATAATCTGCCTGAGAATTGGGTACATGCCCATTCCCATCAACTTGTACAGCTTGAATACTGGCACAAGGTAAATTTTCAAATAGTTTATCTACTACCTGACCGTGAACTTGTGCAAAGTCCAAACCAACTTTGTCTACCGCTTCTAACAGTTCTGCCCGACTGGGTGAAACAAATACTCCAACTTTTTGAATATGGCTAGGAATAAACTTAGCCAGCTCTGCTGCTTGTTCCAAGGTCACCTGTCTTTTGCTAGGTGCAAAGACAAAACCAATGTAGTCTGCTCCAGCCGACACAGCTGTTTTTACCGCTTCTTTGGTCGATAGTCCACAAATCTTAACCTTTGTCAATCTGCAACTCCTTGATTCTCTGGGCTACATCTTCTGCCTGCATGAGGGCTGTTCCTACTAAAATTCCGTTAAAGTATGGTGCTACTCGTTTTGCATCCTCCTCTGTAAAAATAGCAGATTCAGAAATGTACAAGCAATCATCCTTAAAGTGTTTGGCCAAGTCTAAGCTGGTCTGCAAGTCGACTCCAAAGGTTGTCAAATTGCGATTGTTGACACCAATAATTTGAGCTCCAAGTCTATGAGCCACTTCCAGTTCAGCAAGATTATGAGTTTCCACCAAAACTTCTAGACCCAGTTCTGTCGCATAGTCATACAGTTCCTTGAGGCGTTCTTCTGATAAGGCCGCTACGATGAGTAAGATAACTGTTGCACCTGCATTACGAGCACGGATGATTTGCTTTTCATCGATGATAAAGTCCTTGTTGAGCGTCGGAATCTCTACCTGACTGGAAATTTCCCGCAAATAATCCAAATGCCCTTTAAAGAAAACCTCATCTGTCAGAACAGAAATCATAACCGCTCCGTTAGCCTCGTAAGTCTGGGCCTGTTGTACAATATCCACATCGAGATTGATGTCACCTAGACTTGGGCTTGCCTTTTTGACCTCAGCAATGATTTGCAAACGGTCTTGGTGATTTTTTAAATATTCACTCAATCGATAAGTTTGACGTAGGGGCTGAAGCTCCTCTCGTTCCATCGTTTCAACTTCACGCGCCTTTTGCTCTAGGATACGTGATAAAAATTCCTGACTCATCTTTGATACTCCTGTAATAGTCTGAGTTTTTCAAGGGCCTTACCACTGGCAATCACTTGACGTGCCAATTCAACTCCGTCCTTGATACTATCTGCTTTCCCATTTGCGTAGAATCCGAGACCTGCATTTAAGACTGTTGTTTCCAAGAATGGACTTGGTTCGTTATTAAGAACACTGACAAGGATGGCTGCATTCTCATGAGCATTTCCCCCACGAATGTCTTCAATAGCAATCCGTTCCATTCCCAAATCTTCTGGAGAAAAGGTTGATAAAGTAATTTCGCCATTTTCAAGAAGGGCAATGCTGGTAGTTCCATTCAAACCAGCTTCATCCAACCCTTCTGGACCAGCTACTACAATGGCACGTTTGCGACCCATGTTTTTCAAAACCTGAGCAGTACTTTCCAGAAGTTCAGGACGACTGATTCCTAGAAGCTGTGTTTCCAAAATCATTGGATGGATGAGTGGTCCTGTCAAATTCATGATAGTTGGAATTCCCAACTCCAAGCGAGCTGGCATAATGTATTTCATAGCTGGGTGCATGTTTTTGGCAAAGAGAAAGACGATTCCTGTTTGGTCAAATACCTTACCCAATTGTGCTGGTTTGAGGTCAATATTGATTCCCAAAGCTTGCAAGACATCTGCTGACCCAGATTTAGAAGAAATAGAGCGATTTCCATGTTTAGCCATGTGGATGCCACCACCTGCCAAGACAAAGGCTGCAGTTGTAGAAATGTTGAAGCTAAATGACTTATCTCCACCTGTACCACAGTTATCCATAGCATCTTGAATGTTTGTTGGAATGTGTTGAGCATGTCCTCTCATAACTTGAGCGAGGGCTGTTCTTTCCTCAGGTGTTTCTCCCTTCATCTTAAGGGCTAATAGTAGTGAAGCGATTTGTGCTTCTGTCACTCGCCCTGTTACGATGCGTTCGATCACATCTGTCATTTCAACACTTGATAAATCTTCAAAGTTCGCTAATTTTTCAATAATTTCTTTCATTTTGTCTTCCTCACTTTACAACTTTCTCGATAAAATTCTGAATAGAAGATAGGCCATCTGGCGTTCCAATACTTTCTGGATGATACTGCAAGCCATAAATCGGCAAGGTTTTGTGTTGAATCCCCATAATGGCTTGGTCATCTGTCGAACGAGCTGTCACTTCAAACTCTTCTGGCATCTCTTCAATTAAAATACTGTGGTAACGCATGACTGGACGATTATCCTCGATTCCTTGATAGAGAACGGATGGAGTCTCAAATCGAATCTGACTCTGCTTGCCATGCATGACTTTTGGAGCCAAGCCCAACTTGCCACCAAAGACTTCTGCGATGGCTTGGTGCCCCAAACAAATCCCTAGAATCGGTTTCTTACCTGCAAAATCACGAATCACTTCTTCCATCTTCCCAGCATCAGCTGGCCAACCTGGACCGGGAGAAAAGACCAGCCCATCTGCCTTTGTAGCTTCTTCATAAAGGTTTGGATCATCATTTCTCAAAACCTGAACTTCTGCGAAATTCCCAATATATTGAGCCAAGTTATAGGTAAATGAATCATAATTATCAATCAATAAAATCATGGTCTTAGTTCTCCCATTCTAGTCATAGATTTAGCTTTGTTAATGGTTTCTTGGTATTCGTTTTGGGCGATAGAATCATAAACAATTCCTGCTCCAGCCTGCACATAGGCTGTTTTATTTTTTAGAATCATGGTTCGAATTGCAATGGCAAAGTCCATATCTCCAGTTGCTGAAAGGTAGCCGATAGCTCCGGCATAAACGCCTCGCTTCTCTGTTTCCAACTCATAGATGCGTTTCATGGCCCGAATCTTAGGGGCCCCCGATACTGTTCCTGCCGGAAGAGTCGCCTTCAAGGCATCCATGGCAGTGAGTTCTGGTAACAAACGTCCTTTAACTACGCTGGTCAAATGCATGACATAGCGGAAAAGTTCCACTTCCATATACTTGGTTACTTGGACACTTGCTGTTTCAGCAATTCTACCGATATCATTGCGTCCTAGGTCCACTAGCATTCGGTGTTCTGCCGTCTCCTTTTCATCAGAAAGTAGATTACTAGCTAATGCTGCATCTTCCTCGTCATTGGCACCTCTAGGTCCCGTACCTGCAATCGGATTGGTTGTTACAATGCCGTTTTTTACGGAAACCAAACTCTCAGGACTGGCACCGATGATTTGATAATCTCCAAAGTCATAAAAGTATAGGTAATTTGATGGATTTGTTACTCGGAGATTTCTGTAGAAGTCAAAAGGATTTCCAGTTACTTCTGCTGAGAAACGCTGACTGAGCACGCATTGGAACATATCTCCGTTACGAATCAAGTCGCGAGCTGTTTCTACCATTTCTTCAAATTTCTGAGGAGCGATATGTGGTCTAAACTGAAGTGGAGAAAGGTCCAAATCTTCAAATTCATTTGATGCTGGGATTTTTAACTCCTCTAAAGCTTGATCCAAAGCCGCTTCTAGTTCTTCATTGCTTCGATCACTGTAAAGAGCATCCTCGATGATATGAATTTTTTCTTTCTTGTGGTCAAATACCATATAACTCTCGTAAACAAAGAAATGCATATCTGGCGTCCCAATCGTATCCTCAGGAAGCTGGCCAATCTCTTCGTAAAGAGAAATCATGTCGTAACCAACAAAGCCAATCGCTCCACCACCAAAAGGTAGGTCTGAATGATGCTGACTCTTTTGTGTCACCTCATAAAGGAAATCCAATGGGTCACGATCAATCACTTGGCCATTTTGATAAAGAACTCCATTCTCAAACTTAATCTCAAAAACTGGATTATAAGCCAAGATAGAAAATCGAGCATTTTCTTTTTCTCTTGGGATACTTTCAAGTATGACCTTGTGTTGTCCGTTCAAGCGCATATACGCCAAGATTGGTGATAAAACATCTCCATGAATGATTCGTTCCATTGTAATTTCCCTTTCAGTCAATAATTTATAGACTTTTAGTCTTAATTTCTTACCTTTTTCTATTTCCCTTAAATAGTGCGGACGGGAGCAACTTTCTCCGAAATTTCATCCCTAATTTTTGAGCTCCTCGCTCATTCATTTTTAGGCTCAGGCTAAAATAGTTCCCCGAACTATTTTACTCTCAAAAATTCCGTTCTAGAGAAGCATCTTTACTTCTCTAGAATACCACTATGGCGGGAAATAGCTGTTCAATGCTCACTTCGCTCGCAAATATTTTATAGAAATCTATCTAGTGATGAAGCATAATTTATAGTTAATTGAACCTAGAATAGTACACTAAGGATTCTAAAACGTCTCTAGAAATTAATTTTACTTTCCTAATCTTTTTGTTCATATCTTATTTCAATCCACTATAAAACTGATAGCCATATCTACGAAAAATATATAAAAATCCCCACGCAAAATAACTTGCGTGAGGACGAAATTCGCGGTGCCACCTCAATTATAGGATTTCTCCTATCTCTCATTCCTGTCTCAGATAGCTCCTGTAACAGGTTGTGCGATAAAGGGCACTCCCTTGAGAATCATGTTTTCTTCTCTCAATTCAGATGGACCCAACCTTACAGCTTTCTCTGCTTGTTTTCAGCAACCACAAGCTCTCTGTGAGAGAAATCTCTGTATCTTTTCCATCTTTTATTTTTTAGCTTCAAGGTAGTCTGCAATAGCAGCTACGTCCTTGTCTCCACGACCAGAGACATTAATGATGATAATCTCATCTCTACTTAGTTTTGGTGCTCGTTTGACTGCTTCTGCGATAGCATGGGAGCTTTCAATAGCTGGGATAATTCCTTCAGTCTTGCTAAGTAGAAGCAAGGCTTGAACAGCCTCTTCATCAGTCGCTGCAACATACTCTACACGACCAGAGTCTTTAAAGAAGGCGTGTTCTGGTCCAACCCCTGGATAGTCTAAACCAGCAGAGATAGAGTAAACAGGTGCAACATTTCCATCTTCACCAAAGACTGCATAGGTTTTCATTCCATCGACAATTCCTACACTACCCTTGGTCATTGTTGCCGCGTGTTTATCGGTATCTAAACCGTGACCAGCAGCTTCTACCCCAACCAATTTAACTTCTTCATCAGCTACATACTGCGAGAAGGCACCGATGGCATTAGAACCACCACCCACACAGGCAATGACGTAGTCTGGCAAACGTCCTTCTTTTTCCAAGATCTGACGTCGAGACTCTTCACTAATAACTTTTTGGAATTCATGAACAATCGTTGGATAAGGGTGAGGTCCTACAGCTGAACCTAAAACGTAGAAAGCTTCAAGGTCATTCATCCACGCACCAAAGGCTGCATCGACCGCATCCTTCAGAGTACGTGTTCCCGTTTCAACTGCATGAACAGTTGCTCCCATCATCTCCATACGGAAGACATTGAGACGTTGACGTTCCACATCTTCTGCCCCCATGTAGACATCACATGCCATACCAAATTTGGCTGCAGCTGCAGCTGTCGCAACACCGTGCTGACCAGCTCCTGTCTCTGCAATCACACGTTTTTTACCCATGCGTTTAGCAAGAAGAATCTGTCCAAGGACATTGTTAAGTTTGTGTGACCCAAGATGGTTAAGATCTTCACGTTTGAGATAAATCTTAGCCCCACCTAGATAATCCGTCAAACTTTCTGCAAAATAGAGCGGAGTCTCACGACCTGAATAATCCTTCAAGTAATGACGATATTCTGCCAAAAATTCTGGATCATCCTTGTATTTTTCAAAAGTCACTTCCAATTCATCTAGCAAAACCTGAATTGGTTCCGGTACAAAACTACCACCAAACTGTCCAAAATAACCTTTAGTTGTCATAAATTTTTCCTCTTTTCCATTGTTCCAAAATATGAAAAAGCCCACACACGGAATTTACTTCCATGTGAGGGCGTTTGTAACGCGGTACCACCTCAATTGTAAAGAGAATATCCCCTTTACATCTCTGCCTTGTCTAACAACAAGTTGCACTGTAAGGTGTGCCTACCGAATTTTCATTGTTTCAAATTCATTTTTTCAAATCAGCCCAATTTCACTACTTTCAACCACCTGTTCTCAGCAACCACAGGCTCCCTGAAGATTAAAAATAATTACTTTTCTGATTTGTTGAGTTAATTATATGTTATTGGTTTTTCTTTGTCAACCGTTTTTATTCATTTTTTACTAATTTTTTTTATTAGTTTTTTGAAGAAGCAAGAACTTCTTCAGAAACTCTGACAAAAGTCTCAATGATATAGTCTACTTCTTCATCCGTTAATTTCGTGTGAAGTGGTAGTGTAATTTCATTTACAAAGAAAGCATAAGCTCGTGGATAATCAGCCATGTCAAATCCTAGATTCTTATAGGCTGTCAAAAGAGGAAGCGGTTTGTAGTGAACATTACTTGCAATTCCTGCCTTGGCCAATTCTTGGATGATTTGGTTGCGTTGTTCGAAAGTTGCTCCTTCTACATGGGTGATGTAGAGGTGACGACAAGATTCAACTGCATCTGTCTCATGCGCCAATGGATGGATACGAGTTCCCGCAAATCCATGGTCGTAGCGTTCCACGATGTCCTTACGACGTTGTAATAAAGCAGGATAACGGTCCAACTGAACCAGACCAAGTGAAGCCATGATATCCGTCATGTTGCACTTGTAGGCAGGAGTTACGATATCGTATTCCCATGAACCCAGTTGCATCTTGGCAAGAGCATCTTTTGTTTGACCATGAAGAGACAGGATTTGGAATTCCTTGTACATTTCTTCATCGTCAATCGCTGGATTAGCTTTCCAAGTAGCACTTCCTCCTTCAGCAGTTGTGAAGTTCTTAACTGCGTGGAAAGAGAAGGACGTAAAGTCTGCAATAGAACCAGCTGCTTGTCCTTTGTAGGTTGAACCCAAAGCATGGGCACTATCAGATACTACAACAATACGATTAAAGACCTTTTGCCACTTGCTAGTAGCTGTAAAGAGGTCACGTTTTTTCTCGACAACTTGGAACAAACGGTCATAGTCACAGATAATCCCTGCAAGTTCAACTGGAATAATAACTTTTGTATTCTCAGTGATCGCTTGCTCAAGCTTGTCATAGTCCATTTCAAAGGTATCATCTTGGATATCAACCATCACTGGTGTCGCACCTACGTGAGTGATGACGCTACATGATGCTGTATAGGTCATAGCTGGAACGATGACCTCATCGCCAGGCCCTACTTCAAGCACGCGCAAGATCAATTCAAGAGCTGCTGTTGCAGAATTGAGGCAGACTGTCTTAGGCGTTTGAGTATAGACGGACAGACGACGCTCTAATTCTTTTGTCTTCGGACCTGTTGTGATCCAACCAGAACGAAGGGTATCAGCTACTTCAGCAATTTCAGCTTCGGTAATATCGGGTGGTGAAAATGGAATATTATACTTTGTCATTGATTTACTCCTTTTACTGTATTCACTCTTGTGACTACTTTATTTTAAAACTTCAACTACAGTCTGGAACATGATCTTGATGTCTCCGAAGAAATTAAAATCACGTAGATAGGCTAGATTATAGCGCATCTTTTCTGGAAGGACTCTTTCGACATAAGCCTGGTCAACCGTCATACCTTTTGCAGTCATTTGACTGATGATGGCATCCTCATCCTTATAGTTAATGCTGGCAAGGGAAGTAATCCCCGCAGGTAAGAGCAAGGTAGCCATCATTTCAGGGCTATACTGCTCTGTGTAGCGTGGTACTTCTGGGCGTGTTCCTACAAAAGACATCTCCCCTTTGAGGACATTGACCAATTGCGGCAATTCATCCAAACGAACACGTCGAATGAAATTTCCAACTTTAGTGATACGACTGTCATTTGCAGAAGTTACTAGACTTCCTTTTTTATCAGCATCCGTCACCATGGTCCGGAATTTCCAAATCTTGAAATGACGGTTGTACTGGGTTACCCGCACTTGCTTGTAAATGACTGGACCCTTGCTATCTAGCTTGATCCAGATGCTTAAAATCAGAAATAAGGGGGAGGTCAAGATTAACAAGACCAAGGCTAGAAACAAATCTAGACAACGCTTGAAAATCAGTGAGCCTTTTCTTCTAGACACAAGCTGGTAGTATGGTTTTACCTCGCTCAATTGCATTTCTTGAGGTAGTTCATCCCATTTCAGCATGCACATTCTCCTCTGTTTTTTATATATAATCTTTATTAACATTCTACATTATACCACAAAATGAAAGAGGCAGTGCAAGAAATCTGTGTTTTAAAGGAATTCTTCCTTAGGAAAGAGCCCCTGCCTGCAAACTATACATCTTGTGATAGGTTCCACCCAATGCTAGGAGTTCCTCGTGGGTTCCACTCTCGATGATTCGTCCCTTATCAAGAACATAGATACAATTAGCATCTTGAATGGTAGAAAGGCGATGGGCGATGGCAATGGTTGTCCGACCTTGTCTCATCTTAGCTAGTGAATTTTGGACCAGAGCTTCTGTTTCAGAGTCGATATTGGCTGTTGCTTCATCCAAAATCAGAATTTTAGGTTGACTGGCAACAGTTCTAGCAAAGGCAAGAAGTTGACGTTGACCGGTTGAAAAACTCGAACCACGCTCAGATACAGGAGCATCATAACCTAAAGGAATATCCTGAATGAAGGAATCTGCATCGACAAATTCTGCTGCAGCCTTGACTTGGTCATCGCTGATATCTTGGTACATGGCGATATTGGACTTAATGGTCCCATGATAGAGGAAGGGGTCCTGTAGAACCAAACCGATATTTTTTCTCAACTCCTCTTGACTATACTCTCGAATATCCACACCATCTAGGAGAACCCGACCTAACTGGAATTCATAAAAGCGCATGAGAACATTGATGATAGAAGATTTTCCAGAGCCAGTATGTCCGACAAAGGCAATGGTTTCACCTTTATTAACAGTAAAGGAAATATCATCGAGAATTTGGTGTTCCCCATCATAGGAGAAGGACACATGTTCAAAACGGATATTTCCTTCTTGAATCTCGGCTTGTCCATTTTCTTGGACCGGTTCATAGTTTGACTCATCGATCAGTGCAAAAACACGACCTGCTGACACCATGGATGTCTGAAGAGTAGAAAAGTTTTGCGTTACCTCGATGAGCGGATCAAAGAGACGGTTGATGTACTGGATAAAGGCATACATAGTTCCTGCCGTTATTCCTAGATAAAGTCCGCGATAGCCAAAGTAAGCCATCAAAACCGCATATCCCAACAGCTTCAACAAACTCATAGCTGGACGCAAAAAGAGGGAATCCAAGGCTACTGAACGGTTAGCGTAGACTAGGTGTTCTTGGTTTATCTCATCAAACTCTTCTTGCAGGCGCTTTTCTTGATTAAAGGCTTGAATGATGCGAATCCCTTCGATGTTTTCTGCAAGTTTACTGTTGATATCTGACAAGAGACTTCTGGTTTTTTCAATAACCTTGACCGATTTTTTACGGTAGAGATTGACCAAAAGGAAAATCAAGGGTAAAAAGAGTAGAACCAAAGCTGTCAGACGATAGTCCAGAACAAGCATGGTATAAAGGGTTGTCACAAAGATAAAGACTGCTGAGATAAAGCTGGACAAGATCCCTGAGAACATATCACTGATAGTCTCAGTATCATTGGTCAAACGCGAGACGATAGAACCTGCAGGTGTCTTATCAAAATAAGACATGCCTAGCTTCTCCATATTGGCAAAGGCATCACGTCGGATATCTCTAACGATGCTGTAGGACACGCGCGCAAAAAGGAGATTCCCCACATATTGGACAATGGTTTGAAGAATGTAAAGCCCATAGTAAACTAGCAAAACTGTAACAGCAAGCTGATTGAGATTGTTTAGATACTGGTCGATAAAGTGAGAAGCTACCAGGGGGATAATACTCTTAACAACAGTCGTCGCGAGTAGAAAAGCAAGGGCTAAAAAGGTTAGGAGACTATAGGGCTTAAGATAAGACAACAAACGCTTCAATACAGCCCATTGTTCTTGTTTATTCCGCATCTTCTTCTCCTTTCATTTCTAACTGTTGAGACTGGTAGGTTTGTGCGTACCAACCATCCAAGGCTAGTAAGTCTTCGTGCCTGCCTCGTTCAATGATGCGGCCATTTTGCATGACCAAAATCAAATCTGCATGGACAACTGCACTGAGACGATGGGCAGTGATGATGGTCGTTTTATCTTTGCGAGTTTCCTTGAGATTATCGATAATAGCAAACTCTGTCTTGGCATCTACCGCCGATAAGGAATCATCTAAAATCAGGATATCAGGATTTAAAATCATAGCCCGACTCATAGCCAGACGTTGCTTTTGTCCACCAGATAGACTGACACCTTTTTCGCCGATAACTGTATCAAATCCTTCAGGCATGGTTTGAATGTCTTGATAGACTTGAGCCAACTGAGTCGCTTCTTCTACTTCTGAGAAAGGCAGGTCGGGATTTCCAAAGCGGATATTATCTAGGATAGAGCTGGCAAAGAGAAATTGGTCCTGTGGGACGTATCCCATCAAACTACGCAAGTCAGCTAGTCGATAGTCACGAATATCATGACCATTTAGATAAATGGCCCCTTGGTCGACATCATACTCACGTAGGAGCAACTTAATCAAAGCCGTTTTTCCTGAACCAGTCTGCCCAACCAAGCCCAAGGTTTGCCCTTTTTCGAGACTAAAATGTATATCTCTCAGCGTCTCTTCGTCTTCAAAGGCAAAACGATCAATAGCATAGTCCAAACGGCCATTTTCAATCCCGTCAAGTGGAGATTCTGGGTCTTTGACAGGTGATTCTTGAGATAAAAGGCTCTCAATACGCTGGTAAGAAACTTTTCCTCTCTGAGTAATATTAAAGAGGAAACCAATCGCCATCAAGGGCCAGACCAACATATCTAAGTAAGAGATAAAGGTGACAAGATTACCAACGGTTACTTGTCCTGCTTGCACCATAAAGGCACCTACCAAGAGAGTTAAGGCATAAGAAGAACCAACAAAGAGCAGAACCATAGGGTCAAAGAGGCTATCGTATTTCATGGTTTGCAGATTTTTTTGGAAGGTCAAATCATTGACTTCCTGGAAAGATGCCAATTCATCAGACTGATAGCCAAAGGACTTGGTTACCTTGATACCTGATACTGACTCTTGAACCTTATTGTTGAGTTCAGAAAAGGCTGCTTGTGATTCTCCGAAAGCTTTATGGGTCTTTCTCCCCAAACGACTAGTCGCATAGGCCATAAATGGCAAGGGTAGAATGGCAACCAAGGTCATCTGCCAAGAAATACTAAAGAGCATGGTCAAGAGAGTCACCAAGGCTGTGATAGAGGCATCCACTGCCATCATGACACCACCACCTGCTAAACGAGTCAGAGCATTGATATCATTGGTTGCGTGAGCCATCAAATCCCCAGTCCGATAACTCTGATAAAAAGCGGGAGACATCCTTGTAAAATGTTCAAATAGTCTTGAACGCATGATTTGTCCAAGTCGGTAGGAAGTCCCTAGGATATACATACGCCAAACGTAACGCAGATAGTACATCCCGAAAGCTGCCAACAGGAGATAAAAGAGATGAAGCAGGAGCTCATCCTGTGCTAATCGTCCTGAAGTGATGGCATCGATCACGCGCCCCATAACCATAGGTGGGATGAGGTTGAGTACAGAAACCAAAACCAAAGCTACAATTCCAACGAGGTAACGACGTTTTTCTAACTTAAAAAACCACCAGAGTTTTTGGATGATAGACATAAAATTCCTTTCTAATGACAAATGGAAACCTGAGGCATGAACCCCAGGTTTTTCTTATTCATAGGTGACAACGCTTAGTTGACCTTTATCATACTCAGCGATAAAGATATTGGCCACATTATCATATCCTTGCTTATTCAGATGATCTAAGAGCCATTCTTCCGTTAAGCTGAGAGTATCGAGGACATCCGACTGAATGACACCGTCTGTGATGACAGGATACTTAGGATTTTCATCTCCATTTTGTACTACAATCAGCTGACCGCTTTGCTCTTGTACAGCACGCTTGACTTCTTTAAGCTGGAAGATACCTTGGCTACGAAGTTTAAGGGCTACGTCAGAAGCTGATAATCCGACAGAACGGCAGGCTTCTGGATCGATTTCCCCATTTTTGATGAGTAGAGTTGGTTTTCCATCAATCATTTGTTTCACAAAACCAACATTGTTCGTAAGCCATTTAAGCGACAAAACTAAAATCGTCCACATAATCAAGATAACTGCATACTGAAGGATGGTAATAGAGCTATTATAGATTACCCCACCGATGATTCCCCCAAGAACATAGTTTTGGATTTGGTCAATTGCTGAGTTGGGCGCTAGATTTCCCTTCCCTGTCATGTTGATAACAAAGACAAGAGATACAAGACCTAAAGCCAGTTTAATAAGAATCTCGATATAGTTAAATGTCATTTGTTTGCCTCCACTAATTCAATGTCGCTTGTTTGATACAAGTCAAGTTTTTCCAAGAGATATTTATCCGGTTCACTCCCACTTAAAGCACGGTAGTATTTGTCTCCTACCTTGAGAAGTGCACCATCTGTGGCTGCAGAAGTATTGACGTAGACTTCTGATTTATCCACCCCTAAATCCTCAGAAACAACTTCTATAAAATGGAGTGAAGTTTGAAATTGATTATTAGAAGCTTGATTTGACTGATAAGTAGATATAATACCGAGAATGACAGCCAGTAAAGCCAAAGATGAGATCATCACCAACTCGCGAAACTTGGTTCCTCGATGGTCGCGGTAAGCCTTAAAAGCAAAAAATCCAGTGATGGCAAGCAAGAATATTCCAAAGCCAATCATGACACTATTTTGTTGGCCAATCTGGCTCAAGACATATTCATATGAGTAAAATTTCATTTATTTTCAATCCTTTACATAAATCATTCTTTATTATAAAGGAATGACCTTGATTTTTCAAACTATACGCTGGGGAAATGTATTCTTTTCTGGTATAATATTGTCTATAATCTGAATGAAAAGGTACACATTATGAAACTAATCTCATGGAATATTGATTCCCTCAATGCAGCACTGACGAGTGATTCTGCGCGTGCGAAATTATCACAAGATGTCCTACAAACCTTGATAGCCGAAGATGCTGATATCATCGCTATCCAGGAAACCAAGCTTTCAGCTAAAGGTCCTACTAAAAAACACCTTGAGGTACTGGAAGAACTCTTCCCAGGTTACGAAAACACCTGGCGTTCCTCTCAAGAGCCTGCCCGTAAAGGCTATGCTGGAACCATGTTCCTCTATAAGAAAGAACTGATCCCAACTGTTAGCTTCCCAGAGATTGGCGCCCCTTCTACTATGGACTCGGAAGGTCGCATCATTACTCTAGAATTTGATACATTTTTCGTGACTCAAGTTTACACACCAAACGCTGGTGATGGACTCAAACGCTTGGAGGAACGTCAAGTCTGGGATGTCAAATATGCAGAGTACTTGGCTCAACTAGACAAGCAAAAACCTGTCCTAGCAACCGGAGACTACAACGTTGCCCACAAGGAAATTGACCTTGCCAACCCAGCCAGCAACCGCCGTTCACCAGGATTTACAGACGAAGAACGTGAAGGATTTACAAACCTTTTAGCCAAAGGATTTACAGATACCTTCCGCCATATCCATGGCGATGTGCCAGAACGCTATACTTGGTGGGCACAACGCAGCAAGACTTCAAAAATCAACAACACAGGCTGGAGAATCGACTACTGGCTCACAAGTAACCGTGTAGCAGACAAGGTTACCAAGTCAGACATGATTGACTCAGGCCCACGCCAAGACCACACACCGATTGTCTTGGAGATTGATTTCTAAGGAGAAAACGAATGGACTATCAAGCTGTCATCCCTGAATTTGTCGTATCGGATATCGAGAAATCGCGTCACTTCTACTGCGACTTATTGGGATTCTCTGTCGAATACGAGCGTCCAGAGGAAAAATTTCTCTTCCTTTCGCTTGAAGACTGCCAACTTATGCTAGAGGAGGGGAGTAAGGAGGAACTAGCTGAACTAAACTACCCCTTTGGTCGTGGTGTCAATATTTCCTTTGGTATCAAGGATGTCCCTCAGCTCCACCAAAAACTGCTGGAAGCCAACTATCCCATCTATCGTCCTTTGACTAAAAGAGAATTTCGAGTTGGTAAACAATATATCTACCCTCATGAATTTGCAGTTTTAGACCCAGATGGCTATTTTTTAAGATTTAGTGAATAGAATTACACTACAGTGGAAAAAGAAACATAAAAAAGAGGCAGACGCCTCTTCAGAACGAAGACAAACGTCATTTTTGGTGTTTGTCTTTTTCTGTTTTCAAAAATATTTTGTCTCATCATCTGA
>NZ_JALDUI010000021.1 GCF_023115445.1 Streptococcus sp. oral taxon 431 | reverse complement strand
AATGCTCGGTGTTTAAAATCTGTACTATATGCCATAGCTTTATTATAACATGTATTTTATAAACTAAGATACTATAATAACTTTTAAGTTATAATTTGATTGAAAAGAGGTTGCTTGGTGCATACAATTTACTTCTATAAGGACAAAAATGGAAATGAGCCAGTCTTGGATTATATGAGAGAATTGGCTTGTCAGAAAAGTAAGGATAGTCGTATTAAACTCAATAAACTAAACGACTATATTGAGTTGTTGAGTCAACATGGGACTAGAGCTGGTGAACCCTATATTAAATATTTGGAAGATGAGATATGGGAATTAAGACCTCTTAGGGACAGGATTTTATTTGTAGCTTGGATTGATGGGAGCTTTGTTCTCTTACATCATTTTGTCAAAAAGATTCAAAAGACTCCTAGAAGAGAAATTGAAAAAGCCAAGCGTGAACTGAAGGACTTAAAAGAAAGAGGGTTAAGTGATGAAAAATAGTGCCATTGGGAGTAATTGGAAGGATGTCCGTTCAGAACTCTTTACCAAGGAGGAAATCCTTGAAAGTGATATGCGAGTGGCTATCATGAGTGAGTTGATTGAGGCTAGACATGAGCAAGGAATTAGTCAGAAAAAACTAGAAGAACTCAGTGGAGTGAGCCAGACTGTCATAGCTAGGATGGAAACAGGAAAGACGAGCCCTCAGTTGGATACGGTCTTAAAAGTTTTAGCCAGTTTAGGCAAGACACTAGCAGTCGTCCCACTTGAACAGGAAAAAAGTTGATTAAACTGACTTATAGTCTTTTCTAATAGCAAGCCATAGTCAGTTCTCGGTTCACTAATATTTTGTTCTAAACGTAAATATTTAAAAACTCTATTAATCATTGTCTATCAAAGGATTTGGGGAATCTTCTCCAAATCCTTTTTTGTACTTCAAATAGCGATATAGTTTCAAACTATATCAAAGCCTAAGTTTTTACAATTATACAGACGGTTTCTTTTCTGTTAAGATAGTTTCAACAACAATTTTTGGAGGACAAAACATGTCAACTACAATTATCGGTTTCCCACGTTTGGGTGAATTCCGCGAATTAAAATTTACAACTGAAAAATACTTTAGAAAAGAAATCTCAGAAGAAGAACTCTTGGCTGCTGCAAAAGAATTGCGTGCAAAACACTGGAACATTGTCAAAGAAAAAGGAATCACTGAAATCCCATCAAATGACTTTTCTCACTATGACAACTTCCTTGATGCTGCTTTCCTTTTCAACGTAGTTCCTGCATCTGTTCAAAACTTGGAATTGTCTGACCTTGAACGTTACTTTGCTTTGGGACGTGGTTACCAAGGAGAAAAAGGGGATGTTCGTGCCCTTCCAATGAAGAAATGGTTCAACACCAACTACCACTACATCGTTCCTAAATTTGAAAAAGACACTCAAGTAAAATTGGCTGGTCACAAGATTTTTGATGAGTTCCAAGAAGCAAAAGAACTTGGTCTCAACACTCGTCCTGTCCTTGTAGGTCCATTCACTTTCCTTCAATTGTCAGACTTTGAAGAAGGCGTAAAAGCAGAAGACTTCGTAGATAGCTTAGTAGCTGCTTATCAAGACGTATTTGCAAAATTGGCTGAACTTGGTGCGACTCGTATCCAACTCGATGAAGCTGCTCTTGTCAAAGACTTGACAGAAGAAGAAAAAGCACTCTTCTTGAACCTCTACAACAAGCTTTTGGCTGATAAAAAAGGTCTTGAAGTCTTGCTTCAGACTTACTTCGGAGACGTTCGTGATGTTTACGCTGACCTTGTGAAATTGCCAGTAGATGCCATCGGTCTTGACTTCGTTGAAGGTAAGAAAACTCTTGAACTCGTTAAAGGTGGATTCCCAGCTGACAAGATTCTCTATGCAGGTATTGTCAATGGTAAAAACATCTGGCGCAACAACTACGAAAAGAGCTTGGCTGTTCTTGAGCAAATCCCAGCTGAAAACATCGTCTTGACTAGCTCATGTTCACTTCTTCATGTGCCATTTACAACTGCTAATGAAGAATTTGAACCAGCTATCTTGAACCACTTTGCATTTGCAGTTGAAAAATTGGATGAGATCCGTGACTTGGATGCTATCCGCAATGGTCAAGGTGCAGAGGCTCTTGCAGCAAACAAAGAACTCTTTGCGACTGAACGTGTTGGTGAAAATGCGGAACTTCGTGCTCGTATCGCAGGATTGACAGATGCAGACTACACTCGTTTGCCAGCCTTTGCAGAACGTGAAGCTATCCAAGAAGAAGCCTTCAAACTTCCAGCTCTTCCAACAACAACCATCGGTTCATTCCCTCAAACCAAGGAAGTTCGTGCTAAACGTTTGGCCTTTCGTAAGGGTGAATTGTCACAAGAAGAATACGATGCCTTCCTTGCTGAAACCATCGACGAATGGATCAAATGGCAAGAAGAAGTTGGATTTGACGTGCTTGTACACGGTGAATTCGAGCGTAATGACATGGTTGAGTACTTCGGTCAAAACTTGTCAGGTTACCTCTTCTCTAAGAATGGTTGGGTACAATCATACGGTATGCGTGGGGTTAAACCACCAATCATCTGGGGTGATGTGACTCGTCTCAACCCAATCACTGTGAAATGGTCTAGCTACGCACAAAGCCGTACTGACAAACCTGTTAAAGGTATGTTGACTGGACCTGTTACTATCCTTAACTGGTCATTCCCACGTGAAGACATCTCTATCAAGGATTCTACTCTTCAAATCGCTCTTGCAATCAAGGATGAAGTTCTTGACCTTGAAGCTGCAGGCGTGAAAATCATCCAAATCGACGAGGCTGCTCTTCGTGAGAAATTGCCACTCCGTCGTAGCGACTGGTACGAAGACTACCTTGACTGGGCTATTCCAGCCTTCCGCTTGGTACACTCAACAGTAGCACCAGACACACAAATCCACACTCACATGTGTTACTCAGAATTTACAGATATCATCCCAGCTATCGACAACTTGGATGCAGACGTTATTTCCTTTGAAGCTAGCCGTTCAAACCTTGAAATCTTGGACGAACTCAAAGCGAAAAACTTCCAAACAGAAGTGGGCCCTGGGGTTTACGATATCCACTCACCTCGTGTGCCTAATGAAGGCGAAATCGACCACACAATCGAAGCCATCCTTGCTAAAGTGCCAAGCAAGAAAGTTTGGATCAACCCAGACTGTGGTTTGAAAACACGTGGTATTCCAGAAACAAAAGAAAGCTTGATCCGCCTTGTAGAAGCTGCTAAAGCTGCTCGTGAGAAATTGTAAGAAAAGACATTTCTCCATACATGGTTGATCAGTAAGAAATCAACTAGAAAAGGTTTATACATATGTCACGTCAAACACCGTCCCTCTCATTTGAAGTTTTCCCTCCAAACCCAGCAGTAGGCAATGACAAAATTATTGCAGCCCTGAAAGATATGCAGGACTTGGCCCCACACTTCATCAGTGTGACTGCCAGCAATAATAAATTTAATATCAAAGAGACGACGGTCCGTTTGGCCGACTTTATCCAAAATGACTTGGAGATTCCAACCATTGCTCACTTGCCAGCTATTTATCTGACTAAGGATAAGGTGGCTGAGACAATTGTAGATTTGGATAAGGTTGGAGTACAGAAAATCTTGGCTCTTCGTGGAGATATCATTCCAGGTGTTGAGCCACAGAAGGATTTCCGTTATGCGACAGACTTGATTGAGTTCATCAAGGAACAGGCCCCACACTTTGATATCATTGGTGCTTGTTATCCTGAAGGTCATCCAGACTCTCCAAACCAAATCTCAGATATCCAAAATCTTAAGAAAAAAGTGGATGCAGGATGCTCTAGTCTTGTCACTCAGCTATTCTTTGACAATGAGCGTTTCTATGATTTCCAAGACAAGTGTACCTTGGCTGGAATTGATGTGCCTATTCATGCGGGTATCATGCCAATCCTCAACCGTAACCAAGCTCTTCGTCTTTTGAAGACTTGTGAGAATATCCATCTCCCACGTAAGTTTAAAGCTATCTTAGACAAGTATGAGAATGACCCTGAGTCACTCAGAGCAGCAGGACTTGCCTATGCCGTGGACCAAATAGTGGACTTGGTAACTCAGGACGTTGCAGGTGTGCATCTCTACACTATGAACAATGCAGAAACTGCCCAATACATCCATCAAGCAACCCATGCCTTGTTCAATCATCAGTCTTTAGGATAATAAAAAGCAAACCATTCTTCTTTTCATAGAGGAATGGTTCCTTTTTAATAGAAAAGCCAGCACTTTTTAAGAAAAATATGATAAAATAGACTCTGTACGTACTTGATACAAAGATGAGGGTATTTAGGTTTTAACGAATTTTAATAGTCGATTAATTTTTAAGCAAAATCTGAAAATTGGTGTCTATAAAAAATCACGAACGAAGTGAGTGTTAAAAGATGTTTCACGCTATAGTGAAATTCCTTGGATTTCTAAAATCATCCACTGGATAATTTTACCTCCCGTCCACACTGTTTCAGTGAAATATCAAAAAGATTCATAATTGAATTTTGTCCTCATTTCTTAGGAAAAAAGACAAGCTTCCTAGCATTCATCGAATGCTTCGTCACCTTCCTATTTTTCTACAGAAATGTTCGGCAAACCGAACCGTCCAAAATATCTTGATCTTTGTAGGCAAGGCGTATAATTTTATCAATCCAAAGGGGATTAAAATGACAAAACAAGTGTTTCAAACGACTTTTGCGGGTCGTGAGTTGATCGTAGAGACTGGCCAGGTTGCTAAGCAAGCAAATGGTGCTGTTGTCGTGCGTTATGGTGAGTCAACTGTCTTGACTGCTGCCGTTATGTCAAAGAAGATGGCAACTGGGGATTTCTTCCCACTTCAAGTCAACTACGAAGAAAAAATGTATGCGGCTGGGAAATTTCCTGGTGGCTTTATGAAACGTGAAGGACGTCCTTCAACAGATGCGACTTTGACAGCGCGTTTGATTGACCGTCCAATCCGTCCAATGTTTGCGGAAGGTTTCCGTAATGAAGTGCAAGTCATCAATACTGTTCTTTCTTACGATGAAAATGCATCTGCACCAATGGCAGCTATGTTTGGTTCATCATTGGCGCTTTCTATCTCAGATATTCCATTTGATGGACCAATCGCTGGGGTACAAGTGGGTTATGTGGATGGCCAAATCATCATCAACCCAACGCAAGAACAAGCAGAGCAATCGCTTCTAGAATTGACAGTAGCTGGTACGAAGCACGCTATCAACATGGTAGAGTCTGGTGCCAAAGAATTGTCAGAAGAAATCATGTTGGAAGCTCTTCTGAAAGGACACGAAGCCGTTAAAGAATTGATTGCCTTCCAAGAAGAAATCGTTGCGGCAGTCGGTAAAGAAAAAGCAGAAGTAGAATTGCTTCATGTGGATGAGGAATTGCAGGCTGAAATCATCGCAGCCTACAACAGTGACCTTCAAAAAGCGGTCCAAGTAGAAGAAAAATTGGCGCGTGAAGCTGCAACTCAAGCAGTGAAAGACCAAGTTACAGCAGTTTACGAAGAAAAATATGCAGACCACGAAGAATTTGACCGTATCATGCGTGATGTGGCTGAAATCTTGGAACAAATGGAACACGCTGAAGTGCGCCGTTTGATCACTGAAGACAAGGTTCGTCCTGACGGCCGTAAGGTTGATGAAATCCGTCCTTTGGATGCGGTTGTTGACTTCCTTCCTCGTGTGCACGGTTCAGGTCTCTTTACTCGTGGACAAACGCAAGCTCTTTCTATCTTGACTTTGGCGCCAATGGGTGAAACTCAAATCATCGATGGTTTGGATCCAGAGTACAAGAAACGCTTTATGCACCACTATAACTTCCCACAATACTCTGTAGGGGAAACTGGACGTTACGGTGCTCCAGGTCGCCGTGAAATTGGTCACGGTGCTCTTGGTGAGCGTGCTCTTGCTCAAGTATTGCCAAGCTTGGAAGAATTTCCATACGCTATCCGCCTAGTAGCAGAAGTCTTGGAATCAAACGGTTCTTCATCTCAAGCCTCTATCTGTGCGGGAACTCTTGCCCTTATGGCTGGTGGTGTGCCAATCAAGGCACCAGTAGCTGGTATTGCCATGGGACTTATCTCAGATGGAAATAACTACACCGTATTGACAGATATCCAAGGTTTGGAAGACCACTTTGGAGATATGGACTTTAAGGTTGCAGGTACTCGTGATGGTATTACAGCCCTTCAGATGGATATCAAGATTCAGGGAATCACTGCAGAAATCTTGACAGAAGCCCTTGCCCAAGCTAAGAAAGCGCGTTTTGAAATCCTTGATGTGATTGAAGAAACGATTCCAGAAGTTCGTCCAGAATTGGCTCCAACTGCTCCGAAAATTGATACCATCAAGATTGATGTGGACAAGATCAAGATCGTCATCGGTAAGGGTGGAGAAACCATCGACAAAATTATCGCTGAAACAGGCGTTAAGATTGATATTGACGAAGAAGGAAATGTTTCTATCTACTCTAGCGACCAAGATGCCATCAATCGTGCTAAAGAGATTATTGCTGGTTTGGTTCGTGAAGCTAAGGTGGACGAAGTTTACCATGCTAAGGTTGTTCGTATCGAGAAATTTGGTGCCTTTGTCAACCTCTTTGATAAGACAGATGCCCTTGTTCATATCTCTGAAATGGCTTGGACTCGCACTAACCGTGTCGAAGACTTGGTAGCCATTGGTGATGAAGTGGATGTTAAGATTATCAAGATTGACGAAAAAGGTCGTGTAGATGCTTCGATGAAAGCACTCTTGCCACGTCCACCGAAACCTGAACATTCAGAAGAAAAAGGTGAAAAGGGTCCTCGTCACCACCACAAGGACAACAAACCTAAGAAAGAAACTACAGAAACACCAAAAGACTCAGAATAAGAAAAGGAGAATTGTATGGGATGGTGGCGTGAAACCATTGATATCGTAAAAGAAAATGATCCAGCGGCTCGCACCACATTGGAGGTTCTTTTGACCTATCCTGGTGTGAAAGCCTTGGCTGCCCACCGTCTCTCTCATTTTCTCTGGAAGAATGGCTTTAAGCTCTTAGCTCGTATGCACAGCCAGTTTTGGCGTTTTTGGACACAAATCGAGATTCATCCGGGTGCTCAGATCGACTCAGGTGTCTTTATCGACCATGGTTCTGGCCTTGTGATTGGGGAGACGGCTATCGTTGAAAAAGGGGTTCTTCTCTACCACGGGGTAACTCTTGGTGGGACAGGGAAGGATGTTGGCAAACGCCATCCGACCGTGCGTAAGGGAGCTCTCATATCTGCACATGCCCAAGTTATCGGGCCTGTAGAAATCGGTGAAAATGCCAAGGTCGGTGCTGCAGCAGTTGTTGTGGCAGATGTTCCTAGCGATGTAACGGTTGTCGGTATTCCAGCCAAGATTGTCCGAGTGCATGGGCAAAAGGATGAACCCACCATTCATGAAGTAGAAGAAAAACGGGAATACTACGTCAATAAACTCGAGCAAGCGAGAGATGCCAGTCATAGGTCGTCTGGGCTGTAGAGGATATCTATATGATTCAAGCAAGAAATAAGTTAAGCCAAGAGGAGTTATTTGAGGCGAAAAAACTAATTAACTGTTGCCAAGCCTATGATGGAACTTATCGTGATCCTTATCTTTCTAACATGCTTAATTTTGATCCAAACATGCCTGCATTTTTCCTTTTTTACGAAAAAGGCGAACTGGTTGGTTTGTTAACTGTCTATGCTGATGACCAAGATGTGGAAGTGACGATACTGGTTCATCCCAATCATCGCCGTCAGGGAATTGCACGTGCTTTGTTTACTAGCTTTGAGAAAGAAACGACTTCTTTCCCTATTCGTTCAGTGACTTTTCAGACAGAACGTATTTTTCTAGACCGTCATCCTGATTTTGTCAGCAACTGGGGACTAATTGAGGATGAAGAGACAGAAACTTGGTTAGGTAAGGATAGAAACCCTTACCCGTTAGCAAACCTTTCTAATCTTGAAGTTTTGTTAGCAGATAGCTCGTATCAGGAGCAAATTAGTCAGTTAAAATTTCAGGCATTCTCAGAAGAGCATGAGTCTAGAGAGATTGTGGATAGATATGTCGCTGAAGCTCTGAAGGATCCAGAAAGTCGCTTATATATTTTGTTAAAAGACAGTCAGGTTATTGGAACTTGCACAGTTGATTTATCGAGTAATACGAATTACCTCTATGGTTTAGCAATAGCTGAGCTTGAACGTGGGCAAGGCTACGGAAGTTATCTAGCAAAATCCCTCGTCAACAAACTGATTGAGCAAAATGACAAGGAGTTTCAGATTGCCGTGGAAGATAGCAATGTAGGTGCCAAACGTTTGTATGAAAAGATTGGCTTTGTTAAACAGACCCAGGTGGTTTATCTGAATGCGAAAGAGTAATAAATGCTATTAGAAGAATTTGAAAATGTACCTGCTGTTATAGAGCCAACTGATCGAAGCCTCCTTAGTGGTGGAGAAATCTGTGATACCATTATCTTGTCTTTTAATGGAGAGATCCTTGAACGAGTAAAGCAGTTGGAAGGTGTTTACGAAGGTGGCTATCTTACCAATCTAAATGGTAAACTGCCATGGTATATCTATGAAAAAGATGGGAGTAAGGTAGCAGTTGCTATGGCTCTTATTGGAGCTCCAATGGTTGTTGGACTCTTAGAAGAACTCAAAGCAAGAGGATTTAAGAACTTTATCATTTTAGGATCTTGCGGAGTTCTAGACCAGTCTATTCAAGCAGATAAGATTATCCTACCAAGCTCGGCTTTACGTGATGAAGGTACTAGTTATCACTATGCTCCAGCAAGTGATGAGATAGCTTATGACCAATCTCTACTCTTAACTATGGAAAAAGCTTTGAATAAATCTTGCATTGAGCACATTCGAACAAAGGCTTGGACCACAGATGCCTTCTATCGTGAAACAGCTGCTAAGGTCAAACGAAGACTAGCAATGGGAGCGACAGTTGTAGATATGGAAGCTTCAGCTATCATGGCCTGGGCCCAATATCGACAAGCCAGTGTCTATCAGTTTTTCTACACAGCTGACTATGTCGACCATCAAAATCACGAATGGGATGCTAGACGCGAGGATAGAAAAGCGGATGCTATGACTTTTTTTGAGATAGCATTAGTAATTGCGCAAGAGTTAGTTTAGACTAGTCTTTACGATAAATTCGAAACAATAAAGGAAGGGAGCCTAACGGAAAACATAGCAATAAAACTTCCGTAGTGACTCCCTTCATCTTTTTACTGTATTCTTCTTTTATGTTTAGAAAGGAGCAAGGAAATCCGATTTGTGACAGGCAATCGGACTAAAATTTAGTTGAACAGTTAGTTATGAAAATATCTGTTTATGAATTTTAGCTTTCCTGACTATTATTTTATGATTAAAATCTATGACACCATGTCTCGTGATTTACGAGAATTTGTCCCGATTACAAAGGGAGAGGTTCTCATGTATGTCTGTGGGCCAACGGTATACAATTATATCCACGTGGGGAATGCCCGCTCGACAGTAGCCTTCGATACCATTCGTCGCTACTTTGAGTACCGTGGTTATGAGGTCGCCTACATTTCCAACTTTACCGATGTAGATGACAAGATTATTAACCGCGCCAAGGAAGAAGGCATCACACCTCAGGAAGTAGCGGACAAGTACATTGCTGCCTTTCGTGAGGACGTGACGGCTTTGGGGGTGAAACCTGCGACTCGTCATCCTCGTGTAGTCGAGTTTATGGATGATATTATTCGTTTTGTTGCTGATTTGATTGAAAAAGGCTATGCATATGAGAGTCAAGGAGATGTCTATTTCCGTGTGGAAAAATCTCATAACTATGCTAAGTTAGCTAATAAAACACTAGAAGACTTGGAACTAGGTGCTTCAGGTCGTACCGATGAGGAAACGGCTCGTAAGGAAAATCCTGTAGACTTTGCTCTTTGGAAATCTGCTAAACCAGGTGAGATTTCTTGGGACAGTCCTTGGGGACCTGGACGTCCAGGCTGGCATATCGAATGTTCGGTCATGTCAACGGAGATTTTGGGTGATACCATCGATATTCACGGTGGTGGAGCTGACCTTGAGTTTCCTCACCATACCAATGAAATTGCCCAGTCTGAAGCTAAAACAGGCAAGACCTTTGCCAACTACTGGATGCACAATGGTTTTGTCAATATCGACAATGTCAAGATGTCTAAGTCTTTGGGTAACTTCATTACGGTACACGATGCCCTCGAAACGATCGACGGTCAAGTATTGCGTTTCTTCTTTGCGACTCAGCACTACCGTAAGCCTATCAATTTTACGGAAAAAGCAGTGCGTGATGCGGAGACTAATCTCAAGTATTTGAAGAACACCTATGAACAACCATTTACTGGAACTGTAGATGCTCAGGAGTTACAGGCATTTAAAGATAAGTTTATAGCGGCTATGGATGAGGATTTCAATACAGCTAATGGAATCACAGTTGTCTTTGAAATGGCTAAATGGATCAACTCGGGAAACTATGATGCAGCTGTCAAGGAAACTCTTGCAGCTATGTTAGAAGTCTTTGGAGTGGTATTTGTCGAAGAAGTTTTGGATGAAGAGATTGAAGCCTTGATTCAAAAACGCCAAGAAGCACGTGCAAATAAAGACTTTGCGACAGCGGATCAAATCCGTGACCAACTAGCTGCACAAGGGATTAAGCTACTTGATACCAAGGATGGAGTGAGGTGGACACGTGATTGATGTCAATCTCATTAACGGGATTGCGCTAGCTTTTGAAGGAGATGCAGTTTATTCTATGTATATTCGTCGCCATCTCATTCTCAAAGGCATGACCAAGCCCAATAAACTTCACCAAGAGGCAACCAAGTATGTGTCGGCCAAGGCTCAGGCACACTTGATTTCCCTCATGCTGGAAGAAGAAGTCTTAACGGAAAAAGAAGAAGAAATCTATAAACGGGGTCGCAACACCAACAGCCATACCAAGGCTAAGAATGCAGATGTGGTAACCTATCGTATGTCTACTGGTTTTGAAGCGGTCATGGGCTATCTTCATATGACTGAAAATGTGGAACGCCTCGAAACCTTGATTTCTTGGTGCATCCAAAAAGTGGAGGGCTAGGAATGATTGCAAAAGAACTACTGGATTGGTTTCCTGATGGTAAAATCTTAGATCAGCCAGGTGATAAAGAGGGTTATCTAAGTCTACCTCTGTCAAATTATCAGTGGCTTTTGCTTGAGGAAGCTAGTCTTAGCGAGCGTGAAAAACAATTGGTGGCTCTTTTAACCAAGCAGGAGCAAACTATCTCACTCAATCCCTGGTATAGCTATCTGATCGAAGCTAAGGGACAGGCACCGCAAAACTTTAAAAAGTTGCAACTTGTTTATTGCCACCTATCCTATTTCCAACAAGAAAATCTATCTTCTTGGCTAGATATGATGCGAACCCTTTTTCCAAACTTCCTGACTATGATTCAGGTGGGATCCCAAGATTACATTTTTGTTCTTCAACAGGACAAGTACTCGTCAGTTCGTTCTATCCTATCAGATACTCTCGAAGCTGTAGAATATGACTTTGGCGTTCGTCTATCGATCATGCTGGGACAGGTCTGGGCTCAGAATGCCCAGCAAAATTTAGCGGACTTGATTAAGGCAGAGCGTGAGCTCTTTAAGACTTGGTGGTGTCAAGGTCATCAAGGAGTTCATACTTTTTCTCAACTTTATCTTTGGAGTTTGGGAGAAAGACAGGTTGATCTTAGACTTATCAAGGACTATCTCCGTCAGCAAATTCTAGATCAAGATCAGATTCAGGAAATCGTCCTTTCACTGTGGGAAAACAGTGCAGTCTTGACAAAAACAGCCCAGCAGTTGTATTTGCACCGTAATTCTCTCCAATACAAGATTGATAAATGGGCAGAACTAACAGGCTTAGAATTAAAAGATTTGACAGATTTGACCCTCTGTTATCAACTGATATTACCAGATATCTTATAAAGTTTTGTGCAAGTTGCACAGAACTTTTTTATTTTTTTGGTCATCTTGCCATAGAAAAGTAAAACGTTTTCATCTATAATAAAACTATCAAATGACAAAAGGAGTTCTCCACAATGGTAGAATTAAATCTTAAAAATATTTACAAAAAATATCCAAACAGCGAACACTATTCAGTTGAAGACTTCAACTTGAACATCAAAGACAAAGAGTTTATCGTTTTCGTAGGACCTTCAGGATGTGGTAAATCAACTACCCTTCGTATGATTGCTGGTCTTGAAGACATCACAGAAGGTACTGCATCTATCGATGGAGTGGTTGTCAACGACGTAGCTCCAAAAGATCGTGACATCGCCATGGTATTCCAAAACTACGCTCTTTACCCACACATGACTGTATACGATAACATGGCTTTCGGTTTGAAATTGCGTAAATACAGCAAGGAAGACATCGACAAACGTGTACAAGAAGCAGCTGAAATCCTTGGATTGAAAGAATTCTTGGAACGCAAACCTGCTGACCTTTCTGGTGGTCAACGTCAACGTGTTGCCATGGGTCGTGCGATCGTCCGTGACGCAAAAGTATTCTTGATGGACGAGCCTTTGTCAAACTTGGATGCAAAACTTCGTGTATCAATGCGTGCTGAAATTGCCAAAATCCACCGTCGTATCGGAGCTACAACTATCTACGTAACTCACGACCAAACTGAAGCTATGACACTTGCAGACCGTATCGTTATCATGTCAGCTACTAAGAACCCTGCTGGAACAGGTACTATCGGACGTGTTGAACAAATCGGTACTCCTCAAGAAGTTTACAAAAACCCAGTTAACAAATTCGTAGCAGGATTTATCGGAAGCCCAGCTATGAACTTCATCAACGTTAAATTGAACGGTGACCGCATTGTTGCTGACGGATTTACTTTGAAAGTTCCAGAAGGTGCTTTGAAAGTTCTTCGTGAAAAAGGTTACGAAGGTAAAGAATTGATCTTCGGTATCCGTCCAGAAGACGTAAATGCAGAACCTGCTTTCCTTGAAACATTCCCAGAATCAGTTGTGAAAGCAACGATCTCTGTATCAGAATTGCTCGGTTCAGAATCTCACCTATACTGCCAAGTTGGTAAAGATGAGTTCGTTGCAAAAGTTGACGCTCGTGACTACTTGCAAGCAGGTGCAACAGTTGAACTTGGATTTGACTTGAACAAAGCACACTTCTTCGACGTAGAAACTGAAAGAACAGTTTACTAAGATAGATTTTAATCAATGAGCACTACTAGAGTTTTTCTAGTAGTGTTTTTTTATCAAGTTTAGCAAACTCTTACAGAATGGGCTTTACTAGTTTTCATATCCTCAAAAAAGTGTTAAAATGGTAGGAAGAATTGGAGAGTATGCATGCCCAAAGAAGTAATTTATTCAGGCGATGAAGTCGTCGCTTTAACACAGAAATATTTATCGAAAGAAGATGTTGCTTTTGTACATAAAGCCTTGGTTTACGCTGTAGAATGCCATAGTGGTCAATATCGTAAATCTGGCGAGCCCTACATTATCCACCCTATTCAGGTAGCAGGTATTTTGGCTAAGCTCAAGCTAGATGCTGTCACTGTTGCCTGTGGTTTTTTGCATGACGTGGTTGAAGACACAGATGCTACTTTAGATGACTTAGAACGCGAATTTGGTCACGATGTTCGAGTGATTGTAGATGGTGTTACCAAGCTTGGTAAGGTTGAGTATAAGTCTATCGAGGAGCAGCTGGCTGAAAATCATCGCAAGATGCTCATGGCTATGTCAGAGGATATCCGTGTTATCTTGGTCAAACTTTCTGACCGCCTACACAATATGCGCACCCTCAAGCACCTTCGTAAGGACAAGCAGGAGCGTATTTCCAGAGAAACCATGGAAATCTATGCGCCACTTGCTCACCGTTTGGGGATTTCAAGTGTGAAGTGGGAACTGGAAGATCTCTCTTTCCGCTATCTGAATCCAACTGAATTTTACAAGATTAGTCACATGATGAAGGAAAAACGTCAAGAGCGTGAAGCCTTGGTCGATGAAGTTGTGACGAAACTCGAGGAATACTCATCTGAGCGCCATCTTACAGGAAAAATCTACGGTCGTCCAAAGCATATCTACTCTATCTATCGTAAGATGCAGGATAAGAAAAAACGCTTTGAAGAGATCTACGACCTGATTGCTATTCGTTGTATCCTAGATACTCAGAGTGATGTCTATGCGATGTTGGGCTACGTTCATGAGCTTTGGAAACCGATGCCGGGACGTTTTAAAGACTATATTGCCAATCGTAAGGCCAATGGTTACCAGTCTATCCATACGACTGTTTATGGACCAAAAGGGCCGATTGAGTTCCAGATTCGTACTAAGGAGATGCACGAGGTTGCTGAGTACGGGGTTGCGGCTCACTGGGCTTACAAAAAAGGAATCAAGGGTCAGGTTAATAGCAAGGAATCTGCTATTGGGATGAACTGGATCAAGGAGATGATGGAGCTCCAAGATCAAGCAGATGATGCCAAAGAATTTGTGGATACTGTCAAAGAAAACTATCTGGCTGAGGAGATTTATGTCTTTACTCCAGATGGGGCGGTTCGTTCACTTCCAAAGGATTCTGGACCGATTGACTTTGCTTATGAAATTCATACAAAAATTGGGGAAAAAGCGACTGGTGCCAAGGTTAATGGCCGTATGGTTCCATTGACGACCAAGTTAAAAACGGGTGACCAGGTTGAAATCATCACTAATCCAAATTCATTTGGACCAAGCCGTGACTGGCTCAATATGGTCAAGACCAGCAAGGCTCGTAACAAAATTCGTCAGTTCTTTAAAAACCAAGATAAAGAATTGTCCATCAATAAAGGTCGTGAATTGCTGATTAGTCAGCTCCAAGAAAACGGCTATGTGGCCAATAAATTTATGGACAAACGCCACATGGATGAAGTCCTTCAAAAAACCAGCTACAAGACAGAAGAAGCGCTATTTGCGGCGATTGGTTTTGGAGAAATTGGAGCCATCACTGTCTTTAACCGTTTGACAGAGAAAGAACGTCGTGAAGAAGAGCGGGCCAAAGCTAAGGCAGAAGCTGAAGAATTGGTCAAGGGTGGCGAAGTCAAGGTGGAGAACAAGGACACGCTTAAGGTTAAGCATGAGGGTGGAGTAGTCATCCAAGGTGCTTCTGGGCTCTTGATCCGGATTGCCAAATGTTGTAACCCTGTTCCAGGTGATGATATCGTCGGCTATATTACTAAAGGACGCGGAGTTGCCATCCACCGTGTAGACTGTATGAACCTTCGTTCACAGGAAAACTACGAACAACGTCTACTCGATGTTGAGTGGGAAGACCAATTCTCAAGCAAGGAGTATATGGCTCACATCGATATTTACGGGCTCAACCGTTCTGGTCTATTGAATGATATCTTGCAAGTCCTATCAAATACAACTAAGAATATCTCAACCGTTAATGCTCAACCAACCAAGGATATGAAATTTGCCAATATTCATGTTTCCTTTGGAATTTCAAACCTTTCAATGCTGACCACCGTGGTTGATAAGATTAAGAGTGTACCAGAAGTCTACTCGGTTAAACGTACCAATGGTTAAGTTGGTTTGATATCATCAGAAAGGATTACTATGAAAATTATCGTTCAGCGTGTCAAGAAAGCTCAAGTTTCTATTGAGGGTCAAGTATATGGGAAAATCCAGCAGGGGCTCTTACTCTTAGTAGGTGTTGGACCTGAGGATCAAAAAGAAGATTTGGATTATGCAGTCAGAAAGCTTGTCAATATGCGAATTTTCTCAGATGCTGAAGGCAAGATGAACTTATCGGTTAAGGATATCCAAGGCCAAATCCTCTCCATCTCTCAGTTTACTTTGTTTGCAGATACCAAAAAGGGAAATCGTCCAGCCTTTACAGGCGCTGCTAAACCGGATATGGCGGAAGCTTTCTATCAAGAATTTAACCAAGAACTAGCCAAGGAAGTTCCTGTTGAGACAGGAGTCTTTGGAGCAGATATGCAGGTGGAACTGGTCAATGATGGCCCAGTAACCATCATCCTTGACACCAAAAATAGATAAGAAAAACCAAGCCCAGTCAGCTTGGTTTTTCTCATCTATCACAAAATATTCCAAAATGAAATGGGTGCTTGATAGGCTTGGGGGAAGTCTCTTTTCAGGCTTTGGCAGGTGCGATAGGAAGGGATGAGATATCCTAGGATGAGGAGACTTCCCTGAAGGAAAAGTGGGATACCACTTAAAAACAGCAGGGAGAGAATTATCAGGTTATCCCAGAGGAGGATTTGTAAGGCAAAACGCCAGAATCTCGGTCTAATCTGGGAATAGAGTTGACTAAAGTGGTCACAAAGTTGGTTGGAAAGATAGGTAAACAGCACAGGGTGAAAGAAGATAAGCCAACCACTGTAAATCAAAATCCAATCCCAAGTGAGCCCCTCTTTAAATGTCAAAAATGCCAGCATGATTCCATCGATGATGAGGAGTTGAATGGTTTTGATGTAGATGATTTTTTTCATGATAAAACCTTTTTTTCCTTAGAGACACTCTCACAAAGAGATATGTTTGTCATAAAAGTCTGGATAGTTTTCTCTTAGGTGGCTAGCCGTTATATAATAAAAAGTAGAATGACAGGAAGTAAAGACTGGAGTAAGAGAGTAAAAATGTTGAGGGCCAGTGATGGCTAAAAAGACAAATAATAGTAGGTCAGCGAAGAGAATCTCTAAGTAGTAAAGGCGAATTTTTTTGTTCATCTGCGGATAAATCTCAGAGAAATGTTTTTTGAGTCGATTGACCAAGCGAAATAGCAGTAGTCCTTGAGCAAGGATGAAAATGAAGCAAAAAATCAGGCCTCTCTCCAAAGAAAGTTCGTATCGGGGTCTGAAAGTTACTAACAGTAGCAAATCGCTGACTACGATGGCTGTAAAATGGATTCTAAAGAGATTTTTCATAAGATGACCTCCCTCTTTTATCTAGCTTCATTCTACTCCAAAAGAATGGGAGTTACAAGTAAAATGATAAAAAATTTTAGTAAGGAGATTCTATTAAGTCGGCTTGCTTTCTTTATTTGAGTTTCCTTCTATTTTTCCACTTCTTCATCATTCCAGACAAATAAAGCTCCGATTGCATTGAGGATATAAAAGATGTATTTTCCGATATTGGCAAAGTTTCCTTGAATGCCAGCCTTTGTCAGCTGAACGAAATTGTAAATCAACCAAAATCCCCACTGAGTTGTCAGTTTCAATGCATTCAAAGCATTGGCAATGAGGGAGAGTGCAAAGGAAATAGTTGTTACGTAGGCAAGGAGATTCATCTTTCCTCCATAGCCGATATAGTTGGTCATAAATGCAAAGAGGAAGGCGATGATTGAAATGATGATGGCAGCTAATTTTATCTGTTTTTGGCTCATTTGGTTGGGTCTGCCTTCTTGCGAAGCTTCCCATTTCTTAATAGCAAAGGTATAAATGAGGAAGGTGACAGGATAGGTGATAATGGCCGCCTTATTTCCAAGGATATAGTCAATGGTACCAGACAAAATCGTATTGACTATGCCAAAGTAATTTCCCCATTTGCTTAATTTCCCCGTGAAACGAGTGGACAACATGGAAATCCCAACGTTGGTTACGGAAATCAATCCAAAGGGCACAAGGGCAGTCCATGGGCCCCAGTCTACGAATTTATCGAGACGGGAGTTGAGGTAACCAGATGCGATCGCAATTCCAACGACCAGAGCAACCCCAAAGAGGTCAAACCATTTGGATGTTGCAAAAATTTTTAGTGATTTTTTCATAGGTTAAAATATCTTTCTTTTTTTTACAAACATTCTACAACAAAATGAGAGTAACATCAAATGCTAGAAATAAAACCCTGAAAATCAAGCTTTCAGGGTTGGTAGGGGACTTGAGAAATTAGTTCATTTTTTCAACATAGAGTTGTTTGGCGATTTCGAGGATGACTTGAAGTTCTTCATTGTTGTGAATTAGAGTAAAGGTATTAGAGAAGCCATCGAACTGCTTGACTTGGAGTTGTTCTCCAATATGGATGGCGTGTTTTTCCAAATATTGAAGAAGTTCAAAGCTATCATGAACTCTTGTCAAAAGATAGGTTCCCGCTTCCTTGATATCAGAGAGTGGTAGGTTATTAACCTCAACTAGAAGCTCACCCTTGGCAGGAATGGTTCCACCATGGGGACAGGTCTTTGGAAAGCCTAACATACTTTCCAGTCGCTCCACAAAAAGGTCAGAAACTGTATGCTCTAATACTTCAGCCTCATCGTGAATCTGATTGCTAGTATAGTCTAGATGGTGAACTAGAAAGACCTCTATCAGTCGATGCTTACGATAAAGCTCAGAGACCAGCTTTAAGCCAATATCCGTTAGTATATAGCCATTTTCTTTATTTTTTAATATAAGATTTTCGGATTGCATGCGCTTAATCATCTCAGTTACCGCAGGAGGTGATACCTGCATCCGAGCAGCGATTTCCTTATTGGTAATCTTAGGAACTTCCATGCCAATCTCATAAATACATTTTAAGTAATCTTCTTTATTTGGTGTCATTCGCATTTCCTTGTTTATTATCTCTATCTAGTATACCAAAAAAAGCTAGATTTCTCTAGCTTTCTGTCTTGTTACAGGTGGGCTTTCTTTTAGTCAAGTGACTTTGCTGCTTCAATAGCTGCTTCAAAGTTTGGTTTGGAATTGATATTATCAACATACTCAACATAACGGATAATATTGTCAGTATCGAGAACAAAGACCGCGCGAGCAAGTAAGTGCCATTCATTGATTAAGAGGGCGTAATCACGTCCAAAGGAATGGTCGAAATAGTCTGAGAGCATGATGGCATTTTCAATACCTTCAGCACCGCACCAACGTTTTTGAGCAAAAGGAAGGTCCATAGAAACAGTCAAGACGACTGTGTTGTCCAGTCCAGCAAGTTCTTCATTAAAACGTCGTGTTTGAGTTGAGCAGATACCTGTATCGATAGAAGGAACGACACTCAAGACTTTTTTCTTTCCATCAAAATCAGCCAGAGATTTTTTAGAAAGGTCAGTTGTTGTTAGAGAAAAGTCAAGAGCTTTGTCTCCTACTTGTAGTTGTTTTCCCGTAAAAGTAACAGGGTTTCCAAGGAATGTAGTCATAAGCTACTCCAATCTTTTTTCTTTCATTCTACATTAAATGTTCAGAGTTTTCCAATAATTTGACCGGATTTTGAATCAAAAAAACGCCAATTCATGCTGACTGACGTTTTTAAAATGATTATTTAGCTAAACCTTCAGCAATCTTGTCAAGGTTGTATTTCATCATGTTGTAATAGCTATCGCCTTCTTTACCTTCTTCAGCGATTGAGTCCGTAAAGATTTGAGCATAGATTGGGATGTTTGTGTCTTTTGAAACAGTCTTCATTGGACGATCATCGACACTGGACTCAACAAATAGTGATGGGACTTTCATTTGGCGAAGTTTTTCAACCAAGGTCTTGATTTGGTCAGGAGTTCCTTCTTCTTCAGTATTGATTTCCCAAATATAGGCACTTGGGACACCGTAGGCTTTAGAGAAGTATTTGAAGCATCCTTCACTGGTTACGATGAGTTTTTTCTCAGCAGGAATATTGTCGAATTTAGCTTTAGCTTCCTTGTCAAGTTTGTCTAGCTTATCAGTATATTCTTTGAGATTTTTTTCGTAAAATTCTTTGTTGCTAGGGTCTTTAGCGCTCAATTGTTTTGCGATGTTTTTAGCAAAGATGATCCCATTTTCAAGGTTGAGCCAAGCGTGTGGGTCTTCTTTGCCTTTTTCGTTTTGACCTTCAAGGTAGATAACATCAACGCCTTCGCTGACTGCAAAGTAGTCTTTGTTTTCAGTTTTCTTGGCATTTTCTACCAATTTTGTAAACCAAGCATTTCCACCTGTTTCAAGGTTGATACCGTTATAGAAAATCAAATCAGCTTGAGAAGTTTTCTTGACGTCTTCAGGTAGTGGTTCGTATTCGTGTGGGTCTTGACCAACAGGAACGATACTGTGAAGATCAATCTTGTCACCAGCAATATTTTTAGTAATATCAGCGATGATTGAGTTTGTGGCAACAACTTTTAGTTTTTGACCAGAAGCTGCATCTTTTTTTCCACTAGCACATGCTACAAGAGCAATGACGGAAAGAAAGAGAACGAGTAATGTACCTAATTTTTTCATTAGATCCTCCAATTTATTGGGGCTTTGCCCCTTATTTTAACAAATGTTTATTTTTCAGTTTCAAATATCGTTGTTTTGGAGCGATAAAGAAGCTAATGAGAAAGAAACTAGCAGCTGTAAGCACGATACTAGAACCTGCCGCAACGTTAAAGCTATAGCCGATAAAGAGTCCCAAAACTGAAGCTGTAGCTCCAAAGGTTGAGGAAAGGAAAATCATACTTTTCAGGCTATTAGCATACAGATAAGCAGTTGCAGCTGGGGTAATCAGCATGGCTACAATCAGGATAGTTCCGACACTTTGCATGGCTGTCACAGACACGAGAGTTAGGAGTACCATGAGTAAGTAGTGATAGAAATTGACAGGCATTCCCATGGCTTTAGCCAAGAGTTCATCAAAGGACGTTATCAAGAGTTGCTTGAAGAAAATCCAGATTAACAAGAGAATGGCTGCCCCTACACCCATAGTAATAAACATATCTGTATCTTGAACAGCAAGAATATTACCAAAAAGGATATGGAAAAGGTCAGTTGAACTTTTAGCGACACTAATCAAGATGATACCGAGGGCTAAGAAAGAAGAAAAGGTAATGCCGATGGCGGTATCGCTTTTGACAATCGAGTTTCCCTTGATGTAGGTAATGATGATAGCAGCTAGCAGTCCAAAGACAATGGCTCCGATAAAGAAGTCAATGCCCAAGATGAAGGAGAGGGCTACACCTGGTAAGACAGCATGTGAAATGGCATCTCCCATGAGTGACATCCCACGTAGAATGATGAAACATCCTACAGCTCCAGCTACGACCCCGACGACAATAGCTGTTATCAAGGCATTTTGTAAGAAATGGAATTTTTGCAATCCATCGATAAATTCTGCAATCATAGGTCACCTCCATTGAAAAAGAGTCGATTACCGTAAGCTTGTTTGAGATTGGCTTGGGTAAAGGTTTCTTTGGTCGGACCAAAAGCAATCACTTCTCGATTGACAAGCAAGACTTGATCGAAGTAGTTGGGAACCTTGCTGAGGTCGTGGTGGACGATGAGAACCGTCTTCCCAGCTTTTTTCAGATCTCTCAGCGTATTCATGATGATTTCCTCACTGACTGAGTCAATCCCAACAAAGGGTTCATCTAAGAGGATATAGTCGGCTTCCTGCACCAAACATCTGGCAATCAAGACCCGCTGGAACTGACCTCCAGACAGTTGACTGATTTGACGTTCAGCGTAGTCAGCTAGGTCGACGATTTCAAGGGCCTCTTGCACTTTCTTCCAATGTTTAGCATTTAAACTTCGAAAGAGAGGAATAGAGGGAAATAGTCCTAACGAGACGCATTCCTTGACCTTGATGGGAAAGTTGTAGTCAATATGAATTTTTTGCTCGACATAGGCAACTCGATGTAAGGATTTTTTAACTTCCTTGTCATCGAGAAATGCCTGACCTTGATGTGGGATAATTCCCAGCATACCTTTTAATAATGTTGATTTCCCAGCGCCGTTTGGACCGATGATTCCGGTAATCGTTGGTCCTTGGAGCACTAGTGAAATATCCTTTAGTGCCAACGTTTCTTTGTAGGAGACACTGAGGTTTTCGATACGTATCATACAGTTATATTCCTCCTATCTTTTAATATACATTAAAATAAAAATTAAGTCAAGTTAATTTTGTAAATATTTAAAATATTAACTAGAAAACAATCAGAAGAAGACGGTATTTTTAATTGCATTCCCCAGGGATTTTTGCTAAGCTAGGAATAAGTGAAAAATGAAAGCGAGAACAAGATGACACGTTATCAAGATGATTTTTATGATGCTATAAATGGTGAGTGGGAAAAGACTGCTGTTATTCCAGCCGATAAATCTCGAACAGGTGGTTTTATCGACCTTGACGAAGAAATTGAAGAGTTGATGCTAACGACGACTGATAAGTGGTTGGCTGGAGAAGATGTACCTGAAGATCCTATTCTAGCAAACTTTGTCAAGTACCATGCTATGGTCAGAGATTTCGATAAGCGAGAAGCTGATGGAATCGAGCCAGTCCTCCCTTTACTGAAGGAATATCAAGATTTGGAAAGTTTTGCGGATTTCGCAAGTAAACTAGCAGCATTTGAATTAGCTGGTAAACCAAACCTCCTTCCATTTGGAGTATCACCAGATTTTATGGATGCTAGAACCAATGTTCTCTGGGCTAGTGCACCAGGAACTATTTTGCCTGATACAACCTACTATGCGGAAGACCATCCTCAGCGTGAGGAATTATTGAACCTTTGGAAAGAAAGTACTTCTAATCTCCTCAAAGCCTATAACTTCTCAGATGAAGAAATCGAAGACTTGCTAGAGAAACGATTGGAATTGGACCGCCGTATCGCAGCTGTGGTCCTCTCTAACGAAGAAAGTTCAGAATATGCCAAACTTTACCATCCATACGCTTACGAAGATTTCAAAAAGTTTGCGCCTGCCCTTCCATTGGATGACTTTTTCCAAGCAGTGATTGGGCAAACTCCAGACAAGGTTATCGTAGATGAAGAACGTTTCTGGCAAGCAGCAGAGCAATTTTATAGTGAAGAAGCTTGGCCTTTGCTCAAGGCAAGCTTGATCTTGAGTGTGGTTAATCTTTCAACAAGTTATCTGACAGATGAGATTCGTATCTTGTCAGGTGCCTACGGACGAGCTCTTTCAGGAGTTCCAGAGGCTCAAGACAAACGTAAGGCAGCTTACCATTTAGCTCAAGGACCATTCAAACAAGCCCTCGGCCTTTGGTATGCCCACGAAAAATTCTCTCCAGAAGCCAAGGCAGACGTAGAGAAAAAAGTGGCGACCATGATTGACGTTTATAAGGAACGTTTGGCTAAAAATGACTGGCTGACTCCTGAAACTCGAGAAAAAGCCATCGTCAAACTCAATGTCATCAAGCCTTATATCGGTTATCCAGAAGAACTGCCAGCTCGCTATAAGGACAAGGTAATGGATGAATCTGCTAGCCTCTTTGAGAATGCCCTAGCATTTGCGCGTGTGGAAATTAAGCACAGCTGGAGCAAGTGGAATCAGCCAGTTGACTACAAGGAGTGGGGAATGCCAGCTCACATGGTGAATGCCTACTACAATCCACAAAAGAACTTGATTGTCTTCCCAGCTGCTATCTTACAGGCACCATTCTATGACTTGCATCAGTCATCTTCTGCCAACTATGGTGGTATTGGTGCAGTTATCGCCCATGAAATCTCTCACGCCTTTGATACTAATGGAGCTTCCTTTGATGAAAATGGAAGTCTCAAGGATTGGTGGACAGAGAGCGATTATGCAGCCTTTAAAGAAAAAACACAGAAGGTTATCGACCAGTTTGATGGTCAAGAATCTTACGGTGCAAAAATCAATGGAAAACTAACCGTATCAGAAAATGTTGCCGACCTTGGAGGAATTGCTGCTGCTCTTGAAGCTGCTAAGAGAGAACCAGACTTCTCAGCTGAAGAGTTCTTCCATAACTTTGCACGTATCTGGCGTATGAAAGGTCGCCCAGAGTTGATGAAACTCATGGCTAGCGTCGACGTACACGCTCCAGCTAAACTCCGTGTCAACGTCCAAGTGCCAAACTTTGATGACTTCTTTACGACCTATGATGTCAAAGAAGGCGACGGCATGTGGCGCTCACCAGAAGACCGTGTGATTATTTGGTAAAATGATTTCTCAACCAAGTATAACTTAGCGTTAATGACTTATGTTTGAAGTTTATCCATCTGAAAATGCAATGCTATCGAGGTTAACATGAAGAAATTTTTAATGATGTTTTCAGCTATTTTTTCGATTTCAGTTTTGGCATCTTGTGGTCTCAATAAAAATAATAGAAATATAGAACCTTCATCTACACTATCATCTGTTTCCAAAGACGATAAGACTAGTGCATCAACAGAAGCAAAGACTGAAAATACAAGCGACTCGTCAACCAATGCGTCACAATCGACTGCTGAAAATAAGAAGGAAACTGGACCAGATTTATATAAAGAAGTGATTGAACGTTATAATCACTATACAGAGCTTTTAAAACAAGGTAATAGAGAAGATTTATACGAGGAAAATAAACAACACAAGATTGCTTCAGAAGAATATAGCCTGATTTTCTCTCGTATGGATTATCAAAATGCACCAGACTTTAAATATGCCCTTCTTGATTTGAATAAGGATGGGCAAGATGAGTTACTTATTGGCGATGAAAAATTTGTTTCAGCCATTTATTATTTGGAAAATCAAAAGCCTAACTTACTTCACACAGCTTATGTAGCTTCTGCAGGTGGTTTTCGCTCAGGCTTTGTTATTTACGAAAATGGTCTAGTCTCTTATGCAGACTGGCAGTCAACTCGTCCAGAAATGAACCTGGCTCTATATTCGTTTGATAAAAATGGAGTGCAGAAGATTAAAGAAGCAACTATTCAAATCGGTGGTAATGAAAAAGCAGAGCAAGTTTTAGATATTTCTTCTGAAAAGCTTGATTTGTCTAACATTGACTGGAAAGAATTGAATCCAGCTAATTAGTTTTGAATTATTTTTCTAGTCAATGTTGATTCTACCGAGCAAGGATTGCTCTAGAAATAGAAACTAAAAAAACAAGGATGATGACCTGCTCCCCTACAGTTTCTAGTGAATTTTATTTTTTCGCTGTCCATTATAAGGGGAGCATATCATTTAGTGTGTAGTTCATAGAGATTATGAAATTGAGGTCTTTTCTCATTCTGAAATCCATAGTAAAATATCCTTCTGTATCAAAAACAGGAGGATTTTTATGTTTCAGACCACCATCAATATAGGCTATGCTCGCGTTTCTACCCACAAGCAAGACCTAGGCTTGGAGGTGCAAATGGAGGCTCTCAAGCACTGCGACCAGCTCTTTATCGAACGTGAATCTGGTTCAAACAATGCACGTCCAGAACTCGAAAAAGCCTTAAAATTGGCTTCGGACCTTTCGCAGGATGGTAAGCAGGTCATTTTCACTATCTATAAGTTAGATCGCCTGACTCGCTCCATGTTTAAATTGCTAGAACTGATCGAACGATTTAATGCTTCGGATATTCAGCTAGTCAGTTTGCATGAAAAACTGGAAACCGACTCGCTCATCGGTAGGTTACTTTGCGTCATTTTGGGATTTGTGGCAGAAAGTGAACTGGAAAATCTGCGATTTCGAACCCGTGAAGGACTTCGTAAAGCCAAGGAAAATGGTGTCAAACTAGGTGCCAAGCGAATGTCAAGAGATAAGGAAGAGAGAATTATTGAGCTGTATTTGGCAGGGGAATCAAGCATCAGAACAATAGCAAAAACAGAACGAATTTCGACCTCAACCATCTATAAAGTGTTGGAACGAAACAAGGTGGCTATCAATCGTAAAAATGTTTCGCAAAATTCTTGCTAAAAATAAGATAAAATGCTACAATGAGGGCGTAAATATGTTTCGATTAACGACCGTTTTGCGAAACATTCAAAATAACAATGTGAATATTTCAGAAAATACGAATTTAACAAGGATTTGAGCCTGTGTTGGATTTGTATTTTTTTGTTTTTTAAGTGTATCGTTTAACGGTCGTTATGTGATACACCAAAACCCTTGTCGCTCAAGTGGTTGAGGTTTTCTTCGAAACACTAATATCAAAAAAATTAGGATTTTGTAGTATTTACACACCTTCAAAAGTAATCTACATTCCTAAGGAGGAAATTATGAAAACAAATAAACTTGTTAAACTCGGTATTGCAACCTTTGCGGTTGCGGTGTTGGGTGTAGTGCCAGCTTTTACAGCTCAAGCAGACACACATGTGGCAGAACAGCCAAATACAGCTCAGGCAGATACACATGTGGCAGAACAGCCAAATACAGCTTCAAAACCAGTAGAAAATGGCAAACCAAGTGATTCAGAAAAACCAGAGGTTAAACCGGTTGAAGAAGTGAAACCTGAAGCTAAGTCAACAGCAAACGCAGCCGAGACTCAGCCATCTGATGCCCCAAGGGAAGATGCAACCTTAAAAGAAGAAAAACATCTTCCTATCCGATATGTAATCGAACTAGATTTTCATGATATAAGGACTGGGGAGAAAGTAGAACCTACTAAAACGTTGACAGGAACTGTTAACGTTGGTGAAGATTTAACAATTGCAGCTCCAACATTTGAAGGCTATAGGCTTCAAAGAGCTTACCCCAAAATACTGAATATTAGTTATGATAACCTGAATGATATTTCTAGATCGAAAGATGAGAGATTTATTCTTACCAAAGAGGGCGATACAATCGTGGCACATTGTCAGCTTGAATATGAGACACTTCCGCTAGAGAAGCCTAATAGGAGCGAACGGACTCTTCATATTAGCTTTAGCTATACTGGAACTCCTAAACTTTGGCCCGATGGTACACTCCCACTTCATCGCAAGGCTCATTCCATTGATGATGGAAAACGAAATATAACAGTTACTATTAAGCCAGGTGAGAGTTTTACTTTACCTAAGGGTGATATAGATGGCTATATTTTGGAAGAGATAACGGATGTTAGACACGAAGAGGGAAGATGGGGAGCAACTACTGGTAATTCTTATAAACCTGGAGAAACTGTACCTTACGAGAAATTCAACTTTTATCCTGGTGTTGTTGACGGTGTAGAAAGTGATCATATTTCAGTTAATTATTTTTATTATCGACCAGCGGGCTATATTGGATATGAAAAACCATCTCAACCTACGGAGAAACCAGCACCAAAAGCTGACGAAAATCAAGAGCCCATCAAATATCGTATCGATTATTTCGATGCAGATACGGGAGAGAGGCTATCTCGAGAAATTGGAGTTTTAAACCCTGGTGAAACTATCAATATCCATAAAAATATTGATGGCTATGAGGTAGTTACGAATCGTCGTTGGATGTCTGGTTATAATGTGGACTACCGGTTAATGGATAGATATTTTGGGTCTTCGTCTGGATATCGATATATGTTTCTAGAATATAAGAAGGTAAATGCGGATGCCAAGCCTTCAGAGACTCCGAAACCAGAAGTAAAACCGGAAACGAAGCCTTCTGAGACACCAAAACCAGAAGTTAAACCAGAACCAACGCCAAAAGCTGACGAAAAACAAGAGCCCATCAACTATCTTATCGAATATTTCGATGCAGAAACGGGAGAGGAGATATCTCGAGAATATGGAGTATTAAATTCTGGTGAAACTGTTAATATCCATAAAAATATCGATGGCTATGAGGTAGTTTCGAATGATAGCTGGATGCCTGGATATAATGTGGACTACAGGATAATGAGTAGATATTTTGGTGGTCAAACGTTTGAACGTTACATGTTTCTAGATTATAAGAAGGTAAAGGCGGATGCCAAGCCTTCAGAAACACCAAAACCAGCGCCAAAAGATGAAGAAAAGCAGGAGCCCCTCAAATACCGTATCGATTATTTCGATGCAGATACGGGAGAGAGGATATCTCGAGAAATTGGAGTTTTAAACCCAGGAGAGACCATCAATATTTATAAAGATATTGAGGGCTATGAGGTAGTTTCGTATGCTAGCTGGATGCCTGGTTATAAAGTGGACTACCGGATAATGAATACATATTTTGGTGGTACTTTGGATGACAATTACATGTATCTAAAGTATAAGAAGGTAAACGCGGATGCCAAGCCTTCAGAGACTCCGAAACCAGAAGTAAAACCGGAAACTAAACCTTCAGAAACACCAAAACCAGAAGTAAAACCGGAAACTAAACCTTCAGAAACACCAAAACCAGAAGTAAAACCGGAAACTAAACCATCAGAGACTCCGAAACCAGAAGTAAAACCTGAAACTAAACCTTCTGAGACACCGAAACCAGAAGTTAAGCCGGAAACTAAGCCTTCAGAGACTCCGAAACCAGAAGTTAAGCCGGAAACTAAACCATCAGAGACTCCGAAACCAGAAGTTAAGCCGGAAACTAAACCTTCAGATACTTCAAAACCAGAAGTAAAACCTGAAACTAAACCATCAGAGACTCCGAAACCAGAAGTTAAGCCGGAAACTAAACCTTCTGATACTTCAAAACCAGAGGTAAAACCGGCACCTAAGCCTTCAGATACTTCAAAACCAGAAGTTAAGCCGGAAACTAAACCTTCTGATACTTCAAAACCAGAAGTAAAACCGGAAACTAAACCTTCAGAGACACCAAAACCAGAAGTAAAACCGGCACCTAAGCCTTCAGAGACACCAAAACCAGTTACACCAGCTGTTCCAGATCAACCACAATCTGCTAAACCAGAGAAACCAGTAACTCCAAGCACTAGCCGAATCCTTGCGAATGAAATTGGAAGTGTTCAAGTACGTGCTTCAGAGGAAACACTCAAAAACGTCAGCTACATCAAGGTAGAAGAAACTAAGTCAAATTCACTTACGGCGAAAAACTACAAGGCCTACGATATTCGTCTATACGACGCCAATGGTAAGGCTGTCCAGCCAAATGGCATGGTTCTAGTGAGCCTTTCTGCAGAAAAGCCAGTTGAAAATGTCTACTATGTTTCTCCAGATGGCGCTTTGCAAGCATTAGACTTCAAGCAAGATGCGGATAAGGTAACTTTCGAAACCAATCACTTTAGTATCTATGCTATGACTTTTAAAAATATGTCAGTAAATCACAATGGCGGTAGTATCCAAACGCCAGTTGCAGGTAGTGAAAACCCAACAATCCCTACGCAAAACAGCAATGGTGCAGATGGAACACAACCACAATCCAAACCATTGAAAACTAAGGGAGAAGGTGGAGAGAAAACAAGAAAAACTTTACCAAATATAGTATCTTAGTTTATAAAATACATGTTATAATAAAGCTATGGCATATAGTACAGATTTTAAACACCGAGCATTA
>NZ_JALDUI010000020.1 GCF_023115445.1 Streptococcus sp. oral taxon 431 | reverse complement strand
TTTTCTAAGTTCATAGATCTGAACTTTATCATCATAAGTTAATTTCATAATAAAAATACCCCAAAAGTTAGATTTTTTCTGTCTAACTTTTGGGGTGCAGTTCATTCAACACCTGATATGATGCGTTTTTTGATTTTAAAGACTTTTTGCCCAGACTCGTTGGATGTGCTCAATTTGTTCTGATATTAAGGGTTTAGTATAGAAGAGTTTTTGAGGAGCCTTGTTATAGAAGGTTCTGTTACATACTCTACAAGACACCTCATGGCTAGCTATTGTTACAGTTCTATAGGGAAAAAATTTTACCTATATTTATAAACTAAGGTATTCTAATTTGGCCTTATCTAAAATACATAAAGCAAAATGCAACTAGATTATTGAGGAAATGTAAAAGAATGGAATTCCAAAGATTGTCGGAAGTCTTATACCTTATACCAAATGCCACACCCATACCTAAATAGGTGATAAAACTAGGAATCGTATAGGGGCCATGTAGATAAGCAAAGAGAACCGATGTGCCAACCAATCCAATATATGTATTCTTAAATACTGTCCCTTGTAACAGTCCTCGCATAAAAATTTCTTCAGTAACAGGTGCTAAAATGCAGAGATCTAGAAAGAGCACAGGCAATGAAAGTGATAAACTTTGAATTGATTGAGTAGTGTCTGATTGGGTAGGTCCTAAAAAATTGACCAACATATAAAATAAGAAAAGCAAGGCGTAGGAGAGAAGCCACTTCAACATATCTTTTAGGCTGATTTTTCGAATGTGAAACAGGTCATACTTTCTTCCTACATAAAAAAATATTGCAATCTCAACAAGTGTAAAAATGATTGATAGGGCTAATGAATTTGTCCGCATGACTTTGTCAGCTATACTCAAATGTATTGGCGTGAAAATTAAAATCAAGAAAAAGGTCATCCAACGCTTATACATGATTCACCTCACTAGTTTTTAATTACATATATTATACTACTTTTTTGTGAGAGAACAAGTCACAAGTGAGGTGGTTGATGCAAAAATCCAGAGGAAAACTCTGGATGTTTTTACATATGTTGCAAACGCTCAATACGTTCTGAGATTGGCGGATGGGTATAGAAGAGTTTTTGTAAGCCACCTCGTTTTTGAGGATCGTTGATGTAAAGTGCACTACTAGCATCATCCACATGATGACTCATAGGCTGACTATTGTCCAGCTTACGAAGGGCATTGATCATACCTTGAGGATTACGAGTCAACTCTACACTGGAAGCATCTGCTAAAAATTCTCGCTGACGAGAGATGGCTAGTTGTACCAAGGTTGCTGCTAAGGGAGCTAAAACAATCGCTAGGAGAGAAACGACTAGCATAATAATTTCAAGTCCACCACTATCACGGTCATCACTTCTACGACCACGGCCTGCACCTCCCCACCACATCATGCGTCCAGCCATACTTGATAAAAGCGTAATGGCACTGGCAAGGGCAACCGCGATAGTAGAAATCCGAATATCATAGTTACGAATGTGACTGACTTCATGACCAATAACCGCCTCTAACTCTTCACGATTCATAATCTCAAGGAGTCCTGACGTTGCTGCTACCGCTGCATTTTGGGGATTTGAACCCGTAGCAAAGGCATTTAAGCTGGCATCATCGATGATGAAGACACGTGGCATAGGGATTTGCGCCACCATAGCCATATCTTCCACGACATGATAGAGGGTTGGTGCAGTCTGCTCATTCACCTCACGCGCACCATTCATACTCATGACTATCTCTGTTGATTGAAAAATCATGGACAAGGCATAGATAAAGCCGATAATCAGAGCGATAACTAAGCCACCAAGACCAGACCGCATAAAGAGGTAACCAACTGCATATCCAACCAAAGCCAAAAGTAAAAAGAATACTAGTAGTAAAATCCAAGTTCTTCGCTTATTACTCGCGATTTGATCATACAACATCCTAGTCACCTAAACCACTAAAATCAACCTTTGGTACTGCCTTTTCTTCTTCAGGTGTTTGAAGGAAATCAGCCACTTTAAAACCAAAGAGTCCAGCAACTAGGTTACTTGGGAATGTTTCTAATTTAACATTATAGTTGCTCACAACACTATTGTAGAGTTGGCGAGAGTATGAGATTTTATTTTCAGTATTGGTCAACTCCTCTTGCAATTTAGCAAAGTTGCCACTCGCTTTTAGGTCTGGATAATTTTCTGCAACGGCAAAAATTCCTGAAACCTGGCGTGAAAGGGCATCACTAGCTCTCATAGCTTCTGCCGGTGAGGTTGCAGCGGCTACTTGATTACGGAGTTCTGCAACTTTTTCAAGCGTTGAACCTTCATACTTTGCATATCCCTTCACGGTCTCAATCAAGTTTGGCAAGAGATCGTTACGACGTTTCAACTGAACATCAATCTGACTCCATGCCTCTTTAGTTTGCATGCGATTTTTAACCAATCCATTATAGGTAATAATCACAAAGATACCAATAAGAGCAAGAACTCCAAGAATAATCCAATTCATCTGATATCTCCTTTCTGTTTTTAGATTAGTACCAGTATATCAAATTTCTATCTTTTTGTGGTAAAATAAGATGATACTAAAGAAGGAAACTACTATGAAACCAGAAACATTTTATAACTTGCTAGCTGAACAAAATATTATTCTTTCTGACCAGCAAAAAGTTCAATTTGAGCGTTATTTTGAACTTTTGGTCGAATGGAATGAAAAGATCAACCTGACTGCTATTACTGAAAAGGAAGAAGTCTATCTCAAACATTTCTATGATTCTATTGCTCCTATTTTACAGGGATTGATTGAAAACCAGCCTATTAAACTCTTAGACATCGGTGCTGGAGCAGGTTTTCCTAGCCTTCCCATGAAAATTCTCTATCCTCAACTAGATGTAACCATTATTGACTCTCTCAATAAACGAATCAACTTTCTGAATCTATTAGCCAAAGAACTAGGTTTAGAAAATGTTCACTTCTATCATGGACGTGCCGAAGACTTCGCCCAAGATAAGAACTTCCGTGCTCAGTTTGATATCGTTACAGCTCGTGCAGTTGCCCGTATGCAGGTCTTGTCCGAGTTGACTATCCCCTACCTGAAAGTCGGTGGAACATTGCTAGCTCTTAAGGCTAGCAATGCACCTGAGGAATTAACTGAAGCTAAAAATGCCCTTAACCTTCTCTTTAGTAAGGTTGAAGATAATCTCAGTTACAAACTTCCTAACGGAGACCCTCGCTACATTACTATTGTAGAGAAGAAAAAAGAAACTCCAAATAAATACCCCAGAAAAGCAGGTATGCCTAACAAACGTCCGCTTTAGAAAGATTAAAAATCTGCAAACTCACATCTCACTTTCTTATTTCAAGGCTCGGGAAAAAATGATTTACAAAATCATACCTCGCTTTCTTATTTCAAAGCTTGGGAAAAAATGATTTACAAAATCATGCCTCGCTCTCTCATTTCAAGGCTCGGGAAAAAATGATTTACAAAATCATACCTCGCTTTCTTATTTCAAGGCTCGGGAAAAAATGATTTACAAAATCATTTTTTTCTGCTATACTATCCTAAGCAAAGGTTTTTAATGTCATCCCGTGAGGTGACGAAGGCGCAGATCTATATAAAACTCTTTAAAACTTGATGAAGGATTCTTGTTTTAGAGAGGTCTTACTCTGGGAGCCTATTGCTATAAAATAATGGGCTCTTTTTTGATGCCCAAAAGTGAGGTTAATATGAAACAGGAATCAACTGTTGATTTGTTATTAGACGTTGACCAACGTCCTTCAGCTGGAAAGGGAATTCTTCTTAGCTTCCAGCACGTATTTGCCATGTTTGGTGCAACCATCTTGGTACCTTTGATCTTGGGAATGCCTGTATCGGTTGCCCTTTTTGCATCAGGTGTAGGAACACTCATTTACATGATCTCTACTGGCTTTAAAGTTCCAGTTTATCTGGGTTCTTCTTTTGCCTTTATCACAGCTATGTCACTTGCCATGAAAGAAATGGGGGGCGATGTATCTGCTGCTCAGACAGGGGTTATCCTGACTGGTTTTGTTTATGTCCTTGTTGCTGCAAGTGTTCGCTTTGCAGGTACAAAATGGATCGACAAACTCTTACCTCCAATCATTATCGGTCCTATGATCATCGTTATCGGTCTTGGACTTGCAGGTTCAGCTGTTACCAACGCTGGTCTTGTAGCTGACGGAAACTGGAAAAACGCTCTTGTAGCCGTTGTTACTTTCTTGATTGCTGCCTTTATCAATACAAAAGGAAAAGGCTTCCTACGAATCATCCCATTCCTTTTTGCCATTATCGGTGGTTACCTCTTTGCCCTAGCTCTCGGCTTAGTTGATTTCACTCCTGTTCTTGAAGCTAACTGGTTTGAAATCCCTGGTTTCTACCTACCATTCAATACAGGTGGTGCATTCAAACAATACGACCTATACTTCGGTCCTGAAACAATTGCCATCCTACCAATCGCAATCGTAACGATTTCTGAACATATCGGAGACCACACCGTTCTAGGTCAAATCTGTGGACGCCAATTCTTGAAAGAACCAGGTCTACACCGTACTCTTCTTGGTGATGGTATCGCAACTTCAGTTTCTGCCTTCCTCGGTGGACCAGCCAATACAACTTACGGTGAAAATACAGGGGTTATCGGTATGACTCGTATCGCTTCTGTCTCAGTTATCCGTAACGCTGCCTTTATCGCAATTGCCCTCAGCTTCCTTGGTAAATTTACTGCTTTGATTTCAACAATTCCAAACGCTGTACTTGGTGGTATGTCTATCCTTCTTTACGGGGTTATCGCAAGTAACGGTTTGAAAGTCTTGATCAAAGAACGTGTTGACTTCGGTCAAATGCGTAACCTTATCATCGCAAGTGCTATGTTGGTGCTTGGACTTGGTGGAGCTATCCTTAAACTTGGTCCAGTTACCCTTTCAGGTACTGCCCTATCAGCTATGACAGGTATCATCCTAAACTTGATCTTGCCATACGAAAACAAAGACTAATCCATATAGAATCAACAAGAGGTCGGGACCGAAATCCCGACCTCGTTTTTATGAACAAGAAGACTTTGATACAGTGACTCATTGGACTGTTGTCAAAAAGTTTGATTTCTTAATTTGCCCAAGCAATCAAAAGATACAAGAGACTTGAACCAAACATATCAGCAAGAGCATGCATGAGAAAAAATGGCAGTAAATTCTTGACTACATACTTGTACAAGAAATAATAGAATAGACCGTAAACAAGCCCAATCACCAAGGCCCAAAGCAATCCTTGATAGGTATGGAAAGAAATCCGTATAATTATCGAGTAGACTAGAGCCAACCACTTGTGCTTTTCTTTTACTGAGGTCAGTAAGCCTAAGAAGAAAAATTCTTCATAAAAACCATTTAGTAAAGCATAGCAAATAGCCATTGGTGTTAAGGCTATGAATTTTCGAATGATTTCCATAGGGGCTATAAAAGGAATTAGTTGAGGATTGAAATAATTATACTCACCACTAAGGGTTGTAATGATATCACCGAATATCCCAACTACAGCAAAGATAAGGGGAACCCAAATTAAAACAGACCAGCTCCAACGTATAGGAAGCTGTTTAAAATCATAATTTCGAATCACAAGATAAAGGAAGGTAATCCCTAACATCATCAATTGAAAATTGAAATTACTAGAATAGGCTGCCCCATCACTTGCTACATTTGTCGTAGTCTCTGCGACGCTAGTAAGAGTTAAAGGCGACAAACTCCCCATAAATTGTTGGGGAGAACGAATGATAAACTCTCCAAACATTAGAACAGTAACGATTAAGATATCAAACTATTTTAAGTATTTTCAAGGTCTAGCAGGATGAATACTTTGTAGAAACTTCATATTCCCTCCTTATCTTTAATATAGTGGATTGAAATAAGATATGAACAGAGAGATTAGGAAATTCAAACTAATTTCTAGAAATATTTTTAGCAGTTGTAGTGTACTGTTCTAGATTCAATATACTATAATATGGATTGATTATAAAAAAATTATATGAACCAACTTGCTGGAAGATTAAAAAACAGCCTTATCAAAGACTGTTTTAATCCATTAAACGGAGTGATGTTTCTTTTCAAGCATTAAATCCTGCAATGAAATAATTGTTACAGCTAATAAAATCATAGCCATTCCAATAAAATCTATCGGATAGAAAATATCTCCCATAATCATGAAGGCAAAAAATACTGCCGAGATAGGCTCAATCGAAGCCAAAAGGCTAGACTTGACTGGTCCTATCATACTGGCTCCCTTGAGGAAGGCTGTATAGGCAAAGACTGTTCCAATCAGAATGATGCCGGCAAAAGCTAGAATGGTATCAAAAGATAAGGGAATGCTAGCCCCGATAAGCCCTGTAAAAGGCACTGCTAGTATACCAGAGATGATCATTCCAACACCAATAACCAAAATGCTCCCCCATTTTTGAATCAATTTTATGGGTAAAATGATATAAAGAGCATAGGTTAGGGCCGAGAACAAACCCCAAAATAGACCAGCTGGAGTCATCGAGAGTTGATCCAATTGCCCATGTGTTGCAATAAGAAAGGTCCCACCTATAGCTAAAAACATAGAGATGATTTCTGAAAGCGTCGGAGCCACCTTATCCTTGATACAAGTGTAAGCAAGGATTCCAACTGGACAGACATACTGAAGTACTGTCGCTGTCCCAGCATTTGTCTCCTGAATAGCTGATAGATAAGCTAATTGATTTAGAAAAAGACCAAATAAAGAAAATAGCAAGAGAGAAAACAGGCTTGATTTATCCTTCAGAAAAGCCATAAATTTATCCCTTGATTTAGTATAGGCCAGAAGAACCAAGAGTAATCCAGCGATTATCAAACGGATATTGGTCAGAACGAGAGCTGAAATCCCGTGAACCATCAAGTACTGACCACTGGTTCCCGATAAGCCCCAGGCAATACCTGCAATGACTGTATAAAGAGTTCCTTTTAAAGCTTTTGACATACTTCCTCCCTAGTCTGCCTCTCGAATCAAGTCCATAACCTGATTACGGTCCAATATCCACTGGGCACGCTCATCTTTTTCATAGGTTCTGTTAGATAAAAAGATTACCGCCTCTTGTTTCTTACGATTCCACATGATAAAGGTCCCAGTATAGCCTGTATGGTCCAGCCAATCACCTTCAAGATTCCAGGCCAATGAGCGTTCTTTATCACTCAGATCCGAAAAATTCTGACTTAAGTCTGCAGCAAAATCATCCTGCAAATAATGCTCCAGAAAAATCTTTAAATCCTTGACAGTTGAAAATAAACCTGCACTACCTGCGTGTTTCCCAAGCAAACGAGCCTTGGGATCATGGACCACTCCTGCTTTCTGTCCACGGACCGTTGGAACAGCACGGCTAACTGGACCAAACTGAGTTTCCTTCATTCCCCAAGGATCCAAAACTTGCTCTTGTAAAATCTGATCCAAGTCCTTTTCAAAATAGTTTTCCAAGAGAAAACCTAGCAAGAGAAAGTGCACATCCGAATAAAGAAAGGCTCTCTTCTCTCGTCTATTAAGATGAAACATGGCGTTCCTCAACTGGTCTGCTGAGAGCTGATCCCTATTGGGGATAAAAGGATCCAAATTTGTCGCATGCGTTAGGAGTTGACGAACAGTGATGTCTGGATAATCTACTTCTGGAAGATAGTCTCTTATGGAGTTATCAAGCTCAATCTTACCTTCTTTCCACAAGAAGGTTAAGACCGTTCCTACTCCAACAACCTTGCTGACACTTGCCAAATCATAGACCAAGCCCTCACGCGTCTGCTCACCAATTTCTGGATTTGCTTCTCCTAGATACCAGTCAGACCAAACGCCATCCTGATAATATGCAAAAGAGGCACCAAGATAAATCCCCGCCTCAATTTGTTGCTTTATTTTTTGAATGATTTTTTGTTTCATACTGCTTCAAACCACAATTCAATATTGTTGGTATCCTTAGTGAGGAAAAACTTCTCTGATTTTGGAATAAAGTAACCTGCAGTTTCAAAACGTTGACGCAATACAGCAAGTTCCAAGTTCTCTACTTGAAATTTTAGCATGGCCAAGTCCCAAGTTATATTATTTTCAACCAGTAAATCGCTTCCTTGAGCTTGATTAAAAGCTAGTCGGTTTTCGATTTCTTCTTTTTCAAGTAGGCTTGATGTCTCATCTGGTAAGTTGATTTCAACCGAGATTTCAAAAGCTGTCAAATATCTCAGTTTCTCATCTTTTGCAAAAGTGACTTCTTCCTCAACTTTTTTCAAATCCTTGATATCATCTTCAGCATGAATAAGAATACAATCCCCTTCTGGAGAAAGAAGCTCAAAAGCATATCCCTTAGCTCCCTTATAGAGTTGAGGGATTTCTTCCATTCTAGCTAGTAGTGCTTCAATCTCAGATGGCTTCTCTACCTTTACAAGTAATCTAGCTAATTTTTTAATCCCTTCAACCTTACGGCTCCTCATACTTGGTGACTCTTCTAAAACTAACTTTTCAATGCCTGACTGGTCTCCTAGTGATAAGAAGGCTGACTCTTCAAGCAAAGGTTTCATCCCCAAAGTCTCAATATAAAATGATTCATTTAGATTTCTATTATTTACCTTTAGCGTCGGGATCATACGCTTTATTTGATTTACAATCATAAATTCCTCCAACACTTTTTATTTTAAAGGATTTTATCTTTTTTTACAAGTTATTCAATAAAAAACTTTAACTATATTAACTCCTTAAATAAATCAACCCCTTCTGCTAATAGAAGGGGGACTGGTTTGTTTTTACTAAAATACCTTATTTAGTCTTTCCAAGCTAATTCTGCTTGGAGACCATAATGGTCGCTCACCTGTGGGCTGTTTTTACCATCAAAGACCACGTGAAGGTTTTCTACCTGCATATCCTTTGTCGTAAAGATATAATCGATTCGAAGAGGTTCGCTGTTTCCCTTCCAACCATCAATTTCAGGTGGAACGGTGTAGCTACCACTTCTTTCTTTTGCAGCTTCAAATGCATCTTGTAAGTTTAGTGGACTAGCTAAAATAGCTTGGTAGCCTTCCTGGCCTGCAGGATTATTAAAATCACCTGCTAGCAAGAGTGGCTTGTTTAGTTCTTTCAGAACCGCTTCAAAGCGCGCCCATTCCTCTTGGAAGCCTTTATCCCACCAAGAGAGATGGACACTCGCAACTGCAAGTGCTTTACCTTTAACTACTGTTTCTGCTAGAGCAACTCGGCGAGTGTGGTAATCTGTCGGATCATCTACATCTGAAACCAAAATTTCACGCGCTTCAATTGGTGTTTTAGATAGGATTGCCACACCCTCATGATAGCGATCATAACCGATATGGTTGTAGGCCCAAGTCCAATAATAGTTTTGACCTTGCTCAGCTAACTTCTCTACCAAGAGACGAACATAGTGGTCTTGATGAATCGGCTCAGCAGATGGTAATGGCTGATAAAGTGCACCAGCTTCTACTTGCGCTGAAGTAATTTCCTGGTTAATTTCCTGAAAACAAATCAAATCATAATTGTTTTCAAGTATATTTTGAAGTAAAAGTTGAAACTTTTGTTCAGGATCTTTTTCCATCCAACTATGGGTATTGAGTGTTAAAAACTTCATGCTTTTCTCCTATAAACAAGAGGTTGGAAACAGCTTCCAACCTCCTAAATATTACAATTCTACTTTTGCAACTGCTGTTTTAGCAGCAAGAGAACCTGTTTTTTCTAATTTAACTGATTTGATCGCATCACCATTTGTGAAGACAACTACTGTTGAAGTTTCACGTCCTGCTGCACGGATAGCATCCAAGTCAGCTGTGACAAGAAGATCACCTGCCGCAACTTTTTGTCCTTCAGCAACATGAACTGTAAATGGTTTTCCTTCAAGACTTACTGTGTCCAAACCAATGTGAACAAGTACTTCAAGGCCTGCTTCAGTCACAAGACCAAGAGCGTGTTTAGTTGGGAAGATACTTGATACAGTACCTGATACTGGAGATACAATGTTTCCGTTTGCTGGTTCCACCGCAAATCCATCACCCATCATTTTTTGAGCAAATACTGGGTCTTTTACTTGTTCCAAGGCAACCACTTGACCGTCAGCAACTGAATAAACTTCTTCAGTTACACCTTTATATACAACAGCATTTTTAGAAGATGATGCTATTTGACTTGGAAGAGTTTCAGGAATCACTTCACCTGAGTCAAGAAGGTCTTGGATATCTGATTTCAAAACGTCAGCTTTAGGTCCGTAGATAGCTTGGACACCTTGTCCTTTCATGACAAGTCCCATAGCTCCTTCAGCTTTCCATTGTTCCTCTGTTCCAACTTTTCCAGCGTCTTTTACAGTAACACGAAGGCGAGTCATACATGCGTCCACATCAACGATGTTAGCACGTCCACCAAGAAGGTTAATGATGTTAACAGCTTGAGAAGCTTCTGCAACTTTTGACTCACCAGAAGCAGCAGATTCTGATGAACCTTCAGCAGTTTCGTAGTTTCCGTTACGTCCTGGAGTAGCATAGTTGAATTTTTGAATCATGAAGTTGGCGATGAAGTACATGATAACTGCAAATAGCGCTGTTACCCAGATAAAGTTAATAATATCCATACCAAGACCCGCATTGATCGCCATTGGTGTACGAGTCAAGAATTCGATAGAACCGAATGAGTGCATACGCAGGTTAACCACGTCAGCCATAGCAAAGGCAGCACCTTGAACTACTGAATAAACAAGATACATAGGTGTTGCAACAAACATGAACATATATTCAATTGGCTCAGTAACACCAGTCAAGAAAGTTGCAAGAGCTGTCGCAATCATCATTCCTTTGTATTGGTGTTTCTTGTCTGCTTCAACATTACGGTAAATAGCAACAGCCACACCCATCAAAATACCGAATGAACCAATCATTTGTCCAACTTTGAAACGAGCTGGATGTACTGTATCTAACAAGTGTTGGTATTGACTAGCATCAGTACCTTTAAGGTTTACAAGGTCTGTTACCCATGCAAGCCAAAGTGGGTCTTGACCAAATACTTGAGTACCTTTAGCTGCACCAGTTAAAATGTCATAAGTACCACCAAGAGCTGTGTAGTTCATTGGGATAGTCAACATGTGGTGAAGACCAAATGGCAAGAGCAAGCGTTCCAAAGTACCATACAAGAATGGTGCAAGGATTGGAGCAGTTTCTTGTGAGTTGGCAATCCAGATACCGAAGTTGTTGATACCTGTCTGAATCAGTGGCCAGAAAGCTGAAAGAAGAATTGCAGCGATTGCTGAGCGAAGAATAACTACAAATGGTACAAAACGTTTCCCGTTAAAGAATGAAAGGGCATCAGGAAGTTTACGGAAGTTGTAGTATTTGTTAAAAGCAGTCGCTCCAACAAAACCTGAGATAATCCCTACAAATACCCCCATGTTAAGAGCTGGTGCCTCAAGTACGCTAATGAAGTAATCAGAAACCTTGATAGATCCACCAAAGATTGTTGAAACCATAGCGTTAGGATCCTTCAACATATCCCCTGATACACCGAAGATTGTACCAGTGATACGGTTAATAAGGATAAATGCAAGACCTGCCGCAAAAGCACCACCAGCACGTTCTTTAGCCCAGCTTCCTCCAATAGCGAGGGCAAACAAAATATGAAGGTTACCGATAACCCCCCAACCAATTTGCTCTAGTACGCCACCAGTAATAACTAGGGGAGCAAGGTTTGGGTCAATCATTGCAAGTGACTTACCGATTGAAATCATCAATCCAGCCGCTGGCATAACAGCGATAACCACCATTAGAGCCTTACCGAATTTCTGCCAAAATTCGAAAGACAAGACATTTTTGAATGTATCTTTCATCATTCAAATCTCCTTTATATTTATTCGGCAAACGTTTTACGAAAACGTTTGCGCGTGTTTATGTTTTAATTTTACCACTTTTTATTTTTTTGTAAAGGCTTTTATAAAAAAAATTTGACTTTTCTTTCGTTTCACTTTCTAGGCATGCTTTCTCTTGCTGACCTTTTTTGAGTTTGTCGGTCTTTTCTGATATAATATTAGCTATGAAATCCTATAATACCTTGAATGATTATTATCGAAATTTATTCGGAGAAAAAACTTTTAAAGTCCCTATTGATGCTGGCTTTGATTGTCCCAATCGCGATGGAGCTGTAGCACATGGGGGCTGTACTTTTTGCACGGTTTCCGGTTCTGGAGATGCAATCGTTGCTCCTGATGCTCCTATCCGCGAGCAATTCTATAAGGAGATTGACTTTATGCACCGTAAATGGCCAGATGTAAAAAAATATCTAGTCTATTTCCAAAACTTTACTAATACTCATGAAAAACTGGAAGTCATTCGCGAGCGCTATGAACAAGCAATCAACGAACCAGGTGTAGTTGGCATCAATATTGGAACTCGACCAGATTGCCTTCCTGATGAAACAATTGAATACTTGGCAGAATTATCAGAGCGAATGCATGTTACCGTAGAGTTAGGCTTACAAACTACTTATGAAGAAACTTCAGAATTGATTAACCGCGCCCACTCCTATGAACTCTACGTGGAGACTGTCAAGCGCTTGAGAAAATATCCTAAAATCGAGATTGTTGCCCATTTGATTAATGGTTTGCCAGGTGAAACTCATGAAATGATGGTGGAAAACGTTCGGCGTTGTGTAAGGGACAATGATATCCAAGGGATTAAGCTTCACCTACTTCACCTCATGACCAACACTCGGATGCAAAGGGATTATCATGAAGGTCGTTTGCAGCTCATGAGTCAGGATGAATATGTCAAGGTTATCTGTGACCAACTAGAAATTATTCCCAAACATATCGTTATCCATCGGATTACAGGTGATGCGCCTAGGGATATGTTGATTGGTCCTATGTGGAGTCTCAATAAATGGGAAGTTCTAAATAGCATTGAGGCTGAAATGAGACGTCGAGGTAGTGTACAAGGTTGTAAGGCTGTAAAACAGGAGTTTGATAATGAAAAGACCACTTGAAATGGCACATGATTTTCTTGCCCAAGTCATCACCCAAGAGGATATTGTCGTTGATGCGACCATGGGAAATGGCCACGATACCCTTTTTCTAGCTAAGTTAGCTAAACAAGTCTACGCTTTTGATATACAGGAACAAGCTCTAGAAAAGACTAGCCAACGTCTACAAGAAGCTGGTTTGACCAATGCAGAATTAATCCTGCAAGGTCATGAAACCGTAGATCAATTTGTAAAGGAAGTTAAGGCAGCCATCTTTAATCTTGGTTATCTTCCTTCAGCTGATAAAAGTATTATCACCCAACCTCAAACAACCCTTGATGCACTGGATAAACTTTGCCATATGCTGGTTAAGGGTGGACGAATAGCCATCATGATTTATTACGGGCATGAAGGCGGAGATATCGAACGGGATGCAGTCATGGATTTTGTCAGTCACTTACCACAACAAGAATATACTGCTACGATCTATCGCACTCTCAACCAGATCAACAATCCACCATTTTTAGTCATGATTGAAAAATTAGAAAGGTATCGACATGGATAAACAATACCTACGAGACAAAATAGAAGCTCTTCGCCACAACTTTGTCGAATCAACCCAACATGAACGGGCAGTTGGAATGTTAGATGAAGCCCATATGAGCAAGAAGATGCTGAAAATCAAGAAGAAAATGATTTCACTTGAAATGGAGCGTTGTCAGAAGAAAATCGAGCATAAGGACTGCTCAAAGATTGATCAAAAAATCCAAGAACAAAAGGAACTTTTTGAAGCTTGTCGAAAACAAAAATAAGGAGGTAGAAGATGGATTTACTTTTTTATCTCTTGATATTTTTACTTGTTCTCATTGTTTCTAGCACGACCAATAAACTTCTTCCCTTTTTACCCATGCCCCTGATTCAAATTTTATTAGGGATTGGAATTGGGCTTTGCTTACCCAACAACCAATATCACTTAGATACTGAGTTGTTTCTAGCTTTAGTCATTGGTCCACTACTCTTTCGTGAAGCTCAAGAAGCAGATGTAACCTCTATCCTAAAGCACTGGAGAATCGTTCTCTATCTGATTTTCCCTGTTATCTTTGTATCAACATTGAGCATGGGAGGACTTGCCCATGTTCTTTGGGTGAGCTTACCTTTAGCTGCCTGCGTAGCCGTAGGGGCTGCACTTGGTCCTACAGATCTCGTTGCCTTTGCTTCCCTTTCTGAACGATTTACATTTCCAAAACGAATTTCAAATATCTTAAAAGGGGAAGGCCTGTTAAATGACGCTTCTGGGCTAATTGCTTTTCGTGTTGCTCTCATCGCATGGACAACGGGAACCTTTTCAATCGCTCAAGCAGGAATTTCCCTAGCTATTTCCATCATGGGAGGGTTTGCAGTCGGCTTTATAACAGCCTTAATCAATCGTTTCCTCCATACTTTTCTACTCAGTGTTCGAGCTACTGATATAGCCAGTGAACTCTTGCTGGATCTTAGTTTACCACTTCTAACCTTCTTCATCGCTGAAGGAATTCATGTTTCTGGAATTATCGCGGTCGTTGTCGCTGGTATTTTAAAAGCTAGTCGTTTTAAAAAGATAAATCTTCTCGAAGCTCAAGTGGATACAGTGACCGAGACTGTTTGGCACACTGTAACCTTTATGCTCAATGGTTCTGTCTTCGTACTGTTAGGAATGGAACTGGAGATGATTGCGGAGCCCATTCTGAAGAGTGCTTTTTATAACAATGTGCTTCTTCTCGTCACAGTCTTTCTTTTAACCTTCCTACTCTTTGCCATCCGCTTTGTGATGATTTACGGTTTTTACGCGTTTCGGATTAAGAAACTTCAAAAAAGTCTCCACAAGTATGTCAAAGATATGCTCCTTCTAACATTTTCTGGAGTTAAGGGAACAGTTTCTATTGCTACCATCCTCTTGATACCGTCTAACTTAGAGCAGGAATATCCGCTCCTTCTCTTTCTCGTAGCTGGTGTAACTCTGGTCAGTTTTCTTACTGGATTATTGGTCTTGCCACACCTTTCTGAAGAGCAAGAGCCATCTAAGGATCATCTCATGCACATCGCTATCCTAAATGATGTTGCCATGGAGTTAGAGAGAGATCTGGACCATACTAAAAACAAGGTTCCCCTCTATGCTGCGATTGATAACTATCATGGACGGATTGAAAATCTCATCCTCAGCCAGGAAAATAAGGAAATCCAGGAAGACTGGGAAGCTCTTAAACTCTTGATTCTCAGTATCGAGAGCGATGGTTTGAAACAGGCCTATGAAGAAGGCAAAATCGGTGAAAGAGGTTATCGTGTTTATCAACGGTACTTGAAAAGCATGGAGAAAAATATTAAGCGAAACTTTGCTTCTCGCCTAACCTACTACTTCCTTGTTTCTATTCGGATTGTGCGCTTTCTCCTTCATGAGTTGGTCACATTTGGAAAAACCTTTCGTTCTTGGAGAGACAAGGAAAACCAAAGACTTCTTGCCATCGATTATGATCAGATTGCAGAGCTCTATCTAGCCAACACTGAAATCATCATCGAAAGTTTAGAAAACCTCAAAGGGATTTATAAGAGTTCTCTGATCAGCTTCATGCAGGAATCGCGTCTCCGTGAAACCAGTCATATTACCAGTGGTGCCTTTGTGGAACGGGTTATCAATCGTATCAAACCCAATAATATCGACGAAATGTTGAGAGGCTACTATCTAGAACGTAAGTCTATCTTTGAATACGAGAAACAAAAACTTATTTCAGCCAAGTATGCTAAAAAACTGAGACAAAATGTGAACAACCTAGAAACCTATTCTCTAAAAGAATCAGCCAACACATTACCTTATGATATGATGGAATTAGTTCGCAGAAATTAATGGCTATATAACATAAACAATTAAAAAATGGAGGATTGATAAATGATAAAGCTATGGAGAAAAATAACAGATAAACCTCTGTTAAAAGCTTTTTTGCATTACTATCAAGTCTCAGATAGTGAGTTGACTAGTGTAGCCGTTGCCTACTATTGGTTGATTTCAATCTTCCCTTTACTTATGATAGCCGTCAATATCTTGCCTTATTTTCAAATTCCAATCTCTAATTTTTTACTAACCTTAAAAGAACTTTTACCAGATACAATCTATGACGTAGTAGCAAAGATTGCTCGTGAAGTGCTGACGCAACCGTCTGCTGGACTATTGAGTTTTGCGGTGATATCTGCTCTTTGGACATTTTCAAAATCCATGAATTTCCTTCAAAAAGCCTTTAACAAAGCCTATGGAATTGCAAAAAATAGAGGAATTATCTCACACCAACTGATGAGTCTCCTAGTTAGTTTGGGACTTCAAATTCTCTTTGCTATTGCCCTATTCCTAAGTATGTTTGGTCATATGTTATTGGATTTGTTAAAAAACTACTGGAAATCCGAAAGTTCTCTATTTGCATATTTACAGGATTTTACAGGACCGCTGATTTATGTCTTTCTGTTTGCGATCTTGATCATGCTCTATTATTTCCTTCCAAACGTGAAAGTCGGTCGTATTCGTTACGTCCTTCCTGGAAGTCTATTCGTGTTTGTCACTCTCATATCTCTATTAACGATCTTTTCAGCTTATTTCAACAATTATGTTAACTATCTAGTCGACGTTCGATTTTTCAGTTCCATCATCGTTGTTGTCATGATGTTCTGGTTTATTATCATTGCCAAGATATTGATTATCGGTGCAGTGATCAATGCCAGTGTTCAAAGCCTTAAGGATCCAGACTTTAAAGCAAAGCAATAATTTTTTATCGATTAATACTCAATGAAAATCAAAGAGCAAACTAGGAAGCGAGCCGCAGGTTGCTCAAAACACCGTTTTGAGGTTGTGGATAGAACTGACGAAGGCAGCTCAAAATACTATTTTGAGGTTGCAGATGGAAGCTGACGTGGTTTGAAGAGATTTTCGAAGAGTATAAACAAATCAATCCCCCAGTCATTTAATACTGGGGGATTTTTGAATTTCCTACTTTATTGTCCATTCGTTAGGGCTTGCAATTCTGTTTTTAGATATTGAGCCAAATGCTGGTGGGCGAAAATATTGGCATTCTTTTCTGCGGTAGGATTGTAGTTTGTGTTGGTATTTACATCATAAACATAAATGTCACCACTCTCTGACTGAACCCATTCAATCGCCGCAACTTCAATCTGAGCATTCTTAAGGAAGTTCTCATAAGCTTCTCTTCGAGAATCTGGTAGAGGTTCTGTAATCTGGAATTTCTCAGACGTTTCCAGTTGCTCTGGTCTCTTACCGATTTGGCAACCATCTGCTGGGCACAGTTGGAAACCATCTGAAGAATCGATTGAGACAGTATAGAGGAACTTCTGATTGATAAACTCTGAACGGCGGATGCGTCCATCACTTGGCTTGATGTAGGCTTGTAATAAGGTAATCCCGTCCACTGATGGTTCAAAGAGAGGACTATTGACATAAGCTTCCAGTTCCTCTTCATTTTGGAAGAGTTGAACCCCTAAGCCCTTACCTGCTCTATTGTGCTTGGTAATCAAAGGATAGATGTTCAATTTTCTTGCTGCTTCAATGATATTTTCTTGACCTAAAACTGCAACTGTCGCAGGAGTCTCAATGCCCGACTCATTTAACTTCAGATATTGTTTGACTTTACTGATTTCAAGGTTGATAGCACCTGTTCCATTCACAACCTTGCGCCCATGCGCCTCCAACCAAGTGATCACCTGCTCTGTAAATTCTGGTGCATAGCGATGTCCTCTGGTGTGAGAAGACGCAGACATACGATTGTAAAAGATACCTTGTGGCGGTGGACTTTGCAGATCCAAAATTCCACTAGACAAATCCCACAGTTCATAAGGAACTTCTAACTCTTCCAACCATTTGACCAAATGCTGGGTCCATTCAAGATTCTCATGAATTACATAAACTTTTGCTTCACTCATTACTTATCATCTCCTTAAGAAAAGCTGACTGATAATTGGCTTTCCTTTTCTTCTTCTAAAATATATCCTTCTGTTTTTTCAATAACGCTAACTGTTAAGATTTGACCCAAAACATTAATCATGGTACGGCCGGCATTGACAAAGAAATCAACTGCAAAAATCAAGGCTACTCCTTCAACTGGTAAGCCCAATTGAGGTGCTGCAGCTAGTAGAACCACGATAGCTCCTGATGGTACGGTTGCCGCAGTTTTTCCAATCAAAGTCAAGAGTAAAACAGTAAACAAGAGACTTGATAATGAAAATTGAATGCCGTAGGCATGGGCGATAAAGATTGTCGCTACTGAGAAATAAACTGCTGCTCCCTCTAAGTTAAAAGTATATCCTAAAGGAACAACTAAATCAATCGTATGCTCGTCATGCCCCTGTTTTTTCAAATCTTTAAGAAGGGATGGCAAGACAACACTGGAACTACCCGTAACAAAGGCCAGAGTCAATAGACTCCAATTTTCACGAAAGGCTGACAAATACGGTACTTTAAAGAATAGAGCAATCAAAGGAAAAATAAGGAGAACCAATACAGCATAAGCCGAGTAAGTTCCGATTACAAATTGACCAAGCCCAATCAATTTATCAAGGCCAGTAGTTGCAACATCTTTGGCGATAAAACCAAAAATTCCAATCGGTGATAGTTTGACAATCACTGTAACAATCTTGTAGATGGACTCAATCCAGATTTGGAAACCTTCGATAATCTTCTGAGATTTCTCAGATTTAAGATTCCCAATTCCGTAACCAAGAAAGATAGCAAACACGATAATTGGCAAAAGAGCACCTTCTGAAAGAGACTTGACGATGTTTGATGGAATAAAACCAAGCAAAAATTCGCTGAACTTGACATTGTTCGCAATCCCATCAAGGTTTCCACCAGTTTGACCAATGTTCACACCTTGTCCAAATCCCAAAAAGTAACTAGCAAATACAAACAAAAGAGTAATGGCAGTTGTTACGGCAAAAAAGTAAACCAAGCTCTTGGCCAAGATTTTTTCGAAAGATTTTTTTCCGATAACTCCAGCTACTGCAACAACGATGGTTGGGAAGATTAGCGGAATGATAACCATATTGATCAATTTAATAAAGGCTTGTCCTAAAAATTGATAAAAGCCTGCAAATTGTGGCCAGATGACCGCAGCAATCACACCCAAGACCAAAGCCACCAATAATTGGATTCCTAGTGAGAGTTTTGACCATAAAGTAACTAATTTCATAAGAAACTCCTTTGTTTTATTTGCTACTCATTCTACTACTATTCTTCACTTCTGACTAATATATATTTTCTATGTTGAACATAAAAAAGATTTATATTGAGAGTTCAAACTATCATCGTACCGAACACATGATTCATTCTGTTCAAGCAGGAATTATAAAATCTGTTTCTTACCAATGATTTTTTGCTAAAACAGTGATAAATCACGGAATTTACTTTTCTATTCTCAAAATTTTATGATACAATAATGGTATGATTTTAATGAAACTTGCTTCCATCTTGCTTTTGGTACTAACCTTAGCTCTGGCGATTATTTTAAGCAGACTCTTTAAGTTAAAGAAAAGGGGCATCAATGCTGCTGATTTAGCTTTTCCTTTTCTAATTTTTGAATATTATTTGATTACGGCTAAGATGTTTACACACAATCAACTTCCAGTATTGGGAACGGCCTTATCAATACTAGCAATTGTGTTGGTCTTTTTCTTCTTAAACAAAAGACGTAGTTTTTATTATCCAAAATTTATTAAATTCTTTTGGCGAGCTGGATTTTTACTAACACTGCTCATCTATATCATCATGATTGTTCAAATTTTCGTGATGAAATAGTCAACTATTACAATATAGCCCACCAGCACCTCGATCTTGGCCACTAAATGTTCCATCTGAGGCACTTTTCTGATAAAATTATAAAAAAGTAAAAATAGGAGATAAATCAAGTGAAAAAAACGCTCTTGGCAAGTGCCATTACGCTTTCAGTTTTTGGTCTAACCACCAATCTTAGCTATGCTGAGGAAAACCAAGCACAGTCTACCCCAGTAGAAACAACACACAGTGAAACCTCTACTGACAAAGTGGAGAAAAACAGTCTCCCGGCCAAGGAAACTGAACCTTCAACTGAGGCAAATGCCAATCAAACAACAAATCCAGCTAAGAAAGAAGAAGACAAGGCTCCTGAAGTCCAAAAAGATGGTTGGGTATTCGAGGAAAATATCTGGCGCTTCTATGAAAATAATGCCCCTGTTCTAAACTGGAAAAAAATCCACGGGAAATGGTACTACTTCAACAAAGATGGAATCATGTTGAGCGATACTATTTTTGACGGATATATCCTGACTAGTAGCGGGGCTATGGTCGATTCTGGTTGGAGTAAACTCCAAGATAAATGGTATTACGCTAACGCTTATGGAAAAATTTCTCAACAAAAATGGGAAAAGATTGGTGGTGTCTGGTACTATTTTGACCAAGACGGTGTCATGCTCAGCAACACAATTTTTGACGGCTATCTATTAACGAATAGCGGCGCCATGGCTGAGAGTGCTTGGGTAAAACAAGATGGACAATGGTACTATGCACTTGCTTCTGGTAAAGTCATCAAAAACAAGTGGGAAAAAATTGGTGGTTCTTGGTACTACTTTGACAAAGATGGTATCATGCTAAGTAAGACAATTTTTAACGGATACCTTCTCTCCAATAGTGGAGCTATGGCTGAAAGGTCCTGGGTTTATTTAGAAGGAAAATGGTACTTCGCCCAAACATCTGGTCGTCCAACTCAAGAGAAATGGGAAAAAGTCGGTAGCTCGTGGTACTATTTTAACAAAGAAGGTATTATGGCCAATAACCAATGGATAGGTAGCTACTATCTAAAAGCTAGCGGAGCTATGGCCGAAAAAGAATGGATTTTCGATAAAAACTATAATAGCTGGTTCTACTTAAAATCTGGTGGTGCATATGCAGCGCGTGAATGGATCGGCTCTTACTACCTCAAGTCAGGTGGTTACATGGCTAAGAGCGAATGGATTGACGACAGCTACTACAATGCCCGTTACTATGTGGATGAAAATGGTGTCTATGTCACGGGAACTCGAAAAATCGATGGAACAGCACATCAGTTCCAAAGTAATGGAAAATGGATTGGTGAAGTACCTATAAGTCGTGGATTTGAAAAAGGGAAATACACGAAAACTGTTTTCTTAGATCCAGGACATGGTGGAAAAGATCCTGGTGCTGTTTATTATAACACTCAGGAAAAAGACCTAACCATGCAAATTTATCAAAAACTACGTAAGGAACTCCAGGGTCTTGGTTATACCGTTCTTTCTTCGAGAGATAGTGATGTCTATGTCGACTTTGTCACTGAACGTTCAAAAATGGTTAACAAAACGGACTCAGACATGTTCATCAGTATTCACTTCAATGCAAGCGGGAATCCTGCTTCAGGGAGATCTGGTATTCAAACTTACTCTTACGAAGAAGACAGTGGCTATCGTGCTAAGATCAATCCATACTGGCATAACCACCCTGACCGTATCAGTGAAAGCAATCGCCTGGCTGCCGATATCCACTCTTCACTACTAGCTGAAACTGGTGCTAAGGATGCAGGACTCCTACAAAGTAGTTTTGCTGTCCTTCGAGAAACTGATAAACCAGCGGTTCTATTGGAATTGGGCTATATTGACAATTTCAATGAGAATCAACAAGTCCGCAGTGACGCCTACCAAAACAGATTAGTTGCAGGTATCGTTAAGGGAATTCAAAAATATTACGCAGGTCAATAAAGAAAAAGTCTCGAGAAAATCTCGAGATTTTTTGTATTATTCTTCTAACTTGTTGGCTTCAGGAAAGAGAAAACCAATTCCTACACAAGCCAAGACTCCTACACCGATAACTACACCACTTAAAAGTGGCACAATATAGTCTTGTTCTTATTTCAATTGACTATAATATTTTTACCCCCCTTTTGCTTACTACTAAAGTTTGATATACTCCCCTTATAGTGGACAGTGAAAAAAACAAAATTTCACTAGAAACTACAGGGGGAGTTTTCGTATGTCAAAAAGAGGTCCGAAATCAGTGGAGGAGAAGTTAGAAGTTGTTCATCTTTACCTTGAACAAGGGAAGTCAATATCTATTTTGACCAAAGCATTTGGAGTAAATGGTGACACAATCAGAAATTGGATTCGTAAGTATCAAACAGAGGGTGTAGAAGGCCTCAAGGAGCGTCATAGCTGGAAGAAATATAGTTCAGAGTTAAAAGAAAAGGCTGTAACAGATTATCTTGCAGGTAAAGGTGGTTTATCTTGAATCAAATTTTCATGATTTTCGCTTTACCCCTTAAAGGTTACAATGGTTGCGCCAGATCCACCTGCATTTTGTGGTGCATAGCCAAAGCTCTTGACCTGTTTATTTCTTTGTAGGTACTTAGTCACCCCTTCACGGATGACTCCTGTACCGATACCATGGATGATATCTACTTGAGCCATATTGTTGAGTAGGGCTTGGTCTATAAAGGCATCCAAGGCTTCCATAGCTTCCTCGTAGCGTTTGCCACGAAGGTCTAGTCGAGCTTGTGGACCTTTGCCTACTGCACGTTTAACGACGTTAACTTGTTTCTTCTTGACTGGCGCTTCTTTCTGGACTTGAACCAAGTCAAACTCTTTTTCCTCAAGCGTCATCTTAATCAAGCCAACCTGTGCTTCCCAACGTCCATCCTTGAGTTGATTGGTCAAGGTACCTCGTTGACCATAGCTTAAAACGATGATATCGTCTCCAACTTTTGGAGCTCGTTTCTTCTTAGCTTTTTGGAGGACCTTGTTTTTAGAAAGGTCAACTTTTTCAGGGGCTAATTTTTTGAGCTTAGCCTTGGCTTCAATAATCTCATGTGGTTTTAGTTGAGATTTACTGTGAAGATTTTTAAGTATATCATCACTCTCAGCTAGAGCCAAATCAACAATCTCAGCAGCTTGTTCACGCGCTTTATTGAGTTCAGTTTCCTTTTCACGATTGAGCTCGTTATAAAGTTTTTTAAGGGCACGATTCATCTTGAGGTTTTCTTGCTCGACTTGACGAATATTCTCAAGACGTTTCCGGCTTTCAAGTGTCTGCTCTTCCAATTGTTCAATGATGCGATTGACATCGTTGTCTTGGTCAATTTGCTTACTAGCGTCACCTACAATGACATCTGACAAACCTAGACGTTTAGCAATCTCAAAAGCATTACTTCGACCAGGTACACCCTGCATAAAGCGATAAGTTGGACGCAGGCTAGCTGTATCAAACTCCATGCTGGCATTCTGAACATAGGCCGTTTCAATCCCATAGGCTTTGAGTTCAGGATAGTGAGTGGTTGCCATAGTCTTGACCTGACGCAAACGCAAGTCTTCTAGGATAGACATGGCTAGGGCAGCACCTTCTTGGGGATCTGTTCCTGCTCCAAGCTCATCTAGTAACAAGAGCGAGTTTTGATTGACCTTACCAAGAATATCTACGATATTGGTCATATGACTAGAGAAGGTTGAGAGACTTTGCTCGATGGATTGTTCATCTCCGATATCTGCGAATATCTCCTCGAAAATCCCTACACGACTACCTTTATCAGCTAAAATTGGCAGACCAGACTGGGCCATCAACTGGGTCAAACCTAAGGTCTTGAGCATAATGGTCTTACCACCCGTATTAGGACCAGTGATGACGATAGCTGTTAATTCTTTTCCAAAGTGCACATCATTTGCGACTGCATTTTTTACAAGAGGATGACGAACGTGAAGAAGTTGAATCTCCTGTCCCTCAGACACTTGAGGTACTACTGCCTCCGTCTCTTGGATAAAGCGAACCTTAGCCCGAATCAGGTCCAAATGTCCGATAATCCAAGCATCATTAGCAATTTCAGCTGCGTGTGGTCTTACTCGTTCAGAGAGTTCTTGGAGGATACGCATCATCTCATAGCGTTCATCTGCACGAAGACTGGCTATTTCCTCACTCAACTTGACCACTTCACGAGGTTCGATATAAACAGTGTTCCCACTGGCAGAAATATCATGTACTACACCAGCAATCTTGTTACGATAGGTATTCTTAACTGGAAGAACTTGGCGACCATTTCTACTTGCGATGATACCTTCTGTCAGCATCTGAGCTTTTTGTTTGAGAAGGTCTTGCAAGACATCACGGACTTGACTTTCACTATCATGGATTTTTCGACGGATTCGTGCCAAATCCTCGCTAGCAAAGTTCTCAATAAATCCAGCTTCGTTGATGGCTTGTAGATTTCCCTGTAAATGTGGAAAATCATGAAGTTTCTCAAACCAACTTGCCAGGTGATCCAAACGTACATTTTCAAGATTGTCATAAAAATTCTGCAATTCACGACTGGCAAAGATGACACGTTTGAGTAGAAGAAATTCCTCGATGTTGAGATCAGCACCCATTTCCAAACGTTTGGAGGTCGCTGCAATATCTTTTGTTGCAGAAATGCTGAAATGAGGATGCTCGACAAAGAGTTCTTGCATTTCCTTCATCTCTGCAAAAGCTTGTCTAATCTTGTCTCCTTTATCAGTCGGAGCAAGTTCTTTCAACTGCTCTAATCCTTGCTCCGTCAAAAGATGGGGCTCAAATAAAGCCTTGACCTTATTAAATTCTAATGTTTCTAGTATTTTTTTATTCATTTTCTTTTCCTTCGTAATGAGCGAACGAATTTTTCAAATTCTCACTCTTTTCAAAAAGGCTCCTAAACTATTGATACTCAATGAAAATCAGAGAGCAAACTAGGAAGCTAGCCGTAGGTTGCTCAAAGCACTGCTTTGAGGTTGTAGATAAGACTGACGAAGTCAGTCACATATATAATCCAAGGCGAAGCTGACGTGGTTTGAAGAGATTTCCGAAGAGTATGAGATTGTAAACAAAAGGCTAGGAATAGTTCCCGCCCTTTTTATCCGATTATTTTGGTTACCCAGAGTTGTTTAATCATATGAGTAGTGATGGGAACACTCTGGATAATATGTTTAGCTACAAAACTGTTTTCAAGTGAATTTTGAACGATTGCTAGGGGCACAGTCGCAAGGATGGTCAGCATCATTTGAAGGACAAATAAGGTCACTCCGACTGATAAGACTCCTGCACCGATGCGAAAATATTTGCCACCTAACTTTTTGGTTGGTACCAGGTTAAAAAAGAGTCCAATCAAACGACCGATGCAGTAAAATACGGCAAAGGCTAAGAGATAGCCAATACCTGCGTAAAAGACCTTGTCTAATTGGAAGAGCTGGTCAGATGGGAAGAAAAAGGTACCCTGCCCTTCCTGGGGATTGGCATAAGGAATCAACAAGTGAAATGTTTCTCCCAATGACTGATAAAAATTCCCCGCAAAATAAGCTGAGACGATTGTAGCTAGGAGATAATAGACTTGTAGGACCAAGCCTCTGCGATAGCCGATATAAAAACTCCAAGCCAGAACCAATAAAAGAAAGATGGAAATCATAGTGAGTCCTCAATCTTGCTGTGCTCTTGTTTAGTCGCTACAACTTGATGACGAAGGGCGTCTAATTCTTGCTCCTTATCATCAAATTCAATCTCACGACTGAGTTGAGTTGACAAGCTATTGACTGCTAATAAAATAGCGATTGTCTCATCATCCGCTCCAGGCATTTGTTCTTTGATTGCTTCATATTTTTCTGTTGCGACCTTGGCAATTTCCTCCATAAAGAGGTTGTCATGCTCAGTTGTTAGGGTCAATGTTTTTTTGCCGAATGTAAACTTGTATCGATTTAAATTTGCCATAAAATTCACCTCACGATATTATACCAAATTTCACTAAGTTTGTCAGTTTTTACCAATTCTACAGCTTTTATGGTACAATAAGAACTATGGCAAGTATTACATTAACCCCGAGTGAAAAGGAAATCCAAGCCTTTGTTCAGAAATATGAACAAGCACTGACTCCTAGTAAAAATCCTTATATTCGCTACTTTTTCAAGCTTCCACAGGCAAGTGTTTCCATCTATACATCTGGAAAAGTCCTCTTGCAAGGAGAAGCTGCTGAACGTTACGCCAGCTTTTTTGGTTATCAGGTCAGCCCAGTAGCTAGTGGACAAAACTTTCCGATGATTGGAACTGACGAAGTAGGAAATGGTTCCTACTTTGGTGGTCTAGCTGTAGTAGCATCCTTTGTGACTCCTGACCAACATGACTTCCTACGAAAACTAGGTGTAGGGGATTCTAAGACTCTGACAGACCAAAAGATTCGTCAGCTTGCCCCTCTGCTTAAGGAGAGAATCCAGCACCAAGCGCTGCTTCTTTCTCCAAGTAAGTATAATGAAGTCATTGGGGAGCGCTACAATGCCGTTTCCGTAAAGGTAGCTCTGCATAATCAAGCGATTTTTCTCCTCCTCCAAAAGGGAGTCCAGCCAGAAAAGATTGTGATCGATGCTTTTACGAGTGCTCAAAACTATGAGAAGTACTTAAAAAATGAAGCCAATCATTTTTCTAATCCAGTCAGCCTAGAGGAAAAAGCTGAAGGTAAATACTTGGCTGTTGCAGTAAGCTCTATCATTGCGCGTGATCTCTTTCTAGAGAATCTCGAAAATCTGGGGAGAGAACTTGGCTATCAACTTCCAAGCGGGGCTGGAACAGCTTCTGATAAGGTAGCTAGCCAAATCCTTCGTGCTTATGGTATGCAGGGACTCAATTTCTGCGCCAAACTACACTTCAAAAACACTGAAAAAGCAAAAAAACTGCTAGAAAGGTAAATTATGAAATATTTTAAATCGTTTTTAAAAGAGTGGGGGAGTTTTATCCTCATTATCACTCTTGTCGCCCTTAGTCGTCTCTTTCTCTGGAGGAATGTCAGTGTAGAAGGACATTCTATGGATCCTACCTTGGCAGATGGAGAAGTCCTCTTTGTGGTTAAACATCTTCCTATTGATCGCTTTGATATCGTAGTTGCTCATGAAGACGATGGGAACAAGGATATCGTTAAACGGGTCATTGGTATGCCAGGAGATACCATTCGTTATGACAATGATAAACTCTATATTAACGGTCAAGAAACTGAGGAGCCCTATTTAGCAGAATACCTAAAGCGTTTCAAGGAAGATAAACTCCAAAGCACTTATACTGGAACTGGTTGGGATGGTAAAAAGGGAGAATACTTTAGAACTTTAGCTCAAAAGGCTCAGGCCTTTACCCTAGATGTTAATTACAACACTAGCTTCACCTTCACTGTTCCAGAGGGGGAATATCTCCTACTGGGAGATGACCGTCTGGTATCTAGCGACAGTCGACATGTTGGTACCTTTAAGGCAAAAGATATCACTGGTGAAGCCAAATTCCGCTTCTGGCCACTCAAACGTATCGGAACATTTTAAAAACTAGGAAGAGGCCGAGAATTTTCTATCTCAGCCTCTTCTCATTCTATTTTGATTAAATCTGGGATAAATTTTCTCAGACACTATTGTAAGGAATTTTATGGAAGTTTATTTTTCAGGCACCATTGAGCGCATTATCTTTGAAAATGTCAGCAATTTTTTCCGTATTTTGCTCCTAGATATTGATGATACCAATGCTGAAGACTTTGATGATTATGAAATCATCGTCACAGGTACCATGGCAGATATCATCGAAGGAGAGGAATACACCTTTTGGGGACAAATCGTCCAACACTCCAAGTATGGGGAACAGTTACAAATGACTCGCTATGAGAGAGCCAAGCCGACTAGTAAGGGCTTGGTCAAGTATTTCTCCAGTAGCCATTTTAAGGGAATTGGACTCAAAACAGCTCAGAAAATTGTGGATATTTACGGAGATAACACTATTGACAAAATCTTAGAAAATCCAGACAAACTCCAGTCTATCTCTGGACTCTCTGCTAAAAATCGTGAAGCCTTCGTCTCAACCCTTCGTCTTAATTACGGAACAGAGATGGTCTTAGCCAAGCTAGCCAACTACGGCATTCCTAATAAACTGGCCTTTCAGATTCAAGACTTTTACAAGGAAGAAACTCTAGAGATTGTCGAGAATTATCCCTATCAACTGGTTGAGGATATCAAGGGCTTGGGATTTACCATTGCTGACCAACTGGCCCAAGAATTGGGAATTGAGAGTCAAGCTCCCGAACGCTTCCGTGCTGGTCTTGTCCATAGTCTCTTTCAAGGTTGCATGGAAACGGGAGATACCTATATGGAAGCTAGAGACTTGTTGGAGCAAACCCTCAACCTTCTTGAATCCTCCCGTCCAGTCGAACTAGAGCCGAGTCAAGTTGCCCAAGAGCTTGCTTATCTGATTGAAGAAGATAAGGTCCAGCAGATTGACACCAAAATCTTTGATAATAGCCTCTTTTTTGCAGAAGAAGGCATTCGTAGCCATCTCATCAGAATCCTCGAAAAAGGGCAGAGTAAAAAACAGGATCTAGAAACCATTCAAGAACATATCGCAACTGTTGAGGAAGAACTGGGAATTGAGTATGATAGCATTCAAAAACAGGCTATCTGTGATGCTATCCAGAACAAGGTTTTTATCCTTACAGGTGGACCTGGTACAGGTAAGACTACTGTTATCAACGGCATTATCGCTGTCTATTCTCTCTTAGAAGGACTGGATCTCAAGAAAAAGAGCAATCTGCCCATTCTCCTAGCCGCTCCCACCGGTCGCGCAGCCCGTCGCATGAATGAACTAACAGGTCTACCTAGTGCAACTATTCACCGCCATTTGGGCATGACTGGAGACGACGATACCAGTCATTTGGAAGATTATCTGGATGCTGATTTTATCATTGTAGATGAGTTTTCTATGGTAGATACTTGGCTAGCTAACCAGCTCTTCTCCAATATCTCCTCTACCAGTAAAATCCTCATCGTTGGAGATAGTGACCAATTACCTTCTGTCAGTCCTGGTCAAGTCCTAGCAGATTTACTTCAGATACCAACCATTCCTCAAACACGTTTGGAAAGAATCTACCGTCAGAGCGAAGAATCAACCATCGTCACTCTTGCAAGTCAGATTCGTCAGGGAATATTGCCTGCAGATTTTACCCAGAAAAAAGCAGATCGCTCCTACTTTGAAATTGCTAGTAACCATATCCCTGCTAGCATTGAAAAAATCCTAGGTGCTGCTATCAGAAGTGGCATCCCTGCTCGTGATATTCAGGTTCTTGCCCCTATGTACCGTGGAACTGCTGGTATTGATGCCATCAACCAGCTCATGCAAGACCTACTCAATCCTCCACAAAAAGACCAGCTTAGCTTTGAAGCTCCTCAGTGTCACTATCGAACAGGAGATAAGGTTATCCACCTAGTCAACGATGCAGAGATCAATGTCTTCAACGGAGACTTAGGCTATATCACAGACTTGATTCCAGGAAAATACACTGAATCCAAGCAGGATGAAATTATGATTGATTTTGACGGCAATGAGGTCTCCTATCCTCGAAATGAATGGTACAAGATTCGCTTAGCCTATGCCATGAGTATCCACAAGTCTCAGGGTAGCGAGTTTCCCGTCGTTATTCTACCTATCACCAGTGCAAGCAAGCGCATGTTAGAGCGCAATCTCATCTACACTGCCATCACTCGTGCCAAAAGCAAACTCATCTTACTAGGTGAATTACAGGCCTTCGACTATGCTACCCAGCACATCGGAACTGCCCGAAAAACCTATCTGATTGAACGTTTCGCTGACTTGATGGAAAATGCTGAGGAAACAAACCAACTTGCAACCGATACTACCACCTCAACAGACACTGAACAATCCTACATTCTAACCGAAGACAACTGGTCTAATATTCCAGCCATGATTGGGATTAGTCAAGAAGACCTACAGGAGTTTTTCGGAAAATAGAGCACAAGAAAACCCACCTTTTCAGGTGGGCTTTTATCTTGTAAAGATTATTTTACTGTTGCAGTGCTTGTGATCAATTCAACAGCTTTTTTGATTGCGATATCGTGTTTCAACATATCAGCTGAAAGCAAGCTTTGTACTTGTGCAACTTCCATGTTGTAGTCTGCTGCCAATTGCTCGATTTCTTTTTGGATTTCTTCTTCTGAAGCGTCAAATCCTTCAGCTTTCGCAACTGCTTCGATAACAAGGTTAGTCTTAGTACGTGACTCAGCTTCTCCCTCGTATTGTTTATGAAGGTCTTCTTGAGTAGTTCCAGTGATTTGGAAGTACATATCAGGGTTGATACCTTGACGTTGCAAGTTTCCAAGGAACTCATTTACTGAGCGATGAACTTCTTCGTGAATCATTTCTTCTGGAAGTTCTACGATTTCAGCATTTTCCACAGCTTTATCGATTGCTGCACCTTCTACTGCATCCTTATATGCTTCTTCTTTAGCAGCAGCCAATTCATTGCGGTATTTTTCTTTCAATTCAGCAAGTGTTTCAACTTCTTCGTCGATGTCTTTTGCAAGTTCATCGTCAAGAGCTGGAACTTCTTTAGCTTTTACTTCGTGGATAGTTGTTACGAATTTAGCTTCTTTACCTGCAAGGTCTTCTGCTTGGTAGTCTTCTGGGAATGTTACAACTACATCAACAGTTTCACCAGCTGAGTGACCTACCAATTGGTCTTCGAAACCAGGGATGAATTGACCTGAACCAAGTCCAAGTGAGAAGTTTTCACCTTTTCCACCATCAAATTCAACACCGTCGATAGAACCAACGAAGTCGATGACAACAGTGTCGCCGTTTTCAGCAGCAGCTTCTTTGATAACCAATTCAGCCAAGTTGTTGCGTTCACGTTCGATACGTTCTTCAACATCAGCGTCAGTTACTTCTTTTTCTACATCTACTGATACTTCAAGGTTTTTGTAGTCACCCAATTTAACTTCAGGTTTTGTAACAACTTCAGCAGTGATAACCCAATCTTGACCTTTTTCCATTGATGTTACGTCAATTTTTGGTTGTGCAACGACTTCAAGACCAGCTTCTTTTACAGCTGCTTCATAAGCGTTTGGCAAAAGAGCATTCATAACGTCTTGGTAAAGTGACTCTTCACCAAATTTTTTGTCGAAGATAGGACGTGGAAGGTGACCTTTACGGAAACCTGGAACATTAAGAGATTTCTTTACTGAGTTAAAGACACGGTCCAATTCTGGTTTGATTTGGTCTTGAGAGATAGTGAAAGTCAAGACACCACGGTTTGTTTCTTTGTTTTCAAATGATACAGACATTCTGTCATTTCTCCTTAAAATTTTTTTAAATACAGTCTATTATAACATTTTCCATTGATAAAAGCTAGACTAATGCAGATAAATCTGGCTAAAACACATTTTGGGTAATTTGGCTAATTTCTCTAGAAGTTAGTTTGCGAATTTAGACATAAAAATTTAAGTTTGATTCATTTTGAGTATTACACCTACTATAGTAGATTGAAATAAGGTATGAACAAAGAGATTAGGAAAGTCAAATTAATTTCTAGAAATGTTTTAGAATCTGTAGCGTACTATTCTAGGTTCAATCCATTATATAAAAAGAAGACAAACATTGTTAAAATGTTTGCCCTCTTAATGCTATAGACTCTATCATCTAGTCCAAAGTAATTTCAATAAGATTAAATATTTATTCTAATCTTCTTTTTTCTTTTGGGCTAAACCTAATAGCGTTGTTGCCATTCCAATGATTCCAAGTCCAGTCATAACCGTATTTGAATCTGTACCAGTATTTGGCAATTCGCGAACTACTTTTTCAGGATTCAAAGGTTTTGGTTCTGGATTTGGAGTACCAGGTGTCTCTGGTCTTGGCTCTGGAGTTGGGACATTAGGAGTTTTTGGTACGATTGGAACGTAGATGATTGGGGTGTCTTCACCTGGGTTTGTTGGAAGGTTTGGTAGCTCCTTACCTGGTTCTACTGGTTTACCTGGTTTGCTTGGATCTTTTGGATCTGGCAAGTATGGTTTGTAGCCTGGTACGTCTGG
>NZ_JALDUI010000019.1 GCF_023115445.1 Streptococcus sp. oral taxon 431 | reverse complement strand
ACCTCAGAATAGCTACTGTCTCATCTCTTTTTTTACTTAAGCTCCTTGATATACTTGACAAATGGTAGAAAAGAGCCCTTTTTTAGTGCTCAAAATAGCACTCAATTTTAAATGGATTTGGTGTTCAAAAAATATAATCAAATGCAACAAACTAATTTCATTTTTAATAGGCACAATTAATTTTAGAAGATAGTACGAAAAAATATTGACTATTTTCTTTAGAATGTGTAAAATTTAGATAGATTATTTAAAGTGAGGTTTTTTTATCTTGTCTATATTAAAGAAGAAAGTTAATATGTTTAGTGTACTATTGAATGTGGTATTAATAGCTATTATAGCTATTGGAGTGCTATTTTTCTTACCTAAGGAACATAAATCAGAAGTCAAATCGTCAATTAATATCGAAAGTATTGAAAAAGTGAATGAAGTTGTATTTTTGAATGCGGGAATTAATGAAATTATTTCTGAAACAAAAACAACTCAAGTTTTTGGGTTTGATGTGCCGTTCTCTAAAAAAGCAGCATTAGTAATTTTAAATTATAAAGCTAAATTTGGAATTAAAAGTAGTGTAAAGGTTGAACAAATAAGCGAAAAAGAATATAAGGTTATTGTTCCAAAATTGGAAGTAATTGGTGTTGAACTTTCAAAAGATAATCCTTATGATTTATATGATAGTCATGGAGAGTTATTAAGTGGAACTACAGAAGATATTGATACTGGGAAATTGGTCGCTAACCAACTTTCTAGTGATAAACAAGCAGAGTATTTAGATAAATTTAAGAGTGAAATTAAAGAATCTGCAATCAATTATTATAAAACAATATTTTCTTCAATGGATTCTGAAGTAAAAGTAACTATAGAATTTACAGAATAATTTTTGAAATACAAAACCCTGGCCATCTCTGGTCAGGGTTTTGTGTGGTTCTATAATTTTTAGGGTTGATGGAAATTTTCCACCAACCCTATTTTAGTGTATACAAAAAGGCCAACATCCATTATATTAAAAGCGCTGAAACCTAAAACAAAAGAATGATGACCATATGAACAATATACTAGAAGCTACACTACAAATCAAAGATGCACACAATGAAGGTGTTACATTCCATTTCTTAGAGAATATTAAAGAAGTATTGCGTGATGAGAGTGGGAAAGTAACTGGTGTAAAGGTTATTACAATGGAACTTGGTGAATCAGATGAAAGTGGAAGAAGATCAACGCATGAAGTGGCAGGTAGTGAACATATTATTCCATGTGACCTTGTCGTTGCAGCAATTGAACAAAAGTAGACTTTAGTGTTCTAGATGAAAGGTAAAAATTTGACTTTCGGTCAACATCAGAATACAATAGAAATGAACTAATAACAGGGGATGCATATTTAGGTCCTCAATCTATCGCAACCGCAATTAAAGGCGGGTGAGAAGTTGCGACAGAAGTACATGAATCGTTTAAAGAAAACACATAAATAACTTGTGGTGCCTTTCGTTTTTTTACTGGGAAAATTAAGGAACTATAGTTATAAATCCTTAAATATATTAATATATTAACATGCTTATATTTATGGAAAGAAGGTTATGTCATCTATAGTTGTACTTCTGACGATAAGGTTGTTCGTGTACCAAAGGAAATTAAAGGTAAACCTGTTATCGCAATTGGAGAACGTGGTCTTGCGAACTTGAAACATTGTGAGGCAATCGTTTTACCAGATACAGTACGATATATTGGAAAAGGTGCGTTTACGATTGACAATAAGTTAAAGTATGTCCACTTTGGTAAGTCAATAGAAACAGTAGAAGATGATGTTTTCAACTCTGATAGTTCATTAGAATCAGTTGTATTCCCAGAAGGAACAAAGAGTATTGGAACATTAGTATTCTGGGGGACATCATCAATTAAATCTATTACAATTCCAGCAAGTGTAACAGAAATTACAGAATACTTCTATTTTGTGGATAACTGTAACCCAGATGTAGAAATCCATACACCTAAGGGATCAAAGGCAGAAGAAGTAGCTAAAGCAATGCAACTTAAAGTAGTAAATGACTAAAGGGGAATAGTATGAACAAAAAATTACTATCAGGCTTAGGGACTGACCCCAAAAAGTGAGAATTTAATAAAAACACCCTAGGGCTACCGTCTTCGGTATTCAACCGGAGACAGGTAGTCCAATTTTTGTTGGATTCTTTTTTCATTAGGTTCTTCATCAACACTATTTGACAAAGAGCCAAAAGAATCAGGTGATAAACCTGATTCTTTTTTTGTTTGTACATTCTCACCAAGATTACATGATACCGAAGAAACGAGCTGCGATACCAACTACAAAGAGGGCAAGAATGATTGTGATTGGAGATACTTTTTTCTTAAGCAACCACATGCAAAGGAAAGTAAGGAGAAGTCCCATCAATCCTGGGATCAATGAGTTCAACTGTCCTTGAAGGGTTTGTGGTTGAACGCTATCCAAGCTCAATCCGCTAAGTGCTTGGCCGAGGATTCCCTTCAATTCTCCACCTGTAACAGGACCTTCTGGGAAGACGATGTAGGCACCTTCTGACAATTGTTTACCTGGAAGGTTGATAGTGAAGTTGATTGATACCCAACGTTGTACAAGAACGGCAAGGATGAACATACCAAGGATAGAAGCTCCTTTAGTGATGTCTTTCAAGATACCACCTGACATATCTTTAGTGATTTCAGATCCAGCCTTGTAACCAAACTCTTGTGTATACCATAGGAAAGACATACGGATTGCATTCCATCCAAAGAAGAAGAGAAGTGGACCAACGATGTTACCAGTTGCAGCAAGTGATGCACCAAGGGCACCAAGGATAGGACGAACTGTAAACCAGAAGACTGGGTCACCGATACCAGCAAGAGGTCCCATCATACCGATCTTAACACCTTGGATAGCAGCGTCATCGATTTCAGTACCGTTTGCGCGTTCTTCTTCAAGTGCAAGAGTAACCCCCATGATTGGGGCAGCTACGTATGGGTGAGTGTTGAAGAACTCGAGGTGACGCTCAAGAGCAGCAGCTTGGTCTTCTTTTTTAGTGTAAAGTTTCTTGATAGCTGGGATCAAAGAGTAAGCCCAACCCAAGTTTTGCATACGTTCGTAGTTCCAAGAACCTTGAAGGAATTGTGAACGCCACCAAACTTTTTGGCGATCTGATTTTGATAATTGAATTTTTTCAGCCATGATTGTTCCCCTTTCTAGTAGTCTTCTAGGATATCACCGATTGGATCGTTAGAAGTTGCAGCTCCTCCTCCGCCGTTTCCACCTTGTTTAGAAAGGTTGAGGTAGATGAAGGCAAGGGCAACACCGATGACACCAAGGGCAATCAAAGTCAATTGAGAGATTGCTGCAAGAGCAAAACCGATAGCGAAGAATGGCCATACTTCACGAGTAGCCATCATGTTGATAACCAATGCGTAACCAACGGCAACGACCATAGCACCACCGACAGCCATACCACCTTTAAGCCATTCTGGCATAAGGTTCAATACGCTTTGAACGGCTTCAGTTGGCATTGCAAGCAAGAGTGCAGCTGGGATAGCAATACGTAGACCTTGAAGAGCGAGGGCAAAGTAGTGAGCGCGTTCAACAGCTGTAATGTTTCCTTCTTTAGCAGCAGCGTCAGCAGTGTGAACCAAACCAACTGAGATTGTACGAACAATCATAGTCAAGAAAAGTCCAGCTACGGCAAGAGGTATTGCAGTAGCAGTTGCGACTGCGATACCTTCAGTAGTAAAGTTACCACCTTTAATCATGATGATTGCAGCGGCAACAGAGGCAAGGGCAGCGTCAGGAGCAACGGCAGCACCGATGTTTGCCCAACCAAGGGCGATCATTTGAAGTGATCCACCAAGCATAACCCCTGCTTCAAGGTTACCTGTGACAAGACCGATAAGGGTACATGCGACGATTGGTTGATGGAATTGGAATTGGTCGAGGATACCTTCAAGACCTGCGAAGAAGGCAACAACTACAACCAAGATAGCAGAAATGAATGAAATATCTGACATGGTTTTATTCCTTTTCTATTTAATGTTAATTATTGAACGTTAGCTTTGCTAATCAAGTCAAACAAATCTTTTTTAGTGTCGTTTGGTACTTTACGTACGTCAAATTCAACGCCAAGGTCGCGCATTTTTTCAAATGTAGCAACGTCGTCTTTGTCCATTGACAATACGTTATTGACCATTGTTTTACCTGTTGAGTGAGCCATTGAACCAACGTTAAGAGTCTTGATTGGCACACCGCCTTCGATAGCACGGAGGGCATCTTGTGGTGTTTCAAACAAGATAAGGGCGTGTGTCTCACCAAAACGAGGATCTTTTGCAACCTCAATCAATTTTTTGATTGGTACAACGTTAGCTTTTACTCCGTTAGGAGCAGCTTGTTTGATCAACTCTTTACGAAGATCGTCGTTAGCTACGTTATCTGAAGCAACGATGATACGGTTAGCTTTTGAATCTGGTGTCCAAGCAGTTGCGACTTGTCCATGAAGAAGACGTGTGTCAAGACGAGCAAGATTGATTTTCAATTTACCGTCTCCGATAACAGTTCCTTCTGGGATGGCAGCTTGGGCTACAGGAGCAGCTGCAGCAGTTGCAACTTCCTCAGCTGGGTTTATCTCTTCTGGTAGAGCCTTGATGCCATCTTTGGCTTCTTTAATGATGTTCGCAGCGACTTTATCCACTCCAGCATTAGCATCCATAAGGCGCTCTGTGTAGGCTTGGATCAACATCGGCAAGTTAAGTCCTGTGATGATGGCAAATTTACGCTCAGGATTTTCTCCCATTACGCGGCTTGCTTGGTTAAATGGAGAACCACTCCAAAGGTCAGCCAAGACTAGAACCTCATCTTCTGCGTCAAATGCAGCCACAGCATTGTTGAACTTGGCGTATAAATCGTCTGGACCTTCGTTTGGCATAAAGGTTACAACTTGAACCTTTTCTTGTTCACCAAAGATCATAGATCCTGACTGATGAATACCCGCGGCAAATTCACCGTGGCTCGCAATAATGATTCCGATACTCATTATTGTCATTCCTCCTTATAAAATGTTTGACTTGTAGTTTAAGAAAACTTTAAGACTCCTTAAGTATAAATCGTTTTCAGAAAAAAAGCAACTAATTATAATAAAGAGTGAAAAAAATATCAAAGCCCTATCTTTGCAAATATTGATATATAAACTTTTTATAAAATCGTCTATAAAATGGTAAAAAAATTTAATATAAAAAAGCGGAGGGATTAGGAAGTTTTTGTCAGTAGTGCTCTTGGGCGTCTAAAAAATGCCCCAAGTCCAATTAGTTGTCGTGTCAAAATTTTATTACAAAAAATCGAGGTGGGATCTTCTGTCCCGACCTCGTTTTGGCATTTATTATTTATCTTAGTGGGTAAAGTCTAAAACCATGCGACCTTGGATGGTACCAGCAGCCATTTCATCAAAGACAGCAATGGCATCTTCGACAGACCGTTTTTGAACGATTGGAACAACCAGACCTTCAGCACCAAATTGGAAGGCTTCTTCCAAATCTTTACGTGTTCCAACAAGGGAACCGATGACTTGGATACCGTCAAGAACTGTTTTGACGATGCTAAGGTCCATCATTTCTGAAGGGAGTCCGACAGCTACTACACGACCGCCTGCACGAACAGAGTCAACTGCTTGGTTAAAGGCAACTTTTGATACAGCTGTTACGACAGCTGAGTGAGCCCCACCGTTTGTTTTTTCTTTGATAAGGCCTGGAACATCTTCGACTTCAAGACCATTAATCACGATATCAGCACCAACTTCTTTAGCTAGAGCAAGTTTATCGTTGTTAATATCTACTGCGATAACGTGAGCGTTGAATACTTTTTTAGCGTATTGAACAGCTAAGTTACCAAGTCCTCCAGCACCATAGAGTACAACCCATTGGCCTGGTTCAACTTTTGCTTCTTTGATAGCCTTGTATGTGGTAACACCGGCACAAGTGATAGAAGAGGCTTGGGCTGGATCGAGACCATCTGGAACCTTAACAGCATAATCTGCAGTTACGATACATTGTTCAGCCATACCGCCGTCAACTGAGTAGCCTGCATTTTTTACGGAACGGCAAAGAGTTTCTCGTCCGGTTGTACAGTATTCACACATACCACAGCCTTCAAAGAACCAAGCTACGCTGACACGGTCGCCAACTTTGAGACTTTTAACATCAGGGGCGATTTCTTTTACGATACCGATACCTTCGTGACCGAGAACGCGTCCTGGAACTTTACCAAAGTCACCATGGGCAACGTGGAGGTCAGTGTGGCAGACACCACAGTACTCAACTTCTACAAGAGCTTCCCCAGTTTCGAGTGGACGGAGAACTTTTTCTTCAATAGCAACACCAGTGCTTTCTGGATTTACAACAACAGCTTTCATAGCTATCCTCCTTGATTAGTCGTTGAGGTGCAGAGGAAAAGGGGCTTGCCTTGACTCATGATTCAAGTGAAGTCGAATTTGAACTGCCCTCTTTTTGTCTATATGTGAATTATATCACTATATTTAATATAGTACAAGGGATTTGATGCAAAAATATATGTAATCGCTTAACTGGTTGATGAGACTGTGAAAATTGAACAATGATATCTGACGTCTTATTATAAAATTTCATATAATTAGGAAGTTGTTTGGTCTTAAATCTAGGGAGCAAGCTTGCAAACAGACTTTCTAAGATCCTTCTCTAGGACTTTTTGGTATAATAGAGAGTAATTTGTTTTCTAGTATGAGAAGTTAGAATGAGAGGTATGTATGTCCCCTTCAGTTCAGTTATTAAAAGACCGCTATTTAAAGAATATCAAAGAAAATCCAGATCTCTACATCGGTATTGAGTTGGAGTTTCCGATCGTTCATAAGAAAGGTCAGCCTACAGATATTGAAGTCAGCAAGGAATTGATGCGTTTTTTAGTTGACGCTCTCAGTCTAGAAGTTGAGAAGGAAGACCAGGATGGCAATCCAATTCAACTTGTAGAACCGATGAGTCAAGACCGTATTTTGTTTGAGGTTTCCTACACGACCTTGGAGTTTGCTTTTGGGAAGGCAAAGAGTATTCAGGAAGTGGAAGAGCGCTTTAGAGCCTATATGGAAGTAATTCAGGAGAAGCTAAGAGAAAAGGATCATGCTATTCAAGGTTGGGGGATTCACCCGAATTGGGATATCAATGATAATAGGCCTGTCGCATATCCTCGCTACCAGATGTTAATGGATTATCTGAAGATGGGCAACAATCAAGAATCTGTTTCTTTGCATGATTTTCCAGACTATGGAGCCTTTATCTGTGGGAGCCAAGTTCAGTTGGATGTATCGACTGCTAACTACCTACGTGTCATTAATGCATTCACTCAGCTTGAAGCAGTCAAAGCTTACCTGTTTGCTAATTCTGAGTTTTCGGGAGCAGAATGGGATACTTTGATTTCACGAGATATTTTTTGGGAAGATTCCATGCATGGAATTTATCCAGAGAATGTCGGTGTCAATTCAAAACTCTTCAAAGATGAGGATGATTTCTTTGATTATTTAGATTGCTCTGCGATTTTTACAGCAGAACGTGATGGGGAAACCTACTATTTTTCTCCGATACGAGCTAGAGATTACTTAGATACTGATGAGATTACTGCCTATACTCTAAATGGAAAAGAAACTCTGCTTGTTCCTCAAGAGAAGGATTTCCAAACGCACCGTAGTTACCAATTCCAAGACTTAACAACTCGAGGAACGGTCGAATTTCGGAGTGTTTGTACACAGCCACTAGATCGAACCTTTTCTTCGGCAGCCTTTCATTTAGGCTTGCTGGTGAATCTAGACAAGCTTGAAATTTACCTAGAAACAGCTCCTTTCTTTGAAATATTTGGTCGTGACTACAAGTCTTTGAGAAGACAATTTTCTAAGAAACACCTCACAGATGAAGAAACAGCTGGGATTGTCCAGTTCTCCAAAGACTTGCTAGCGATAGCAGAGCAAGGTCTTAAGATGAGAGATCAGCAAGAAATGACCTATTTAGAGCCTTTGAAAGAAGAATTAGACCTATAATTTTCCTATAAAGGAAGAATTTTCTGAAAAATCATGTTATAATGAATAGGACTATAGATAAAGGATAGAGATTTATGACATTAGTTTATCAATCAACGCGTGATGCGAACAATACAGTAACAGCCAGCCAAGCGATTTTGCAAGGTTTGGCAACAGATGGAGGCTTGTTTACTCCAGTGAGCTATCCAAAGGTGGACTTGGATTTTGACACATTAAAAGACGCTTCTTATCAAGAAGTGGCCAAACTTGTCTTGTCAGCCTTCTTGGATGATTTTACAGCAGAAGAGTTGGACTACTGTATCACCAACGCCTATGACAGCAAGTTTGATACACCAGCCATTGCTCCTCTTGTGAAACTAGATGGCCAATACAACTTGGAACTTTTCCACGGTTCAACCATTGCCTTTAAGGATATGGCCTTGTCTATCTTGCCATACTTTATGACAACAGCTGCCAAGAAACATGGCTTGGAAAACAAGATTGTCATCTTGACAGCGACGTCTGGAGATACCGGTAAAGCTGCCATGGCAGGATTTGCGGATGTTCCTGGAACTGAAATCATCGTCTTTTATCCCAAAGACGGTGTCAGCAAGGTGCAAGAGTTACAAATGACTACTCAAACTGGGGACAATACTCATGTTATCGCCATCGATGGAAACTTTGACGATGCTCAAACCAACGTTAAGCACATGTTCAATGATGTGGCCCTTCGTGAAAAATTGGCTGCTAATAAGCTCCAGTTCTCATCTGCTAACTCTATGAATATCGGTCGTTTAGTACCACAGATTGTCTATTATGTGTATGCCTACGCTCAGCTTGTTAAAACTGGTGAGATTAAGGCTGGTGACAAGGTTAACTTCACCGTACCGACAGGGAACTTTGGGAATATCTTGGCTGCCTTTTACGCTAAGCAAATCGGCCTACCAGTTGGCAAATTGATCTGTGCTTCAAATGACAACAATGTTTTGACAGACTTCTTTAAAACTCATGTTTATGACAAGAAGCGTGAATTTAAGGTAACCACTAGCCCATCTATGGATATCTTGGTCTCTTCAAACTTGGAGCGCTTGATTTTCCACCTTTTGGGTAATAATGCGGTTAAGACAGCTGAACTCATGAATGCTTTGAACACTCAAGGTCAGTATGAATTGACAGATTTTGATGCAGAAATCCTTGACCTTTTTGTAGCTGAGTATGCGACTGAAGCAGAAACAGCAGCAGAAATCAAGCGTGTTTATCAAACAGATGCCTACATTGAGGATCCACATACAGCGGTTGCCTCAGCTGTTTATAAAAAATACCAAGCTGCTACAGGCGATGTGTCTAAGACCGTGATTGCTTCAACAGCTAGTCCTTATAAATTCCCAGTGGTTGCAGTAGAAGCTGTAACTGGGCAATCAGGTTTGAGCGATTTTGAAGCCTTGGCTCAACTACATGAAATTTCAGGAGTAGCAGTGCCACCTGCAGTTGATGGCCTCGAAACAGCTCCAGTTCGTCACAAGACAACTGTTGCAGCAGCAGAGATGCAGGCTGCGGTAGAATCTTATCTAGGACTTTAAGACAGAGGAAGTAAACTCGGTTGGGCAACTAACTGAGTTTCTTTTCATCAGGAGGAAGGATTGTTTAAGAAAAATAAAGACATTCTCAACATAGCCCTGCCAGCCATGGGTGAAAATTTCTTGCAGATGCTCATGGGGATGGTAGATAGCTACTTGGTAGCTAATCTGGGGTTGATCGCCATTTCGGGTGTGTCTGTAGCTGGAAATATTATCACCATTTATCAGGCTATTTTTATTGCCTTGGGAGCGGCTATTTCCAGTGTCATTTCCAAAAGTTTGGGACAGAAAGATCAATCTAGACTAGCCTATCATGTGACAGAAGCACTTAAGATTACCCTACTACTGAGTTTAGTTTTAGGTGTCTTATCCATCTTTGCAGGACGAGAGATGATTGGCCTTTTAGGAACAGAAGCGTCTGTAGCTGAGAGTGGTGGACTTTATCTATCATTGGTGGGTGGTTCAATTGTTCTCTTGGGCTTGATGACTAGTTTGGGAGCCTTGATTCGCGCTACCCATAATCCGCGACTTCCGCTTTATGTTAGTTTTTTATCCAATGCTTTAAACATCCTTTTTTCAAGTGTCGCCATTTTTATCCTTGATATGGACATAGCTGGTGTAGCTTGGGGGACCATCCTATCTCGTTTGGTCGGGGTTGTGATTTTATGGTCACAACTAAAACTTCCATATACGAGGCCAAGCTTTGGACTGGACAAAGACTTGCTGACTCTGGCTTTGCCTGCAGCGGGAGAACGTCTCATGATGAGGGCTGGTGATGTGGTCATTATTGCCCTGGTTGTTTCCTTTGGGACGGAGGCCGTCGCAGGGAATGCTATTGGTGAAGTCTTGACTCAGTTTAACTACATGCCTGCCTTTGGTGTCGCTACGGCAACAGTTATGCAGGTAGCTCGAGCAGTTGGGGAAGATGATTGGGCAAGAGTAGACAACTTAAGTAAGCAAACTTTTTGGCTATCTCTCTTTCTCATGTTGCCCTTAACACTTAGTATCTATGCTCTCGGAACGCCCCTAAGTCACCTCTACACCAGTGATCCTGTGGCTATTGAAGCCAGTGTTATGGTGACACTGTTCTCACTACTAGGAACTCCTATGACGACGGGGACAGTCATTTATACAGCTGTCTGGCAGGGGTTGGGAAATGCACGCCTCCCCTTTTATGCGACAAGTATCGGAATGTGGTGTATCCGTATCGGAACAGGGTATCTGATGGGAATTGTTCTTGGTTGGGGCTTGCCTGGTATTTGGGCAGGAACGCTTTTGGATAATGGTTTTCGCTGGTTCTTCCTGCGCTACCGTTATAAGCAATATATCTCTTTGAAAGGATGACATATGAAAAAAATTGGATTTATCTGGGATTTAGATGGGACCTTGTTAGACTCTTACGAGGCTATTTTAGCAGGAATCGAAGAGACCTTTGCTCAGTTTGACATTCCTTATGATAAGGCTGAGGTTCGTGCCTTTATTCTAAAAACTTCCGTTCAAGATCTGTTGGAAAAGGTGGGAGAAGAAAGAGGCTTGGATGCTGATATGCTCAATCAGGTTCGTGCTCAGAGTTTAGCTGAAAAGAATGCTCAAGTGGTTCTGATGCCGGAGGCGCGTGAAATCTTAGCTTGGGCAGACCAGCAAGGGATTGAACAGTTTGTTTATACCCATAAAGGGGACAATGCTTTTACTATTTTGGAGAATTTGGGTTTGGCTCACTATTTCACAGAAATTTTAACCAATCAAAGTGGCTTTTCTCGGAAGCCTAGTCCAGAAGCTGCGATCTATCTTCTAGATAAGTATGAACTAGATCCACAGCAAACTTATTATATCGGTGATCGGACTTTGGATATCGAATTTGCTCAAAATAGTGGGATTCAGAGTATCAATTTTCTTGCCTCTCCTGCAACTTGTAATCAACAGATAGAGCATTTAGAAGACATTAGTTCGCTTTCCTTCTAGAATTTTCTTCAAGAAGAATGTGTCAGCCTGATGACAAGAAACTAACAAACTATTTCAAGTAATGTGATTTGTTACAACGAATGTACAGTTCTGTTAAATAGCCCCAAAAGGGCTTTTTTTCTATTTTCTTTGTGTTATGATAGACAGGTACTACATTTGAAAAGGAGTTTGATAGTATGAAGAAAAGAATTATTTTAGCATCAACAGTAGCCTTGTCCCTTGCCCCTGTATTGGCAACTCAAGCAGAAGAATTAGTATGGACAGCGCGTAGTGTTGAGCAAATTCAAAACGATGTTACCAAGAGTGAGAATAAAACAAGCTATACGATTCAGTATGGTGATACCTTAAGTACCATTGCCGAAGCTTTGGGAGTGGATGTGAACGTTCTTGCTAACTTGAACAAGATTAGCAATATTGATTTGATCTTCCCTGAGACAGTCCTTACAACAACTGTCAATGAAAAAGAAGAAGTGACAGAGGTTGAAATTCAAACCCCTGATACAGTTCAAGGTGGCGAAGGAACAACTGCAATAGCAGATTTGACAACCAACCAAGTCACTGTAGATGACCAAACTGTACAGGTTGAAGATTTAACTCAACCAGTTGTAGAAACAACTGTAGCTGAGCCAGTGGCAGAAGCAACAACAGAAGCTGTTACAGAAGTTGTAGCACCGGTAGAAGAGTCAGTAGTAGAAGCCACTACTGAAGTTGCAACACCAGCAGAAGGATCTGCAGCAGAAACAACAACAGGAGCCGTTGCAGAAGTTTCAGCACCAGTGGAAGAGCCGGTCGCAGAAACACCTGTAGTGGAAGAAACGACTACAACAGAAGCACCAGTTACAGAGACTCAATCAGCACCATCAACTTATCAAGCTGAAGCAAGCCAAGGTTCATCAGCTACTTATGCAGCACCAGCAGCACCTGATTATGCAAGTATTGCAGCTTCAAAATCAGAAAATGCAGGTTTTCAGCCACAAACGGCTGCCTTTAAAGAAGAAGTAGCAAACTTGTTCGGAATCACATCATTTAGTGGTTACCGTCCAGGAGATAGTGGCGACCACGGAAAAGGTCTTGCCATTGACTTTATGGTTCCAGTAAGCTCTGCTCTTGGAGACCAAATTGCAGATTATGCTATCCAAAATATGGCTAGCCGAGGTATCAGCTACATCATCTGGAAACAACGTTTCTATGCACCATACGATAGCAAATACGGACCAGCCTACACTTGGAATCCAATGCCAGACCGTGGTAGTGTTACAGAAAATCACTATGACCACGTACACGTATCGATGAACTAAGAATATTAAGAAGTTGGGAACTTGAGTTTCCGCTTCTTTTTTTGTTTTCAAACTCTTAGATAGCGTAAATAAACTCCAGACATAAAATAGAAAAACATAGCCTTGAGGGATTGTGACTAGTAGACTAATTTAACGGAGTAAGCAAAAGACTTGCAAAGTCAATTTATTTGTATTATACTTGACAAGTCAACTATTGATAAATCAAATATAAAAGAAAGGAGAAAATACTAAAAATGCATGAATTACTGTACCAGCTCCATTTAACAGATCAGACCATCACTCAACTTTTTGAGAAACAATTGGGAATTAGTTTGACCCGCTATCAAATCCTGCAATTTTTACTGCAACAGTCACCCTGTAACCAGATTGCCGTTCAGGAGAAGTTACAGATTGACCAGGCAGCCTTGACCCGTCATTTTAAGATACTGGAGTCAGAGGGCTATGTCAGTCGCAATCGGAATCCAATCAATCAGCGAGAAGTCTTAGTTGAATTAACCCAAGAAGCCAAGAATCAACTCTTGGTCAATCCGCCTAAACATCACTTGCGAGTGAAGGAGCAGATGGAGAACATCTTATCCTCTACTGAGCAGCAAGACCTGACAGCTTTGTTGACAAAACTAGTATCAGGGTTAGAAAAAATAGAATTTTAAGGAGAAAACGATGTCAATCATTACTACTATTTTAGCAACTATTGTTGCCCTCGAACATTTTTATATCTTTTATTTGGAGAGTATCGCAACCCAATCAGACGCAACCGGCCGTGTCTTTAATATGGACAAAGAAGAACTAGCAAGACCATCTGTAACCTCATTGTTTAAAAACCAAGGAATTTATAATGCCTTGATTGGGGTATTTATTATTTACGGAATTTATTTCTCACATAGCTTAGAAATCGTAACAATCTTTGTTTTATTTGTCATAGGAGCAGCGACTTATGGTGCCTTAACAGCAGATAAAAAAATCATTTTCAAGCAAGGTGGACCGGCAATCTTAGCACTCTTGAGTATCCTTTTCTTGAAATAAAAACAAACCAGCACTTTCTATTGAAGGTGCTGGTTTTAATCATTCACATTAAACTTTTCTCCGCTTGATTTCGAGTAATCTTTGATAAAAGAAGAATTGACTACTATAGATATAAGGGAAAGTAGGGATGCTCGCAATTCCGAAGCTGATCCAGATAAGGAGATACCAAGGAAGTAGCTGTAAATCAAGAACGAAGCGTTGGAACTTATAGCCTTTCATAAGGAAGCGACTGGTTTTGAGTACGCGGCTTGGCTTGGCAATTCCAATTGCAAGGGTATCACATAGGAGCAGCTCTACTTGGGAATAAGCGTAGTATTGCGGCAGATAGGCAATGGTTCCCAAAATCATCAGAAAGACGCTACCAAAGAAGTAGAGTGCAAAAGTAAGTAGGAAGTGTTCGATATCTGAATTGGTGACGTCGACAGCTGGAAATTCGGGATGAAGTTCTACAAATTTACGAGCCATGGCACTGCTATAAAAGAGCAAGTAGACTCCAAAAAGATTAGGGATGCTCCACAAAAAGAGATAGAAACGCTTGAGCAAGAGAGTCAGAAAGGTCTGGGTGAAGAAGCGATTGTCAAGTAAGGACAGACTATCTTTAAAAGAAAGCTCTATCTCGGAAATTCTGTAAAGATTAATGGTTGTAAAAAGAGCACCAGCTAGGATAATAGAACTTGTGAATCCAACTGCTAGAGGAAAGAGTGAGGACTGGATCAAGCTCATCAAAAAAGTAAAGAAGGATTGCTCAAGAATCCCCTCATCAAGTAGGGATAACGGACTTATGAAGCTGGATAGAATCAGGAAAATGCTTGGTAATAGAAAGACAAGCAATAGACGTGGATGTTCAGCTTGAAACTGTTTAGCTTGTTGACGAACTTCTTTTAAATTAATTTTTGGGTATTTCATTCTTTCATTATACCATAGTTCGTGACAGTTCCTGTTTTTTTTGATAGAATCATACAGTATGCCCTTGGGCACAAAGTAAGAACTGGGACTGTCTTTCCCAGCTTCGGAGGTAAAAAATGTCAGATTCACCAATCAAATATCGTTTGATTAAAAAAGAAAAACACACGGGAGCTCGTCTGGGTGAGATTATCACGCCACATGGAACTTTCCCAACTCCTATGTTTATGCCAGTTGGAACTCAAGCAACGGTTAAAACCCAATCGCCAGAAGAATTGAAAGAGATGGGGTCAGGGATTATCCTCTCTAATACCTATCACTTGTGGCTACGTCCTGGAGATGAGTTGATTGCTCGAGCAGGTGGGCTTCATAAGTTCATGAACTGGGACCAACCTATCTTGACGGATAGTGGCGGTTTCCAAGTATACTCTCTAGCTGATAGCCGTAACATTACAGAGGAAGGGGTAACCTTCAAAAACCACCTCAATGGTTCTAAAATGTTCCTATCACCTGAAAAGGCTATTTCTATCCAGAATAATCTAGGCTCAGACATCATGATGTCCTTTGATGAATGTCCTCAGTTCTACCAACCCTATGATTATGTGAAAAAGTCAATCGAACGTACTAGCCGTTGGGCTGAGCGTGGATTAAAAGCTCATCGTCGTCCACATGACCAAGGATTATTTGGGATTGTGCAAGGCGCAGGATTTGAAGATCTTCGTCGTCAATCAGCTCGCGACCTTGTTAGCATGGACTTCCCTGGATACTCTATCGGAGGGTTGGCAGTAGGTGAAACTCATGAAGAGATGAATGCAGTTTTGGACTTCACCACTCAACTTCTTCCTGAAAACAAACCTCGCTACTTGATGGGAGTGGGAGCGCCAGATAGCTTGATTGATGGGGTTATTCGTGGGGTCGATATGTTTGACTGTGTCTTGCCGACTCGTATCGCTCGTAACGGAACTTGTATGACTAGCCAAGGACGTTTGGTTGTCAAGAATGCCCAGTTTGCGGAGGACTTTACCCCACTTGATCCTGAGTGCGATTGCTACACATGTAAGAACTACACCCGTGCCTACCTTCGTCACTTGCTCAAGGCCGATGAGACCTTTGGTATTCGTTTGACAAGTTACCATAACCTTTACTTCTTGCTCAACCTTATGAAGCAGGTTCGTCAGGCTATTATGGATGATAATCTCTTGGAATTCCGTGAGCATTTTGTTGAAAAATATGGCTACAATAAATCAGGTCGTAATTTCTAAGATTAGTAGACCAAAGCTAAAATCCTAAGTTTTCTCTTAGGATTTTTCTTCTTTTTTTGATAAAATAAAGGTAGTATGGAATGAACATTAGATGGTTTTTTAACTACTCTAATGAACGGAGAATAAACTCGTATGCGTATAAAATGGTTTTCCTTGATTAGGATTACAGGCTTACTCTTGGTACTCTTGTACCATTTTTTTCAGACGGTTTTCCCAGGAGGTTTCTTCGGGGTTGACGTCTTTTTCACCTTTTCAGGTTTCCTAATTACGTCACTTTTATTAGAAGAATTTGGACAAAAAGGTAAGATTGATATCTTAGGATTTTTTAGAAGACGTTTTTATCGGATTTTTCCACCGGTCGTTTTAATGATCCTTGTCGTTATGCCCTTTACTTTCTTGGTTCGGCAGGATTATATAGCCGGGATTGGTGGTCAGATTGCTGGTGTCCTTGGTTTTATGACCAACTTCTATGAAATGTTAACAGGGGGAAGTTATGAATCTCAGTTCATTCCTCATTTATTTGTTCATAATTGGAGCTTGGCTGTTGAGGTTCATTACTATATCTTGTGGGGCTTGGCGGTTTGGTTCTTGTCCAAGCGGGTAAAATCATCTGGACAATTAAGAGGTCTAGTCTTTCTTCTATCATCAGCTGTCTTTATCATCGGTTTTCTTTCAATGTTTATCGGTAGCTTTATCGTTTCTTCCTACTCGACGGTTTACTTTTCAAGTTTTACCCACGTCTATCCTTTCTTTCTAGGTAGTGTCTTGGCCACTTTGGTAGGTGTCCGTCAAACGACTACTCTGATTAAGCGTCTAAATAATACCTGGGATTTGAAACAGCCCTTGCTAGTCTTTGGTGTAGGTTTGGGAGTCTTGCTGCTACTGACTTTTTTTGTGAAATTTACCTATCTCTTTGCCTATTTGATCGGATTCTTACTTGCAAGTCTAGCTGCACTTTTGATGATTGTTTCAGCACGAGTCTTGCATGAGAAAACACCTACGATTGCAGAGCCAAAAGTGATTAGTTTCTTAGCAGATACCAGCTATGCCGTTTATCTTTTCCACTGGCCGTTTTATATTATTTTCTCTCAGTTGATGAGCAATTTACCGGCAGTGATTCTCACCACTATCTTTTCTTATCTCTTTGCAAGCCTTTCTTTCTATGTGATTGAACCTTTCATTGCCGGGAAGAACACTAGCTTATTGCAAAAGATAAGAGAAATTCCGCATATTCAACCAATCTTTGCGGGTAGCGTCGGATTTCTTAGCTTGCTAACACTGATTGTGATGCTCATAGCTCCCCAAGTCGGGGCTTTTGAAACGGATTTGATGGTAAATGGCCTTAATCAAGCTCAAACCAATATCACCCGTACAAAAACCATGGCGGACCAAGCAGAAGCCAGTCACTACAATATTGCTGAAGGTGTATCCATCATTGGAGATTCTGTAACCTTGCGTGCAACACCTGAACTTAAAGAGGTTCTACCAGACGCTCAGACAGATGGTCAAGTCAGCAGAAACACCAAGCAAGCCAATGCTATTATGCTCAACCACAGTCAGAATAAAGTCCTCCCTAAAATAGTCGTTATTGCTACTGGAGTGAATAATCCTGAGGATTATAAGGCTGATATCGATTCTTTGATAACAAATCTACCTAAGGGGCATCAACTTGTACTTATGACACCTTATGAGGGTGATACAACTCAAGCAACTCAGCCTTATGTAGAACAGTATGCTAGCTATGTGCGTGAAGTAGCTCAAAAGTATCCTTACATTGAGGTTGCGGACTGGAATCAGGTATCTAAAGATCATCCAGAGATTTGGAAAGGAACAGACCAGGTTCACTTTGGAAGTGATAATGCCAAACTAGAAGAGGGAGCTAAGCTCTATGCAGAAACGATAGCATCAGCTATCAAGGCCTTGGCAGATAAACCTGTGAAGTCAAAATAATATCTAAAAAGTAGAGATGACCTTTCTCTACTTTTTCTGTTTAGAAAGTATGTCTTAGAAGCTCAATCATTCTCTAAGCTTATCTCTTTAACCTATGCCAATATCCCCGTACTCTAGGTTGTTAGATCTTTGGGTAGTTTGTCTCAACTATGGCAATCACTAGGCTTTCGTTTTTATGGCGGATTACGTCTTGATTGGGAAAAACTTGCCAAATTGTCAGAATTATGAGAAAATAGGTGCAGTTTACAAATGGAGGGAATGCAATGAGAGAAGATATCAAAATCAATGATCGTGCTTTAGCATTAGGGGATCAAATCATTGACAAGCTAGAAAAAGTTTACGATACAGATGTGGAACTAGATGTCTATAATCTTGGCTTGATTTACGAGATTCATTTGGACGAGGCTGGTCTTTGTACAATTGTCATGACCTTCACCGATACTGCCTGTGACTGTGCAGAAAGTTTACCCATCGAAATCGTGGCAGGCTTGAAACAGATTGAAGGGATTGAAGATGTCAGGGTTGAAGTTACCTGGTCGCCTGCTTGGAAGATTACGCGAATCAGTCGCTATGGTCGCATAGCGCTTGGTCTACCACCACGCTAAAATATAAGAGCTCTCTGCTAATAAACAGAGAGCTGTTTTGTTATCAGATTCCTCTAACTGCGAAATAGTGTCCACTTGGATTTGCAAAGTTAAAGTTAGGGAAAGGTTGAGTACTGATCGGACTGGTGGTATCAGTTACTGCAGCTATGCGCTCGTGAAGACTGCAAAGGTCCGCTGATTCAAAGAGTAGGCTAGGTTTCATATCAACTACCTCTGGCGATACCTGACGAATAAAGTCTTTGGCGTAGACAGTAAAAGTCAGTGTACTGTCCGTGTGAGGTTTCATTTCAAAAGTTTCAAACCCCATAATTTCTGATTGATTAAAAACTTCAAAACCGATAGCAGACCAAAAGTCTCTCTCAGCTGCTATATCATCTACGTAGAGCATAATTCCTGTATTTTTTGAAAACATTGTCTCTCCTTCATAATCATAGTTAGAGCAATTATCTTATCACATTTCACGAGATAAGACAAAGGATTAGAAAAAGCAGTCATTTAGCGACTGCTTATTTTCTAGTTATTTTTTACCAGATTGTTCCATATTCCAGAAATCTGTCACGGCACCACGTGATGCAGAAGATACGGTGTGGGCATACTTACCAAGGACACCACGGCTATAGAGTGGTGGCAAGGTTGTTTCTGCCTTACGTTTTTCAAGTTCTTCTTCGGATACGGCCATAGAAATTTCTTTAGTATCTTGGTCGACAGTGACGATATCGCCTGTACGGAGGTAGGCAATTGGTCCTCCATCCTGGGCTTCAGGGGCGATATGTCCGACAACCAGACCATAAGTTCCACCAGAGAAGCGTCCGTCTGTCAAGAGGGCAACCTTGTCTCCTTGACCTTTACCAACAATCATTGATGAAAGTGATAGCATCTCAGGCATGCCAGGACCACCCTTAGGTCCAACGAAACGAACAACGACAACGTCGCCATCAACGATTTCATCTGACAAGACAGCTTGGATAGCATCTTCTTCTGAGTCAAATACCTTGGCTGGCCCAACGTGACGACGAACTTTAACACCTGATACCTTGGCAACTGCACCGTCAGGAGCAAGATTACCGTTCAAGATGATCAATGGACCGTCCGCACGTTTAGGATTTTCAAGTGGCATAATGACTTTTTGCCCTGGTGTGAGGTCTGCAAAATCAGCCAAGTTTTCAGCGACAGTTTTACCAGTACATGTGATACGGTCTCCATGAAGGAATCCATTCGCCAACAAGTACTTCATAACTGCAGGCACACCACCAACTTCGTAAAGGTCTTGGAAGACATACTGACCAGAAGGTTTCAAATCGGCCAAGTGAGGCACACGTTCTTGGATGGTATTAAAGTCTTCAAGTGACAAGTCAACATTAGCTGCGTGGGCAATGGCGAGCAAGTGAAGAGTAGCGTTTGTAGAGCCACCGAGAGCCATTGTCACTGTAATGGCATCTTCAAAGGCCTCACGAGTCAAGATATCTGAAGGTTTGATACCAAGTTCAAGCATTTTGACAACTGCACGACCGGCTGCTTCGATGTCTTCTTTCTTATCAGCAGATTCAGCTGGGTGAGAAGAAGAACCTGGCAAGCTCATCCCCAAAACTTCGATAGCAGTAGCCATAGTGTTTGCAGTATACATACCACCACAACCACCAGGGCCAGGGCAGGCGTTACACTCGAGACGTTTGACGTCTTCAGCCGTCATATCACCGTGGTTCCATTTTCCGATACCTTCAAATACAGAAACCAAGTCGATGTCTTTACCATCTAGTTTTCCAGGGGCAATCGTACCACCGTAGGCGAAAATAGCAGGGATATCCATATTGGCAATGGCAATCATAGAACCAGGCATGTTCTTGTCACAACCACCGATAGCCACAAAGGCATCCACGTTGTGACCGCCCATAGCAGCTTCGATAGAGTCCGCAATGATATCACGTGACGTTAGAGAGAAGCGCATACCAGGCGTCCCCATGGCAATCCCATCTGCTACCGTAATGGTTCCAAATTGAACCGGCCAAGCACCAGCAGATTTGACACCTTCTTTAGCCAATTTCCCAAAGTCATGCAAGTGGATATTACATGGTGTATTTTCTGCCCAAGTCGAAATGACTCCCACAATCGGTGTTTCAAAGTCCTTATCTGTCATACCAGTCGCACGAAGCATGGCACGGTTTGGTGATTTAACCATGCTGTCATAAATGCTACTGCGATGACGTTTATCTAATTCTGTCATTAAGTTCCCTCCCATTTCAGTTTTTACCATTATAGCACATTTTAAAAGCAATGAACAGAAGAAAATTCTTGAATTTTCAGAAAATTCAATACATTGAAATCTTCTTAAAAAATATTGCATTTTTTTATTGACATTTAAAATTAAAGTGATATCATTTAGATATCAAATGCAGGAGGTCATTCTGATGACTGAAAAACTAATCAATTCAAAACCAAATGGTGTAGTAGCCTTGATACTTATCGAGTTGGCACTCGTACTTGGTTTCTTTATATTTATCATGGGTGCTGGTTCGGAAAACGTTTTTGGAATTATTATCGGGCTTTTATTAATCTTAATTGCAGCTCTAGCTCATGCTGGTTTAAAAGTTGTCAAACCTCAGGAAGCACTGGTTTTGACCCTCTTTGGTAATTATACAGGTACCATCAAAGAACCTGGTTTTTACTTTGTCAATCCTTTTAGCATAGCGATCAATCCTGCAAACCACACTCGACTTGGTCAAAGTGGTGATGTTAGCACAAAATCACCTTTTTCAGGGATGAAATCATCAAATGGCAATGATGTAAACCTTGAAATTGGCAAGAAACAGATTTCTCTCAAAGTTATGACTTTGAGTAATTCTCGTCAAAAGATTAACGATTGTTTAGGTAACCCTGTTGAAATCGGAATCGCGGTAACTTGGAGAGTTGTCGATACAGCTAAAGCAGTCTTCAACGTAGATAACTATAAAGAATATCTTTCATTGCAGTGTGATAGCGCCCTCCGTAATATTGTCCGCATCTATCCTTACGATGTGTCTCCGAATGTGGATACTACAGGTGATGGGCAAGCGGATGAAGGAAGCCTCCGTGGTTCTAGTGAGATTGTAGCTAAACGTATTCGTGAAGAAATCCAAAGTCGCGTAGAGGACGCTGGTTTGGAAATTCTTGAAGCACGTATTACTTACCTAGCTTATGCACCAGAAATTGCAGCTGTCATGCTTCAACGTCAACAAGCATCTGCTATTATCGATGCACGTAAAATGATTGTAGACGGCGCTGTAGGAATGGTTGAAATGGCACTGGAACGTCTCAATGAAGGAGAGCTGGTTGAACTAGATGAAGAGCGTAAAGCTGCCATGGTTTCAAATCTCCTAGTCGTTCTCTGTGGCAATCATGATGCACAACCAATTGTCAATACAGGAAGCCTTTATTAGAAATGACAGAAGCTAAAAAAAAGCAAATCCCCCTTCGACTCTCGAATAAGTTATATGCTGCACTCGCATCATGGGCAGAAGATGACTTCCGATCAGTTAATGGGCAAATCGAATATCTTCTCACCGAATGCGTCAAACAACGGAAAAAAGACGGAAAATACGTCTCAGAAACCATTGATGAACCCTTCGAGATTGATATTTAGTCTATTTTCCTATCCATAAGATTGGATAGGAAAATTTTTTTATCTTTTTTTGTCAAGTAACTTTACTTTACAAAAAAGTTTTGATATACTATTAAAGTTGATGAAAATCAAACCTAACTGAATTTATATCTTAAAAGGAGAAAACAAAATGGCAGTACCTGCACGTCGCACTTCAAAAGCGAAGAAAAACAAACGTCGTACACACTACAAAGTAACAGCTCCATCTGTAAACTTTGACGAAACTACTGGAGATTACTCACGTTCTCACCGTGTATCACTTAAAGGATACTACAAAGGACGTAAGATCGCTAAAGCTGCATCAGCTGAATAATAGAAGGGAGATACCATGCGCGTAAATATTACACTTGAACACAAAGAATCTGGTGAACGCTTGTACCTTACTTCTAAAAACAAACGTAACACTCCAGACCGTCTTCAATTGAAGAAATACTCACCAAAACTTCGCAAACACGTTGTGTTTACAGAAGTTAAATAAGGTTTCATTACATTTCAGTACATACTGAAAAACATTGATTTCGTGCGATTTTTAAAATATTGAATTTCATTACAAATCATTTGAAATCAGTTCTATGGCAACCTTTTTGGTAACCTTTTTTGAAATAAAAAAGAAAGTCAACAATCGAAGAATGTAAAGTCCTAAGAATTTTCTAGGACTTTTTTCATTCCTAAAAATTGTTGGAATAGCGTAGTCTTTTCAATAAATTTTAGGAATCTAAAAAAATCTTCCTACAATAAGTAAGAAGATTTTTTATTTTTACTTTCTTAAGTTCTTTTTGGTATACCCTAATCCTAAACCTGCTAGTAACCCCAAACCTAATAAGCCTAGCATCGATCCCTTAGTTCCTGTATTTGGAAGTTGTTTCTTAGATTCTGCTTTTGCATTTGTAGCTTGTGCAGGAGCTTGATATGTTTTATCGTCTTTAGTTCCTACTATAGCCACGTTTACTGGTTTGTTTTGTGCTTTTGCATCCACAACATCAACTACCTTACCGTTAGCGTCAAGGACAGGTTTTACCTCTCCACCTGCGTTGCGGATTGCATCTTCTTTATCTTTCAAAGCTTGCAAGCGTTGTTGTTCAGCAAGGTATGCATCATGGTCAGCTTTGAGTTGCTTAAAGTTCTCATACCCACGAGCCTTAGCTTCTGCGATACCCTCAAGGCGAGCCAATTCTTTCTTAGCAGTTTCCAACTCTGCACGTAGTACACCAAGTTTAGCATTAGCATCAGTAAGCTCTGCTTCCAAAGCCTTAAGGACTTCATCACGTTTAGTGAGAGCAAGTTCAAGCACTGTATAGGTATCAGTAGCTTCTTTAGACGCTTCACGTTTGCGGAAAAGGTCTTCACCTGCTGACTTACGAGCCAAAACTGCTACATCTTGAGCCTTAGTAAGTACTTCCAATTCACCTTTAGCAGTTTCTAGAGATTGGTCAGCAGTAGATTGTTCAGTCTTAGCGTTAGCAAGAGCTATTTTAGCTTCAGCAAGAGCCTTAGCTTTGTCAGTAGCATTTGATTTAGCTAGAGTGAGTACCTCTTTAGCAGTTTGCAAAGCTTTAGTGTCTTGTGCTAGTTTATATTGAGCGTCAGCAAGAGCCTTTTCAAGTGACGGAACATCAATCTTGTTACCTAGCAAATCAGATAGATGAGTACGAGCATTAGCAAGAGCTGTTTCTGCGTTGGTGTAGGCGGTTTGGGCTGATTGGACGGATGTTTTAGCTTCTTGAGAGGATTTGACTGTGTTGTCGTAAGTTGATTGAGCTGTTGAGAGTTTTTCTTGGAGGTTGGCAATCTTTTCGGCTGTGCTTGGGGCAGAGATTACTTTGGTTTTGTCGAATTTGGCTCCATCAGAAACCACATTGTCTGAAATCTTAATATAGTGGATTACAGAAGTAAAGGTAGCATTAGAACGGAAACCAAGACCAGTGTATTGCATGTACCCTGCGTACTTATCTTTTGGCAATACCCCTGACAAACTTGTTGCATGTCCCCACTTAGCATGAGCGTCATTGAATAACATTGAGAGGATATCATCATATATACGTTCCTTAACATCTGCTAGAGTTGTAGTTGTATCGTCACTGAAACCTGCCAACTCACCAAGAAGAACACCGTTATCTTTACCAACTTCGTTCAAAGCTTTAAAGTCGTGACCATACTCTTCTGTTGACTTACGAGCAATTTCGTTAGCAATACGAATAGCATCTTCCGTCACTACTACATCTTTAGTACCGAATTGTTTACGAATTTGATTGATAAGGTCTGCTGCGAATACTGAAAGCTCTTTGCGAGTCTCAAAATCAAGGTTATTGATGTCGACTTTTGTGTTTTGGTCTTTCTTAGATGCTTGAGGGTAAGTTAAATCATAACGATAGACTTCACCGTCTTCGAAAGTAATTTTACCAAACTTTTCGTACTCTTTGAAAGCAAGTGCTTTTAATTTTTCTGAAAGTTCTTTAGTAGGGTTAGCAAAGTACTCTTTAAGAAGAGCAACATACTCTGAACCTAGAGAAATAGTATATTGCCCAGCTGTAACATCTGCAAGCTCTTCTTTGGCACGGTCGAGGTCAGCTTTAGCAGAAGTAACTGCCTTATCTTTGTTAGATTGGTCAGCTTTAGCAGTTGCAAGGGCTGTAGTGGCTTGAGAGAGATTAGACTCAGCGTTAGATACCCCAGTTTGAGCGTCTTTGATAGCTAGGTCTTTGTTAGATTGAGCTTTTTTACCATTATCAAGGTTAGTCTGAGCAGTCTCTACTGCTTGAGTGTCTTCACTAACTTGGTTAGTAAGTGTAACTACCTCTTTTTCAAGTGGAGCAACATCAGTAGTAGATGAAAGAGAATCTACTTTTTTCTGAGCGTCAGCTACCTTATTAGCTGTAGCAGTGGCAGTTTTCTCAGCATTAGATACTAGCTTAGTTTGGTCAGCAACCTTTTCAGCAGTCGCAGATACAGACTTATCAGCGTCAGCTACAGTTTTCTCAGCAGTCGCAAGCTCGTTGGCTTTCTTTTCAGCGTCTGCCTTAGCCTCAGCAACCTTTTCAGGTGTAACAGACTTAGCTTCTTCTACCTTTTTATTAGTTTCAGCGATAGACTTTTCAGCATTAGCAATCGTTGCTTCAGTAGTTGAAACAACTTCTTTCTGCTTAGCTACATCCTGATTAGCCTTATCTGATTCAGCCTTAGCCGTATCTATGTCTTGTTGGGTAGGAACTTTAGGTTTAACCTCGTCCTTAGCAACTACCTTAGTTACAGGCTCATTAACCGCAACTTCTGTCTCACTAGCTGATACCCCAGAGGATACCCCAAAGGCTGTAAGTGCTAAAGTAGAAACAACCATACCGTTGCGCAATTTCTTGATGGTTCCGTGACCTTGTGTGTTTGATTCTAGCATGTAAACTCCTTTATGTCTTAAAAGACTGTTTTATGAATAATATTATACCATATTTTACAGTCTTTCAAATATTATTTTTTAAAGAATTTCAGTCTTTTGATAACGATTTATTCAATGAGATAAACTTGTATGATAGTTATGAGGTACTATCATGACTGAAAAAATAAATTTAAGAGAATTTGTTGCAAAACAAATCAGACTTTTAAGACTGAAAAGCGGAATGACACAGGAATATCTAGCAGAAAAAGCTGATCTGGGATTCAACTATATTTATAGGTTAGAAAATAAACAATTAAACGTTAAGCTGGAAACTATTGAAAAAATCATACAAGCGCTTGAAGTTGATATGAATACTTTTTTTAATATTGAAAATCAAAATCAAAGCGGAGAGTTTTCACAACTCATTGAAGACATTAGAAACCTACCAACAGAAAAAAGAGAACCTACTATAAAAGCTCTCAGAGATATATTGAAACAAATAAATTAAGCCAAGCATTTTTGAACTTGGCTTTTTTAAATTTGCTAATTTAGTTTTTAGTTGCTCCCTTTATATCATGCCTTGTTTTAATACCATCGTAAATTAGTTCAGGTATCTGCTCCCCAGCCAAGCCTTGTCTCGCATTATTGAATAACCAATCCAATAGAAAATATTTATCATAATTTTTACCTGTTAGAGAATTGTAATAATTCATTGCAACTATCCCACTAGTTGCTTTTTCTAGACAATCTAATAAACCTAGTTCTTCTAATTGCTTAGCAAATCTAAGTGAATCTTCTTTTAAATAATCCTGAAATATTTTTTCTTTATATATCGTATCTACAACAGAGAAATTTAGAATTATATCAAATATTTTACTATTTTTTTTAGGTACAGTGAAAGGAACTTGCTTTTTATATTCTTTTTCATATCGTTTTAATTGTGATAAGGATAAATAACCAGATTTTTTAGTATAGATATTATAATCAAAGAATTTTTTTAAAAATTGTTCTTGTGATAGATTAAGTTCATGTCGTTGCTTAAATAAAATTTCAGATAGATTTTTAGAGATAAAATCTATCTGTTTTTCTTTCTTTAAATCAGAAAAATGAAACATATATCTCCTCCTTTTTCACCATTATAACATCTTTTTAAAAAAGTGTCAAAAGTAATGTATTTTACGACACCAAACAATAACAAAACCTTATTGAATAAATGTTTTTATTCGTATAAAATAGTGTCATAAGTTAGCTAACTAATTTAAACATAAAATGATTATAAAGGGGGTGATTCCAATGTAAAATAGCCTAACACTCTGTTACTTAGTGATTATTATTGCTTAACAAGTCCCACAAAGCAATAGTATTTAAAGATTGCGGCGAAAGGAATAAAAGAATGATTTCTTGTGAAGAGGTTGTTGTAACTGTAACTTTATTAGGTTTGAGTCAAGAACTAGACTTTGAAACGAAGCAGGCAACTGGAAACGTAAAACTGGACGTTGGTTTTCGAAATGATACTGGAAAATATATTACTAGAGTCATAAAAGTTAACAACTCGACAGTTTCAGAATACACTTCGTATCTAGATGAAAAAATCAATCTGAGATTACAAAATGTAACATTCTCAGCTTATCTATCTAATAATAGAGCAGCGTTATCTATTAAAGCTGAGAAAGCAACGGTAGAGGAATAAGTATGATTCTAAAAAGAGCTAGATCACCAACTGCTTAAGTTATTTCGTGCTGACAAAAAAATATTTACAAGGAGAGCAAAAATGAAAACAATTTTTGAAGAAGCAATCAGACAAAATCCTTCTATTACTTTTGATCGATGTGTCAAAGAGTGTGAAAAGTTGCTAGGAATACTGGGGAGCGATCAACTAGTTAACTTAAGTCTAGAAGATCGTTTGAATCTAGTGAGTAAGTTTGAATATATATCTTATGAGAGCAAAGGATATCTACACTTACAAGCACTTGTCCCTAGTTATGCTGTAAAAAAAGACTCTCTGCTATTAAAACACAGAGAAAATCCTTTTATCATAACAGCTCAACAACAGCATGCTCAAAAACTATATGATTTGGTTTCTTATAAAACGAATAGCTACCCCTATGGGATGATAATTTATTACGATTTTGAAGCGTGGACGGATGATAAGTTACGTTTGAACATTACGTTAGAGTATAACGATGCGTTTAACAGGAGATAAACTTTAATGATATACATTTTACAGTTAGTACTCTACTTAATATCCATCTTTTCAATACTATACTCAGGGTTTGTATTTGTTAATATGATTATTCTTATCTATACATTGCCTAGCGAAGAGCTACTTCCGAAAGCTATCAAAAACACAAACTTGCAAATTCAACATTTGTTAAAGTTATTTATTGACTCTCAAGAAGAACAAAACTATTATTCAGATTTTCATGCTGAGCTTATACATCAAGCTTCAAAGCTCAGCATATATCTGAACACAATTCATTTTCCAAATGGGATACAACGAGAGGGTCAAGATTTCTATCTCTGGTTATCAAAAATGCCAGTTCAACAAGACTTTGATGATTGGAAAATTCAGCTACGTCAAACGGTACGTAGTTACAATGATAACCTTGATGTTATATTTAACATGGTAGAGGAAGAACCTTATTTAAAACTCAAAATTAATCTGATCACTAAGGAAGATTTAAATCGTCTTAAACATAGTCAGGCTAAACCCCTCTACAGTGACGAAGGAGAAATTTGATGACACTTAAATTGAATGTACTGAGAAAAGAAAGCAGCAACGAACCTATTGAATGGAACTGCAACCGCTTTCCACATCTCCTCATTTCAGCACCCACAAATAGCGGGAAATCTTACTTTGTTAAAAATATATTAAGTATATTAACAATTCATTCGGATGATGCTTCTATCATGATACTTGATTACAAACAAGGGATAGACTATTGGCAGTGGAGACAATTTGATAATGTGTATCTTGGTGATTCCGTTTACAATGGTTTTCGGCAAGCTTATAGCATCTTTGAAAACCGTAGAGCCAATCCTGATAAAAAGTACCCTCCGTTCTTTTTGATTTTTGAAGAGTATCAGAGCACAGTGGAAAGTATTCCCAAAAAAGCCGATAAAGAGGAGTTCTTACAAAAGGTAGGGAATTTATTACGCCTATCGAGACAGGTCAATTTTCATTTTTTGTGTGTTTGTCAACGGATAGATGCTATTGTATTTCCTTCTGGTGGTCGCGAGAACTTTTCTACTAAAGTCTCCATAGGGCGATTAAGTCCTCAAGCCAAACAGATGCTGTTCCCCGATGATGAGGTTAATCGGAACAAAGGACAGGGAGAGGTTAACATTCAATTTGATGGTCAACACGTTATTGAAGCTAGAACATATATCATCAGGGATATGGATAAGGCGGAGCGATTAATTACTGACTTACTTAGTCGAGGACTTCCACTAACTGATGAGGCTGTTGCCCGTAGCCCTTAGGCGGAGGTTTGGCTTACAGCCTCGCCAGCTTTAGCTGGCTAAGTCGGGCTAGTATTACCCCGACTTCATGACAATATGACATTACCTACTAAATACTGATATATCAATAAGTTTCAGCATTATAATTGTCACAACTTATATATGACAAAGGAGAAAAATCATGACAAAAGCAAATAATATTTCATCAGATTATCGTGCTAATAGCTTCTGTTGCGTGTTAAATAACGTTGACAAATTATTTGATAAAAAATCGGATTTTTTTGACAACGACAATTTCAAGCTCAAAACAAAAAGACGAATTCAGGAGTTCCGTAAACTTCTTCCAGATACTGATGTTCCTCTTAGTCCTGAAGAAATCGTTGATTTCTTAATGGAACGATGGATTGCTCGCAACGAAAATGTTGTTTGTGCTGTCAATTATGAAATTGGTGAAAATGGCACACACCATTGCCACATGATACTAGAAGATAAAAAAGCCTTTCGATTTTCTGCCTTACAGAAACTTTATCCTACAATTCATGCCGAACTGACACGAGGCACCAAGGAAGAAGTTATCACTTATCTTGAAAAATCTGGTAAGCATGAGGAAAAGGCCCATACGATAGTAGTCCCCATGAAAGTGCACGGAGAATTGAGGGCTGGAAACCAAGGATTTAGGTCAGAACTGCATTTTATTCAAAATCAGATTGAGAATGGTGCAACCCCTGAGGAGATTATGCGAGGTAATCTGGAATTTCGTAAATACTCTAAGATGATTCGTGAGCATTTCTTTCAGCACAGATTATCTCAGACTCCTGATACCAAAGAATTGAAGGTTGTTTGGCATGTTGGTGATAGTGGCTCTGGGAAGTCTCATACACAAGTTCAACTAAAACAAATTTATGGTCGAGAAAATGTCTATGTATGGACCGACCATGATAATGGTGGTTTAGACCTGTATTGTGCTGAACCTATTCTCTTTCTGGATGAATTCAAAGGAATGGCATACAAAGAGTTCTTAAAGGTAACAGATGTTTATCCAGCTCAACTCCATGCCCGCTACACTAATACTGTAGCATTATGGAATGAAATACACATTGCTTCTATTTTCACACCCAAGCATGCTTATAACTTAATGGTTCCTGAGGGACAACAAGAAATTGATCCCTATGAACAATTACAGCGTAGGCTTACAAAAGTAATCTACCATTTCAAAACCAAGGAAAACGATGGTAGATTTCTATACAAATCAATAACCTATAGTTCTGAAGACTTTGATAACCATACACTACAACAAATTGAGCAACATGCTTATTTGTTTGATAAATGGAACAGGGAAAAGCTAGTCTATAACTTTGAACAAGATGCTTTTCATCATTCCATGACTCCGATTAACAACCAAAAAAATAAAGCTACTACTCAAAAGCCGACCAAAGCAGAAAGTAGTAGCAAATAAGAATTAAGAGATAGGCAGTAGCTTACCCCTACTGCTAGTATCTCATATTTCAATAAATTTTTCCAAAGAAAGTGAGACTAGTATGGCTAGTAATAATTTTGAATTTAAGCAAATTGAACACATGCTTCATAGCATCATTGAATTACTAAAGCACTTAAATAATGAGAAAAGTAAGTCAGGTATCTATACTCAAAAAGAACTTCTTTCCCTACTCAGCATTTCTCCCAATACTCTTAAATCGTGGGAAAGTAAGGGTCTAAAGCGACTAGAACCACCCATTGAGGGTACTAGAACAGTATATTACAGTATCAGTGATGTCATCGAATTTCTAAGCTGTAACTAGAAGAAAAATATGCTAGAATAAGAGTATCAAAAAAGAAAGTGAGCGATACAATCTATTTTAGCTTTTTTCATTCTTCGATTGATTGAAGAGAGCAACCATGAATACAGAAAAAATTATCCATAAAGGGAAAAGTGTTTTAAAGAGAATAAAGAACAATGGCGAAATTAGTTATTCAGCTAAAAGTATCTACTTAGGACTTGATTCTAAAACTGGAAAACCAGTCAAAACAACTATTACCGCTAAAACCTTACGTTCTTTAGACCGTAAAATTATTCAAGCTAAAATTGACTTTGAGGAAAATGACTCAACAAGGAAAGAAACTTTCAATGTTGCTACCTTCTCAGACTTAGCAGAACTTTGGTTTTTAAATTATGAGACATGGGTTAGTTCAGATAATACACTGAACCGAGTTAGGAACTATCTTGACACCTATATACTACCACGATTCGGAGAGTATCAACCTGAAAAAATTACCTCGTCAGATATACAGACTTGGATCAACCAATTAGCAAAAAAATCTAAAGAATCTGTGGATGCAGGTATAAAGAGAGCTGAAAAGGGTTCAGCTAAAGATTTTGGAGCTATTGCCCATAAATTAAGTGATATTTTTGATTTTGGAATAACACATCTTGAGCTCAAATTTAACCCCGCTCAGTCTATCAAAATCCCGCCAAAGCCCAAAAGCAACCAAAAACGTATTATGGTCCTTCATGATGAGGATCTATCTACTTGGTTAAGCATCGTTGATAGTCTGCCTAATACTAGGGCTAATCGCCGATTTAAAGTTATTTGCGATAGTTTACTTGCTTCAGGTATGAGAATCAATGAACTATTAGCATTGACTATCTATGACCTTGATTTTGATAATTCCGAAATACTAGTTAATAAAACACTTGTTTGGAAAAATGCAAAACCAAAATTAGGTTTGAAAGGCGAAGTCGTTTGTAAAAACACACCAAAATCTGATTCAGGTAACAGACGAATAGCTGTTCCGTACCAAATCATTGAGGAGCTTCAAAATTTCCACGATGAGATGAATCTCTATTTCAAGAAAAATAATCTTCCAAAAAGTAAGTTAATCTTTCCTACTATTTATGGTAACTATATGTGCGACAGAAACGAACGTGCAACACTCAAAAAGCGACTGCGTGAAGCTAGTCTGCCAGATTATGGTTTTCACTTATTCCGCCACACTCACGCATCCATGATGTTGAATGCTGGAATGAATTGGAAAGAATTACAAGTTCGGATGGGACACAAATCAATCAAGACTACAATGGACATTTATGCTGAACTTGCTCCTAAGAATCAAACTCAGGCGGTCGATATCTATTTAAACAAAATAGCTGAGCTGACCTCTTAAATCTGTGGCAACCTTTTTGGCAACCTTTGATAGTTTTATCAAAACCAACAACCCTTAAACGTTGATTTAATAAGGTTTCTAGCAACTAAAATAGATTTTAAGTATTCCTTACAGAGGTTAAATAGTGGGTCATTACGTTTCAGTAGAAACGAAAAAACCTTGATTTAACGCGATTCTTGAATTTTCCAATTTCAATGTATTGCAATAAAAATCAACCGAATGACTACACTTTTGACTACATTTTTTGTGAAATAAATTAGATGTTCGGATATATAGAAAACGCTCTAGTCATATTTGTACTGATCCCAAAAAGTTAGACAATTAATTTAAGCAAAGGATTTAGTTCTGTATTGTACAGGACTAAGTCCTTTTCTACCATTTGTCAAGTATATCAAGGTATTTGATGAAAAGTAGTTTGAATTCCATAGTCAAACTAAGGA
>NZ_JALDUI010000018.1 GCF_023115445.1 Streptococcus sp. oral taxon 431 | reverse complement strand
AAGAGCTTAAAGCTGAAATTCAATCCATTTTTATCGAACATAAGGGAAATTATGGTTATCGTCGGATTCATTTAGAATTAAGAAATCGTGGTTTTTTGATCAATCATAAAAGAGTTCAACGCTTGATGAAAGTGCTCAATTTACAGGCTAAAATGCGACAGAAACGCAAGTATTCTTCTCATAAAGGAGACGTTGGCAAGAAAGCAGATAACCTCATTCAACGTCAATTTGAAGGTTCTAAACCAATGGAAAAGTGCTACACAGATGTGACAGAGTTTGCCATTCCATCAAGCAGTCAAAAGCTCTATTTGTCGCCAGTTTTAGATGGCTTTAATAGCGAAATTATCGCCTATAATCTTTCTAGGTCTCCGAACTTAGCACAAGTAAAGACGATGTTAGAACAAGCTTTCTCAGAGGAATACTACGAGAATACTATTCTCCATAGTGATCAAGGATGGCAATATCAACACAATTCTTATCATCAATTCTTAGAGAGTAGGGGGATTCAGCCGTCCATGTCACGTAAGGGTAATAGCACAGACAATGGCATGATGGAATCTTTCTTTGGCATTTTGAAATCCGAAATGTTTTATGGCTATGAGAAGACCTTCCAATCACTTAACCAATTGGAACAAGCTATTGTAGACTATATTGATTATTACAACAACAAGAGAATTAAGGTAAAACTAAAAGGACTCAGTCCTGTGCAATACAGAACTAAATCCTTTGGATAAATTAATTGTCTAACTTTTTGGGGTCAGTACAATTCGCAGCGTTTTTTATATATCTTCTTAAAATATTTGTACACACAAATGACAGTCAAATTGATTTTTTGGATTATTTTATCGAAGGGGATAGATTTCTCATAATATGACTTTGCGAGCTCAGAGTCTGTATACACATACTCCCAAAATCACACCCAAAATTTGTATACACATAGTGTATGTACTTTTGAGGTGATTTGAATTTTGGGGAATCCCCATCCCCCTTTAGGCTAAGAGATGAAATTTTTTTAGTCTTGTTTCATTTTATTTCACAATAGATGGAATTTAATCTGGTAGTTAACAGTCAGTTCAACTCAAGCCTTATTTTCTATTTTTCTTTATCAAGTTATACAGCTGTAAATCAGTCCATTGCTTTAGCAGCTGTTTTTATGATTGCAGCAGCTAGTATCGGAGGTAAACTCTTTGGCATACTTGGAATGATATTCTTTAAAGCGATATTTGCTGTTATCTATCAATTGATTAAAGAATTTGTCGTTGCAAAGGAAAATCAGATAGATAAAGAATTAATTTAATGAGTCTTGTTAAATAAAGCCTTATTGTTTCTAACTGATATATCTGTTATATTTTTTCAAGAGGGCTTTTATCTGTTTCATCATGGAAAACATCTCCTTAACTATAATTTATCAAATAAAAAAGAAATCCAAATACAGAATTGTATTTGAATTTCTTAACCTTATGACATTGTACGAGATACGTTCTCTCTTTTAAAATATTTATACCTATTTTATTTGATATATTTCAAGAATAATATCTTCGATTTTATCTTCGATTAGTTTTAATGCCCTAGCCTTATCTTCTTGGGAGCTATAATCAGATTTCTTTATTTGAATCACCTCATGGAAGAGTGGAAGTAACTCTTGAAGTTTTTCAGGAGATGGTACAACTATTGGCAATTGGCGTGCATCGTTTATTTGGAATGTCTGAGTATTATTTACAAAATCATTAACATACTCGCTCATGAATTTTGAATTAATGATACTTATGATATAGTATTCTGGTACTTTCTGAGACAATCCATATAAACTCATACTTTTAACATCATTAATACTTTTTTGTTTCAAGCGACATTTCAAATAAGTAGTATTTATATCAGACCAACAGAAACCTTCTTTAAAAAAGTAGGAATATCCTTGATATCTTGCCCGAGGATCAGTTTTCAGATAGCTTACGTTTTCTTTTGACCACGCAATGGCAAATGGTGTTTCTAGGTACCATCTGTTTCCGTCTTTATCTCCTTTGTCATATGGAACGTAATAATTTTTTTCGGTAGAAATTCCGTGTAATTTTTCGTCATCAGTGAGGGAATCTACATCAGTAATTTCATTGTCCTCTATAATTCGATAAAGATATCCTTGTCCGAAAACATCTCGACCATATTTTTCTTTTATTGAATCAAAGAGTTCAGCGATTTGATATTCATCCAAATCAATCAATAGCTGGTTCGGATCTGAATAATCATTTAAGTCATTAGATGTAATGTTATATTTATTGATCGCATTTTTTAATTTTCTAGGGCGTGTGTTCATAATATTTTCAGCCCATTTAGTTGATTTCCTAACAGCAATATACTTACCATTATTACCAGTTTGTAAACCAACACCTCCTACTGATAAACAGCCTAATAAAGCAATGTCTCCAGGTTTTAAATTGCTTCGATATTCATTGAGTTCTTTTTTATTCTGTTCAATTTTGCTACTGGTGGAAATTTTATCCCACCACATATTATTTAGTTCTTTAATCTTATCTCTATATAATTGATAAATTTTTAGGTTGTGCTTAGTTGGTTTAAAAATAACAGTATTTTGAGTATTTACATAAGTAGATTGTTCAACTTTAAAATATATAGGTTCTAATATATTTTTACTTCCGTCAATAAACATAATCGTGTTTTCTAACTCATATTTATTCTTATTAACGGATGTAATCGCAGTATCTACCATCGCGGATTCAAATGGATTAGCAGTGTCAAAGATATAATTTATTGTGTTAGAAAGTAGTAAATCTCTTAAGTTTTTCTTCGATTGAATCGTCCAAAAAGATTTAGAAGTGATATATGTAAGACTTCCTCCTTCTTCAAGTAGTTCAATTCCTTTGAAGAAGAAGTGGCTGTATAGATCATCTGCAAATCCAAATTCATTTTCTAGAGCTATTTTATCAGCCGTGCTCCGCTTTTTGGTTCCAACGTAGGGAGGATTTCCAATAATTGCATCAAATTTGTGAACTCCAAACATAAAATAACTGTCAAAAAAGCTTGCTGGTTTCTTTACAATAAAAGGGTCGAAGGATTTTAATTGTTCGGAACGTACCGATTCCCAAAGTTGAATTTTTCCTGTTGTTAATTCATAATACTTTTTTTGCCAGTTATCTTTGGAACTCTTTATACGAGCATTAAAATATTTTTGTCGAATGTCCGAAAGTTTTAGGTCTAAATCTTGGTCGTCAAAAATATTATCGTCATCTTGAGATAAAGAGATTAAACTATTAGCACAAACAAACTTAAAATCTAGGTTAGGTAAAGGCTGGATTTTACTTTTATCGGGTTCGTCAATAATTACTGAAAGCCAAGCTCTTAAACGAGAAATCTCAATTGCCATCGGTTCGATATCTACTCCAAAGATGTTGTTTTCAATAATAGAAAGTTTAAGTTCATATGCATCAAAGGATTTTAGTAATCTTTCATATGTTCTAACAAGTAGTTGAATCATCCCCATTGGAAAAGCACCAGAACCACAAGCGGGATCTAAAACCTTATAGCTATCTAGTGCCTCAAGGATAGTTTTTGTTATATTTTTACTATTGATTCCCCATAAATCAGCACCAGATGTACTTTTTCTTGCTAAAAATTCAGCATCTGAATAGTCAATTAGTAAGTCTATTCCTTGATTGAAGACTCTATTTCCCACCTTGTTATATAAATATTCCCTTAAAGATTCTTTACAAATAAATGCTACAATATCTCTCGGAGTGTAGAATGCTCCACTTAATTTCCGTGCGCTCTGTCCAGTATCTTCATTTTGGGAAGCCAATAGATTTTCAAATACTTGTCCTAACATTTCAGGATCGACTGCAATCACTTCAAAATCAGCACTAGATTCATCAGTAGTAAAATTGAACTCGTTAAACCTATCAAAAAGATTTTTAAAATAATCTTGTGGGAAATTGATTGTTTCACCAATAAAATCATTTTCCTTGGGTTCAAATAACCCACCATTTAAATACGGTGTTATATAATCTAGGTGTTTACGATCGGAAATATCAGTGTTTAGGGTACTAAAAAATAGAAGTTTTATTTTCTTTTCATAATATTCAGTAGCTGATAAACCATCTATTTCAAAGTATCCAAAGTCCTCATAAATAATACTCATTTTCCGTAAGAACCAAATGAAAAGCATTCGTCCTAGAAGTCGGGAAGAAAATTGTTTTGCATCTTCTGAGTTCTTTCCTTGATTTTCCATAGTTTCAACTAGATCTTCAAAGAATTTTGCAATAATTGAATAGAATTGTTTATTAACTTCTTTCAGTTGCAACGCATCCCATAGTTTTTTATGAATAGTCTGTTGAGGTTCGAGATTTTGACCATTATTAATTTTTGAATCATCACCATTTGCTGCTTTAAATAGATTGTCAAAAATTTGTTTTTGAGTATTACTCAAATGATCATGTAACTCCATAACACGAATTTTTTTTCTATTTGAAAGTACAATTAGGAGAGAATTGGCATCAGATGTCAGGAAAAAATCGATTCCAATCTTGTTGCTTGGAATTCTTGTTAAGTCAGAGTCTTCCCAGTTAGATGTAAATTCTGTTGAAGCTGAAATCTTTTGTTTAGTTGCACTTTCACTAAACCAGAATAACTTACTTTCAACTACACAGTCATCCTGTTTGAAGTGTTGAAAGGCTGAACGTGCAGAATTAGATTCTGGGTGTTCACGAAACCATGTTCTTTGTTTTTGATTATGGAAAATATCCATTGGAAGAGGAGAGGGGAGATTTCCAGTATTTTGACTATCGTGTTCCAACATACTAGTCCATCTATCTTGATTTGGAAGGATCCCTCTCATTATTTCATCAGCTAAGTCAATTGCTATAGCGAGGGATATCCACTCATTCTTTTCACTCGATAGTTGTTTGACTAATTTGTCTATTGTATGAATGCCATTATGGTTTTGCATAGAATAATACACCTTCGACTTTCTCTATTCTTTTTACGTCCGATTCAGCTTGTAAAAGCTTAGTTAGTAAGTTCTCAAAATTCTTGATTACTCGTGGTGTTAATTCACCATTTTCTTTGTTTTGTTTATTTACTTCTCGAACAATTTGTTCAAAAGCTCGTTTATCATTTGAATAACGTATTCCTTTTTCAATAATTCCAACAAGATTGTAACTTGAACCAAAATAAGTTTTTAAAATTTCAAGAGCGTGCATCCCTTGTTGCTTTATACTATAAACTGGATTAGCTGATTCAAATTGCACACAAATTTCAGTATTACCTTTTTTGATATATTCCGATCTATCGACTGGTATTTTATCTATCATACGTTTATTATCTTGGGGAGTCGTTTGAATTTGTTTCAAAGCATCCTTTTCTTGAATGTATTTTGCTTGAAGCGAGCTGAATGGCCCTCTTTTTTCTGAGCTTTTTTCGATGCTTACGAAACCAATATCTTTTATCAGTGCACCAGTAGCAGAGATTTTACCTTTGGCTCTATATAGTCCGATAACATAGTCTAGATTCTCAAAATTTTCAGTTGATTTCGGAAGGTAATTCCATTTTCCATCAGGGATACTTTGAATCCTCTTAATTGCTCCATCTTCTTTGTGAGCATCAATAAATTTCCGTAATTCAGTGGAATAATTATCAACCCAATCTAATATATCTTCGGTATTTTCAAATCGTTCCATTGCTTTTGAAGCTTTGTCAATATCATCATCAAAAATGTTATCAGATTCCAATATTTCATGAAATTCTATTGGATTTTCACTTTCACCTAATATACTTTGATCGTTACCAACGGTAAAGTTGATTGTTGCAATTTTGTGTTCTAGACGTCTAATTAAGTTTAGATAGAACTCTAAGTCATCATGAGGCTTTACGTTTGCAATAAGGATGTTTTCATATGTTGATCCTAAACGATTGATTCGACCATTTCTTTGAATCATTCTCACAGGATTCCAATGTAAATCATAATTCACTAAGAAACCAGCATCTTGTAAGTTTTGACCTTCAGAAAGTACATCAGTAGCAAATAAGAAATCGAGTTCGTCCTGCTTCTTAATCGTTGCTTTTTTACTAATCGGAGAAAAGCGTTTAGTAATTTCTTCAACATAGACACTATTACCTGAAATAAATTCCGCACGTTTTGAGAAGTTAGGAATCCTATTTTCTAATATTTGTGGGAGGCTTTCTTTCAGATAATCAATTGTATCAGAAAAGAAACTAAAAACTAATAGTTTTTTTCCATATTTGTTTTCTTCTAATCGTTCTACTATTTTATCTGCAAATGCATTTAGCTTTCCGTCATGGCCTTTTTTACTTAATCTTGTTAATACAGAAGTTAAAAATTTACATATGTCTTTATCTCGTTGGAGATCTTTTTTTAATTGAGCAATATTAAATAGTTTTTCATCAGCTTCTTTTCTTTCTACACCACGTTTTTTAATGTCTTGTTCGTTACCTTGAGACATAGCCTCGTCTAAATCTGACAAGTATTTTTCATAATCTTCAAAAGCTTTATCAATATCTTCACCATATTCACTATCAAGAGTTACAGCATCGGTCAGACTAACTATATATCCCCTATCCAACCATTTTTCAAACAATGCAATCCTATCTTGGTAATTCTGCACAGATCTTAGTAGGGTGGCTGTAGATGATTCCAAGCGCTTGAGCCAAGTTACATGAAGCATATTGTGAATGGCAAGTTGAGTCCTTAATTTATTAGCTTCATTTCCTTTTAGATCTAATGCACGAATTTCATTAATTGTTTTATTGTAAATATTATGAGAATAGGAATCTGGTTTATATGGTGCAAAGCCCAGAAAGTTTATCACTTTAAATAATGTTGGAATAATACTTGAAACTTCATCTTCATTAATAAAAATAGCTTCTCTATTCGACTTTATTGAGAGGTTATATTTTTCAGAAATATTAATTCCAGATTGTTGTTCTTTATGGATTTCCTTATATAAATCAAGTGGATGAGAAGTGCGTTGTGTTAATTCACTAATTAAATTTAGGTTTAGAGTTGCAGGAGTTAGATTTTCGAAAGTTGAATCTTTTACTTCATCTAGGACTTGATGGATAAATTCATTATCCTCACTGAGATAAGTATAGGGGAACTGTTCGATTGTTGACGTTGGGAAAGGATTGGTTCGTCCATTTGTAGAATTCATCTGCTCATTTTTGATAACACCTTGTCTTGTTGATCTAACAAGATAATGCCTTATTCCAGCAATGATAGTATTTTTATGGAAATCCCAATCAAATTCTTCTCCTCGTTTTTCAGCACGAGTTGCTTCTGATTGAATTCGCCTTAATGCTTCAAAGAAGTCAATGTATTCAAGAGTTTTACCTTTATTACTTTTATACGGAACATTGATGGAAACCAGATCACCTTTTGCACCTAGTTGTATTTGATTTGCAAAATCAATCAAAGAGTTATTAATAGGTGTAGCAGTGAGTAAAAGAACTTTCGATTGAGGATTTTCCTGGAATAGTTGTAAAATTTTTTGATAGCGAGTACTTCCTTGATTTCTTAAATTGTGAGCCTCATCAACTACGAATAAGTCAATAGTATTTCGAGAGTTTTTATGATGTTTAAAGTAATCAATTTGTTCTTGTATTGTTCCAGAATCTTGTTGGGAGATCAATCTGAAATCTTTTCCCTCACGAAGATTCCATCTTTCTCCTTCTAACTCGTCAATCCATTGTTGTTTAAGCGATGCTGGTGGAATAATAACAATATTGTTGTTTCCATCCTCGATATATTGTTTAATGATAGCAGCAGCTGTGATGGTTTTTCCTAGACCGACAGAATCTGAAAGCATTGCAACGCCATAACGTGACAGTTTCCGCCTTAAATCGAGTGCATTTTGATTTTGGAATGGGTGAAGAATATCCTCAATATCTTTGTCAAAAGGATCAACAGGCTGCAGTTCCTCTGGGAAGACCTCCATAAGAGTTTTGATGTAAACATCATAAGCACCATATGTTTTATCACCAACAGGGCTATCCACAATGATGTTACTGAATTCTCCAGTCCAGTCTTCAGCGTCTTTCCATAGTTCATCAAACCATACGATATGTCCATTTTGTTGTTTATCACTGGTTGGTTTGAATTCAACAATTTGGTAGTTTTCTGTAAGAAAATTTAGCTCTGCATTGGAGGTGAGTCCTGCCTTTGTAAAATTTGAAGAACCAATAATACCAACTGAGTCAGCATCTCCTAGTTCTCCAAATATATAAGCTTTAGCATGAAGCCGAGGTTCTCTATATATTTTTACTTCAAGTTTGTTGTTTTCAATTAGATTTACAAGTTTTTTGGCGGTCATGCGGAGTTGTTCGAGTATTTTCGTATTATCTCCTCCTTTTCCATATTCTTGTAGATCATGAGTTATATCAGATTCTGGGAATAGGTTCTCAGGGGCATTTATATCAATGTTATATTGTATTTGCAGCCTGTGAGCAATAGGCTCTTTACCAATCAATAATTGAATTTTCGAATATTGCTCAAAATCGTCAATTAGTTCAATAGTGCCAGCTAGATCCCAATATCCAGTTGCTATTCGAAGTACAGAGTAATTTGGAGCAATTTCATTTAGTACATCAGATAATTTTTTTCTAGAGTTATCTATAAATTGAGGATATGCCATCTTTATTTCTCCCGAGATTTTTTATTAAACAACTTTTCTATTAGTCTATTATATTTTAACATTTTATAGTTAAAAACACTTAGTATTTAAGCAACTTTAATGACTCAAAAAATATAAATATAAATATTAATTTAGAAGATATGAATTATTAATTTTGATTTTATTATGTAATTACTCGATACACTACTGAAGCAAAAAATATAATCATATACAGGAAAATATGTTAAAATATAAACAAAAAATAGATATAGGGGTTGAAATTAATGGATAATTTAAATAATTTTTTAGGAATTATAGCATCACTTTTATCAATTATAGCTTTCGTTGCATCAGTTAATTCAGTTAAAAAGGTAAAAGAAATTGAAAAGAATATAAATACTGAGTTAAATTTTAAGAGTAAGCAATCAAAAAATGAGGTATTTACTAATAGAAAAGCAAATTCAGGAGAAAGTGGGATAAGTGTTGTTGGAGATAGCAATACTATTAATGGTGGAAGATAATGGTTTTGAATACAAATGTAAGTTCAGGAGAAAATGGAATAAGCATTTCAGGGGATGGTAATACAGTTAACGTAAATAAACTAGATAATATTAATAATCGCACTATTCCAAGATCCTTATTAAGAGAAATATGTATAAAAATCTCAAATATAGATATCGAGGAAAGTGACTACTCAATACGAAAAAATTCTGACTGGCTCCAAAAGTTTGAATATAATAATGTAAAAAAGTATATTGAAATTTTCGATGAATATTCGGAAGGATATGATTCTATTGAAAATGTTTTAAAAACTATCCCAGATCCAACTTCTATAATGAAAAAAATGAAAACGTTGTATTTGAAAATAAAACCAAATGATAATAATGATAATATCGATGGAGATTTTATTCTTGAACAGATATTCAATAAATTAAAAGAAGAGATTTGTAATGAAGATTTTGTTAACCCTACTAATTTATATGATGAACAAGTTGACTATGCGATCTATTTAATTATGTTATATGCTTTTTCTAAGTGTAAAATATTGGAGGTAGTAGACTAAAATGAATGATGATTTAATAATTGAAAGAGATTTAAAACCAAAAGACACGATTTATTATTTATCTGGATGCATTCTATCAATATTAAAGGAAGGCAACCTTAATATCGATGATTTATTAGAAGAAATCCATAAAGAATATAATGAATCTATCGATTTTACAAAATTGTTACTATCACTCGATGTTTTGTATCTTTTAAATAAAGTTGAAGTTTCTCAAAGGGGTGTAATTAGATGTATATTAGAAGATTAACTTTAAAAGAAACAAGTCCCTCAGAAAAAATAATTAGGGAAATAAATTTTAAACTAGGCTTAAACTTAATTGTAGATGCTGGAAAAAATCAGGAAAAGAGTAACAGTGTTGGAAAAACTACTATCTTAAAATTGATAGATATTGCTTTAGGGGCAAGGGAACGTAAATACATTTATTTTAATGAAGAAACAAAAAAATCAAATGAAAAGTTAAAGAATTATATTATTGATAGTAAGGTTCAAGTAGTATTGGAAGTAGCAAAATCCTTTACCGATTGCACAGATTGTCAGGAACTAGCTGTTGATTTATTTCCAAATGGGAAACGCTATATTAATGGGGGATCTGTTAGTATTAGCGATTATACTAGACACTTGAATTTTATTTTCTTTTCAAATTGCCAAGATAAACCTACATTTAGACAACTTATAAAAATGTTTGTTAGAATTGATCAAAAAGCTGATAATGATAAGTTTTTGAAATTTCTCACACGTACATCCGATAAAGTTTATAATAATGTTTATTCTTATTTATTTAACTTACAAGAACAAGAACTTGCAAATGATATTTTAGCTTATAAAGAAAAAATAGGAGAAAAAGAAAAAGAATTAAAAAATTATATGAAATCTAGTAATTTTGATTCAATTGATATAATTACACAAAAGATTAATTTGCTAGAGAAAAGAGTAGAAGATATAAATTATCAAATTGATATTTTAATCGATTCCCAAAAATTTAAGGAAAATGAAAATAAAATTTCCGAAATAAGGATTGAATATGCTCAAATAAAAGATAATTTGGATAAATTATATTTTCAGAAAGAACGTATTAAAGACATTATTGAAAGGACTGAAATTGATAGGAATAACTTAGTAAGTGAAGAGATACTAGAGACGCTTTATAAGGAGGTTTCATGTCTAACTGACAAATTAGACAAAGAGTTTAAGGATTTAATTAAATTTAATACTGAATTAGTAGAGAATAAGTTGAATTATTTTAACTATCAACTTGAGAAAAAAGAATGTCAAATAAAACAATTGGAGATAAATAAAAATAGGCTATTTTCTAGTTATAAAAATATTACGATGTTGGTAGAAGATAATAAAATAGAAGAATATACAGTTTTAAAAAATGATCTAGCTAATTATTTAGAAGAGTTAGGTAAAAATAAAAATATCAGTGAAACCTATTGTTTTTTGTTAAAAAGTTTACATAGGTTAAAAGAAGAGCTAAGAACTTTAGAAGAAAGTTCAGAATCTTCATATGAAATGATTTCAATATTCAATGAATTTTTTTCAGATTTTAGCAGAAAAACTAATGATCAGTCTTTCATGTTATACAAAACAGATGGAGCCTTCCCTTTTGGTATTAATCATGTGAATGGAGTATTGAGTACGGGTACTCGAAAGTCGATTATTACAGCATTTGACTTAGCGTATCAAAAATTTGCTAAAAAAATTAACAAAAATGTTCCGAATTTTGTAATACATGATGTAATTGAATCAATCGACTATCAAGCTTTTAAGGCAATAGCTGATATTGTCAGTGGCATTGAGTGCCAATATATAGTTGCAGTTTTGAAAGAGAAAATATCAGGCAAGGAATTTATCCATGGAGATAATATACTAGTAGAGTTATCTGAAAATGAAAAACCTTTTAATCTTTGATTGTTTTTCTGATGTAGACTCTATTTTAGAGGAGTCTTAGTTTATTTTTAAATAAATTGAAACAATAAATGAAGATAAGGTTATATTTGATTGTTCTTATTTATAACAATTTATATAAATAATTTAGAATATATGAGTTATTCTCGGAAGTATAGATTTTATTTTAATAAGTTTCGAGAAAATATAAATTTTTCTGAAAGATAAATGTACTTTGAAATTTTTTACTTTGTCTATCTTAGTTATAATGTTTATCAAATCTGATTTGAGCATTTCTTTTTCCTCATCTTAATTATTCAACTAATAAAAAATCGAGGGTGAGCAAAAACTAAAATTCAAGATAAATGAAGTAAATATCTCCAAAATAAAACGCATAGTATCAAGTTTTTTCAATGCCTGACACTATGCGCTTTTTACCCAGCCTCTTTAAATTCGCTATATTTCATATTGATTGATTTCTTGTTGTTCCCAATCTTCTTCTTCAACTTCTTTGATGTCAAAATCCTTTGAATCTTCGTTGTAAACTACCAAGAAATATCCCTCGTCATTATAAAATTTGCTTGTGACGATATCATTTCTCGGTGTGAAATAATAAATGGTTTCATCTATCTTTTGAACGGTTCTTATTTCTTTAGGTGGTGTGGGCATCAAAATACCAATAAAATTGACGCTCACCATAACAAAGAACATAAAACCGATTGTTGAATAAATAAATGCTTGCAATGCTTTCATAATGTCCCTCTTTTTCTAAAATTGTGAGCCAATTTCTTTTGTACTCCAGATATCGTATTCCACCATACGATCTTCACCTTTGTTTTTGGATTTGTTATAAACGACCAAATAGTAGTTGCCAGAATGATAATGTTTACCGATGATAACATTGTCGGTAAGGTCTATTTTGTAAAATTCTTTAGGTAATTTTTGAACATATTTCACGTTTTCGATGATTTCTATTTTTGGTGTTGTCAGATTAGCGATAAGTGCCCACAAAAATATGATTAGTAACTCACCGAAAATAATCGCAAGCATGATGTTTTTGTTTAGTTCCATAATTTATTCCTTTGTTAATTTCACTCAATTATCATTTACAGTGATATTTTTAAGATTTTTTACTTTTAAAATCACCAAAATTTTTTCAACTACAGAAAATCTCATATTATCTTTATCTAAAACAACCTTGTTAACAATCATATCTGCTTCTTGGAATAATAAAATTGTTTTATCAAGTTTCTTCAAAGTTAAACCATTATTTTTGATTTTCTAAAAAAATATTCATTTTCTTTAATAACGCAAATATATCATAAAGAAGAAACGATGTCAATTTCATTTTCTGATTTTAAATCTTGATTGTTCAGTCTCTTTTTCATTCTAATTCAGTTACAATTTAATCTCATTTGAGGAAGTGGGTGATGCTTGTCTCTAATAAGATTATGATATTAATTTTTGATAGTACTTCCAGAAGTTATAGATTCCATGTTATCTTTCAAGTGTCAGTGTTCTAAATTCCTTATATCTTGTTAGGGTTTGGGTAGAATCATTGATAACAGACTGTTGCAGATCTAGTTAGCTGTATGATTTATGATTATCTACTGTTCTAGTAACCAATCTATGATATTTTTCTTCTCAATACCATTGTAATTGGCTGTTGGTTGAATTGTATCCATTGTTAATAGATATTTTGGGAATTGATCTTTAATGGCTTCTAGTGGTCTAAGTTCTCTTTCTAGTGTTTCTGGAGCAAGTGTTGTTTCACTGACTTGATAATAAGCATAGTGACCAAGATCAGTTACAACAACAAAATCAACTTCATATTTATCTAAATTACCAACATATACTTGTGAATATCTACGTCTCAATTCCAAATACACAATATTTTCCAAGATATGCCCAATATCTTCTTTGTGGTCTGGTAATAAGAGATGTCGTAAACCTAAATCAACGGGATAATATTTTTCTAAGCGTTGCAATAATGCTCGACCTTTTACATCAAAACGTGGAACGGAATAAAAAAGTAAACTGTCTGTCAAAGTTGTCAAATAATTTTCCAAAGTATTATGGGAGATTGAAACGTTTTGGCTGATCAGAGTATTGCGAATCTTATTTGTCGATATTAGGCTTCCCGTACTGCTGAGAAGGGTTCGAACAATGCGCTCAATAATAGTAGGATTTGGATTTCCCAATCTAGTGACAATATCATTTAACAGTATTGAGTTATAGATTCCTCTGAGATAGTCAATTTTTTCAGCGTAAGATGCTGTTTGTAATAAGTAAGGGAAAGCACTAAAGAGATAATTGTTAAAAATTTCTGTTGTATTCAGATTCTCTGTGAGAGATTGACCTGATAGATATTCTTCAAATGACAAAGGAAGAACCTCTATCTCAACATACCGACCAGTCAAATTTGTAGCTAATTGGCTACTCATAAAGTAGGCGTTGGATCCAGTCAAATAGAGGTCAACATTTGGTAAGATGAATAGGCTATCTGCTACCAGTTCAAATTTCTCAACATGTTGAATTTCATCTAAAAAGATATAGTATGTTTTCTCCCCAACTAACTGCTCTTTTATATAAGCAAATAATGTTTGAAAATGTCGCAGGTCATAGTAACTCAAATCTTCGAAATTGATGGATATAATCTGATCCTCATCTACCCCAGTTGCTAGTAACTCCTCTTTATAGAGTTGAAAGAGAACAGATTTACCAGCTCGTCTCACTCCACTCACAACTTTGATGATTTGTCGGTCACGATGTCTTCTTAAAAAATCTAAATAATGTGGTCTTTTAATATAGTTCATAATAGATACCTCAAATATAGTATAATACAAATAGACATTATTTTCAAATTTTTATAAATAATTTTATATTTATTTCATTATTTTCAATTTATTAGAAATAAAATCTAGGGCTGTTTAAATGTCTTCAGGATAGAAAACGACGATAGAAAAAATTGCATTGACACGAATATACTGTAGATTTGTTATCAAACTATATCATCTTTGTGATGCAGTAGTTCGTATTTCTCAACTACATAAGCTACAAAAACAAAAAGTGATAACTACCCGAATTTTTAAAGTTTTATATGTTGTGCTTGCCACATTTAGTTGCTTATAAATGTAACTGTGAACTGACAAAGTTAATTGCCTCAAAACCTTAATCAATAAGATGCTGTTAACGTTTACGGATATTCAAGGATTTTCTCTTGGATGTCTTTTTGGTGTCTGAACTTGACTATGTATGAGAAAGATATTATGATAGTCAGGACGGCAGTTTATTAAGGCAGTGACTGAAGGACTAAGTGGCCAAATAGGTTGAGTTCCTACGCTTGATGTGCTTGTTACGAAGCCGACGGCAGGGGATTTACTAGTCACGAGGCCACGCAAAGATATGATTCCTGTTCAACAACTAGCATTGCCTGGGTAGACTAGTAAGCCACTTACCTTGCCGGCACCAGATCCTGTGTTAGCTTTACCAGCGCCTAAAGTTACATCTAAACCGGATTTTTATGTATCGCCTGATGGCAGAATTTTGTCATCAACGGCCTATCGTTATATGGATTCTAAGTATGCTGAACAGACAATGAGGACTATGGAAGTCCCTAGAAGTTACATCGGTTTATCTAAATTTGATTTAGCTAGTAAGATGCAAGATGCTTATCAAATATCTCCTGCTTGGAGTAATGCGAATCTTCGTGGAGAGTTCGATATACTTCAGATAATGTGTATGTTCCTAAGGAAGCCGGAGATACAGGAAAAGTTTTGGAGCCAATCACATCTTATTATCCCGAATATGGGAAAGGAGGCTATCCACAATTGAAAACTAATTCGGTAATTGAATTTTAAAAAGTGGATCTTATAGGTGACTAATATGAATTATGATGATGTTAAAGAAAAATTATGTAATATTATTATTAAATACATTGATCATCCAGACATACGTTTACAAATGTTAGAGCAAGCAAAGTCTGTTAATACTGTGAGAGGTGTACTCTATAGTTTAGACACAGAAAAAAACAGAGATTTAACTCAAGAGGAGATTGATTTTTGTAAAGATTTATTTTTTTACTTCGGTTAAAAATAAAATTTTCTAGAGTTTGGGATAGATTCTACGATAATTTCGCTATAGTCTAAAAATTTTACAGCAATTACTATTAAAGATAATGTTGTGGATGAAATCGTTAGAACCACACCTTTTGAAGACTTAAATAAAATTTACTTAAATGTTAAATTACAATACTAGGAGAAAAAATGAACTTACAATTTACCAAATTTGCAGCTATGCCAGAAGAAGTCATTGAAAAGTATGCCCCAAAAGTTCCAGATGAATTAGTGGAATTGTGGCAGCAATATGGACTGGGATTTTTACTTGATGGTTATCTAAAAATTATCAATCCAGAAGAATATATAGGATTTATAGAAGCTACATATTTCAGAGGAACAAATGGAGTTCCATTATTTGTTACTTGTTTTGGGGATATAATTATCTACACTCAGAACGGCTTTATTGATATCATTTATTATGCGAACAATGATTTTGATGTGATGACACAACGGATGGATCATTTTATCAAATTTTTAGATGATGATAGTTTTTTAGAAGATTTTTTTGATATTCCTTTCTATGAAGAAGCGGTTAAGGAGTATGGGAGCTTGGATTACAATCAATGCTTTGGCTTTGTTCCTCTTCTGGTACTGGGAGGAAAAAGGGATCTAACCAATATTGACAAGGTCGGCATAAAAGAACATTTAGACCTCATTACCCAGATTACAGGCGGAGTGGGATTTGAGAGCTAAGGAAAAATAATGATAAAGTGAAGTTGAGATAATGTGGTCTCAACTTCATTTTAAAGGTAACTTTTTCTGTAAAGAGCTTGGAGAATTATTGGCTAAAGAGCCTAAATTATTAGGAATTCAGGGATTAACTACTATGGTAGGTATTGCAACTGAGATAGAGAGAGTTAATCATAACCCCTTCGTTGTTAGAAAAAACACAAGAACCTCTCAAGCGTTAACAGTTGCAGGAGTTCCTAGATCAGTGCTATGTACCTGATACTATCGCTAACTCATTTCATAATAAACTACTGTTGAGCAGCTGCTACGTAATAAACTAACTATTTCTACTGTAAGATCTAGAGGGGGTACGAATAATGGAAAATAAAACGATATACACTCTTCCAATGTTTTCTTCACTTCTGTCTGAGTTACCTCAAATAACTTTTTCAGGTACAACTATTTGTATCAATTTAAAGGGATACGATTGTGATGATATCTATTCAGAAGTTGAATTGATCTTTCAAGAAGTCCACTATTTTTCAAAGACGAACGCATTGTTTTCGGCAAACACAATTGAAGCTTATGATAAAGTTTTAGAAATATTTAATTCTTCAATTATACTACAGTTAATGGAAGCCAACAGGAATCTTTTTGAAGAAATGAACAAGAATCAAGAATTAAAGCATTATTCTTTATATCTTGATGGTTATGATGGATATAATATAGTTTGCAAGTCCATAGAAATCAAAGAGTTATAAGATCTTAAGACAATAAACAATTAGCAAATTAGAATTATCAGATAAAGAACACTTGAAGAGATTGATTCAAGTGTTTTTACTGTTCAATAGGCACAAAGTCTCCCAATAATCATTCAAATAATGCGAGGCTTATCTTTATATCAGGCTCTGTGACAGCCAGACCAAGGATGGACAATCTCTTGCATCCAGTCACGATAGCCTCTAAAGCACAAGAAAGACAAGTGCAGACAAGTTATGTCAGCTAGTTGTCTATAAGGGTGAAGTGGGTGACGATACTGGACTTGACTGTTGACTTGTAAGATATTATGATAGTTAGGGAGCTACTTTCTTAACGGAGGAAAGTTTTTTAGTATGGATTGCTATAAAGAATTAGATACAGTATTATCTCAACCTTACTTAGGTGATGCTTTTTATGATGCAGATGTTGAATATGTTATGGATGTTTTGCTTCCGTCTTTAAAACAAGGAGAGTGGTGTGCTCTTGGTGCTTGTCTGGAAGAAAAGAGTAGCTTGTATAAGTACAAATTGGCTTATTGTGTAGAAGGGTATGATACTTCAAATGCTTTTAATATTCTGATGAACTTAATACTGTGTCATGATAAAAATATACTTGAAGAAGTACTTCAATCTTTTACTTCATTTGACTCTTCGAAATATAGGGAACAGCTAATCAAATTTCCACAAGTAATAAGTATTTTGAAGGATTTGTCTTCCTGTAAGGAGAATCCAACAATAGGTAGATTAAGTACTAGTATTTGCGATACATTTGGACTACAATAGTTTAGTTCCAAGTAAAGTGGTAGCTTTAGGCTCGAATAAACAATCCTATAGTAGACGAACGGATGCAGAATCTATGGAATACTTGAAGAAAAACTATCCAGATTCTTATAATTTTATTCGAAGTTTAGAAGAGGGTCAAAATGATTTGCAAGATTATATTGATTAACAAGAAAGAGGTTGATACATGAATAAAAAAATGTTTTATAGCTTATCTATAGGGCGCTTTTAATCATGCTACTACCGCTCGCTTTCATTTTTTTAAATCCACGATATAGTAATGTTTTTGAAGAAATTTATCATGACGAGTACCATCATACTGTAGGGTCCTGGTTATCTCCGACATCTTCGACTTTAGAGTATTTACCTGATATGGAAAAAAAACGTACAAGAGGCTTACTATACGGAGTAACCGGGGAAGGCTACAAGGAAAATAGCTTACCTAAGAATATTGATGGCATTTTTTTCACATTTAGTTATCCCGATAATGAGTTGGAAAATGGGAATGTTTTAATTGTCATAAATGTTGATTTGTCCAACTCAGATATTTTACAGGTTGAATACATGTATCAACATCAATCAAATCAACTAATTCAGAAAATAAGGATATATTCAGATGATTATAAGCAAGAGTATCCAGTCGAACAATACATCACTCAAAACAAACTAGATGTAAAAGTATACACTGAAATTGCAAATGATATTTTGAAAAATAAACTTATTTCAGATTGGCGTTCCGTCTATCCTAGTCAATTTTCAGCTGAAAATTGGGGGAATGTAAAGATGATTAGCGAAAACGCAATAGATTAACCAAAAATCTCACTTCATGCTCTATGATATCGTTCTAGAACGTTAGTTCAAAAATGGCAGTCAACGTTACTCGGTTGATAATCTTGGGGATGTAGAGATTGTGCCACTCAGTTTTATTGTTAACAAAAGAAGTCCAGATGCCCATATTCCATGGGATAAGTATGAATGGATATTATTAAAAAGAAATATGAATATTGAACAAAAACAAAAAGAATTAGATTTAACAAATTATTGGGACGCACCTATTTACAATTTTTATGTGTCCTATTTTGGAGATGAAACTGTTATTGAGTATGAGGATGATCAAGAAAAATATTGGCGCCTAACCTTCCTTTTATGTGGTAAAGTAGAGTATACAACAGATGCCTTATGGGAGAATTGGCGTGATTATGATGTGAAAAGTTTGAAAAAGACACAACTCGGTTATTCTGCACAAAATTTTACGTTGATTCCGCATGCTAAAGATAAAAATTTTGTAGAGTGCAGAATTGATCTAGGTATTATGGATCTAACAATTGTTTGCCGTGATATTCAGATAGAACATCTCGAGTTAAAGGATGCCCAGTTCTTTTGGCAGGATAATGATGTTTTATAGATAAACTGTTCTAAGAATCAAAGGAAGAGAAGCTAGTTTGTATTACACAACTAACTAAGCATTGTGAACAATTTATAAGGGAAAATCAGGTGAATGTAGATAGAAAAATAACAAAAATAGAGAAACGATATTTAATGTTCAAATTTTTATCTACATATTGATGGAAAACAGTACAGAGTGAAAAAGATGCTGTACAGATATTAGCGGAAGATTTTAACATTGAGGTTCTCTGAGATGGTAATTAGTGTGGAGGCGTCAAGAATGATTATGCGGGTAATTATTTATACGGTTATGTTGGAAAAGGATATTTACAATCTACGGACGCCTATTTGAAATCGGCTGCTGGACTAGCGCAGGTATGGTCTGATCTAAATAATAAAGAAGTAGGAGCGTGGTCAATCATTAAAGATATCCCAAACAGATCATACCTTGATAATTCTGGAGATTCTGACATGATACAAGATGGAATCAATGATTATAAGGTTAGAAAGAGAAACAAATAGAATGAGAAAAAAATGTATTTTTTATTGATAATAATAGTAATAGTCATGATTTTTAAGGAATCAACAAGAGGATATCATATTTTATTGCCAAACTCTGAAAAAGATATAGTCATTAAAGGGAATTCAGTAAGCTTAGATTCTTATACGGATATTCAATTAACTCGTCTAAGTACAGATGGTAAGGTAAAGTTATCATACGGGAGGAGTTGGTCTGACTATGATAATAGTATACATTATAATATTGAGAAAAGTCAGGTTGAACACTGGAAATACGATTCGGAAACAGAAACAACAAAAATCGTTGTGTTAGAGAATCCTCATAATGGCATCGGTGTCGATCACGAAGGTATTATTATGGATACATCTCAATCTTTTCTTTTTACGTTTAACTCCAAAATAGATTTTAATATTAGAGTAAAAAATTTATCGAACAAATTTATAGTTTTTAAAATGAAAGTTGATTATAAATAAAAGAGTCTGGAATCAAGTAAAAAGTCGAACTTAGAAACATGTCTGTGATCCCAAAACAACCGATGCTTCCGATAAGGGCGTAAACAAAACCCTATCTACAGCTGACTTTAGAAAGTATGAAGATGCGGCAAGACATGGACTTAGACCGAATCAGAAAGAGCGAATTGATAAAATGACATTGGAGGAGTATCTAAAGGCTCCCCCAATGACTCCTGAGGAAAATGCCTATGCATCTAATGTAAAATTTGCGAAGTTTAACCAAGAAAATAAGACTAAGCTTCCAACTTTAGCAGTTGAATGAATAGGATGGAATAATGGAGAACGTTTAGTTACTAGGAAAGATCCTTTAACGGATGGAGATACAAATCGTTGGGTAGCAGGTGTAGAGTTATACTCAATGAAAATCAAAGAGCAAACTAGGAAGCGACCCGAAGGCTGTACTTGAGTACGGCAAGGCTAAGCTGACGTAGTTTGAAGAGATTTTCTAAGAGTATTAGTTGTTGATATTGCAAGTAATCTCTATCCTGTAGCTAAGGCTAGCAAATTAAGGAAACTTGAAAAAGCACTTGAAGATTTCAATTCATTACCTTTAGAAAATATAAAGGAAATTAATACTGACTTTGGTAAAGGGTATGTGGGTATTTTAAGCGATGGAACAAAGGTTGTTGTTAGGCGTGGAAGCACAAGTAAACGAGGAGCAACACCTGGAATTTCAAATAAGGTAATCAAAAGGAGGGGGTTCATATGAAATTAGATATGGAGAGTAAATCTATGGAAGTTAAAACTTTATTTTCTTTTTCTAAAGGAGCGGAAATAATGCTTGAATCTGGTATTATTTCAGATAATGAGGATACTATAGTTTTTATAAAATCTAAAAATAATCATACTTTCATTAATTTTGGATATGTAGATTATTGTTATGTATATAATAAACATCACTTCTCCGGTCACAATTTAGAAAATCTTGAAGCAGGGCTTTATGAATTAGAAAGTAATCATCAAGTACAAGAAATACAACGTTACCTATTGATTAGTGATTGCTTTATAATAGATATTGTAACTGATTTTTCCCCGCAAATTGATACATCACCTACTGCTTATAATATTGAACATACAAAATATTTATCGTCAGATAAGATCGTTTCTGATAATTGGGAGAAATTATCTATTCCGAAAGATAATTATTTATCAGGTTTAAGGATGAACAATAAAGGAGAATTATTAATTTTATTAATTGGGAATAACTACTCACTTGGAATTGAAATACGAGATTTTGTAAGAATCCAATTTTGTGAGGAAGGGAGAGATATATATGACGCTTTCGTTGATATGGATCAATTGATGAAATCTAATGAGAATCTGTATGTTTATAGAACTGCTGATAAAAAAATCTATACTATAGAATGGATGTTGAACTATAATTTTAGAGTTGAATATTTATAGTACGTCTGTTATATGATGAAGAAAAATACTTCAAATTATAGTTATAATGACTGTGTGACTGTTCCCTTAATTGGCAATCTAAGAAAAGATAGCGGTAGTCCTCATTACAATGCCCATTCTATTATCGAAAAAGAAATGAGGTTTTTCTAAATGAAAGAAAAATATATGGATATGAAGTATATTCTTGAGTGTTTTAGAGAAGGTAATATGGAAATTCCCTTTGAGATAGAAATATTAGATAGGACTGAAGGATTGCAACATATAGAGTCTAGTGAATGGGAAGAACTTGTTTGGGAATTTCGTAGTGAATTCTTACTTAAGAACAAAGGTGAAGTTAGAGCTGGAATAGGAAAAATCTGGAATGAAAATGCAGCCTACTTTCGTAAATCTATTGAACCTATATTAAAAGAATACTTACAGAAAAATTTTTTGCCACAGACATGCATAGATTCGATTTTATTTGATGTAAGTACTCTTAGAAACTATAAATTATTGCAAGACGATTTTGGGATAGAGTCTGCCTTTCATGATGATTTGCTTTTAATTTATGAGGGAGGCTACATTCCAGTTGGTTACCAAGGCAATTATCCAGAGGGGCACTTTAAGGTAATGAAAATTGTTTAGCCTAACATGAATAGCTTCCATTGAACTTATAAAGTATTTTACACTTCATACAGAGGAGCACTCAGATGTTGCTTTTATACGAAAATGTTCTGCAACCTGACAAAGTCAGTTGTCTCAAAACGTTAATCAATACGACTGCACCAACCTTTCGAAACGCTTCATGGTTCACACCATGAGGTGTTTTTTGATGAATTTTAGAAAAGCCCATACAACTTTACTTGAAAGAATGCTATAATAGCTTAGAATAAGAGATTTTCTGTTGAAATAAATTGATGAGGGATTACGATGTCACTTGCCTTCAAGGTTGGATTGATCTATTAGACAATTGGGTTTTGAATTCCTTTTTTTAACAGTCTTTATCCGTCTTGAACATTCAAATTGTGGTAGTCGTCATCCAACCCTTATGAATGAATTGTATCAAGTGAGATTTTCAGTATATTATTTAAAGAATTGTCTACTCGAACTACAGAGTATTGGCATATAGTTTAGCAAATTATCGTCTTTTGATAATATTTTGGGCTTTGAACATGCAATTTCTGTGGAAAAGTGTTGAGATTTCTAGTTTGTAGGTTTCCTTGTTTGCTTCATCATGCGAGGAAGATTGATTTTAAGTGACTATTGAAGTTTTAGAATTCGGATACTTTGGCAATTAAGAATATCTATGGTGCTTTTAAAGTGACAAAAATTTTAAGACTTATAAGTATTTTTGACGATAGGATTCAGATCAAACTGAAATCAATCAGAACACCAAAGGTCAAAGACTAGAGTATGGCTTTGATAGGGCAAAAAACTGCTGCATATCCATTGTAGCGATGACATAATCGGAATGGTAGTTGTTACTGTAATAAGCGAAGGAAATAGACATGAGAGAATTTGAAATAAGGGAAAAACAAGATAAGATAAATCAGACGGACTATTGGGATGGTCGGATTCTAGATTTACAAATATTATATTTTGGTGATGAAGTTCATCTATATATAGAAAGTTATCATGAGAATAAAGTAGATTTAGAGGAATGTTGGAAAGTCAGTTTCCTTGCTTGTGCAGCACTGAATTATGAGACGGATGCACAAAATCGCAAAAAATTTAAAGTAAAAGATTTTACACAAAATCACTTGTATACCTGTCAAGAGATATCTCTTGAATATTACGATGACAGTTTTTTTCAAACCAGGATAGTTTTAGAAGGATTAGTCAAGTTCAATATCATTTCTAGGGATGTTACTGTTGAAAGAATCAAACGATCAGAACATGATTTTTTCTGGAGGAATAAGTCATAAATGTATTCAATTAATAGTGAGGTTGAAAGTAATACCAAAAAGATAAGGAACTCCTCCAGCTGGCACTTGTGGTGAATGAATACAATGGAGAGGTCAATTTAGTAATAATGGAACGAGATGAAGAGATGTCATATGAGTTTTTTAAGAAATGCTTATCCTATGGGGAAGAGTTTGTTCTATATTATCAAGATAGAAAGTTTTATATCAGTCAAAGGAAAGACTTAGGGGAGTTATATTTTACGGTTTCTGAGGAAGACTATCACATTTTTTATAGCCCAAAGGAACTTTTATCAGCACCATTAATCGATGGTGAGACCTTATTAGAAAAATGGAATGATCTTGCAGTTTATTAAGTCTATCCCAAAAGTTGATCATCTTATTCAAGTTATTACATAAAATCAGCAGAGGTGAGAAATGAGAGTAGTTTTATTGCCAATTTATTATAAAAATGAGAATAGAATAGAAACGTGTCAGATTTTTATTAGAGATAGCGAAGAATTATGTATTCTTGATATTGATAGAGATTCGGGTTTTAAACGTTATGAAGCCGACTCTTTCTTTGAGGCGCTTACGAACTATCGTCTGGATTTGGAAAAGGAAGGCGGGATTCTCCAATGCAATGGAGCTGACAAGTGTGTATTTCCTTCTCCGATGCAGCTGAATTTTGGAGGAGAAAAAGCCTATTTCTTGGAAATGGGAAAACAAGCCAGTTTAAACAATGTTTATGAGATTTTTGACCAAGATAAACCAAACTTAAACTGTGTCAGTGTCGCAGAACAGAAACAATTTTATGATGATTGGTTTACTAGCCTAGTAGGTGGGAGCCATTAAACCTGTTTTAAAAGTAGCTATCGGAACAAGTCTTAGTAAACTGTGTTTTGGACCGTATGACAGATGAAAGAATTGTAGATGGACCTTATCACAGAAAATTAGGAGAATACGAGTTGAAAATAAGTGGACAATTGTTAAAGGATAATCAAAAGCTGACTTTTTTTGAGATTCTTTCCCAAATACCATCTAATAATGAAGATTGGTATATCTTTGAATGTGATGCTGTAGGAAAAGCTCCAAATAATCTGCCTATGTCGGAATTTGAAGATTTAGTCTTAAATTCAAAATATGGCTATCAAATGAGTTGGGATAGACTTTTAAAATTTTCAAAGGAAATAGAGGATATAAATAATTTAATAGTTGTTTCCTCTACAAGTCCTGTTGAATTTGAAATGATAGAAAAAGGTGCAGAAGCTTTGCAAGTAAGAGTAGAAATATACGATAGTACTACTTGGGAAATTGAATTTTATGGATGATCTTGTACAGTTGACTGTTACTATTACCACATAGAGATGGGAGATGGTAGTTTTCTTAGTGGATAATGTCATCACTGAGTAGATTGAACGAAAGACTTGCCTAGCTTATGATATGGGCGGTATCTAAAGAAAGAAGATTTTGGCTGGATAGCTAGCTAGGGAATTAGGGGGATTGGATGTTGTATTATAAAACAATTTGGAATCATAGGAATGACTATGATCCGATTATAATGTACTCAGAAATAGACGCAGAACGATTTGAAACAAAACGATTAGATATATATCATGATGGACATGTAGCTTACTTTGATAATCGGACCCCCTTGGAGTTGGGAGAAGCTCCATATCCAAGTGATTTTGATGCAATAAATGCTACAGGTGAGTTTGATGTGTCTGAAATATCAGCGATAGATTTTGAGAACATTCTAAAAATGTATGACACAGAAGCTTTAATCGAAGATTATTGTATCAAATTAGCTAGATGGGCAGAAAGGTAACCAGTATTTGCCATTTTTCAATAGTTAGAGGAGGAACATTCATGTCAAATATTACATTTAATCATTCTTTTTTTTCCTATCCACAATCATTAAAGGATTTAGTTTCCGATGGTAGGGTTGATTTTGGTGTATGGTACTTGATGAATGACGATGAAATAGTGAGAAGATTTCAAGGTCTTCAAACAAGATATCCTGAGCGAACATTATATCCATTTGCAAGGAGAGGTGATAATGATGATATCGCCTGTTTTGAAGATGTTGATAGTACTCTAGTGCATATCATCCATGACTTTGCTGATTCAGGATGGGAACAAAGGGAAGTTTTCCCCACCATTGATGCCTGGTTAGAATACATTGAGGAGTGTAATCTTCAAGATAGATGGTGACTTGATGTTAGTGTGAACTTTGGGGGAGTTTAGCGACATTTATGAAAATAGTCATCTATAAATATATGAGGAATTTATTTGGGGATAAATGGGAAGGAGAAAAATCTTGTTGCTATTTGATTTATCTACTAAGCAAAAAGAGCTTGAAGAACTAGATTATTGGGAAATGGGGATACTGGATTTAAAGATATCCTATTTTGGCGATGAAGTTTCTGTATGCATAGAGGATTATCATAACAAAGAAAAATACTGGGAAATTAAGTTTTTAGTATGCGCAAAAGTAGAGTATAGCAATGATGCTTTAGACATCCAGTGGAGAAAAGATCAACACGTTAAAGATATGACTAGAGGGGAATTGCATCATCATGGTCAAGAAATTTCTTTACAAATTTATGAGGAGAATCCTGATTTTGTGAAGTGTATAGTTGATATTGGTTTGTTGCAAATGACAATTGTTTGTCGTGATATTCAGATAGAACATCTTGAGTTAAAGGATGCTCAGTTCTTTTGGCAGGATAATGAAACTGTAGAATGAGTAAAGTGTAGCTAAACTGTTATCATAACGGATCGAAGAACAACGAAAAAACGTGTAATTTATTACTGAATATTGATAAATAGGAATGAAGTGATGTTAAGTGTTGAATTGAGAATAGCGATAGCAGATGTAAGCATGATAGATAGCTTATTGAATTTATTAGATGTTAGCCATCAGATTATTACTTCTCACTTTTATTATAAGAACCAGGAACTAAGCTATTCAAGTGATATAAAGTGGGATCAGTATTTTTCGAGTCCAGCTACCGGATATTTGCATGTGGGGCAAATATTTTTAGGAAGAGTTGTTGAAGATGCGATGATTATTATTTCAGGAAATAACGATATCGTCGATTTTATCATTGAATTTCGCGTGGAATATCTGACAGATGAGGATATAAATAGTATTAAAAAATTTATCCTAAAATCTAATCGAACTATTTCAGAAAAAGACATTGAAGTTATCTGTGAAGAGTATTGAGATTTGATAGGCTATTATAAGATTGGCGAACGTAACACTTGGCTAGGAATCAAAAGAGATGAGCTCGCTGGGGAGCTGACTGGAGCTGCTGGATTTGATTTAACAATTTGGAATTTAAAGATGGCTAAACTGATGAACAAAGAGCGCAGGCATTACACGAAAATCCAAGCTTTTACTGAAGCAGTTATAGTTAAAATACAGGTGAATCGTAAATCTACATTTGCTTTGTAACGAGATAAAAAGGTTGATGGTTCAGACTCTGATTCAAACAATTACTATATTGTTTGAATTGTTGATTTATGATATAGTTAAAATATCAATCCGTTGGATAGAAGTGTAAATAGGAATTTATGTTTCCAAAATATCCAGATGGAACGGTATTTGGGAAGTTTACAATTGAAGATTAGGAGAAAAAGACATGTTTAATTCATTTTTAGAATTTTTTGGTTCAGAGAATAAAGGCTACGTAAAGCGTTCAGAAGATATTTATCTTGATTTTATTATGAACTATTCTAAGGAAAGTTTTGGTAGTGGGTTATTTAGGGTTGTTGATTCTAATAATTTAGAATACTTTAAAGGACTAGTACAGTCATGCTTTTCTGAATTATCAGATGATATACGAGTTATAGGTTTTGATTGGTTAGGCAGGATATTTGTTAGTTCTGATACTAGTGATTCAAAAATATATATGTGTGATGCAGGAAGTCATGAGATTTTAGAGATTCCACTAGGTATTAAGGAGTTTTTGAATAATGAAATTCCAGAATATCCTGATGAGCTATTTGCTTTAGATTTTTACAAAGAGTATATTTCTCAAGGAGGAACCTCTCCTTCCTATGATCAATGCATTGGTTATAAAGTACCTTTATTTTTAGGTGGTTTGGATGATCTTTCAAATATTGAACAAATTGATTTTGATGTGTTTTGGACTATCATGTCACAATTATCGTAGCATAGATTAAATCATACAGTACAATATCCTGAAGTATATCGACTTGAAGAAACCTTTCGTAAACTTATAATAAAACTAGCTACTATAATCGCGAAAACTTTACTTATAGTGAGTTATATAAACTTTAAAAGGAACACGAGGAGAAAAAATGAACTTACAATTTACCAAATTTGCAGCTATGCCAGAAGAAGTCATTGAAAAGTACGCCTCAAAAGTTCCAGATGAATTAGTGGAATTGTGGCAACAATATGGACTGGGATTTTTACTTGATGGTTATCTAAAAATTATCAATCCAGAAGAATATGTAGAATTTGTGCAAAAGACCTATTTTAGAGGTGATTTATCGATTCCTATTTTTATAACTGCATTTGGGGACATTATCACTCTGGAGGAAAGAGACTATCTGAGAATTGTAGAATACAAGGAGGAAAATTTCACCACTATTTTAGAAGATATGTACTATTTTCTAGAAGATTTAAAGGATGAAGAGTTGTTAAAGGATTATTTTGATATTCCTTTATATGAAGAAGCGGTTAAGGAGTATGGGAGCTTGGATTACAATCAATGCTTTGGCTTTGTTCCTCTTCTTGTACTGGGAGGAAAAAGGGATTTAGTCAATATTGACAAGGTTGGCATAAAAGAACATTTAGAACTCATTACCCAGATTACAGGTGGAGTGGGATTTTAGGATTTGGAATCAAGGGTAGTGATCCAGAGGAACTAAACCTACGAGCGCTGGTGATGATTCAAAAGATAATACTTGGTCAAGGGATGATCGCTGGCTACTTCAGATGCTCATATTGGATGAAGTGCTAGAAATTTTAAGTTAGTGGTTGATATGGCTACAAAACCTATTGTCCATTTTAATTTTAGAAGGCGATTATATATGTTTAAAATTACAAAAGAATATGATATGGACTATAGACGATTAGTTTATAGACCAGAAGAATATAGTTTTGATTCCATACCTATAAAAAATTCTGATTACTACATATTATTTGACACACTCCAACTTGGCTTTGATTCAGAAAGCAATGCGTGCGTACAAATTTTTGGATTTTTTCCTCAGGTATTAAAAGCAGAAGAAAGAGATGTTCTTGTTCCTAACTCGAATAAAGGGAGTATTATTCTATTATTGGATGAATGTCATTTAGATTTAGGGGATAGTATTCGATTTGTGCAATCAGATAGTTGGGTAAGTTATTATTCACCAAGCAGAGGATATACTTATTTTGGTAAGGAAAAATTATCAGATTCGGTAGAGTATGTTGAGTTTTATCCAGATTGTATTGCAGCGTTAAATGAGAAGGGTGATATAGAAGCTTTTTGGCTAAAGGTGAATTTTGAAGAGTAGTATAATGGCTATTTTAGAATATCTAATGATAAACGATAGCAATTCGTACTTATTTCATTTATCCAGTAAGTATATCTGATTAGATAGGGATTCAGTTTTGAAATCAATACCTTGTTTGAATCCTCAAAGGAGATTGTTAGTAGTTGCGCGATAGTGGCTTGGTGCTAGTGTTAACCTTGTAGTTGAGTCAATTTAAAACAAGATTATCTGCAAGTGAAGGCAGAATTCCTTTGACTGGAGGTAAATAAAATGACTTTTGAGGATTTAAGAGAACTCTTACTCTCGATAGCTGAAGAAGATGCTATTATTTCGACTTTATTTTCGTTTTTTATTAAAAATAAAGGATATTCGCCTCAGATATTGGAAGAGATTATTTTTTATGGAGTGACAATAGGTTGGTTTGAAATAGTTAATGTCGAAAATAATGATATTCTCTATACAGATATCGAGTGGAGAATTGATAATGTCTTTCAAGAAATCGTTTTTTGCGATAATGATTTTGCTGTAAAGACTTTATTTATACAAGCAGGTGGAATTCCAGAATTATTTAAGAAATTTATCTTATGACAGGAACAATCTTCATTTGTCAAAGAGAGAATTTTGATAACTTGAATCTTCATCCTATGCGATAAGGAAGTTCAACATACCCATAATAAAAGTAGAAAGACTAGATAAAGCATGACAGATCAGCAAGCACTATTTTTCCAAGAACTAAAAATCATCCAGGAGCAAGCTGTAAATATGAATATCCATCAGAGTGATTTAACTAAAGAAGAACTGCTTTTTAATGTTAGTTATGATACTTTGGTTTTGATGATGGAATTGTTGGATGGCTATCGTAACATGAACTTGGAGTTATCTGATAAAGAGAGCAAGGAAGTTTTAAATGGGAATATACAATTACATGATGGGGTTGTTGATTTTTTGAAGTCATTTTAATTTAGCTAAGATGTGACATGTGATCTAATCTCCATAAAATAGGGAGTGAATAGGAGGAGAAAAATGGTTGGAGATCTTTTGAAAATCGATAGGATTAAGACGCTATTGCTCGAGAATGGGATTTCTTTGGAACCAGGTCTAAGTGATGAAGAAATACAAAAAGTCGAGAAAATCTATGGAATTGAATTTCCTGAGCAGTGGTTGGCAGTCTATCAACAATTATTGCCTATTTCAGAAGGTTTTTATAACTGGAGAAATTTCTCAGCTGAAAATATAGAACATATAAAATGGAGCCTAGTTGCTCCCTATGATGGAATTTTGGAAAGTTTGGATGAACTGGTGTGGGATGCCTCTTGGGGGAGCGAGCCAACTACACTCTTGGACAGAAATATTCAAATCAGGAAAATGTTAGAAGCAGCACCTCGACTAATCCCCTTATATGGGCATCGTTTTCTCCCTAGTTATGAGAATCAGGAGATGCCGATTTTATCAGTAGTGGATTTAGATATTATTTATTATGGCAAAGACTTATACGATTATTTTGAGATTGAATTTGGAAATAGGAAACTTTCTCTGGCTTTAGAAGAATATAAGCAAGTACCCTTCTGGACGAGTGACTTTTATTAAATGTTTTTACAAAGATAACTGGTCGCACCCTTGAAAACTTCATCTTACTTTGAAATATGCTAAACCCACGATTGGAATTTCTAGATGTCAAGTTAAAGTTTGAGCGGTGACTAAATGGCAGGATAAGCGATGCATTTGTTCTGCCAGGAGCATTGACATAAATTCGAGTTGTACCTGAATCACTGCGTGTTAGTGCCTCCGAAATAGCTTCCATAAGCGTTCCAGCTTGTTTAGCAAGATGTTGGAATTTATGAGGACCTTGATGGATATTATTTTTCTTCATAGTATGTTGTGTTATATGTTGTGTTATAATGTAGATACGATATGAAAAAATTAAGATATCTCTTTAAATGTCACTTTGTGTGAACATGAGTACATTTGAATTTATAGAATGATAGGAAATGGTTTACAATGATAAGTTTAGAGCTGATGTCTGAAGAAAATAGCATAGATGTTTATTCTTTTGAAAAAGAAAATCGGGAGTATTTTGAGCGGAATTTACCTCCTAGACCAGCTCACTATTTTGACTTAGAAGGTTTTAAAGAAATTACAAGGGAATTGTTAAGGGAACAAGAGAATCATGATGTCTATATGCATCTTATTAGAGATGCACAAGGTACTATGGTCGGAAGAATCAATTTAAGTGTTTTAGGGAAGGATAGAAAAATAGCAGAACTTGGATATAGGATTGGAGAAAATGTTACTAATTTAGGATATGCAAGCGAAGCAGTTAAACTCGTTTTAGAAAAGGCCTTTACTACTTATGGTTTACATAAGATTATCGCAGGGACGGCAAGGGACAATCTGGCTTCTCAGAGAGTGCTTTTAAAAAACGGTTTCACCTTTAGTAAAATCATAGAAAATGACTTTCAAATGAATAACGAGTGGATTCATACGGCAGTATTTGAGATAAGGAATCTATAGCATCATCATTCCCAGTCGTTTGCCAAAACTCAACATTCCCAGTAGACATTTGTCTGCTTTTTTATGGAAAATAGGAGGATATTTGTATAGTTGATTAAAATAAGATGTGAACAAAGAGGTTAGGAAAGTCAAATTAATTTCTAAAAATGTTTTAGAATCTATATTGTACTACTCTAAGTTCAATCCACTATAGCATTCTTTGTTCTTGTTTTTATTTCCCTATCGTCATGATTACAAGCCAATTTGTATCTATAATACTTCTTTATTAGCCTTGTTTCTTGTCAAACTTTTTAATCCTCAGATCAAGACGAATATCTTATCAGCTAGTTTTGCTACGGGATTTAATATTCTATTGAATACATCAATTGTCTGTTATCTTTACTTTCTTGAGTTAAAAACTCTTAGTTTTAGTTCTTTTTTACTTTTTTGCTTACTCTACTATATAAAAATTTTTATCATTCCCTTATGGCTGGTTTATAGTCAAAATTCTAAGTATGATCCTTATCTGGTACATAGTAATTTCTTTAAGAGGAATGCTTCATATGTGATGCATGTTTGATTTTATAAAAATGATGACTTTCTACTTTTGGGTAGGAAGTTTTTTATTATTTCTATATCGAAACAGTTGACAGATGTAATCCAGAGTGTTACAATAGTTCAAAAGGTTCGATATAGAACAAAAAAGGAGACAAAATGGACAAAATGTTAGGAGGCTACCAAGCTCTACAGATTCGATTGTTGAATGGGCGTATCTTTCAAAAACTATTGAGCAAGCAACCAGATGCTCAATACAGAAGTGAACAGGGAAAAATTTTAACGATTTTGTGGAAGCAAGAGTTGGGGTGTGCTACAGCGACCGATATCGCTCTTGCGACGGGTCTAGCCAATAATACATTGACCAGTATGGTTAAGAAATTGGAAGAACAAGGCTTGGTCACGATTCAACCTTGCACGCAGGATAAAAGGAAAAAATATATCTCTTTGACAGACCTCGGTTGGGCGCAAAAAGAAATTGGAGATCGTGTCAGCAAAGAACTGGGAGAGATTTTTTATCAAGGCTTTTCGGATCAAGAAATCCAAGAATTTGAAGCTTATCAAGAGCGTGTTATCACAAATCTAAAAGCTAAAGAGAATGACATCTAGGGAAAGGAAGTGACAGTTATGATCGGAATTACAGGTGTAACAGGAAAATTAGGTTCCTATGTGGCTGATCTTGTCGATAAAAAAGGAATCGCTTCTGTCCATCTAGCAAGAAGCCCAGAGCGTGCAAAAGTTTATGCGTCTGCGGAAATCCGTAGAATATCCTATACCAATACTCCAGAGGTGGTTGAAGCCTTGAAGGGGATCGATACTTTGTTGATGGTTTCTGCTAGGGAAAATCCTGAGCGTGTCAAGGAGCACAAGGAGTTTTTAGATGCTGCAAAACTAGCAGGGGTGCAACATATCGTTTATACCTCCTTTTATGGGGCAGATGAGAAGGCAACTTTTACCTTGTCTCGAGATCATGCCCAGACGGAAGCCTATATCAAGGAGTTAGGGTTCACCTACACTTTTTTGAGAGATAATTTTTACTTGGACTTTCTGATTGATATGGCGCTTGAAAATGGAGAGATTCGTGGTCCGGCTGGCAGCGGCCTTGTGTCAGCTGTTGCCCGTAAGGACACATCTAGGGTTGCAGCAGAAATTCTTTTAAATCCTAAGGAGTGGGAAAATCAAACCTTGAATTTGACAGGGCCAGAGGATCTCTCCATGGAAGAAATCGTAGCACTTCTCTCAAATCAGACCGGTAAGGACATCACGTATATAGATGAATCAGTAGAAGAAGCCTATGAGTCACGAAAAAAATGGCCAGCACAAACTTGGGAGTACGATGCCTGGGTCAGTACCTATACAGCGATTAAAGCTGGCGAACAGGCTGGGGTTTCAACAGATATCGAAAAAGTCCTAAGGCATCCAGCAAGCAGCCTTTTGGATATTCTTAGAGATAGAAAACTTATTGAGGAAAAAAATGATTGAATACAAACATGTAGCCTTGCGCTACACGGATAAAAATATTTTAAAAGATGTCAATCTCCGCATTGAAAATGGAGAATTCATGGTGCTAGTGGGTCCTTCAGGATCTGGTAAGACCACCATGATCAAGATGATTAACCGACTCTTGGAGCCGACAGATGGCAATATCTATATGGATGGAAAACGCATCAAGGATTATGATGAACGGGAGTTGCGTCTCAGTACTGGCTATGTCCTCCAAGCTATTGCCCTATTTCCTAACTTGACGGTTGAGGAAAATATAGCATTGATTCCTGAGATGAAGGGTTGGAGCAAGGAACAAATTGCCTCTAAAACCGAAGAACTCTTAGCCAAAGTGGGGCTTCCTGCGGCAGATTATGCTCATCGTTTACCAAGCGAGTTATCTGGTGGTGAGCAACAGCGGATTGGCATTGTACGAGCCATCATTGGGGAACCAAAAATCTTGCTGATGGATGAGCCCTTTTCAGCCTTGGATGCTATCTCTCGCAAGCAGTTGCAAGCTCTCACCAAGGATTTGCACAAGGAGTTCGGGATGACCACCATCTTCGTTACTCATGATACGGATGAGGCTTTGAAATTAGGGGATCGAATTGCAGTTTTGCAGGATGGAGAAATTCGCCAGGTCGCAGAACCTGAAACAATTTTACAAGCGCCTGCGACAGACTTTGTAGCAAACTTATTTGGAGGTAGCCTTCATGTCTAATTTGATTTCAACCTTTCAAGAGCGTTTTGGGGAATGGTTAACCGCTCTTGGGCAACACTTACAATTATCGCTTTTGACCTTATTGGTTGCTATTTTTCTGACCATCCCACTTGCGGTTTATCTAAATAGCCACAAAAAAGCTGCGAACTGGGTGCTACAAGTTGCGGGTATCTTTCAGACCATTCCTTCAATGGCTTTGTTGGGGCTCTTTATTCCTTTCATGGGGATTGGGACCTTACCAGCACTCACAGCTCTTGTCATCTATGCTATTTTTCCGATTTTGGAAAATACAATCACAGCACTGAACGGCATTGATCCTAGTCTTGAGGAGGCAGGGATTGCTTTTGGAATGACCAAGTGGGAGCGACTCAAGAAGTTTGAAATTCCACTTGCCATGCCTGTCATTGTATCGGGGGTTCGTACAGCAACTGTTATGATCATTGGGACAGCAACTCTAGCCGCTCTTGTTGGAGCTGGGGGATTGGGCTCCTTTATCCTTTTGGGAATTGATCGTCGGAATGCTAGTCTCATTTTAATCGGGGCTATTTCATCGGCTATCTTGGCCATTCTCTTTAATGTTGTTCTCAAATGGTTGGAAAAGGCAAAGTTGCGTACAATTGTTGCAGCCTTTGCTGTTATGGTGCTTGGTTTGGGAGCTAGTTATGCTCCAAGCATGATTCCTAAGAAAGAAAAAGAAAATCTGGTTATAGCTGGGAAGTTGGGACCTGAGCCTGAGATTCTCATGAATATGTATAAACTTCTCATCGAGGAAAATACGGATATGACGGTGACGGTCAAGCCTAACTTTGGGAAGACAGATTTCCTTTATCAAGCGCTGAAAAAAGGGGACATTGATATCTATCCAGAATTTTCTGGAACAGTGACAGAGAGTCTCCTCCAACCATCGCCACAAATTGGGCATGACCCGGAAAAGGTCTACGAGGTGGCTCGTGACGGCATTGCCAAACAGGATCAACTAGCCTTTCTTAAACCCATGGCTTATCAAAACACTTATGCTATAGCAGTTCCCAAAAAAATTGCGCAAGAATATGAACTTAAGACGATTTCAGACTTGAAAAAAGTGGAAGGACAGCTCAAGGCAGGATTCACTCTGGAGTTTAACGACCGTGAGGATGGAAACAAGGGCTTACAGTCTGTTTATGGATTGAATCTAAATGTGGCAACAATGGAGCCAGCTCTTCGCTACCAAGCCATCCAGTCAGGGGACATTCAAATTACAGATGCTTACTCGACAGATGCTGAAATTGCTCGTTATGACTTGATGATTTTAGAAGATGATCAACATCTCTTCCCGCCATATCAAGGTGCGCCACTCATGAGAGCTGAATTACTCGAAAAACATCCTGAGTTGGAAGCAGTCCTTAATAAACTAGCTGGTAAAATCACCGAGAGCCAGATGAGTCAGATGAACTATCAGGTTGGTGTGGAAGGCCAATCAGCTGAAGAAGTGGCGCGTGAGTTTCTCCTTCAAGAAGGAATTCTTCAAAAATAAACGTAGAAAAGACTTTATACTAACAAAAACCCATCTTGCTTTTAAGACAAGATAGGGTTTTTGTATTAAAATAAAAGTAATATAAGTGTTAATACTATAGCAAATGTAATTCTGATAATATGGTGAAGCTTTTTAAAGTTTTCTTTCTGTTTGTCATTCCAATAGGCTCCGTAACAAATTACCCCACAGCCAATCAGCCAAAGAGATAGTGCGACAATCGGCAAAAAGAAGTAGAGGAAGATAGATAAGGTCGCAAGGCTACTTCCGATAAGGAGAAGCCGATTTCCTAGGAGATTCCTGCCTTTTCTTAATTCTGAAAGGCTAGCCAATAAATGAAGGAGAGGAAAAGAAAGGACTAAGAAGGCTAAAAAAATAGCAAGAATAATAACGAAGTTCATAAGATTTCCTTTCTAGCTAGAATAATGATGATTTATTTTTGTTTGGTTGTCATTTCCATGACATCTAAGTAAAATCTCACTATTTGATCTTCCTTATAAGATTTCCCTTTTTTGAGCCACCAAGTCAATGTTTCGATGAAGTTAGTTACGACAAAATGCTTGAGATAGGAAGCAGGAATATTAGGGTAAGAAGCTTGCAAGTCCTCTACGACCATGGGGTAGACGTGGTGTTCCAATTCTTTCTGTAATTGGCGGAGGAAGTAGTCATTTTTTGAGAAAAGGAGGCTGGTGACATGGTCTTGATTTTTCTTAAAATGTGAAAAGATGTGAGCCAAATAATCCTCTGTAGTTATATTTTCCTCGCGTTCAAAAAGATGATGAAAGAGATAACGGCAGAGCTCATCTAGGAGTAATTCCTTACTTTCATAATGACTGTAGAAGGTTGAACGTCCAACGTCGGCTAGGTCGATGATCTCTTGGACCGTGATGGATTCATAATCTTTTTGATTTAGTAATTGTAAAAAAGCAGTATAGATAGCTTTCCGAGTCTTGGTAATACGACGATCTTGAGTACTCATATAGACAATTTGAATCAATTGTTCAGTAACTTACAAACCGAACAGTTTGCTCCTATCCTTTCTTTTTATTTTATTGGATAATAACAATGAAGAGAAGAGATAATAGTCTCATTTCTCAGAATATTTATAGAAATATATGTTTGATGCAGTAGCTGATTGGGAACTTCTTTCGCTATTTAGCTCGAAGAGCATCTAATCAGCATTACGGGCGTGGGACTAAGAAAACTTTTTTATAAAATTTTCCTAGTCCCATTATAACAAAGGAAGGTGGAAAAATGAGTTCAAAACGTGCTATTTGGCTGGCTTTTTTCTTAAATTTGAGTTACGCCATTGTTGAGTTTATTGCAGGCGGAGTATTTGGTTCTAGTGCTGTTCTTGCGGACTCTGTCCATGACTTAGGAGATGCGATTGCAATTGGGCTATCAGCCTTTCTTGAAACAATTTCCAATCGTGAAGAGGATAGTCATTACACCTTGGGTTACAAACGATTTAGCCTTCTAGGAGCTTTGATAACGGCTGTGATTCTCATGACAGGATCTGCTCTAGTCATTTTGGAAAATATAAGGAAACTTTTTCATCCACAACCTATCAATGATGAAGGAATCCTCTGGCTTGGAATTATTGCGGTTAGTATAAATGTGCTAGCGAGTTTAGTGGTTCGTAAAGGAAAAACAAAGAATGAGTCTATCCTTAGCCTGCATTTTCTGGAAGATACCCTGGGTTGGATAGCCATCATTCTAATGGCCATTGTCCTCAGATTTACTGACTGGTATATTCTGGATCCTCTCTTATCACTTGTCATTTCCTTCTTTATCTTGTCAAAAGCCATTCCACGATTTTGGTCTGCAATTAAGATATTTCTCGATGCGGTTCCTGAGGGGCTTAATAGTGAAAAGCTAGAGCAGGATTTATTATCACTAGAAAATGTCAAGAGTATCAATCAACTGAGTATTTGGTCCATGGATGGTCTAGAAAATAATGCAATTGTTCATCTATGCTTAGAGGATTGGGCACGAATGGAAGAATGCAAAGAAGCTATTCGCAGTCAATTAAGACAAAGTGGAGTTCACAATATTACTATTGAAGTGGATACTAGTCCAATGAATCATAATCAACACAAACGCTGCCTTGAAGATATTGGGGGCATAAAAGGTCACGAACACTAGAGAAGTTTTGGAAAGGTTGATACTGTGTTTTCCTCCTAATATATGCTATTTTTCATTTGCTAGTATACAAATCTTTAAATTGAGTGTAAACTAAAAGTATCAAAAGAAGTAGGGGAAAATATGTTTTACAAAACCTTAAACAACAATATCAAAATGCCACAACTTGGATTTGGAGTATTTCAGACTCCAGTAGATGAAACAAAGCGAGCAGTTCTTGAGGCTATCGAGGTTGGTTATCGTTCCTTTGATACCGCTCAAATCTATGGCAATGAAGCAGGTGTGGGGGAAGCTATCTTGGAGTCAGGTCTTCCACGGGAAGAATTCTTCCTTACAACAAAAATTTGGATCAGCAATGCAGGATATGAGAAGGCCAAAGCCTCTATCGAAGAATCCTTGGAAAAACTACAAACAGATTATATTGACCTTTTGTTGGTTCACCAACCTTTCGGTGATTACTATGGCACATACAGAGCCATGGAAGAAGCTTATAGAGCTGGGCAGATTCGGGCTATTGGCGTCTCTAACTTTTCACCCAATCGTTTTATCGATTTACAGCATTTTGTGGAGATTAAACCAGTTGTTAATCAGATAGAAACCCATGTTTTCTATCAACAAAAAGAGACCAAAAAGTATTTGGAGAAATACAATTGTCAAATTGAATCTTGGGGGCCTTTTGCTGAAGGGAAAAATGATTTCTTCAGTACTCCTTTGTTGAAGGAAATTGGAGAAAAACATGGGAAATCAGTAGCGCAAGTAGCTCTACGTTTCTTACTTCAAAGTGACGTGGTTGTTATTCCTAAGTCTGTTCGTAAAGAACGGATGCAAGAGAACTTTGATATTTTTGACTTTGAGTTAACAGAAGATGAAATGAAGAACATAGAAGGATTGGACCAAGGACGTACACTCTTTCATGATCACCAAGAACCAGAAACAGCTGAAAGATTTCTATCATTTTTAAGCTAAGTAAAGGAGACCAGCTAGTCTGACTATTATAGTAGCAGGTGAAATCTTCTAGCCTTTTCATAAGATGATGGAGTTCTTAGAAGTCAATTTTGTTTAGCGGAAACATTTACTATCATCTTGCATGCTATTTCACTCATAAAAGTGTATACTAAAGGTGAGTAAGCAATAGAAAGTAGGTTGTTCTTATGAAGAAAACAGTCTATACAAAAGCAGGGCAAGTTGGTCTTGTCGAAGTGGAGCGTCCGCAAATTGAGGCGCCGGATGATGTCGTTCTCCGGATTGTCCGTACCTGTGTTTGTGGATCAGACCTCTGGAGCTACCGTAATCCAGACATTGAAAAGGGGCATCAAAATAGCGGTCACGAGGCTATTGGAATCGTCGAAGAAATCGGAGATGCTATTACAACGGTCAAACCAGGAGATTTTGTCATTGCGCCTTTCACCCATGGCTGTGGCGAGTGTGACGCCTGTCGCGCTGGCTATGATGGAACTTGTGATCGCCATATTGGAACTAACTGGTCTGATGGAGTGCAGGCAGAGTACATGCGTTTTGAAAATGCAAACTGGGCACTCGTAAAAGTCCCTGGACAACCGTGCGATTATACAGAAGCCATGCTCAAATCCTTCTTGACTTTGGCAGATGTCATGCCAACTGGTTACCATGCGGCGCGTGTGGCTCATGTCAAACCAGGTGACAAAGTGGTAGTAATTGGTGATGGGGCAGTTGGACAATGTGCTGTTATTGCAGCCAAAATGCGTGGAGCTTCCCAAATCGTCCTCATGAGCCGTCATGAAGATCGACAAAAGCTGGCTTTGGAATTCGGTGCTACAGCGGTGGTTGAAGAACGTGGTCAAGAAGGTATTGCTAAGGTTCGTGAAATCCTTGGTGGCGGAGCGGATGCTGCTCTTGAATGTGTCGGTACCGCAGCAGCTGTTGATCAAGCTCTGGGAGTCCTTCACAATGGAGGGCGCTTAGGATTTGTTGGTGTGCCTCACTACAATAACCGTGCTCTTGGTTCGACCTTTGCCCAAAACATCTCTGTAGCAGGTGGAGCAGCTTCTGTTACCACCTATGACAAACAGTTCTTACTCAAGGCTGTCCTTAATGGAGACATCAATCCAGGTCGTGTGTTCACTCATAGTTATCGCTTAGATGAGATTGATCAAGCCTATAAAGATATGGATGAACGTAAGACCATTAAAGCTATGATTGTGATGGAATAGAAAAGAAAATCCTAATAGAGAGTGAACTCTTATTAGGATTTTTTATTGTAAACAGTTATATTTAATGCAAGGTGCTTTCTCTTAAAGTCAGTTTGGTTCCCAGCATAGTGAGGCTTGGAATCTTGCGTCCGTGGAGTACTTCTCTATTAAGGATATCCATGCCTGTGCGTCCCATTTCCTCTGTATAAACAGTGATACTTGAAAGTGGTGGGAAAACTTGTTTGGTCAAGCTAGTGTCATTAAAGGAAATTAAACTCACTCGCTCTGGCAGGTGGATACTAGCTTCTTGAAGTGCCCGAAGGGCACCGATTGCCAGACTATCGCTTGCAGCAAAAAAGGCAGATGGAAGTTGTTCACCCAAGTTTTGAATTGCATGTTTCATTAAGTCGTAGCCAGATTGGGCAGAAAACTCTCCTTGGAAAATCAGCTCTTCATGATAGATTCCTAGTTCCTGTGTGTAGCTGATAAAGGCTTCCAGTCGTTTGTCATGGATTTGTTCCTCTTGATCAGTCGTAATCTCGAGTCCAGTCAGAATTCCAACCCTGTCCATGCCTTGATTGATAAAATAATCCAAAACTTGTTTGACAGCATTTGAAAAATCAGTGATAACACAAGTATGCCCTAAAGCTAGAGTGTCACTATCTAGAAAAACTAGAGGTTTTTGATACTCTTCAAATGATGCAATCTGTGCTTTGCTAAATTTTCCAATACAAAGAATTCCAATGACTTCTTCGCTAAGCGTAAAAGGTTGATCATTGAAATAGCGTAAGATTTCGTAATCTAATTCTTGTGCCCTATTTTCGATTCCTAGTCGAATCTGGTAGTAGTAGAGGTCTTCCAACTCACCTTGTTCGCTGACCCACTGGATAATAGCAATCTTTTGTTTAAGTTTGTGACTTTCACCTGTTTTGAGATGTTTGGTATAACCTAGTTCTTCGGCGACAGTTAAAATACGATGTCGGGTTTCTTCTGTGACAGATAGACTCTGATCGCGATTGAGGACACGGGATACAGTTGCGATTGAGACAGAGGCTAACTGAGCAATATCTTTGAGTGTAGCCATAATTCCCCTCCTTTTTAGGTTATTATATCATATTTTTCTATCTTTTTACTCATAGTTTAGTAAAATATCGGTAAAAATGTTGACCAAAGCAAAACCCTTGGGTACAATAGAAGAAAACGATTACAAGGTAAACTTTTTTACCTAACAAATTGTCAAAGGAGAATTCATATGACACAACATCTTACTGCTGATGCACTTCGCAAGGACTTTCTTGCTGTTTTTGGTCAAGAAGCAGATCAAACCTTCTTCTCACCAGGCCGTATCAACTTGATTGGGGAGCATACTGACTATAATGGTGGCCATGTTTTCCCAGCTGCTATTTCGCTAGGAACTTATGGAGCTGCACGTAAGCGTGATGACCAAGTTTTGCGTTTCTACTCCGCAAACTTTGAGGACAAAGGCATTATCGAAGTTCCTCTAGTTGACCTTAAGTTTGAGAAAGAGCACAACTGGACCAACTATCCAAAAGGTGTCCTTCATTTCTTGCAAGAAGCTGGACATGTGATTGATAAAGGTTTTGATTTCTATGTATTTGGAAATATCCCAAATGGTGCTGGTTTGTCATCTTCAGCTTCTTTGGAGCTATTGACAGGTGTCGTGGCAGAATACCTCTTTGACCTAAAATTGGACCGTTTAGATTTAGTAAAAATCGGGAAATTGACAGAGAACAACTTTATTGGGGTTAATTCTGGTATCATGGATCAATTTGCTATCGGTATGGGGGCAGATCAACGTGCCATTTATCTGGATACAAATAGTTTAGAATACGACTTGGTTCCCCTTGATCTGAAGGACAATGTTGTTGTTATCATGAATACCAACAAACGCCGTGAACTAGCAGATTCTAAGTACAATGAACGCCGAGCTGAGTGTGAAAAAGCAGTAGAAGAACTCCAAGTGGCCTTAAATATTCAAACCTTGGGTGAATTGGATGAGTGGGCTTTTGATGAATATAGCTACCTGATCAAAGACGAAAATCGCTTGAAACGTGCGCGTCATGCAGTTCTTGAGAATCAACGTACCCTTAAAGCACAAGCGGCTCTTCAAGCAGGAGATTTGGACAAGTTTGGTCGTTTGATGAATGCTTCTCATGTTTCACTTGAGCATGACTACGAAGTAACTGGCTTGGAATTAGATACCCTTGTTCATACAGCTTGGGCTCAAGAAGGTGTTCTCGGTGCTCGTATGACAGGAGCAGGTTTTGGTGGTTGTGCAATCGCCTTGGTTCAAAAGGATGCTGTTGAGTCCTTTAAAGAAGCTGTAGGCAAGCACTATGAAGAAATCGTTGGTTACGCTCCAAGTTTCTATATCGCTGAAGTGGCAGGTGGAACTCGCGTTCTTGAATAGTCAGAAGGAGGTTATCTAGTGACCTTAGTAGAAAAATTTGTGACCAAAGTCATTGCAGAAAGTAGCTTTGAAGAATTGGATCGAATCTATCTAACCAATCGTGTTTTAGCACTGGTAGGAGATGGAGTTCTTGAAGTTGAGACTGACCAGGATGATTTGATTGAACTAAAAGATCAGCTTGTCGAGGAAGCTGTTCGATTGGAAACAATTGAAGATAGTCAGGCTGCGCGTGAGATTCTCGGTGCTGACCTCATGGACTTGGTAACGCCTTGTCCAAGTCAGGTTAATCGTGATTTTTGGAACACCTATGCCCAGTCACCAGAGCAGGCAATTGCAGATTTCTACCAACTCAGTCAGAAGAATGACTACATCAAACTAAAGGCTATCGCAAAGAATATTGCTTATCGTGTACCATCTGACTACGGTGAACTAGAGATTACCATCAATCTCTCTAAGCCTGAAAAGGATCCAAAAGAGATTGCGGCAGCTAAGTTGGTCAAGTCGAGTAACTATCCTCAATGTCAGCTCTGTATGGAAAATGAAGGCTACCATGGTCGTGTCAATCATCCAGCTAGAAGCAATCACCGGATTATTCGTTTTGATATTTCTGGGCAGGAGTGGGGCTTCCAGTATTCGCCTTACGCTTACTTTAATGAGCACTGTATTTTCCTAGATAGCAAGCATCGTCCTATGGCCATTAGTCGCCAAAGTTTTGAACGTTTGTTAGCAATTGTGGAGCAATTTCCAGGCTACTTTGCAGGTTCGAATGCAGACTTACCAATCGTGGGTGGTTCCATCCTGACCCATGATCATTATCAAGGTGGTCGTCATGTTTTCCCAATGGAAGTGGCTCCTATTCAGAAAAACTTTACCTTTGCAGGTTTTGAAACTGTCAAAGCAGGGATTGTTCAGTGGCCTATGTCTGTGATTCGATTGACGTCAGATTCAAAAGACGAGCTGACCAACCTTGCTGAGAAAATCTTACTAGCTTGGCGTCAATACTCTGATTCAAGTGTCCAAGTCTTGGCGGAAAGCAATGGAACACCACATCACACTATCACACCGATAGCCCGTAAGCGTGATGGGCAGTTTGAGTTGGATTTGGTCTTGCGGGACAATCAAACATCTCCAGAGCATCCAGATGGTATCTATCATCCCCACAAGGATGTCCAACATATCAAGAAGGAAAATATCGGCTTGATAGAGGTCATGGGTTTGGCAATCTTGCCACCACGCTTGAAGGAAGAAGTGGAGCAAGTAGCAACTTATATAGTCGGAGAGGATGTTTCAGTATCAGATTATCACAAAAAATGGGCGGATGAGTTGAAAGAATCCCATCCTGGATTGACTGACAAAGACCAAGCTCTTAATATCGTCCAAGAATCTGTTGGAAAAATCTTTGCTCGAGTTTTGGAAGATGCAGGAGTTTACAAGCAAACAGAAGAAGGACAAGCTGCCTTTATGCGCTTTGTGGAGCAGGTTGGTATTTTACCCGAATAAGTGCTTCTCTCTTGCGTAGAGTCTTGAAAAGTAGTATCATAGTGTCGTTTGAAATATCAGGAGGAACGTATGAAAGATTTTCACTTTGACGCTATATCTGCCTTTGAAAATTACGAAATTGAAAAAATGAGAGACGGTCACGTGGTGGTGACGACAAAAGTAGTGGACTCTTCACTCAACTACTATGGAAATGCCCATGGAGGCTATCTATTTACCCTTTGTGACCAAATCAGTGGTCTTGTGGTGATTTCGCTAGGATTAGACGGGGTGACACTCCAGTCTTCCATCAACTATCTGAAAGCAGGAAATCTAGGGGATGTTCTCACTATCAAAGGAGAATGTGTCCACCAAGGACGTACCACTTGTGTCGTTGATGTTGACATCATCAACCAAGATGGTCGAAATGTCTGCAAGGCAACCTTCACCATGTTTGTCACAGGACAACGGTCAGAAGATAGACAGGTGAGGATATAGATAAACAAAAAAGAGGCGTCTGCCTCTTCAGATTGAAGACAAAGTCCTTGGAAGTGAAGTTTCTAAGGGCTTTTCTTTGTGTAAAGTCGTATAATAGAGGT
>NZ_JALDUI010000017.1 GCF_023115445.1 Streptococcus sp. oral taxon 431 | reverse complement strand
TTGACCAACGGACCGGAGTTGTTATTTTCAACTCTTACTATTATACCGACTTTTCTTACTTTGTCAACACCTTTTTTTAATTTTTTTTCATTTCTCCTGAATTACTTCCTTCAGCTCTCTGAGAAGGGCTTTGCGGCCTTTAAATCGTTCGTCTGCCCAGAGGCGTTCATAGGCTTCTTGCTTATCTTGTGGTAACTTTCTCCTATAAGTATTCAACAATTCATGAAGGGCGTAGTAATCATCCAGCCACAATCCTCCTTCTGGTAGGCGATGGCTAATTTCCCCTACTTCTTCATAGGCCATTCGGTCTAGGCGACGTTTTTGACTCTCTTGTTTTCTGACGCTATCTAGGATTCGATTGCGGAATTTTGTTTTGAAGTAGACATAGAGTTTCTTTTCTTCTTCTACTACTAGTTCTGGATGGGCCTCGAGGAGTTCATAGAGACAGATCAGTCCTTCTTGATCCCAATCCTCTTTTTCCCACAGGTGAAGATAGTAATCTTTTCTACATTTATGGACAATTCCTTTTACTTTCTCATAATACTTTTCAAGCATTTGCTTTCCCCCTTTCTCTGCTTGTAGTATAGCAGAGAAAGGCGGAAAGAAGGGCTTTGGTTTCTGTCTTGTGCTTTTTTTACTCTCTAATGTTATGGAAGTTGTGAATGCTGACAAGTGAGAGTGAAAAAAGACAAAGATTTGAATCCTTGTCTTTTAGCTTATAAACGTATTAGTGAAACAGATCTACAATGGTATCCCAAACTGTCTGGGCTTTTTCTTTAATCTTAGCATCTGAAATAGCTTTGCCTGCTTCATCGACCAGATTTTGTGCTCGTCCACGAATATCTGCTAATATATCATCCGACTGCGTACTAGTATCACTTGTAGTTTGTTTCCGTGTGTTTTCTGGTGCAATACCATTCATTTTATAAGCATTTTCAACTGTAAAAGTGCTTCCTGGTGTATAAGGAAGAATTGTTTCTGCCATACTTCTAAAAATGTGAGCAGCACCATTCGAAGTCGAACCTGCCAGATAATGATTTTCGTCCGTAGTCGGGAAACCAAGCCAATGACTTATCACCACATCAGGCGTATATCCGATAACCCACTGGTCACTTGTATATACTGGGTTAAAAGCTGCTTCAGTTGTACCAGTTTTCCCAGCCATAACATAGTCATCTGGCGAGGAGCTTATTCCTGTACCGTTTGTAAAAGTACCTAACATCATACTGGTCATTTTATCGGCTACTGACTTATCTATTATACGTTTTTGAGAATTTTTGTGGGTTGCAATGACTTGGCCGCTCGCATTTTCAATACGAGTAATAAAATGCGCTTCAGGTATCAAACCTTCATTTGCAAACGCTGCATAAGCCTGCGCCATTTGTAGCGGACTTGTCTCCACCCCACCACCTAGAGCTACACCTAACACACGATCAACATTCGTTAAATCAAGTCCGAATCTTTCACCTGATTCAAAAGCCTTATCGATACCAAGTTGCTTGACTGTCGCTACAGCAGGAAGATTTAGAGACTCGGCTAAGGCTTGATACATTGGAACTTCTGGTGATGTCTTGATTCCTGCGTAATTGTCTACTTTATAATCACCATATTGCATGGTATGATTATCCAGCTCCTTATTAAGAGACCAACCCGCTTCGACTGCTGGTGTATAGACTACTAAAGGTTTAATCGTTGAACCTGGACTTCTTTTGGTCTGGGTTGCATAGTTAAAATTTCTGAAACCTGTCTTATCATCCCCTGCCACTCGACCAACAACTCCTCGAACTCCACCCGTTTTTGGCTCCAAAGCGACACTACCAGACTCTGCATGTGTCCCATCTTCAGCTGTCGGAAAGAGCGAAGTATTTTGATAGATAACCTGCATATTTGCTTGGTAATTTTGATCTAGCTCCGTATAAATTCGATAACCGTTATTAACGATTTCTTCCTCTGTTAGATTATACTTTTCAATAGCTTCATTAACAACTGCATCAAAATAAGAAGGATAACGGTAGTCTGATATTTTCCCTTCATAACTATCTTTCAATTGAGAAGCCATATCAACACTTGCTGCTTCTGCTTCCTTATTTTTATCAAGGTAACCTGCAGCCACCATATTTTGTAAGACAGTGTCTCTTCGATTAGTTGAATGTTCAATAGAATTCAGAGGATTGTACAATTCTGGGCCTTTAAGCATACCTGCTAAAGTGGCGGCTTCATCAAGAGTTAATTCCGATGCTGAAACACCAAAGTACTTTTTACTAGCATCCTCAACACCCCAAACTCCATTACCAAAATAGGCATTGTTCAAATACATGGTTAGAATTTCTTTTTTACTGTATTTTTTGGTTAATTCTAAAGCAAGGAAGAATTCTTTAGCCTTTCTCTGAACAGTTTGGTCTTGTGAAAGATAAGCATTTTTCGCTAACTGTTGGGTAATTGTAGAACCACCACCCGAGCGACCAGCTGTTAGGATAGCTAGGAAAAAACGACCATAGTTAATTCCACTATTTTTATAGAAGCTTCTATCTTCTGTCGCAATAACGGCATTCTGCAAATCTTCACTAATTTCCGAGAGCTCAACGTAGGTTCCTTTTTGGCCTGACAAGGCACCAGCCTCATTCTCTTCTCTATCAAAAATCACCGTTCGTGTTTTCAAAGCATTCTGCAATTCTGTAACATTTGTCGATTTAGCCAAGGCAAATAGATAGACCCCAACAAACAAGCTTGCACTTAGTCCAAGAATGAGAAAGATTTTTGTCAGATGATAGCGACGCCAAAATTTTCGAATGGGGCCGACTTGCCCAACTTTCTTTCGCCCACCTCTTGACCGTCTTAACTTAGTCGAGGTATTTTCTTCACTATTAACTTTATCGATTTCTATTTCTGCCATTTCAGATTCTTCTTTTTTAAATAAAGAAAGAAACTTTTCAAATAATGTATCTAATTTCATGCGTTTATTTTATCATCTTCCCCATAGGAAGACAAGAATTTAGCTAGTTTCTCTATCCAAATAATCTATTTTTTGTTACAATATCTGTATGAAATTTACCTTTGTTATCCCTGATTCTCTTCCTGAAATGACTGTCAAAGTCTTCTTGGAGGAGCAACTACTCATTCCGAGAAAAATACGGCATTTCTTGAGAATTAAAAAGCACATTCTCATCAATCAAGAAGAAGTCCACTGGCATCAAACTGTCAAATCCGGAGATGAATGTCAACTGATTTTCGACGAGGAGGCTTATCCTACAAAAGAAATTGTTTGGGGAAATCCTAATCTTGTCCAAGAAGTCTACCAAGACCAACATTTGATCATCGTGAACAAACCAGAAGGTATGAAAACTCACGGGAATCAACCAGAAGAAATTGCACTTCTCAATCATGTCAGCGCCTATGTAGGCCAGACTTGCTATGTTGTCCATCGCCTAGATAAGGAAACGAGTGGCCTCGTACTATTTGCTAAAAATCCATTTATACTGCCCATCCTCAATCGATTATTGGAGAAAAAAGAAATCTCCCGCGAATACTGGGCTCTGGTTGAGGGAAAAATAGGAGTTAAAGAGCTCGTCTTTCGAGATAAAATCGGTCGCGATCGTCACGATCGTAGAAAAAGAGTTGTGGATCAAAAAAATGGTCAATACGCCGAAACCCAAGTAACTCGGTTGAAACAATTTCAAAACAAAACCAGTCTCGTTCGATGTAGATTGAAAACAGGACGCACTCATCAGATTCGAGTGCATCTATCTCACCACGGACATCCAATCCTTGGAGATCCTCTCTACAATCCACATTCCAAATCTAGCAGACTAATGTTACACGCATTTAAACTATCCTTTGTCCATCCTCTGACATTAAACAAATTAAGCTTTACTGCGCTATCAGACACATTTGAAAGAGAATTAAACCAAAATGGATGACACTAGCATCCATTTTTTCTTATAGATACCAAAAAAAGCAAGACCAGTTGGCCTTGCTTTTCCATCAACTCAAGAATTATTTAGCGATTTTAGCGAAGTATTCAAGAGTACGTACAAGTTGTGCAGTGTATGACATTTCGTTGTCATACCATGAAACAACTTTAACCAATTGTTTACCGTCAACGTCAAGAACTTTAGTTTGAGTTGCGTCAAACAATGATCCGTAAGACATACCTACGATATCTGAAGATACGATTGGATCTTCTGTGTAACCGTATGATTCGTTTGAAGCTGCTTTCATAGCTGCGTTCACTTCATCAACAGTAACGTTCTTTTCAAGAACAGCAACCAATTCAGTAACTGATCCAGTTGGAGTTGGAACGCGTTGTGCAGATCCGTCAAGTTTACCGTTCAATTCTGGGATTACAAGACCGATAGCTTTAGCAGCACCAGTTGAGTTAGGAACGATGTTTGCTGCACCAGCGCGAGCACGACGAAGGTCACCACCACGGTGTGGTCCGTCAAGGATCATTTGGTCACCAGTGTAAGCGTGGATAGTAGTCATCAATCCTTCTACAACACCAAAGTTGTCTTGAAGAGCTTTAGCCATTGGAGCCAAGCAGTTTGTAGTACATGAAGCACCTGAGATAACTGTTTCAGTACCATCAAGAACATCGTGGTTAGTGTTGAATACAACTGTTTTAACGTCGTTTCCACCAGGAGCAGTAATAACAACTTTCTTAGCTCCACCTGGGTGCAAGTGTTTTTCAGCAGCTGCTTTCTTAGCAAAGAAACCAGTAGCTTCAAGAACGATTTCTACACCGTCGTTAGCCCAGTCGATTTGTTCTGGATCACGTTCAGCAGAAACACGGATGAATTTACCGTTAACTTCAAATCCACCTTCTCTAACTTCCACAGTTCCGTCGAAACGACCTTGAGTTGTGTCATATTTCAACAAGTGTGCAAGCATAACTGGATCTGTAAGGTCGTTGATGCGAGTAACTTCAACACCTTCTACGTTTTGGATACGGCGGAAAGCAAGACGACCGATACGTCCGAAACCGTTAATACCAACTTTAACTACCATTAGTGATTTCCTCCTTATGAAAATCATGAAAATTTTATTGTGAAAAGAGTAACTTGAATCACTACAAATCACCTTTCAACAAACCTATTATATAACTATTTGAGTTTAATTGCAAGCGCTGGCCTTGATTTTCTGATGAGCTTTGGTAATATTTTCATTTCTTTACTTGGCCTTGCATCTGACTCTCATGCTAGCAATTTTTTATGAAAATAAACTCTCTAACCATAAAAAAACCGAGGTCCCCCTCGGTTTTGGCTGATAATTAATTAATTAATTATTTACGACGTCCTGGTCTTTCTTTGTAACCATAGTAAGCATCTTCGATGATTTCTTGCATGTGGTCAACCATTGGAAGACGTGGGTTTGCAGGTGAACATTGGTCTTCATAAGCAAGGAAGGCCAATTCACGTGAATGTTCTTTCCATTCTTTTTCGTCAACACCTTGTGCTTTGAAGTTCATTTCGATACCTACGCGCTCACCGAGTTCGTAAACAGCTTTTGCAAAAGATTCAACCCCTTCTTCTGGTGTAGAAGCTGGAAGTCCAAGCATACGAGCGATATCTTGATATTTCTCGTCTGCACGGTAGTAGTTATACTTAGGCCATGTAGCTGTCTTAGCTGGGCGAGTACCGTTGTAACGGATAACGTATGGAAGCAAGATTGCATTTGTACGTCCGTGAACTGTGTGGAATTGCGCACCAATCTTGTGAGCCATTGAGTGAGAAATACCTAGGAAGGCATTGGCAAAGGCCATACCAGCGATTGTTGAAGCGTTATGCATTTTCTCACGTGAATGGAAGTCTGCATTCTTAACTGAGCTTTCAAGGTTTTCAAATACAAGCTTGATGGCTTGAAGTGCAAGACCGTCAGTGTAGTCGCTAGCCATTTGTGATACGTAAGCTTCAGTTGCGTGAGTCAATACGTCCATACCAGTATCAGCAGCAACAAATCCAGGAACTGTCAATACCAAAGCAGGGTCTACGATTGCCACAGTTGGTGTCAATGAGTAGTCAGCGATTGGATATTTACGGTTGTTTGCTTTATCAGAGATAACGGCAAATGGAGTTACTTCAGATCCTGTACCAGATGTAGTTGGGATAGCGATGAATTTAGTCTTCTTACCAAGCAATGGGAATTTGAAGGCACGTTTACGGATATCCATGAATTTTTGAACAAGGTCACGGAAGTCCACTTCTGGTTGTTCGTAGAAGAGCCACATTACTTTAGCAGCATCCATTGGCGATCCACCACCAAGAGCGATGATTGTATCTGGTTTGAAGGCACGCATGATCTCAGTACCACGTTCAACTGTAGTAATATCTGGATCTGGTTCTACATCTGCAAAGATTTGGTAAACAACCTTATTGCGACGAAGGTCAAGTTGTTCGATGATACGATCAAGGAAGCCAAGCTCTACCATAGCGTGGTCAGTAACGATCATGACACGCTCAACGTCACGACATTTTTGAAGGTATTGAATTGAATCACGTTCAAAGTATGTTTTTGAAGGAAGTTTCATCCATTGCATGTTATTTCTCCGTCTTCCGACTTTTTTGATGTTCAAGAGGTTGATGGCGCTAACGTTATCCCCAACTGAGTTACGTCCGTAAGAACCACATCCGAGTGTCAATGATGGCAAGAAGGCATTATAAACGTCCCCGATACCACCGAAAGTAGAAGGTGAGTTACAGATAACACGAATAGCTTTAACAGCTTTACCAAATTCTTTAGTCAATTCTTCATCAGCTGTATGGATGGCTGCTGAGTGCCCAAGACCGTTAAATTCAACCATTTGACGAGCTTTAGCAATACCATCTTCACGGCTTTCAGATTTCAAAACTGCGATAACTGGTGACAATTTTTCACGAGTCAATGGCTCGTTTTCACCAACTTCTTTACATTCTGCAGCAAGAATGTTTGTTCCTTCTGGAACAGTAAATCCTGCTTGTTCTGCAATCCAAGTTGCTGGTTTACCAACAATGTCAGCGTTCAATTTTGCACCAGCACAGTTTTTGCTGTTTGCTTTCACGCCGAAGCAGAACTCTTCAAGAAGAGCTTTTTCTTTTTTGTTTACAAAGTAAGTGTGATAAGATTTGAACTCTGCTACAAATTCATCGTAAATTTCTTTATCAATGATAACCGCTTGTTCAGATGCACAGACCATACCGTTGTCAAATGATTTAGACATTACAATATCGTGAGCAGCTTGGCGGATGTTAGCTGATTTTTCCACATAAGCTGGAACGTTACCGGCACCTACCCCAAGAGCTGGTTTACCACATGAGTATGCCGCTTTAACCATGGCATTACCACCTGTTGCAAGGATTGTTGCAATACCTTCGTGGTTCATAAGCGCACTAGTTGCTTCCATAGATGGTTCAGTAATCCACTGTACACAGTTTTCAGGAGCACCTGCTTTAATCGCTGCATCACGAACGATTTGAGCTGCGTGAGCTGATGATTCTTGAGCTGATGGGTGGAATGCAAAGACAATAGGATTACGAGTCTTCAATGAAATCAACGCTTTAAAGATTGCTGTTGAAGTTGGGTTAGTTGTTGGAGTGATACCACAAACAACACCAACTGGTTCAGCGATAAGAGTCAATCCTGTTACATCGTCTTCTTCGATAACACCAACTGTTTTAGTGTGGCGCATGTTGTTTACTACGTGTTCACAAGCAAACAAGTTCTTAGTCGCTTTATCCTCAAATACTCCACGTCCTGTTTCTTCAAAGGCATGTAAAGCCAATTCTCCGTGAGCATCAAGTGCAGCAACTGAAGCTTTTGCTACGATATAATCGACTTGATCTTGGTCAAGTTTACGCATTTCTTCAAGGGCAACTAAAGCTTTTTGCACCAAACCATCGACATGCTTTTCAGCAGCGAGTTTCTTTTCTTCTGGTGTTACAGTTTTTTTATCAGCCATATTTTCCTCCATAGCTTTCAAGGATTGTAAGTCCTTTGTTAATTTTTTCACAAGTTTATTATAACTCTTTTTTAAACGTTTGTAAACAGTTTCATAGACATTTCACAAACTTTTTTTATTTGTTTGTGAAAATAATTTCAAATATACCTGCACATGCACTTTTTCACTTAAAGTTTGTGAATTATTTCATAAAAGTTTTATTTTTCACAAACTTAGTTGTAAAACAGTCTTGTAAGCCGTTTTTATTTCCATGTAAGCGCTTTCTTAGACTCTAGAAGAATACCTCCTTCTAGGAGGAGGTTATTGTGCTTGTTGAAATAAACCTTGTTTGAAATCCCCTTCATAGACTACTTCTTGTTCGGTAGTCAGTTTTCCTTTTCCTTCAGCTTGACCATTTACAAAGTCTCCCTCATATACCCAACCTGCTTTAGCTTGGTAGGTACCTTTACCATTGAAGGCACCATTGCTAAATTCTCCAGTATAGGTATCACCGTTCGAGAAGGTAACAGTACCCTGACCATTCATCTTACCACGAACTAGGCTTCCGTCATAAATAATAGCATCATTATCAAGCTTAAGAACGCCCTGTTTTGGAAGATTGGTCAGAAATACGAGACCTGCACAGACAACAATGACGATCACTGTCGCAATTTCTAGTCGAGGACGTGTCAAATAGACACTGTATTTTTCATAGAGTTTCTTTATATTTTCCATTTTCACTCTCATTTTCTAAGCGACCTAACCAAGCCTGGCAACCAGTTAAAACTCGGTCATAAGTTTCTTCAAAATCACCTGTATACCAGGGATCTGGAACGCTTTCAGATGCAAAAGGCTGTATCTTATATTGTTGATCCTGTGGACACATCTGATGCAAATCAGCGAGATTAGACTCATCCATCCCAATGATATAGTCAAAATACTCAAAATCTTTTTTAGAAATTTGTTGGGAAGTTTTCGAAGTATCATAAGGAACGCCATGACTTCGAAAGATGCCTTGCGTCCCTTTGTGGATTGGATTACCGTGTTCCCAGGAAGAAGTCGCTCGACTTTGAATCTCATATTTATCGGTCAGGGATTTCATTACAAATTCCGCCATAGGACTACGACAAATATTGCCAAGACAGACAAAGACAACTTTTTTCATCATTGTTCCTCTCATCTATAGAAAAACGGGAATGCATTCCACCCCGTTTTATTCTTCAATAGCACTGCCTTCTTCAATAACAGCTCCTTCAGGTGTCACAGCTTCTTTGACTGGCAAAACAGTTCGAATTGCTGCTAGTTCGAAGGTTAGGTATACGCCATCAACATCAAGAACAATTGTTCTATTTTCTGTATCTACTTCATCGACTGTACCGTAGAGACCACCGATAGTGATTACTTCGTAGCCTTTTTGAAGCTTATTGAGGCTTTCCATACGTTTTTCTGCTTGTTTCTTTTGAGAACGTTGCATGAAGAACATCAAGCCCAACATCAAGACAAGCATAATTAAAAATGTTAAATTCCCACCCATTATTTTTTCTCCTTTGTAATTCAGATAAAACTACTATATCAAATTTCACTTGTTTTTACAAGATTGCACCTTGATTTTAGGTCAATAAAAAACCAGAGCAAATGCCCTGATTTTTCTTATTTTAAGTTGTTTACAAGTTCTACTAAGTTTTCAACTGTAAATCCATACTCTGCTAAAACTTTTGGTGCTGGTGCAGATGCTCCAAAGGTATCAATACCAAGAACTGCTCCATCAAGACCAACGTATTTGTACCAATTTTGAGTTGCTCCCATTTCAACTGCTACACGACGACGAACTGCATTTGGTAAAATCTCTTCTTTGTATGCTGCATCTTGTGCATCAAAGACATCTGTAGATGGCATGCTGACTACGCGAACTTTTCCACCTTGACTTGCCAATTCTTTAGCAGCTGAAACAGCCAGGTTAACCTCTGAACCAGTCGCAATCAAAATTGTATCAAAGTCTGCTGCATTTTCATATACAACATAAGCTCCTTTCGCAACCTTATCAAAGTCTGTTCCTTCCTCAACAGTCAAGTTTTGACGAGTCAAGACAAGAACAGTCGGTGTTTTCTCGCTCTTAACTGCTTGATACCAAGCTGCTTGAGTTTCACGCGCATCTGCTGGACGGAAAACATTGAGGTTTGGAATCGCACGAAGACCTGCCAAGTGCTCAATCGGTTCATGAGTTGGTCCGTCTTCACCAACTGCGATTGAATCGTGTGTGAAGACATAAGTTACAGGAAGACCTTGCAAGGCAGACAAGCGTACAGCCGCTTTCAAGTAGTCTGAGAATACGAAGAAAGTTCCACCATAAACTCGAAGTCCACCGTGAAGAGCCATTCCGTTCAAGACAGTACCCATTGCAAATTCACGAACACCAAACTGGATGTTGCGATTTAAGCGATTTGCATCGTCTTGAAGTCCGTCCGTTTTGATGTAAGTCATATTTGAATGAGCGAGGTCAGCTGATCCACCAAGGAAGGTTGGCAATTTAGCAGCCACAACATTCAAGGCATCCTGACTTGAGTTACGCGTCGCTTGAGAGAAGCCATTTTCTAAAGCTGGGAAGTCTTCTGGAGTCAATTCAACTGGATCGCGCCCTTCGATAATTGCTTCCACTTCTGCAGCAAGCTCTGGGTGAGCTTCTTTATAATCTGCAACTAGTTTTGTCCAGGCTTCATAAGCTGATGCCCCACGGTCTGCGACATTCTCTTTAAAGTCTGCGTATACTTCTGCTGGGATTTCAAACGGTTCATAGTTCCAACCAAGTGCTTGGCGAGTTGCTGCAGTTTCATCCGCGCCAAGAGGGGCACCGTGTACGGCATTAGTCCCTTGTTTATTTGGAGAACCATAACCAATAACAGTTTTCACTTCAATCAAAGATGGTTTTCCTGAAGCCTTAGCTTCTTCAATAGCAGCATGAATAGCTTCTAAGTCTGTTCCATCTTCTACCAAGGCTGTATGCCAACCATAAGCATTGTAACGATCGCGAACACTCTCTGTGAATGAATCTTTTGTCTCACCGTCCAAGTTGATATCATTTGAATCATAGAGAACAACCAATTTGTCAAGCTTTTGCAAGCCTGCATAAGAAGCAGCTTCACTTGAGACACCTTCCATCAAGTCACCATCTCCACAGATAACGTAAGTGTAGTGGTCAAAGATGTTATAACCTTCACGGTTGTACTTAGCTGCAAGGAAACGTTCTGCTTGTGCAAAACCTGTTGCAGTCGCAATCCCTTGTCCTAGAGGGCCTGTTGTTGCATCAACCCCTGCTGTATGACCAAATTCTGGGTGACCTGGAGTTTTAGAGCCCCATTGACGGAAGTTCTTCACTTCATCCATGCTCACATCTTCAAATCCAGAAAGGTGAAGAAGGGCATAGAGAAGCATTGATCCGTGACCAGCTGAAAGAATGAAACGGTCGCGGTTAATCCAGTTTGGTTGGGCTGGATTGATACGAAGTTCTTTAGTGAATAGGCTGTATGCCATCGGTGCAGCTCCCATAACCACCCCTGGGTGACCTGAGTTCGCTTTATTGATAGCGTCAATACCTAGAAAACGAATCGCATTAACAGATAGATTTGACATAGAATTTCCTTTCTCTTTGAGGTGATAGGTCTATCACATATTCTATTTGTACTATTATATGAAAATTATCCGTATCGTGCAACATACGGATAACCTCCAGAAAAAATTTTTATATTAAAGCAAGGCTTTGAATTGGATATTTGAGTCTTGTTCGAAGCAGTCATCAAAACCACGTGGGTGATGATATTCTACTAAGTGTTGGTCTTGAGGATAAGTGTATTTACCACCAACTTCCCAGATAAATGGATGGAAATCGTATTGCAAGCGATCTTTTCTTATTTTCCAAAGTTCTAGGATTTCATTCGTAGAAGCCATGAAGTTAGACCAGATATCATAGTGAACTGGGATAATGACTTTAGCACGTAGATTTTCTGCCATGCGAAGTAGGTCGATAGATGTCATTTTATCTTGGATACCTACTGGGTTTTCACCATAGTTATTCAAAGCAACATCAATTTTGAAGTCTTTACCATGTTTCGCAAAGTAGTTTGAGAAGTGAGAATCCGCACCATGATAAATGGTTCCACCTGGTGTTTCAAAGACATAGTTAACAGCCTTTTGAGCCATTTCTTCATCTGTAACAGCTAAGCCAGCAAGTTCACCACCTGTCTCATCAGCACCGTTTACTGGTAGAGTTACCAAGCAAGTACGGTCAAATGATTCTACTGCATGAATCTTCATGTCTTTTAGTTCAATAGTATCACCTGGTTTGACAACGATGATGCGTTCTTTTGGAACACCCCATCCTTCCCAGATTCGTCCACAATGGTAAGGACCGATAAACTTAACATGTTCTAACTTAGGATTGTTGAGAATTGCTGCAGCTGTGTATGGGTCGATATGGTCACTATGGAAGTGTGAAACCAAGTAGTAGTCGAGTTCATTGATAGCAAATGGATCGATAACCATTGGCTGAACACGTAAGTTTGGTTGCAATTTACGAACACCTGCCATATTTGCCATTTGGTGTCCACGAACCATATCTTTCACTTTTTTAGTTGATTTTCCACGGTTTGACCAAAGGTCCATGACAACGTTAGCACCACCTGGTGTTTTAATCCAAGTACCACAGTTGCCTAGCCACCACATGGCAAAGTTGCCTTCAGGAACGACTTCTTCTTCGATTTCTTCGTTCAACCAGGTTCCCCACTCTGGGAAAGTAGCTAAAATCCATGATTCTCTTGTAATTTCTTTTACGTTTGGCATTTGAAATCCTCCATATTTTGTTCAAGTATTCATTTCATACTTAGTATAACACCGACCGAAATATTAAAAAAGACCAAGAAAAACACAGGTTTGTGTTCATCATTGGACTGTGATATTTATGATTCATCTAAAAAAGCTTGGATGACTAATTCTTGGTTGATTAAGAGTTGAATTTCTTCCTTTAATTTTGCTGCAACGTGTTTATCAGATATATAGGTAGTAATAATAGTTGAGAGATTATCCTTAAAAGTGCGACCATCTTTTCGAAGAACCTTATTTTTCATAAAGTCTGTTATGCGTAAAATATCTTCTGCCTCAAGTATAGGGTTTACCTTTAGCACTGGGAAGCGACTCTCAAGCTCATCGTTTGTTGTAATAAGTAAATCAACCTGAGTAATATCCTCCACGCTTTTGAACTGCTCAGTGGTAAAGACTGCCCCAATCTGTTCGTTTGGAAGATAGAAGCGACATTGTTTGAGTAAGAGTTTAGAAACGCCCACTCCTTCATCACACACAATATAAATTTTCTTGGTATTGTTTTGAATCGATGGAGTATACTTTAAAAATCCTCCAACATGAATGGTCAGATAGGCAATCTCATCATCTGTCAATCGAATCTGCCAGGCTTCTTCTAGCACTTCTGCACATTTTTTTGTAATTACGAAAAGCTCACTATACTTGGAACGAATCTGCCGAGTTAAAGGATTTTTTGAGAAAATACCATAGTTCTTTCTGAATAATAGCGCCTTACAATGAATCACAAGATTCCTCAATAAGTCTTCTTTCTGTTCAATCTCCATTCTGGTTTGGGATTCAAAATACCAAATAAACTCTTCTAAAGCCATTCTCAAATGCTGAAAATCTTTACTTTCTGCATGGATGTCTCGATCTTTTCGATAGGATAACAAAAGAATAGCTAACAGAGATCTATCTAATTCTGAAAACGAGATGCTAAATGTTTCAAACAAGCGCTCTCCTAGTTTTTTGGATACCTGATATTCTATCCTCTTTCGAATCAATGAAAACTCTTGCTCAATTTCTTGATGTTTATCTTGATTTCGAGTAACGGTATCACACCCTAGTAGAAGATAGGGAAGGACCTGTAACATAAAAGTGACTTCGTGATGGTTTATTTTTTTCCCCAAATCCTGCTCAACCAACGGAACCTGTTTTTTAAGAAATTGATTGACCTCATCGGAAAGAAGCATCTCACCGTCTAATCGCTCTTTGATTTTCTCCTCTAAAATAGCAACAAAAGCTGGATTTTCTTCCATAAAGACATGATAGAGAAGGGATTGAAGATACTGGATTTTATTAAGAGGATGTGCATTTAGATAGTAACCTCGAGATTTACTAACTTGAAGTGTTACTTGATACTGCTCCAAGGTTAGCTGATAACGAATGCTATTTAAGTCATTAAGGACTGTATTTCGAGAGACTTCTGTTAATTCCATGAGTTTTTCAAGCGTGATTCTCTCTTTGGAAATACCAATCAGAAGGAGCATCAGCTGCATCCGCTCGTTAGCACTCATGATGTAATCATAAGAATCAACTTCCTCTAATAATTGACGACAAGCTTCTCTTTGTTCCTCGGTTAAGTGGATACCAATCCGAGGCAGACTGATGATGTGCAAATTCTCATCATCCAAAGCATCATTGATTTTATCAATGTGATAGTAGATTTTTCTTCGAGATTGAGCTAGATCTTTTGAAATCGTCATAATCGTTTTGGACGTTTCTTGATCCATCAAATATTGAAGCAAGTCACAGCTCGCCTTATCTAAAACCATAATTCATACTCCTCTATTTGTCAATCGCTTCCAAAACAACTTTATAATGGTATCACATTCGTACAGACTTTGCAATTATATGCTGTAAACTCTTACCATTGGATATTTACAACTACAAAAGCGAGGCTTGGATCGTAAGGTCCTAGCCTCTTTTCAATTCAATTACTTATTTCTTTTGACCGTAATAAGCATTTGGTCCATGTTTACGTTGGTAGTGCTTTTCTAGGATGTACTGGGGAGCAGGTTCAACTCTTGGATTGATTTGCTCTGTGAAGCGATTCATCTTAGATACTTCCTCTAGTACAACTGAGTGATAAACAGCATTTTCTGGATTTTTGCCCCAGGTGAATGGACCGTGATTGCGCACGACAATCCCTGGAACTTCAACTGGATTAAGACCACGACGCTCAAACTCTTCCACAATGACCAGGCCAGTATCTTTTTCATAGGCCACTTCTACTTCATCCTTAGTCAAACTACGAGCGCAAGGGATTGAACCGTAGAAATAATCCGCATGGGTTGTTCCATAGAAAGGAATATCACGACCTGCCTGAGCCCAACCAACGGCTTCAGTCGAATGGGTATGGACCACACTAGCAATCTCTGGCCAAGCCTTATATAACTGCACATGAGTTGGAAGATCAGAAGATGGTCTTAAATCTCCTTCTAGAACCTTGCCATCCAGGTCAGTTACCACCATATTTTCAGGTGTCAATTCGTCATAATCTACACCTGATGGTTTGATAACAATGACACCGAGTTCGCGATTGACTTCCGATACATTGCCCCAGGTAAATTTAACAAGTCCATGTTTTGGCAATGATTGATTGGCATCACAGACTCGTTTACGCATATCATTAATTACTTGATTCATCTTACATCAGACCTGCTTTCTTAATAAGTGGGTAGAGAAAAGCTTGCGCTTCTTGAATGGCTGCGCGTGTTTCTTCTACAGTTTCACAATTTTCAGACCACATTTCGATTAGGAAAGGACCATTATAATTGGTTTGCTTTAAAATATCGAAAGCTTCTTCCCATTTGACACAACCTTGCCCAAAAGGTACATCTCGGAATTGGCCCTTTGAACTTTCTGTCACTGCATAAGTATCCTTGAGGTGGAGAGCTGCAATAGCATGATGGCCAAGATAAAATTCACTGTAGACATCATTATGCCATGCAGACACATTACCAATATCTGGATAGACAAAGAGGTAGGGAGAGTCAATCTCTTTTTCTACAGCCAAGTATTTTTCGATACTATTGAGGAAAGGGTCATCCATAATTTCAATAGCAAGTAGCACCTGAGCTTCTTCTGCCCAGTCACAAGCTTTTCTCAAATTTTTGATAAAACGTTGGCGTGTCTGGGGTGACTTTTCCTCATAGTAAACGTCGTAACCAGCTAATTGAATCGTACGAACTCCCAAATCCTGAGCTAATTCGATACATTTTTTCATGAGTTCCAGAGATTTTTTCTCTAGAACTGGATCATTTGATCCCAATGGGTAGCGACGATGACCTGAAAAACAGATAGAAGGAATACGAACTCCAGTTTCATAGATCGCTTTGACAACTTCCAAGCGTTCTTCCTTGCTCCAGTCAAGTCTTGCTAAACGCTCGTCACGTTCATCAATAGACATCTCGACAAAATCAAAGCCTAACTCCTTAGCAAAATTTAAACGTTCTAGCCAAGTAAAGTGTGTCGGGGTTGCCTTTTCATAAATTCCAATTGGACGTGCCATGGTTTACCCCCAAATTCGTTTGATTTCATCCTTGAAGGCACGCGCTGCTCCTGCTGGATCCGCAGCCTCCGTAATTCCACGACCTGCGATAAAGGTAAAGACATCAACGCCTTCAAAGAGTTTGAGAGTATCTACATCTAGACCACCTGTTACAGAAACTCGGAAGCCCATGTCAATGAGTTTTTTAACCTTATTAAGGTCTTTTTCACCCCAAGTTTCACCAGCAAGAAGGGCATCACGAGATTGGTGATAGATAGCTTGTGAGATACCTGCATCTAGCCAAAGCTGAGCTTGTTCAAAAGTCCAATCACCATAAAGCTCGATCTGGATTTCGCCTCGGTCTCCACGTTCAGCCTTGATAGCCTTTAGAGCTGCTTCCATAGTAGGGATGGTTGCACAACAGATACAAGTCATCCAATCTGCTCCACGAACGGCATTATTTTGGGCAACTGTTCCACCAGCATCAGCACATTTTGTATCTGCCACAATAATCTTATCTGGGAAAAGGCTTCGCAAGACCTCAACCAGTTCACTTCCAACTTGAAGCAAGCAAACAGTTCCAGCTTCGATAATATCTACTTCCTGACCAACAGAAACAGCTGCTTTAATTGCTCCTTGCAAGTCTGAATGGTCTAATGCAACCTGTAAATTAGGTATTCTTTTTGTCATCTCTTTATTCCTCTTTCTAACTTTCCAAATCCAATCCTTCAAGATAAGGGCTATCCTTAGATTCTTCGATCATCGCCAAGACATCTTCTTTAGTCTGGCAAGCCTGTAAACGTGCGATAGAATCTTCTAATTCAAATAAGGCAATGATTTGTGGAATGGCTACACTTGTGTGAATTTTTGAGCTTGTTGCTGCTAATGCAAGCAAAACAGAGACCTCTTTCCCATCTGAAAATACAACAGGATTTTGTAAGGTGATCAATGAAAAGGCATCTCTTTGCACCCCAGCTTCTGGTCTAGCATGGGGCATAGCCATACCTGGCATTAAAATATAATAAGGCCCATACTCTTCAGTTGATTCGATAATAGCATCGTAATACTCTGGCAAAATTGCCCCACTTTCAATCAAGGGATCTACTGCTACTTTGACTGCTTCTTTCCAATCGTTAGCTTCTAAACCTAGTCGGATCGAGTCATTGTCAATTAAAGCTTGTTTTAAATTCATATCTGCCTCCTTTATTTAAAGAGGGAGAAGGACAGAAACGATAACTCTCAGTTTCTGTCCAGCCCCCTCCAACCTTTTACTGTAGTGCTTGACTGAGTTTTTCAGTGATTTCTTTATCATCCATCAAGTTGTCAAGCCCAATTAACTTCCCATTAGTCCGACCTTCCAATTCTTGGATTAAATGAAGAGAAGCGATTACGATGTCATAGCCTGCTGCTAAACCTTTTGCTTCACCGACACTGCATGAATTGACTGTAAAGTCTGTTTGATTAAGCTTACGGAGGGCATTTTCAACCTTCATCTTGATAACCATAGATGAACCCATTCCATTTCCGCACGCTGCTAATACTTTAACCATTTTATTTCTCCTTTTCTAGACACTAAGCTTCTTCTTGAACTTCACCCTTGTAATATTTCTCTTTATCTTTTGCTTTTGCAAATTGAAGTTGAGGAATAACGAGCAAGAAGAGACATACAAGTACATAACCAACAATACCGAGATATTTGAAGATATAACCAAATCCAAGCCATGGGAATTCAAAGTCGATATTTCCATGGTAACCACCGTAAGATGCTAAGTCGAGAAGGGCTACACAGAGAGCTCCTAGAGCAACTTGGAGGACACCTGAAATGAAGGATAGGATAACGGCTGCTTTCCATCCGCCACGCTTATCAGCATAGACCGCGATGGCTGCATTATCAAAGAACACTGGTACAAATCCTGTAATAATAAGGATAGGGTTTTTAAAGACGATGAGCAAGACAATTGTAATCAATTGACCAATCAAACCAAAGGCAAATCCAGACAAGACAGCGTTTGGAGAACCAAATCCATAAGAAGCCGCAACGTCAACCGCTGGGAATGAACCTGGCAACAATTTGTTTGAAATACCTTGGAAGGCATTTGTCAACTCAGATACGAACATGCGGACACCTTGCATCAAAACGAACAAGTAAACAGAGAAGGTGAAGGCTGTTTGGATAATGTACATAAAGAAATCTTGTTTAGCAGGATTGAATAGAGTTCCTGAAGTGATGACTTCTTTATTAGACATAATTTCTGGACCCAAGATTAAAAGAATAGCTCCGAAAAATACGAGCATCAAGGTAGCAGAGGCAACAACTGTATCGTGGAAGATAGAGAGGAATTTAGGCAATTTAAGATTGTCTAGACTTTCTTCTTTCTTACCAAAGCGTCCTGCAACTTTATCTACAAACCAGATTGCAAATTGTTGTTGGTGACCAATCGCAAATCCGCCACCACCAGTCAAGCGTTGAGTTGCCTCAACAGTCATATTTGAACTAACTGCCCAGTAAAGGCCACAGATGATACCGATAGCTGCTGTACCGTAAGCATTGCGCAATTGTGGAACTAAGAATAGAACCATAAGAGATACAGTCGCAGCTTGTTGTACCATGATGTGACCAGTAATAAAGAGGGTTCTTACTTTCGTAATCTTGCGTAGAGCTACAAGCAAGATATTTACTCCAAAACCGATCAATAGAGCTGTAGTTGCAGTTCCGACAAAATCTGGAAATTCAGCTGCAATTTTGTTGTTTGCTGCAGCAAGTCCAAAGTAAGGGTCAATAACCGCTGCACCGATTTGGAATTTGTAGTTAAGGGCTGCCAAGATTGGACGGAAGGTTGTAACCAAACCACCAGCACCCACGTTGAGCAACATATAGCCTACTGTTGCTTTAACGAAACCTGAGAAAACGTCATGAGCAGGTTTTTTCAAAAGTGCATATCCTATTAGCACCAATAAACCTACGAAAAATGCGGGATTCTGCAAAATATTGCTAGAAAACCAATTTAGAACACTTGAAATGACTTCCATAATTGTTCTCCTTTTGAATTGTTTTTGTAAGTTTATTATATAATGTGAAAGCGGAAACAAAAAGACCAAGAATTACACAGCGGACTGTTCACTCTTGGACTGTATAATTTATGATATTTTACGGATTATCTTATTTCCTTGTAGCTAGATAATAGGGAAGAATTTTATCATAAGACTTCAATAGGCCTTCTACGATTTCTTCTTCCGATGAATTTGCAGTTACTGGAATATCTGCCTTTACTAAAACTTTGCGGACTTCCTGATGGAATCGTTTTTCTCTTAAAATTTGGCGATTTTCCTCAGTAGCCTCCATCTTTTGACTTTCTCCATCTGAGTAGACTAGATAGTAAATTCCTTCTACCACTGGAACTTCTAAGACCTTGGTTTGTTTGTCTAATGTTCGCTCATCCTTCTTACGTTCAATAAAACTCACTTCTAGTGAAACTCCAAAATCAGAAGGGCTTCCATACAAACGAAGGGCCAACATAGGCTCCGTCACTTGCCCTTCACGCTGTAAATAAGCCCAGAAATGTGGTCGCAAACGTTGGGCTTGATTCATCCACTGACTCGTTCCTTGCAGTATCCATTCTGGATGCCTTGCTTGAAAAGCCTTGGCCAAGTGTGTAAAGACCTTTCTGGCCTCCTGCCCCTTACTCCTCAAATAAAGCATTTTCTCCGCATCTTGTTCTGCCTTCTCTGGTTTTTGGTACTGCAAGCCAGAGAAAGCTAGATAGTCTCTCATTGTATTCAACATAGGATTAACCTCCCTTAGCTAGCAAAAAATCAGGGAAGCCCTGATTTTCTATTTTATTCTGTATCAACAACAACGTAACGATTTGGCTCATCACCTTCTGAATAACTAGTGACACCTTCCATACGTGAGATGATACGATGGATAATTTTACGTTCGCTACTAGACATTGGATCAGTCACCTGGCTTCGCCCCTCTTCTAGGACACGTGTAGCTAACTTCTGTGCATAGCTTTGCAAGACTTCTGCACGGTGCTCTACATAGTCATTAACATTGATGGTAATATAGAAGGTTCTTGAATAGCGGTTATAAAGATAATTTTGTGCTAAGAGCTGAAGAGATTTCAAAACCTTACCATGGTAACCGATAATACGGCCCGGTTCATTGGTATCAATTTGCATATTGATAGAACGGCGATTTGAGGTACTTGAAATTGCTCCCTCAACATCCATATCATCAATAATACCTTGAACATAGTTGGTCACTTCTTCGACCACCTGGTCAATATCATAGGTCGGTTCAATCTTCAAACCTAGATTTTCTAAATCATCATTCTGCTCGACTTCTTCCTGCTCCTTAGATTCTTCTGGCAGTAAATCTTTTAGAATGGCAATATGACCAGTCTCCTCTAAAATTGTACTAGCCTCTTTCTCATTTTTTAGAATTTCGGCCTTAACCTCTTCAGAGATTCCTTGTCCTTCTTCCTCGATTTTCTTGATTGCTTCAACAACATGACCTAAGTCTACTGTTGCCTCACTAACAGTCTTAACGGGTTCGTTCTTAGCATTAACTTCCTTTGGAACTCCTTTGACTGCTTGCTGATTTGCCTTCACAACAGTTGTCTCACTAATTGCTTCGATATCAACTTGCGCTGGTTTCTTCCCAAAAAGGCCAAAGAAACCTTTTTTCTCCCTTGAGACAACCTTGATATGCGCCTTCATTCTAGGAATCCCCAATTCCTTCAATCCCGTTTGGATCGCTTCCTCAACAGTTGAACCTGTAAATAATACCATTACAAGATTCCTCCTTACTTTTTCTTTTTCTGTGCTTTCTTGAGAGCTTTTCTCTTCTTGATTTCTAAATCCTTCTTAGCCTGTACTCCTGCCTCACGCTCTGCAATAATCTTAAATGGATTGTTGAGCAAATAGGTTTGGAGCACCTGATAAGCATTGGATACCGCCCAGTATAAGGCAACCCCACTTGGTGAATACATGGCAAAGAAGAAAATCATGACTGGCATTGCATACATCATCCCTGTCATGGCGCCATTTTTCTCAACCATGGCCTTATTGGATAACCAGGTGCTAAGGAAAGTAAAGATAGCTGCCAGAATAGGCAAAACAAAAGTCGTATCAACACCACCAAGGTTAATCCATAAGAAATGACCCGTTTTTAGAAATTCTACCCTACTCAAAGCTTGGAACAAGGCCAACAAGACTGGCATTTGGATTAAGATTGGCCAAAGAGAAGCTGACTGTTTGACACCATGTTGCTTGAACAACTGACGCATTTCTTGATCCAACTTGGTACGGCTCTCCATATCCCGTCCCGGATAACGTTCTCGCAACTCCTTAACCAGTGGTTGTACTTCTTGCATCTTTCTAGATGCCACCATTTGTATCTGAAAGACTGGTAAAAGAATGGTTCTAATCAGAAGGGTAAATAATATAATCCCCAGACCAATACTTGTATCAAATGATAAAAAGCGAATGATTTCAGCAAAAAAATAAACAAATTTACTCCAAAAACCTGTTGATTCAGCTGTAATCTCACTCGTCGTACCACTAGCCGTGCAGGCGCTCATCACAAATAAAGCAAGCACCATTAAGCTAGTCAACTGTAATTTCTTTTTCACTCCCATTTCCTTCCTGGTAAATCTTTGATAACTTTAATACGTGAAGTAGATTTTTTCCCATTTCCGCGTAGTCCAAGATTTCAACACCTTTTCGAGCAATCACAACAAAATCTACATTTTCAACCAGCTGATTTTTATGTTCAATCAGAATATGGCGAATTCTTCTCTTGATCTGATTCCTCGTGACAGCGTTTCCTAATTTTTTACTGACAGATAGGCCAACTCGAAAATGCTGTTCATTATTTTCTAATCGATAAATAACAAATTTACGATTAGCAAAACTCTCCCCTTTTTTAAATATTGCACTAAAATCTTTCTCTTTTTTTACACGAAAGCGTTTTTTCAAAATTCAACTCCATCTATTAAAACTACTACTATTATACCATAATTTTTCAAAAAGCCAATCATAGCAAGGTTTTAGCCCATTTTACAGAATGAAAAAACTGGTTTTATCCTTTAAATCATCTTATTTTTGAACAAATTTACAAATTTGAACATGCTACTTTCTTTATTTTCTCTTGATATAAAACAAAAGTCACCCTTTGGAGTGACTTTTGTAGGAGATTATTATGAAAAAGTTAGGATTTTAATTAAATAAAGTTAGGAGGTCTTTATTTAATGATAATAGTATACAGGTCTTTCCTTAAACCCAACTTAAAAAGATTCCACTTCTTTTTAATTTTTAAAACTATGGATTGGAGCCGGGATTTGTCCTCCACGTGCAATAAAATCGACAGATGATGCACCGTTGACCTTCATGACTGGAGCTGTTCCTAAAAGGCCACCAAATTCAATCATATCGCCTTCTTTTCCTTTTGGAATAATACGTACAGCAGTTGTTTTCATGTTGATGACCCCGATAGCAGCTTCATCCGCAATCATTGCCGCAATCGTTTCTGCAGGTGTATCCTCAGGAATGGCAATCATATCCAAACCAACTGAACAGATAGCTGTCATAGCTTCTAATTTTTCCAAATTAAGGGAGCCGTTTTGCACTGCAGCAATCATCCCCTCGTCCTCAGAAACTGGGATAAAAGCACCTGACAAACCACCAACTTGGTTGCAAGCCATAACTCCGCCTTTTTTAACTTGATCGTTCAAGAGAGCCAAGGCAGCAGTCGTTCCATGAGTCCCAACTGTCTCTAGCCCCATTTCTTCAAGAACACGAGCTACAGAATCACCCACTGCTGGAGTTGGAGCTAAACTCAAATCGACAATCCCAAAATCAACTCCGAGGCGCTCACTAGCCATTTGACCAACCAATTGACCAATACGGGTAATCTTGAAAGCTGTTTTCTTAACAGTTTCAGCAACAACATCAAAGCTCTGACCTCGAACCTTTTCCAAGGCACGTTTGACAACACCCGGTCCTGAAACACCTACATTGATGATGACATCTGCTTCACCTACACCATGAAAAGCGCCTGCCATAAAAGGATTGTCCTCTACCGCGTTGGCAAATACAACCAATTTAGCAGCACCCATATCAGACAGAGAAGCTGTCTCCTTGATAACACGCCCCATATCCGCTACTGCAGTCATATTGATACCCGATTTGGTAGAACCGATATTTACCGATGAACAAACCTTATCTGTTTCTGCCAAAGCACGAGGAATCGAATTGATGAGAATCTCATCACCTTTTTGGTAACCCTTTTGTACCAAGGCAGAAAAACCACCAATAAAGTCAACACCAATTTCTTTCGCAGCTTTATCCAGTGCTTTAGCTAAGACTACATAATCCGTCGCATCGGTAGCAGCACCAATCAAGGAAATTGGAGTAACTGATACCCGTTTATTTACGATGGGAATGCCCAACTCCGCAGCAATTTCATCCCCAACGGCCACTAAATGAGCTGCTTTTGTAGTAATTTTTTCATATATTTTATCCGCAGCACGATTGATATCTGGATCGATACAGTCCAAAAGGGAAATCCCCATGGTAATGGTTCTAATGTCAAAGTTTTGCTCCTCAATCATAGCGATTGTTTCGGTAACTTGTCTAATATCCATAAATACCTCCTAGATATTGTACATAGCATCAAAAATAGCCGCACTTTGAATATTGATTTTGACATTCAAAGTCTGACCAAAAACCTCAAATTCGTTTCTAAGATGAGTAAAATCTTGTTTTTCATCACTAGATACCACAGCCATCATTGTAAAGAATTCATCCAAGACTGTTTGTGAGATATCATCAATATTTAAGCCTAATTCAGCAATTTTTGTCGCAACACCTGCAACAATTCCAGATTTATCTTTACCAACAACAGTAATAATAGCTTTCATGATTAAACTCCGTTTCTAACACAGAACAATATCCATTTCGGCCAAAAACAAAATAAAAAAGGGGGGATAGAGTAACTAAATCACTTAATAGTGAACAATTATCCAAGTTGAAACCCTAAAAAATCTCTTAGTTGATCTTGTACCAGACTAGTATTTTTTTACCAAGTCGCTAGTTTAGAACTTGAAACTGATAGTATATTGGCTCATAACCTCTTTATAGAATATTTTTGAAAAAATGAACATTGTTGATTTTCTTTTTCAATAGTATAGCATATTTCTTAATAAAATACTCAAAAACGCCTGCTTACGAAATTGTTCTTAAGTAAAAAACAATTTCGTAAACAAGCGTCTACCTTATCACCTTATGATGAGTGTTCCCGCTAGGACAAAAGTCCTAGCGGTAGACCAGAGCTAGACTAAGAGCACAAGACTCCATCATCATAACACTCAACAAAATTGATGATTTTATACTAATTCGATGATCGCCATTGGCGCTGCATCACCACGACGTGGTTCAGTTTTAAGGATACGAGTGTATCCACCGTTACGCTCAGCATAACGAGGTGCGATTTCTGAGAACAATTTTTGAAGTGCTGTAGTAGAAGTGTACTTATCAGTTGCTTCATCATAGTTTTCAGATGCGATTTCATTACGTACGAAAGCAGCTGCTTGACGACGTGCATGCAAATCACCACGTTTACCTAGAGTAATCATTTTTTCAACAGTTTTACGGATTTCTTTAGCACGAGCTTCAGTAGTCACGATTGATTCGTTGATCAAAAGGTCAGTTGTCAAATCGCGAAGCATTGCTTTACGTTGTGAGCTAGTGCGTCCTAGTTTACGGTAAGCCATTTATTCCTCCTTTATTTATCTTTCAATCCAAGACCCAAATCAATGAGTTTGACTTTCACTTCTTCCAAACTCTTGCGTCCAAGATTTCTCACTTTCATCATCTCTGCTTCAGATTTTTCTGTCAAATCATGCACAGTGTTGATACCGGCACGTTTCAAACAGTTGTATGAACGCACAGACAAGTCAAGTTCCTCAATCGTACGTTCCAAGATACGGTCGTCCGATTCAGTATCAGCTTCTTTCATCACTTCTGCTGACTTAGCAATCTCTGTAAGATTTGTAAACAAATCAAGGTGCTCTGTCAAGATACGTGCTGAAAGCCCTAAAGCATCTTCTGGAATAATTGTTCCATTAGTCAAGATTTCAAGGGTTAATTTGTCGAAACCATCATTGCTACCTACACGAGCAGGTTCAACTTGATAGTTGACTTTTGTAACTGGTGTATAAATAGAATCTACAGCAAGTGTTCCAACTGGTGCATTATCTTTTTTGTTTTCATCAGCAGGTACATATCCACGACCACTGTTAACAGTCATTGTCGCTTTTAGAGAAGAACCTTCACCGATTGTAAAGAGATAATGATCTGGATTTACAATTTCAATGTCGCTATCTGTCAAGATATCTCCAGCTGTAATTTCAGCAGGACCTTGCACATCTAGTTCAATGATCTTTTCGTCTTTAACGTAAGATTTTACTGCAATACCTTTGATGTTCAGAATGATTTGCATCACGTCTTCGCGAACACCCGGAACTGTATCAAATTCATGCAATACACCTTCGATATTGATAGATGTTACAGCAGCCCCTGGAAGAGAAGCTAGAAGTACACGACGAAGAGAGTTACCAAGTGTTGTACCGTAACCACGTTCAAGCGGTTCGATTACAAACTTGCCATAATCTTTATTTTCATCAATTTTTGTTATATTTGGTTTTTCAAACTCGATCATTTAGTTACTCCCTCTTAAACGAAAAGCAGTGTAAGGTTATGATTATACACGGCGACGTTTTGGAGGACGAGCACCATTGTGTGGCACTGGAGTCACATCACGAATTGCTGTTACTTCAAGACCAGCGGCAGCAAGAGCACGAATAGCTGACTCACGACCAGAACCTGGACCTTTAACAGTAACTTCAACTGACTTAAGACCGTGTTCTTGTGCAGATTTAGCAGCAGCTTCAGAAGCCATTTGAGCAGCAAATGGTGTAGATTTACGAGAACCTTTGAAACCAAGAGCACCAGCTGATGACCAAGCAATTGCATTACCATGCACATCAGTAATCATAACAATAGTGTTATTAAATGTAGCGTGAATATGAGCAATACCAGATTCGATATTCTTTTTCACACGACGTTTACGTGTTGGTTTAGCCAAGACTTTTACCTCCTATATTATTTTTTCTTACCAGCAATCGCAACAGCTTTACCTTTACGAGTGCGAGCGTTGTTTTTAGTGTTTTGTCCACGGACAGGAAGTCCACGACGGTGACGGATACCACGGTATGAACCGATTTCCATCAAACGTTTGATGTTCAAGTTAACTTCACGACGAAGGTCACCTTCAACTTTAATTGCATCCACTTCACGACGGATAGCATCTTCTTGATCTGGTGTAAGATCGCGAACACGTACATCTTCTGAAATTCCAGCAGCTGCCAAGATTTTCTTAGATGTTGGAAGTCCGATACCGTACACATAAGTCAATGAAATTACTACGCGTTTGTCATTTGGAATGTCAACTCCAGCAATACGAGCCATGTTTTCTCCTTTCTATCTTATCCTTGACGTTGTTTGTGTTTTGGATTTGCTGGGCAAATTACCATAACACGACCATTACGACGAATTACTTTACAGTATTCGCAAATTGGTTTGACCGATGGTCTTACTTTCATTTCTTATCCCTCCAAGTTTTTCGATTATTTAAAGCGGTAAGTGATACGTCCACGTGTCAAGTCATATGGACTCATTTCGACAGTAACACGATCTCCCGCTAAAATACGAATATAGTTTTTACGAATTTTACCAGAAACTGTTGCTAAAATCTGATGTCCATTTTCAAGTTCAACCGTAAACATTGCATTCGGCATAGTATCAACTACTTTACCTTCAACTTCAATCACATCGTCTTTTGCCACGCAAAAGTACCTCCATAAATTTCGATTTGATGCCTCTAGACACAGAGACAACAATTATAAGTCAGACTAACTCAGTATAACATTTGTAGAGACATTTTGCAAGCATGAAAAACGCTTTTATTTCAATTTTGTCAATACTTTTTCGATATCTGCAAAGACATCATTGATATCTTGGTTACCTTCGATATCATGTACCAAACCTTTTGCACGATAGTGGGCAATAATTGGTTCACCTTGGGCAATATTAACATCCAAACGACGTTTTACTGTTTCAGGTTTGTCATCTTCACGTTGGTAATAGTCTTCTTCTTTGTAGTCAACTGGTGGGTTGAAAACTTTATGGAAAGTTTCGCCAGTTTCACGGTGAATGATACGACCACTCAAACGCTCCAAAAGACTATCTGGATTTACTTCGATGTTAATAACACCTTCAAGCTCAATCCCTAATTCAGCTAAAGTTTTATCCAAGGCATGAGCTTGTTCAATTGTACGTGGGTACCCGTCCAACAAGAAACCAGTTTCTTTAATGTCATCTTGTGAGAGACGCTCTTTCACGATACCATTTGTAACTTCATCTGGAACCAACTCGCCTTTGTCGATATATGACTTAGCTAAGACACCCATTTCAGTTTGATTAGCCATTGCTGCACGGAACATATCTCCTGTTGAGATATGAGCAACATGAAATTGTTCAACAATTTTTGCTGCCTGTGTACCCTTACCTGCACCAGGTAAGCCCATAATCAAAAGATTCATGATTCAAACTCCTTTTTTGTTTTTAAATAGAAGCAAAAATTCATTTCAACTCCTATTTAAAAACAAAATAGAAGAGAGGAGATAAAAATCTGACAAGGTCTTTGATTTTTAAACTCCACTCTCTGAGCAATAGTGAATTTTCTTTTCTATTACAATTATTCTGTTGTATTCATGAAACCAACATACTTACGTTTCAATAAATAACCTTCCAATTGTTTAATTCCTTCAATACCTGTTGAGATAATGATCAAAAGACTTGTTCCCCCAAAAGCAACGACTTCTGAAAGACCGAATAAATCCTTAGCTACAATAGGTAAAATAGAAATGACACCTAGGAAGAGGGAACCGACTGTTGCGAGACGACGAAGAAGTTTTGACATATACTCTTCTGTCCCTTTACCAGGACGGACTCCGTGGATATAAGCACCGCTCTTTTGCAAATTTTCTGCTGCCTTCTCTGGATTAATCTGTACAAATGTATAGAAGAATGTAAAGAGGATAATCAACAGAGCGTACAGAGCGATACCTGTAGGGGCTGTTGTAGATAGCAACTCCTGAGCACTACGTACCCAAGCCCAATCAAGACCAGATGCACTTACAAATTGTAAAATTGCCGCTGGTGCTGCTGTAATTGAGCTAGCAAAGATAACTGGAATAACTCCTGCAGGGTTAATCTTCAATGGAAGATAGGAACTTGATGGTGCTCCTTGAGCTACCTTAGTATACTGAATTGGTATCTTATATTCAGCTTGTTGAACATAAGTTGTAAAGTAAACAATCAATAAGACTGCTACAATTAAGATAGCAACAAAAATGAGGGATGAAGTCAAGCGACTGCTTGGTACATTGACAAAGTAGTCAACATAAATTCCCTTGATCATATCAGGAATTGAAGCAACAATCCCCGCAAAGATAATCATGGAAACACCATTTCCATAACCCTTATCAGTAATTTGCTCTCCCAACCAAGTTACAATCATACTACCCGCTGTTAGGATTGCTCCAATCACAAGGAAAACTTGTGGTGTTAAAGGAACAGTCAAAAGTTTGGCTCCAGATAAAGCATTAAAACCAGCAGTAATTCCGATAGATTGCACGAATGCAAGAACAAGGGCAATATATCGAGTTGCCTGGTTCAACTTTCTACGACCAACTTCCCCTTGTTTGCCCCACTCTACAAACTTCGGTAATAAATCCATTTGTAAGAGTTGGACAACGATAGAAGCAGTAATGTATGGACTAACACCAAGTGCAAAAACTGAAAAGTTTTTCATGGCATTACCAGACACCAAACTTAACATATTTAGAAAAGATAGACCACTCAAAGCATTCAAGCTATTGGCATTCACCCATGGAACCGTAATGCTAGTCCCGATACGGAAGACAAAGACGATAAAAATTGTAAAAAGAATTTTTGATCGAACTTGCTTGACTTTGAAGGCTTCTCTCAATAATTTAAAAAACATAGGTCACCTCTCTTAGATGACTTCTACTGAACCACCTTTAGCAGTGATAGCTTCTTCAGCTGATTTAGAGAATTTAGCTGCTTTTACAGACAATTTCTTAGTCAACTCACCGTTACCAAGAATCTTGATACCTGATTTTTCAGCTTTAACAATTCCTGATTCGATAAGAACAACTGGAGTTACTTCTGCACCATCTTCAAAGACGTTCAATTGGTCAAGGTTAACAATTGCGTATTCTTTAGCGTTGATGTTAGTGAATCCACGTTTTGGAAGACGACGGAACAATGGAGTTTGTCCACCTTCAAAACCAAGACGTACTCCGCCACCGCTACGAGCTTTTTGACCTTTTTGACCACGACCAGATGTTTTACCGTTACCTGATGAAGTACCACGACCAACACGGTTACGAGTTTTACGAGAACCTTCTGCAGGTTTCAATTCATGAAGTTTCATTATATATTTTCTCCTCTTTTGTAAAATGCTAGCGCCGATAAGAGAGAAAAGGTTGTCTCTCCTATCAACTCGCCTATACGTTTGTCATCAAAGATGACTATATCTAGTTTTAGGGGATGGTATACTGCACATCCCCTAAAATTTAATTAGTTTACTTCTTCAACTGTTACCAAGTGAGATACTGCAGTGATCATACCACGTACTGCTGGGTTATCTTCTTTAATAACAGAGCTGTTCAATTTGCCAAGTCCAAGTGCTACAACAGTTTTACGTTGTGATGGAATGCGTCCGATTGGAGACTTAGTCAAAGTAATTTTAATTTGAGCCATTTTATCCCCTTTCTTATGCCAAATCAGAAACTGAAATACCACGAAGGGCAGCAACTTCTTCAGCGCGTTTCAATTGTTTCAAACCTTCAACAGTTGCGCGAACAATGTTGATTGGAGTATTTGAGCCAAGAGATTTAGATGTAACATCAGCTACACCTGCCAACTCGATAACGGCACGAACAGCACCACCAGCGGCAACCCCAGAACCTTCTACAGCTGGTTTCAACAATACTTTAGCTCCACCGAATTCTGAAATAACTTCGTGTGGGATTGTTGTTCCAACCATAGGAACTTCGATCAAGTTTTTCTTAGCATCTTCTACTGCTTTGCGGATTGCTTCTGGAACTTCTTGAGCTTTACCAGTACCAAATCCTACGCGACCATTGTGGTCACCAACGACTACAAGAGCTGCAAAACGAAGACGACGTCCACCTTTAACAACTTTAGTAACACGGTTAACAGCAACTACGCGTTCTTCTAATTCAACTGCATTGTCTTTAAATGCCATTTTCTAGTGTCCTCCTATTAGAATTTCAATCCGTTTTCACGAGCTGCATCAGCCAAAGCTTTCACACGTCCGTGATATAGATATCCACCGCGGTCGAACACCACTTCTGAAATACCTTTAGCGTTTGCACGTTCTGCAACGAGTTTACCGACAGCAACGGCTTGTTCAGTTTTTGTTCCTTTTGAAACTTCTTTGTCAAGAGTTGAAGCACTTGCGAGCGTTACACCCGCTACGTCATCAATAACTTGAGCGTAGATGCCTGTATTAGAACGGAATACGTTCAAACGTGGGCGATCAGCAGTTCCAGAGAGTTTTCCGCGAACGCGACGGTGGCGTTTTTGGCGGAGTTTGTTTTTATCTGGTTTAGAAATCACAGTTTTCACCTCTTTAGTTTTAAATCGTGTGCTATGCACAAAGTTGGAAATGATATTGGTGGCTGAAAATCAACCACTCAATATTATTTACCTGTTTTACCTTCTTTAAGACGAACATATTCGCCAACGTAACGGATACCTTTACCTTTGTATGGTTCTGGTGAACGAAGGCTACGTACATAAGCAGCTGTTTGACCAACTACTTCTTTTGAAATTCCGCTAACAACGATTGTTGTTGGGTTTGGAAGTTCAAAAGTAATTCCTTCTGGAGCTTCAACTTCGTCTGGATGTGATTTACCAACAGCCAAAACAAGTTTTGATCCTTGAAGTTGTGCACGGTAACCAACCCCACGCATTTCAAGTTGTTTCTTGAATCCTTCTGATACACCAATAACCATGTTGTTCAAAAGAGCACGAGTAGTTCCGTGGATAGTTTTCATTTCTTTTGAATCGTTTGGACGGTGAAGAGTTACTTCAGTACCTTCCACACGAATTTCAATATCTTTTGAGAACTCACGAGTAAGTTCTCCTTTAGGTCCTTTTACAGTTACAACGTTGTCATTGTTAGTGATTTCAACACCAGCAGGCAACACGATAACTTTATTACCAATACGTGACATGTTTTTATTCTCCTGTTAAATTGTCAGGCCTTGTTGGCCAGTTTTCACGGGGTTAAATCGATTTCTCGATTTGAAGGAACATTTAGGTTTCAATTTCAAGGTGAATCTAGGCATCGTCTCCCAGGCATAACTTTGGGTTAGGCAAGAGACGATAACGACGAGTCACAAAGAAATTGGGAGCTAAATATTACCAAACGTAAGCGATAACTTCTCCACCAACATTCTTTTGGCGTGCTTCTTTATCAGTAAGCAAACCTTCTGAAGTTGAAAGGATAGCAATTCCAAGACCGTTAAGTACTTTTGGAAGGTCTTCACGTTTTTTGTAGACACGAAGTCCTGGTTTAGAAACACGTTTCAAGTTTGTGATAACTTTTTCACCGTTTGGTCCGTATTTAAGGAATACACGGATGATGCCTTGTTTGTCATCTTCGATGATTTCTACGTTCTTAACAAAACCTTCGCGTTTAAGGATTTCTGCAATCCCTTTTTTGATGTTTGATGCAGGTACTTCAAGTACTTCGTGTTTTGCTTGGTTAGCGTTACGAATACGAGTTAGGAAGTCTGCGATTGGGTCAGTCATAACCATTTTATTTTTCTCCTCTTACTAGTAGTTTGCAAGTTGCACTTGCTAGTTAATGATTGAGCTGGGCTCAGATAGTATTGACACATTCAAACAAGATAATCTCATTTGAACACGAGCTACAACCTGGGCAAAAAAGATAGATTTGTCTTGGAGCATCGCTCCTGCACCAAATCTCCTATTTTTGCTGGGGTTGTTACGCTCTTTGTATCATGATATTACCAAGATGCTTTTGTTACACCAGGGATTTGACCTTTATATGCCAATTCACGGAAGCAAACACGGCAAAGTTTAAACTTGCGGTAAACTGAGTGTGGACGTCCACAACGTTCACAGCGAGTGTATGCTTGAGTAGAGAACTTCGCTGGGCGTTTGTTCTTAGCAATCATAGATTTTTTAGCCATTAGTTATACCTCCTATATTATTTTGCAAAAGGCATTCCAAGGCCTGTAAGCAATGCACGTGACTCTTCGTCAGTGTTAGCAGTAGTTACGATAACGATGTCAAGACCACGAGTTTTGTCAACGTCATCAAAGTTGATTTCTGGGAAGATCAATTGTTCTTTCACACCAAGTGTGTAGTTTCCGCGTCCATCAAATGATTTTGTTGGAACACCATGGAAGTCACGCACACGTGGAAGTGAAACTGAAACCAATTTATCCAAGAATTCGTACATACGTTCACCACGAAGGGTAACTTTTGCACCGATCGCAACACCTTCACGAAGACGGAAGCCGGCGATTGATTTTTTAGCTTTAGTGATAAGTGGTTTTTGACCTGAGATAAGCGCCAATTCTTCAGCAGCTTTTTCAAGGCTTTTAGCGTTTGATACAGCTTCACCAACACCCATGTTCAAAACGATCTTATCTACTTTAGGCACAGCCATCACTGATGAGTAGTTGAATTGTTCTGTCAAAGCAGGAACTACTTCATTAAGATATTTTTCTTTTAAACGATTTGCCATTATACTTCTCCTTTCCTTCGTGATTAATCAAGCACTTCGCCTGATTTTTTGTTGTAGCGAACTTTTTTACCGTCTACAAATTTGTAACCAACACGACCAGCTACACCGTTTTTGTCCAAAACTTGAACGTTTGATACGTGGATAGCTGCTTCCTTCTCGATGATACCACCTTGAGGAAGTTCGTTAGTTGGACGTTGGTGTTTCTTAACGATGTTAACACCTTCAACGATAACTTTGTTTACTTTTGGAAGGGCAGTAAGGACAACAGCTTCTGTTCCCTTATCTTTACCAGCGATTACGCGAACTTTGTCGCCTTTTTTTACAAACATTTTTTTCTCCTTTTATTCTTACGCCCAATGGGCACCCTGGCTAAGCCAGGGGACTGTGTTTGTTTGTTTTTGCTCTGTGAAAATTAAAGTACTTCTGGAGCAAGTGACACGATCTTCATGAAACCACCTTCACGCAATTCACGTGCAACTGGGCCAAAGATACGTGTTCCGCGAGGAGTTTTATCTTCACGGATGATAACTGCTGCGTTTTCGTCAAACTTGATGTATGAACCATCAGCACGACGAGCACCTGATTTAGTACGAACGATAACTGCTTTTACAACGTCACCTTTTTTAACCGCACCACCAGGAGTAGCTTGTTTTACAGATGCCACAATAACATCACCGATGTTTGCAAATTTACGTCCTGAACCACCAAGAACTTTGATAGTCAAGATTTCGCGAGCACCGCTGTTGTCTGCGACTTTCAAACGAGTTTCTGTTTGAATCATTTCAGTTTTCTCCTTTCAGGTTTGATTAGATGATGACCGCTTCTTCAACAACTTCTACAAGACGGAAACGTTTTGTAGCTGAAAGCGGACGAGTTTCCATGATACGTACGATATCGCCTTCTTTGGCAACATTGTTTTCATCATGTGCTTTGTATTTTTTAGAGTAGTTAATACGTTTACCATAGACTGGGTGGTTACGTTTTGTTTCAACTACAACTGTGATTGTCTTGTCCATTTTGTCAGATACAACACGTCCAACAAGAACTTTACGATTATTGCGTTCCATTGAAATTTCTCCTTCCCTAGTCTATTATTTCGCTTCAGATTGAACTGTTTTGATACGAGCGATTTGTTTTTTAACTTCTTTCAAGCTAGCTGTTTGTTCTAATTGACCAGTAGCAGCTTGGAAACGAAGTTCAAACAATTCTTTTTTCAATTCGTTTTCGCGCTTCGCGAGTTCTTCTTGAGAAAGACCACGAAGTTCTTTAACAAATTCTTTTACTTCATTAAGTTTCATGCCTTCTCCTTATTCTGCTTCACGTTTTACGAATTTACATTTAACTGGCAATTTGTGGCTTGCAAGACGAAGCGCTTCGCGAGCGATCTCTTCAGAAACACCAGCAACTTCAAACATTACTTTACCACGTTTAACTGGTGCTACCCAACCTTCAGGTGCCCCTTTACCAGATCCCATACGAACCCCGATAGCTTTAGCTGTGTATGATTTGTGTGGGAAGATTTTAATCCAAACTTTACCACCACGTTTCATGTAACGAGTCATGGCGATACGAGCAGCTTCGATTTGGCGGTTAGTGATCCAGTGGCTAGTTGTAGCTTGAAGACCGTATTCACCGAATGCTACTTCTTTTCCACCTTTAGCTTCACCACGCATTTTACCACGGAATTCACGACGGTGTTTAACACGTTTAGGTACTAACATTGGTTATTTACCTCCTTTAGTGTTTTTACGAGCTGGAAGAACTTCACCACGGTAGATCCATACTTTAACACCAAGTTTACCGTATGTAGTGTCTGCTTCTTCCCAAGCGTAATCGATATCTGCACGAAGTGTGTGAAGTGGAACAGTTCCTTCAGAGTATCCTTCAGCACGGGCGATATCTGCACCGTTCAAACGACCTGATACTTGAGTTTTGATTCCTTTAGCTCCAGCACGCATAGCACGTTGGATTGCTTGTTTTTGTGCACGACGGAAAGCAACACGTTGCTCCAATTGACGAGCAATTCCTTCACCAACAAGGTGAGCATCCAAATCAGGTTGTTTGATTTCGATGATGTTGATGTGTACTTGTTTTCCAGTCAATTTGTTAAGTTTAGCACGGAGTGCATCAACGTTAGCACCACCTTTACCGATAACCATACCTGGTTTAGCAGTGTGAAGTGAAACGTTAACTTTGTTTACTGCGCGTTCAATTTCAATAGTTGAAACAGCTGCGTCAGCAAGTTCTTTTTGAACGAATTTACGGATTGCAAGATCTTCATGAAGGTAATCCGCGTATTCTTTTTCAGCATACCATTTGGCATCCCAATCACGGATGATGCCGACACGCATACCAATTGGATGTACTTTTTGACCCACGATTTTACCTCCTTATTTTTCTGCAACAGCTACAGTGATGTGAGCTGTACGTTTGTTGATTGGTGAAGCTGAACCTTTCGCACGTGGACGGAAACGTTTCATAGTTGGTCCTTCGTTTGCGAATGCTTCAGATACTACCAAGTTAGCTTTATCCAAACCAAAGTTGTTTTCAGCGTTAGCTACAGCTGAGTTCAAAACTTTCAAGATGATTTCAGCAGCTTTGTTTGGAGTGAATGTCAAAATTGCGATTGCATCGGCTACGCTTTTACCACGGATGTTGTCAAGAACAAGACGTGATTTACGAGGTGAAACACGTACTGTGCGAGCCATTGCTTTAGCTGAAGTAATTTCTGCCATTTATGTTCTCCTTATTTTCTACGTGTCTTCTTGTCGTCTGCGGCGTGACCTTTGTAAGTACGAGTTGGTGCAAATTCACCAAGTTTGTGACCTACCATGTCTTCTTGGATGTAAACAGGTACGTGTTTACGTCCATCATAAACTGCGATTGTGTAACCAATGAAACTTGGGAAGATCGTTGAACGACGTGACCAAGTTTTGATAACTTTTTTCTTTTCGTCGTTAGCTTGAGCTTCAACTTTTTTCATCAAATGCTCATCGACGAAAGGTCCTTTTTTAAGACTGCGTCCCATTTTTATATTTTCTCCTTTAAATTTTGTACCACAGCGGCTTGCGCTCACAAGGAGCGCTACCGAGCTGGCGGAATTTCCTAGTTGCTTAAGCGACTAGTTTTAAATTATTTCTCGTTGCGACGACGAACGATAAGTTTGTCAGATTTCGCTTTCTTGTTACGAGTTTTAAGACCAAGAGCAGGTTTGCCCCATGGAGTAGATGGTGCTTTACGACCAACTGGTGCTTTACCTTCACCACCACCGTGTGGGTGATCGTTAGGGTTCATTACAGAACCACGAACTGTTGGGCGGATACCTTTCCAGCGGCTACGTCCTGCTTTACCAAGGTTTACAAGTCCATGTTGTTCGTTTCCGACAACACCAACTGTAGCACGACAAGTTCCAAGAATCATACGAACTTCGCCTGATTGAAGACGAACAAGAACGTATTTACCTTCTTGTCCCAATACTTGAGCAGAAGCTCCAGCAGCACGAACCAATTCACCACCACGACCTGGTTTCAACTCAATGTTGTGGACCAAAGTACCAACTGGGATATTAGCAAGTGGAAGAGCGTTACCTACTTTGATATCTGCTTCAGGACCTGAAACGATACGTTGACCAACTTCAAGACCTTTTGGAGCGATGATGTATGCTTTCACACCGTCAGTGTAGTGTACAAGAGCGATGTTTGCAGAACGGTTTGGATCGTACTCGATAGTTTTAACAACTGCTTCAACGTTATCTTTGTTACGTTTAAAGTCAACCAAACGGTAGAAACGTTTGTGTCCACCACCTTGGTGACGAACTGTGATACGACCGTTGTTGTTACGACCAGCCTTGTTCTTCAAAGCAACAAGCAAAGTTTTTTCAGGTGTGCTTGTTGTGATTTCAGCGAAATCCAAAGAAGTCATATTACGGCGACCGTTTGTTGTTGGTTTATAAACACGAATTCCCACGATATTTCCTCCTTAGATTATTCAGCTTCAGCAGCAAACAACTCGATTGCTTTTGAATCAGCTGTAAGAGTGATGATAGCTTTTTTAGTTTTGTTAGTAAAACCAGTGTAACGTCCAACACGTTTAGCTTTAGGTTTTACGTTAATTGTGTTAACATTTGCAACTTTAACACCTTCGAAAGCAGCTTCAACAGCTTGCTTGATCAAAAGTTTGTGCGCACGAGTGTCAACTTCAAATACATATTTGCCTGCTTCAAGTTGAGCCATTGAGCTTTCAGTGATAACAGGTTTTTTGATAACATCATACAAATTCATTATGCAAGAACCTCCTCGATTTTAGAGATAGCTGCTTGAGTAACAAGAAGTTTGTCACTATTTGCGATGTCAAGAACACTTGCAGTTGTAGCAGTCGCAACTTTCACGTTTGGAAGGTTACGAGCTGAAAGAGCTGCGAATTCGTTTCCTTCTTCAAGAATAACAAGGACTTTAGAATCGATGCTCAAAGCTGCAAGAACTTTTGCAAATTCAGCAGTTTTTGGAGCTGTAAATTCAAGAGAATCAACGGCTACAAATTTGTTTTCAGCAACTTTTTCTGAGTAAACAGATTTTAGTGCAAGGCGACGAACTTTTTGAGGAAGTTTGTACGCATAGCTACGTGGAGTTGGTCCGAAGACAATTCCACCACCACGCCATTGTGGAGAGCGGATAGAACCTTGACGAGCACGTCCAGTTCCTTTTTGACGCCATGGTTTGCGTCCGCCACCTGAAACGGCTGAACGGTTTTTAACAGCGTGAGTTCCTTGACGAAGGCTAGCACGTTGGCTGATGATGACATCAAACACAACAGATTGGTTTGGTTCGATACCAAAGATTGCATCGTTAAGAACAACTTCGCCCGCTTGTTTACCAGTTTGGTCGAATAATGTTACATTTGCCATTTTGACTGTATTCCCCTTTCCTTATTATTTACCAGCTTTAACTGCTGATTTGATAGTGATAAGAGATTTCTTAGCACCTGGTACGTTACCTTTGATAAGGATAACGTTCTTTTCTGGAACAACTTGTACAACTTCAAGGTTTTGAATTGTTACACGGTCGCCACCCATACGTCCTGCAAGGTTTTTACCTTTGAATACGCGGTTAGGTGCAACAGGTCCCATAGAACCTGGACGACGGTGGTAACGAGAACCGTGAGCCATAGGTCCACGTGATTGTCCGTGGCGTTTGATAACACCTTGGAAACCTTTACCTTTAGAAGTACCAGTTACGTCAACAACATCTCCAGCTGCGAAAGTTTCAACTGTGATTTCAGCACCAACTTCCAAGCCTTCAACGTTTTTGAATTCACGAATGAAGCGCTTAGGAGCCGTGTTAGCTTTTGCTACATGTCCTTTAGCAGGTTTGTTGCTCAATACTTCGCGTTTGTCATCGAAACCAACTTGGATAGCGTTGTATCCGTCTGTTTCAACAGTTTTAACTTGAAGAACAACGTTTGGAGTTGCTTCAATAACTGTTACAGGGATCAATTCGCCAGCTTCAGTGAAGATTTGAGTCATTCCCACTTTTTTCCCTAAGATTCCTTTTGTCATGAGAAAATAGTTCCTTTTCTATATTTTTTATTCAAAAAGTTTTTAACGAGCGTTTTTTATGCTCAAGTTATCAAGCTTTAAATTAAAGTTTGATTTCTACGTTTACACCACTTGGAAGATCCAATTTCATCAAAGCGTCAACTGTTTTTTGAGTTGGGTTAACGATATCGATCAAACGTTTGTGTGTACGCATTTCAAATTGTTCGCGAGAGTCTTTGTATTTGTGAGTCGCACGAATGATTGTGTAGAGGCTACGCTCAGTTGGAAGTGGGATTGGACCCGCAACTTGTGCACCTGTACGAGTAGCTGATTCTACGATTTTTGCAGCCGCTGTGTCAAGCGTACGGTGTTCGTAAGCTTTCAAACGGATACGGATTTTTTTGTTTGCCATCTTTTTCTCCTTTTCGTCTATTTAAGATAATAGGCTAGCTCCACAAGAAAACCGACGCGCGTTGCGTGGCAATGCAACCGAGCGTGTCGCAACCTCTTGCATCAAAGCTAAAGCTGTAATTTACAGCACCATAATAGAATAACACAAAGCCCCTGCGATTGCAAGGGATTTGACAGGTTTTTTTAAATTTTTTAGATGAAACTGTTTTCTTATTCCATTTTAATAAATTTTCATATTTAAGTGCTAGATTATCTGTCTTTTCTTCTATATAATGTTAGTTTTAATTTGAAATTTATCATCTGATTGATCTACCAAGATATCAGCTCTTGACTCGGTTTCTTTATAGTATTGTAGATACTGCTCTCGTCTCATCTGCTGACTAGCCAATATAATGGATGCATCGCCATTTCTCACAGTCGTATCTCGAGCTAGACGTCTCTTTAATTCGGTCTCCTCATCTGTGTAGAAACAAATGGTTTTGTCAAAGAGTTCCTTGGGTAGAAAACCCACAGACATCCCTTCGACTATCAGAATTGGTTTTGCTCCAGATAAGATCTCGCTAGCCTTCCAAGGTTCCTCAATTGTCAAGATGTCCATACCCGCTTGCAGAGCAAGAATATCTCTTTGTAAACTTGCCAGCTCATGCGCTACCGGTAAACATGCTGTCACCTTTTGGTCTGGTGTCTCTTTAGGTACTACTAAATGTCGTCCCGAAGTAATATAGGGATCTGTCTCTAGTAAATTTACCTTTTCAGCATCCAATATTTGGTACAATTCTTGAGCAAAAGTTGATTTTCCTGAAGCGCCGTGACCGTAGATACCCAGCGTTTTTACTTTTCCCGACTCTATTTCTGATACTAGTCTTTCTATTAATTCTTTTTTCTTCATTCTCTCTTCACCTGTTCATAGCTTTCTTTTCCATCGTTAAGCTTGTCCCAAATGACTACCTTTCCACTTTGGAGAGACTTTTGTACATCGATAATTCGTTGATTGGAAGAGCCGCGGAATTGAAGCATAAGATTTCTCTTGCTCCGATCATAGCGACCATCGACCAGGATATCAATCATAGATAAAAGCTCTAGCTTATCTGGAGTTTCCAGCATCATTTCTTCCCAAGTGTAGCCTGTCCAAGACCAGATGTCTTTTTCTGGCAATTCCTTTCGAATGCGTTTTACAAGGGGCAAAAGAATACCTGTATTGAGGAATGGCTCTCCTCCTAGCAAAGTCAATCCTTGAACATAGGGCTGGGCTAAGTCTGCCATGATTTGTTCTTCCAATTCTGGCGTATAAGGAATTCCTGCATTGAAAGACCAGGTCGCTACATTGTAACAGCCCTCACAGTGAAACATGCAGCCGGCTACATAGAGAGAATTGCGCACCCCTTCTCCATCCACAAAGTTAAAAGCCTTATAGTCAATGATACGCCCTTGACTAAGCTCCTCACTCTTCCACTCGCCTGGTTTTGGTGTATTCCATGTCATGCTTTCTACTCCAACTCTATCCAATAGCGCTCCGTTCCATTTCGAACATCCTCCAACTCTCCACCATTAGCTAAGATAACAGCTCGGCTTGCTGGATTTTCCGCGCTACAATTCACCAGAGCACGATGGATGTTCTTTTCTTTAGCCACTTGTAGACCTTGACGGAGAGCTTCCTTGGCATATCCTTTGCCTCTTTCGGAAGGGCGGATAGAATAGCCAATATGGCCAGCATAATTCAGTAAACCCTCATTCAGTCTCAACCGTAAATTTAAAAAACCTAAAGCATGGCCTGATTCATCAAACAATACGAACTGAATTGATGGAACGCGATTTTCCAGCAATCCTATTCCCATTTCTTTATTATGGCTAGTTTCCAACCACTTTTCATAGTCAAAGTTCTCAGTATCCCAAAATCCTCCATTGTGGGCTGATTGAGTCTGCTCAAACTCTGACATCATCTCTAAAATTGTTTCTTTATCTGCCAATCTTGGTCTGCGTAATATCATCTTTACCTCCAACTAAGAGAAAAGCGAGAGCGGACTCTCACTTTTTCTTATTCTTATTTAAAAATTGCTCTCTTAGGCTAGCCACTCGGTCTTTTTTATTGCCTCCACCTTTTGAATGTTTCTCGTGGAACCGTTGAACCAAGGCCTTGCCCTTATCATCTAATTGATATTTTCCCATGCTATCTCTTTCTAACTTCTTACTTCATGTCCTGCTGTTTTGATAGTAGAACCGTTCATGTGTTTGACACGCGCAGCAATTTCCTTGTGACGACCATTAACCATCGGACGAGCTTGTGGATTCCCAAGATAACCACAGGTTCGTTTAACCACGTCTACTGTTTTAGGATCGTTGTTCCCACAGTTAGGACAAGCAAATCCTCTCTCTGTCGGCTCAAAATCTCCTTCAAAATCACACTTGTAACAGCGGTCAATTGGAGTATTGGTTCCGAGATAACCTACACGGTCATAAGCATAATCCCAAACAGCTTCCAAGGCCTTTGGATTTTGTTGAAGAACTGGATACTCGCAGTAGTGGATAAAGCCGCCTGATGCACCCGCTTCTGGGTAGACTTTCTCAAAGTCCAATTTTTCAAATGGTGTTGGATTTTTGCGAACATCATAATGGAAGGAATTTGTGTAGTATTCTTTATCTGTAATATCTGGAATAGAACCAAATTTCTCAGCATCTAAACGGCAGAATCGGTCCGTCAGACTTTCAGACGGTGTTGAATAAATAGAGAAGTGATAGCCATATTGGTCTGACCACTCTTCTACTCGATGTTTCATGTCTCGAATGATATCAAGGGTGAATTCTTTAGCTTCTGGATTGGTTTCCCAATTGTTACCAAAGAATACTGTCGCTACTTCATAAAGTCCAATGTAGCCAAGCGAAACTGTGGCACGTCTATTCTTAAAGAGCTCGTCGACACTTTCTTCTTTACCAAGACGACGGCCAAAAGCTCCGTATTGATAAAGGATAGGCGCATTAGCTGGAGTGGCTTCCTTGGTTCGCTCCACACGGTAAACCAGTGCATCTTCAGCGATATTCATACGCTCATTGAAGATTTCCCAGAACTTGTTCAGGTCGCCTTCAGACTCGAGGGCGATACGAGGAAGATTGACTGTTACCACACCTAGGTTCATACGACCAGAATTGACTTCTACTCCATTTTCATCCTTCCATCCTTGAAGGAATGAACGACACCCCATCGGAACCTTGAAAGAACCTGTCAACTCAATAATCTTATCATAAGACAAGACATCTGGATACATGCGCTTAGTTGCACACTCAAGGGCCAACTGCTTGATATCGTAGTTAGGAGAACCTTCCTCCAGATTAAGTCCTCTTTTAAGAGTGAAGATCAATTTAGGGAAGATAGCTGTACGGTGTTCTGAACCAAGCCCCTTGATACGAATGTTTAAAATTGCCTTTTGAATTTCGCGTTCAAAACGATTGGTTCCTAGACCGAAACCAAGGGAAGTAAAGGGTGTTTGTCCATTTGATGTAAAGAGGGTATTAATCTCGTACTCTAGAGATTGCATGGCATCATAGATGTCTTTTTGGGTTTTCTTCCAAGCATATTCTTCGCGCTTATCAGGTAGCACCCATTCTTCCGCATCCTTGAGGTGTTTTTGGTAATTTTTTTCTGCATAAGGAGCCAAGACTTCATCAATACGGTCTGCTGAACAGCCTCCATACTGACTTGATGCAACGTTGGCGATGATTTGCGATATCTGAGCAGTCGCAGTCTGAATAGACTTAGGACTCTCTACCTCAGCATTCCCAATCTTAAAACCATTTTCCAACATACCCTTAAAATCAATCAGACAGCAGTTGGTCATCGGAGTGTAAGGGCTATAGTCCAAATCGTGATAGTGGATATCCCCTTTTTGGTGGGCATTAGCCACATGCTTAGGAAGCATTTGAAGACCGATTGATTTCCCAACAATTCCTGCCGTCAAATCACGCTGGGTATTAAAAACATCACTATCTTTATTAGCATTCTCATTGACAACTGCCTGGTCTTTGTTGAGAAGTTTATGGATACTGAAGTTGATATCTGTTGCTTTTGAGCGCTCAAAATCCCTTTGAGTTCGATAAGTGATATATTCCTCTGCCAAGGCATATTCTTTAGCTTCCAATAACTCATGTTCTACGATATTTTGGATTTCATAGATTTTTACACCTTGAGGAAAGCGACTATGAATCTCTTCTACAATACGTTCAACTAGAGTATTAAGACGCTTTTCGACCAAGGGGGTTATATCCATGACTTTTTCCGCAGCCTTATGCAAGGCTTTGTCAATCTTATCTACATCAAAAATGACGCGTCTACCGTCACGCTTTTCGACGAATAAGGTTAGATCAGGGTTTGTTTTCTCTTCCAATACAATCATATCCAGGCTCTTTTCTAAAAGTAGTATCTAAAAAATATTATATCACTAAAAAAATAAAAATCAATATCTAGTATTAAAATTCCTATTTTCATAAAAATTATACTAGATATTGATTATTTTATTTTAATTTGTAAAGTTTAAAGTCTTTGAATTCACTTTGAACTGGTTGATAACTTTCTGCTAGAAGCTGTTCTACTTCCGTCCAGAGAGCTATTTTAGTATTGACCACAATCACTTTAGGCTGATTATCACGTAAATCATTGACAAGCTTGCTTCGATTTGCATCAAGGCCAGTATATAATTTTGGTGATAGGAACTGACTGGCTGCTAAACGTTCACTAGTCTTATAACCATTAGTAAAATCATCCCATATATAAATACGATCTGTTGCCTGCGTTTGCCCTTTAACCGTAGTTTCTATGCGAGTTCGTTCTTGATATTGTTCTGGGTGAAGGACATAGCGCGCTACTAAAGGGGCCAAGAATAGGTAAGCAAGGGCCAGGATAGGCAAGTAGGCATTTCCTTTGAGGAAGATTGCCCATACTGAAGGAGATTCGCTATATCTTCTACGACGACTCACTCCTTCTGTATCATTGGCACGAATTCGAGTCAATAGTAAAATAGACAAGAAAGGAAGCAACTCAGCTAGACGACTACCGTGAATCGGTTCTGTAGAGAAAATTTCCAATCCTAGTAACAATAAGATAGCTACTGAAGCAAATATGGATAAGACGTATTGTTTGCTTGGTTTAGACTGGAAAAATCCTGTGAAGACCGATGTCAAGCCTCCAAGACCAATTGTTAACAATCCATAAAAAAGGAGGTTGTCTAGCAAGAACGGATTGGACATAAACTTCAAACTATCTACTGGATAGAGAATTTGACTGATAGCACTCCCGAAACTCCCTTTATACACCGTGTAGTAACCAATCGGATAAAAGAAGAGTGAAAATCCTAGACTAACCGCAAGAAATTGATAAAAACCACGAGCCCAGTAACCACGTCCAATATTAAAGGCTAATAAGGCTAAAAATAAGACAAGAGTATATAGAACTGTGACTAGAGGTGCCAAGAAGAAGGCAAGCGCCAAACTCATCCCGATACGCAAGAAGCCTTTGTCATGATTAGATTCTGCCAAATACCTTGTTACTAAACTAAGAGCGTAAAACAGGAATGGAAGGGCCAAAATGGTGGCATAACCACCGCCAAAGCTAAGTCCTCCAGCAAGAAGATAAAAGATGGTCAACACTTGTTGCGACTGCTTGTTCTCCTCCGTCAAGGTATAAGTTGAACGGAAAAGAAAAATCCCAGCACCCACTAGAGCAAGCCAAGTAAAGGCTGCAAACAAAATACTACCCTTGCTTAGATACTGTAAAAAGTAATAGAGAAGACCACTCGTTCCAAAATAGTCTGTGTAGATATCTCCCCCCTGGTGCATCGCCCATCCCATATAAAAATCTTGTGCCTGCTCTGGGCTAGTTAGTCCTAGCAAGAAAGGAAGAACTACAGATACAAGTACAACTAAAGTGCTCCAGATTAGGATCTTAAATAATGGTAAGGGAGCAAATGAGCTTGGTTCATCCTCGAAGCGCTCCTCTCTCCCAACTAAATCATCCTGAATTCCCGTCCAAGATGGAGTTGGTTCCTCTTCTAATCTGCCATATACGTTCATTCATTCTCTCCTATGTTTTAATTTGTTCTAGTATATCAAAAAGTCTAGTTCTTGTCAGCCTGTGGCGAACGTTTGCACAACTTTTCAGACAAGGAGACAAAGCGTTCAATCTCATAAAAACGATGATAAGAAGCTTTTTTATAGTGGTCTAAAAAAGTTTTTTCCTCTACTGTCAGCATAGTCATTCCTCCTTTTCTCTTTATTCGAAAATAGAGGACGATTCTATCAAAAAAGCTGAATTTCCAAAATGAGAATTCAGCGATTTGTAATTAGTCAGCCTTTTTTTCTAAATTTTTTGAAATACTACGATTTTTACCTTCCAGATACACCATCAGAATAGAAATATCTGCTGGGTTTACTCCTGAAATACGGCTGGCTTGGCCGATGGTTTCTGGATTGATGAGTTTGAACTTCTGGCGAGCTTCTGTCGCGATAGAATCAATATCATCCCAGTCAATATTGGCTGGAATGCGTTTTTCTTCCATGCGTTTCATCTTGGCAACCTGATCCATGGCTTTGGAAATATAGCCTTCATACTTGATTTCTGTTTCAATCAATTCGATAATCTTGTCATCTAACTCTTCAGCAGCAGGTCCGATAAAGGCCACCACATCTTGGTAAGACACTTCTGGACGACGGAGAAATTCCTTGGCTGTTACTGCATCTGTCAAGGGCCTGAAGCCCATCTCCTCAACCTTAGCGTTAGTTTCCTTGACTGGCTTGAGTTTGATGCTGTCTAAACGCTTCATTTCATTATCAAATTGATTTTTCTTGATTTCAAAACGAGCCCAGCGTTCATCATCCACAAGGCCAATCTCGCGTCCCATCTCTGTCAAACGCATATCGGCATTGTCATGACGGAGAATGAGACGGTATTCAGCACGACTGGTCAATAGACGGTAGGGTTCAATGGTTCCCTTGGTCACCAAATCGTCAATCATGACCCCGATATAACCATCACTGCGCTTCAAAATCAATTCGGGCTTGCCTTGGATTTTCAGAGCCGCATTGATACCCGCGATAATCCCTTGGCCAGCAGCTTCTTCGTAACCTGACGTTCCATTTGTCTGACCAGCAGTGAAAAGACCTGAGATTTTCTTGGTTTCCAGAGTCGCACGTAACTGGTGAGGCAAGACCATATCATACTCAATGGCATAACCTGTCCGCATCATCTCTGCATTTTCCAAACCTTTGATAGAATGAACCAAGTCACGCTGGACATCCTCAGGCAGACTGGTTGAAAGTCCTTGAACATAAACTTCCTCTGTATTGCGACCTTCTGGTTCAAGGAAGAGTTGGTGGCGTTCCTTGTCCGCAAAGCGCACAATCTTGTCCTCAATCGATGGACAGTAACGAGGCCCCACTCCCTTGACCACACCTGTAAACATAGGCGCACGATGGAGGTTGTTTTGGATAATCTCATGACTGGTACCATTGGTATAGGTCAACCAGCAAGGTACTTGGTCCTTGACATAGTCCTCATCACGTGAAGTGTATGAGAAGTGATTAGGTGCTTCATCTCCTGGCTGAATCTCGGTCACATCGTAGTTGATAGAAGAGGCCTTGACACGTGGAGGGGTTCCTGTCTTGAAACGACCAATTTCGAGGCCCAGTTCCTTGAGATTGTCAGCTAGGTTAATAGAAGCTAGGCTGTGGTTAGGTCCTGATGAGTACTTGAGGTCTCCGATGATAATTTCCCCACGGAGGGCCGTCCCTGTCGTCACGATAACAGCCTTAGCAGCATACTCTTGATGGGTCGCTGTACGAACACCGACAACCTTGCCATCTTCAACCAAAATCTCATCAATCATGGTCTGACGAAGGGTCAGATTTTCTTGATTTTCAACCGTCTTGCGCATCTCCTTAGAGTAAAGCTCCTTGTCAGCCTGCGCACGAAGGGCACGGACGGCAGGGCCCTTCCCTGTATTGAGCATCTTCATCTGGATGTAAGTCTTGTCAATGGTTTTGGCCATCTCCCCACCTAGGGCATCGACTTCACGCACGACAATCCCCTTGGCAGAACCACCGATAGAGGGATTACAAGGCATGAAAGCCAGCATTTCAATATTGATGGTCGCAAGCAAGACCTTGCAGCCCATACGGCTAGCAGCCAAGGAAGCCTCGACCCCAGCGTGTCCCGCACCAATTACAATAATATCGTATTCTTCAGTAAAATTATAAGTCATTTCTTAACCTTTCAAAAATTTCTCGCAAATAAGGAACTAACTTCTCCTCCTCTAGAGCTTGAGCCATAGTAACCCATTTAAAGTGCGTATGCTCTTCAGGATCTAATCTGATAATTGGCTTCTTCCCAACCCACTCTGCTTTATAAACTAAGCGAGTAAAGACAGTATCCTTAGAGGTATCCAGTTGACTATCTTCGTGAAGAAGTTTGAGCGAACTGCTATCTAGCCTAACTCCCGCTTCTTCAACACATTCTCTAAGAGCTCCATCTCGCGGAAGCTCACCCTTTTCAACCCCACCACCAGGAATATCCCAGTAAGTTGGATAAACGTTGGGTTGTCCTCTTTTAATTTCCGAACGCTGAATGAGCAAATAATCATCACCACTATGAACAAGTACATGGGCAATAAGCTTAACCATCATTTTCTCTCCTATTCCTCAAGATGGATGCGTCGCAGTTGACCGTCCCAATCTGGTAGGGCTGTTTTTAAAAAGGCTGGAACTAGATTGATACCCTCAAGCTTGTCTATGTCAATCCACTCACAAGGCTGCGTTTTTTCATCTTCCTGCATGGTCAATGGGGCATCTTCAAGTAAGTCTACCAGATAATGAAATTCGATGTTGTGATAGTAAACACCGTCTTGTTCAAAACGATTTTCAACCACAAAAGCTAGCTGTCCAGCTTGAGCTTTGACACCCAGTTCTTCCTTCACTTCGCGGACTACCGCTTCTTCCGTTCTTTCATTGACTTGAATCGCACCACCAATAGTATAATACTTGCCCTTGTCTTTGGTAACTAGAAGCTTGCGATTATGGAGAATCAAGGCAGTCGCCCGAACACCAAAAACCGTATTCCCCACTTTTGTCCGAAAGTCTTGCTGAGTCATTCTTTTCCTTTCCCTTAAACGACACAAAAACAGTCAAAACTCCAAAGAAGTGCAGGACAAAAAAGCCTGCAACATCCATGAGCTTTGACCATCATTTCTATTGCTGTTATTATTGTAGCAAATTGAGAAAATTTGTCAATCTAAATGTACTGACAAACCTGTCCATCACGGTAGGCATTGTCAATCAAACCGCCACCGAGACACTCCTCACCATCGTAAAAGACAACTGCCTGTCCTGGTGTAATAGCGCGCTGAGGTTCTGCAAAGATGACCTCTGCCTTGTCTCCTTTGACATGAACAGTCACCTTAGAGTCAGGCTGACGGTAGCGGAATTTAGCCGTGCATTCTAGTGTAAATTCCTCTGGCATCTCACGAGTAAAGTGAACCTGACTAGCCTCTAAGCTAGTTGACATGAGCGAATCATGGTAGAATCCTTGGCCTACATAGAGGATATTCTTGCTGAGATCTTTTCCAACAACAAACCAAGGTGCATTGTCACCGCCGTGTTGCCCACCGATACCAAGTCCACCACGCTGACCAATCGTATAATACATCAGACCGGCATGCTCACCCATATCGCGACCATCCACAGTCATCATGCGACCAGGCTGTGCTGGTAGATAGTTGCTGAGAAAGTTTTTAAAGTTCTTTTCGCCGATAAAGCAAATCCCTGTAGAGTCTTTCTTCTTAGCCGTCGCAAGTCCTGCTTCTTCAGCTAGTCTGCGAACTTCAGGCTTTTCCAAATGTCCCAAGGGAAACATGGTTTTTTGGAGTTGTTCTTGCGAAAGTTGGCTGAGGAAATAGGTCTGATCCTTGCCATTGTCCACGCCACGAAGCATATGAACAATCCCATCCTCATCACGCACCACACGGGCATAGTGCCCAGTCGCTACATAGTCTGCTCCCAAGGTCATAGCATAGTCCAAAAAGGCCTTGAACTTGATTTCCTTGTTGCACATAACGTCTGGATTTGGCGTGCGCCCCGCACGGTATTCTGCTAGGAAATACTCAAAAACGCGGTCCCAGTACTCTTTTTCAAAATTGACAGAGTAGTAGGGAATGCCAATCTGGTCTGCCACCGCAGCCACATCCTTATAATCTTCGGTCGCCGTACAGACGCCGTTTTCATCTGTGTCGTCCCAGTTCTTCATGAAGATACCGATCACATCGTAGCCCTGCTCCTTGAGAAGAAGAGCCGTCACCGACGAATCAACACCACCACTCATCCCCACGACAACACGTGTTTTAGAGTTATCACTCATGGTAAGTCTCCCATCTATTCGTTTATTTATACCCCTCAAAATTCTATTTACTATGACTTTCAATAGAATTTATTTGAGTACAGTCATTTCGTTTGCTTTTAGTAGTAAAATGGTCTGGGAGACCATTTTAGCCTATCATCTTAAAATGAAAATATGATAGGCAACGAGTCGCAGGCATAACTTGAGTTCGCTCAATCAGTCTGGGAGACTGATTGAGGTTATAAATCAGACAAGCTCAGCTTGCATCTCATTTCGAGTTAACGACGTAATAAAAGATAAACGAAATGACTAGTTCACGATTGAAGGTCGTGTTTGCTTCACGATTGAAGGTCGTTTGAGCAGTTTTCATTATAACATGCTTAGATAGAGAAGACAAGGAAGAGGCTGATAATCTACCAAGCTCTTATGTAAATACATGGAGATAAAGATACAAAAAAGATAATTCATACCTAAACCCCTATTCTCTTTATAAACTTACTTTTAAAATCAGCTAAAAATGATATACTGTAATAAGGAGGAACGCGCACATGATTCCATATATACACCATCATCCATGTGCGTAGGACTAATGTGAACAACTACAAAGATATTCTAAAATCAAAAAATACTATTTTTATTATTACACTTATTGCAGGTATTGGACTTTTGACAGGCTTAGTCCTCCATCAAGAAAAAATCCAAGCAGAGAGAGGGAGTGTTGCTCTCGTCAACCATCAAAAGAATCATCAAGATGTTGAACAAGTAAAAAACGCTATTAAAAACTTCAATATCGATTCTGAAACCATTATAGAAGATTGGAAAAAAATTCAAGAATTAAAACCAACTACTGATGAAGGCAAAAAGACACTAGCAGACTTTCTTACTTCTACTGCCGATAAAGTCACAAATCATTATAGTGAAAAAGCTTTAAAACTTGATATAAAAGATTCTGATAGCCAGTTTCAAGATAAACAAACACTTGAAACAACCATCACTTCCTTACAAAAAATAATAGACATCATTAAAAACATCAATTCTGCAAACGATCAAACTGCTCTTGAAGAAAAGATAAAACCAATTCAAGAACTCATCTCTAGATTCCAAAAACAAGTTGAAGCCTTGACCAAAAAAGAAGAAAAGCCTAGCCAGACTGAAACGACTCGTAGCGTTCAGGGAGTAGATTCAGAAGATAGCAACTACACTCCAACCTACACTGAAACATATGGAACAATAAATAATTCCCAAGCACCTGCAACAGACCAATACTCAACTGATAGTGCTAGCAGTGGAGGAGATAATGCCGCTAATACAGGAGGTCAAACTGCTGATTCTTCAGGTTCTCAATCAGAGTCTAATAGCGATACAACCAGTTCGTCTAACTAATAATCTAGATGGCGAAATCCCATAAACTTGTAAGCCCTCAACACCAATGTTTATAATGATCTCTCATCAAATGTAAACACACAAAAAGAGCCTTAAACGGCTCTCAGAACGAAGACAAACGTCATTTTTGGTGTTTGTCTTTTTCTGTTTTCAAAAATATTTTGTCTCATCATCTG
>NZ_JALDUI010000016.1 GCF_023115445.1 Streptococcus sp. oral taxon 431 | reverse complement strand
GTGAAGTGGATAGAGAATATCCCTTTTTATTTTGTTCTAAATTCGATTTTTGAATGGAATATCAGATGATGAGACAACATATTTTTGAAAACAGAAAAAGACAAACACCAAAAATGACGTTTGTCTTCGTTCTGAATCCGTAGAAACTTTCTACGGATTTTTGACAAAATAGAGTATCTTACAAACCAGGTGCTTGTCCCAATTCTGCTGCAAGCATCCAGACAGTTTTTTCAAGATCTGCCTTAGCACCAACGAAGATGTCGTTTGTTACATCATCACCTTCTTCATCTGTTACATCCAAGGCTTTTTGGAAAAGAGTGATAAGGTAACGATAAATCTCAAGGACACGTTCCAAGCTTTCTTCTACGTTACGGAACTCTCCAACTTCTTCTTCGATTTCACTGTGTTGAAGGAATTCTGTCAAAGTAGAGTATGGTTTGCCACCAAGTGTAATCAAGCGTTCGCTGATTTCATCAAGGTAACCATCAAGGCTATCCATATATTCATCCATCTTAGGATGCCATACCATGAATCCACGTCCACGCATGTACCAGTGTACTTGATGAAGAGCGATATGTGCTACATACAAGTCTGCTACTGATTGATTCAAAACTTCCTTTGTATTTACTAGCGCTTCAGGAGCTGATTTAGATAATGTTGTTACGTCTTTTAAAGCATCTTTTTTCAATTCAACCATTTTTCTCACCTCGTAAAATTATTTTTGTAACCATATTTATTGATTACTACCTCAGTATACTACTCCAAGTAGACAAAAGCAAGGAAATTAACTCATATTAAAAAAGTTGTAATTGACTGATAATTTAAGAAAATGAGTGGCTATTTATCCTAGCTATTTTCTCTGTTTTTACTAGAAAATTGACTTTGATAAAGATCATAATAGAAACCTTTTGCAGCTAGGAGACTTTCATGATTTCCTTGTTCAATAATCTGTCCATCTTTCAGCACCAAAATCTTATCAGCTTCCTGAATAGTCGAAAGTCGATGGGCAATGACAAAGCTTGTTCTCCCCTTCATCAAACGTTTCATGGCCTTTTGAATCAAGAGCTCTAGACGAGTATCGACTGATGAGGTCGCTTCATCAAGGATTAGAATTTTTGGATCCGCTAAGAGGGCACGCGCGATGGTTAAAAGCTGTTTCTGACCAAGAGAGATATTGCTAGACTCCTGATTCATTTCCATATTATAACCACCTGGAAGAGTGCGGATAAAGTGGTCAACATTGGCCGCCTTGGCAGCTTCAACGATTTCTTCATCTGTTGCCTCAAGATTTCCAAAGCGAAGATTTTCCTTGATACTGCCTTCATAGAGCCAGGCATCCTGTAGGACCATCCCAAACTGTCGACGATAGTCCTGACGAGACAGGTCACGAATATCTTGGCCATCCACTAAAATGGCACCAGCTGTCACATCGTAAAAACGCATGAGAAGGTTAATCAAGGTTGTTTTCCCTGCTCCAGTAGGTCCAACGATAGCTACCATCTCTCCAGGTTCAACATCTAGGTTGAAATTGCGAATCAATGGTTTGTTTTCCACATATTGGAAATCGACGTTTTTGAAACTAACTTGACCTGTCAATGGTGCCAAGTCTTTTACTTCCTCACTTTGAACTTCTTCCTGTTCATCCAAAACTTCAAAGACACGATCAAGCGAAGACTTAGCACTTTGCATTTGTCCTGCTAACTGAGTGATATTTTGGATCGGCTGGCTAACTTGCCACACATACTGAACGAAAGCTTGCATATTACCAATCGTCAAGCGCCCTGCAATAACCTGCAATCCACCTAAGACTGCAACAATCAGGTAGGTTAAATCAGACACGATATGAAGGGCAGGCATCATCAATCCTGAAATAAAGCTCGCCTTAAATCCGACTTGTTGCAATTCATCCGTAATCTTTTCAAATCTCTCTTGAGAGTTTTCTTCGCGTCCGAAAAGTTTTAAAACATTGAAACCTGTTAAGTTTTCCTGTACAAATCCATTCATACGTCCCAATATAGCTGCCTGCTGTTTAAAGTACGGCTGCGAACGATTTAGAATCGTTTTAGCACCAAAATAAGTAATCGGAATCGACAAGATAACAATGATAGCCAACTGAAGATTTAGATAGAGGACCATTCCCATAACAAAAATAATGGTAAAGACTGCATTAACAATCTGTAAGAATGATTGTTGGAGTGCATTAGATACGGTCTCTACATCACTAGTAAAACGTCCCAGCAAATCCCCAAATTGGTGCTTGTCAAAGTAAGACACAGGGATGCGGTTGATTTTTTCGCTCATTTCATTTCGCAAATCCTGTATCATGGACTGTACCGCATTGGTCATGAAGTAGTTTGAGTAATAAGACCCCAACTCATAAAAAAGACCACGCAAGAGATAGATCACCAGAATCACTGCGATATAGCTGGTATTAATCCCTGCTCCTGCAACACCATTTGCCATGGCAAGAAGATTGCTGGTTAACTCAGTGATAGCAAGTCCCAATACGAAAGGCTCGATAACACTCATAATGACGCTGACTATTTTCAAGAAGACAGCAAAGAAAACAGAGAAACGGTAGGCTTTTAAATAGCTCCATAGACGAGCTAGACTAGATTGTTGTTTCATCCTTTACCTCCTATTCTTCTGTCAGAGACGCATTTTTCAACTGCGACTCAGCAATTTCTCGATAGATGTCATTGGTTTCCATCAATTCCTCGTGACGGCCACGACCAACGATTTCGCCTTTATCAAGCACAATAATCTGGTCAGCATCCATAATGGTTCCAACACGTTGCGCAACAATCAATACTGTTGCGTCTTGAGTCACTTCCTTGAGACGACGGCGCAAGATAGCATCTGTACGGTAGTCCAAAGCTGAGAAAGAATCATCAAAGATATAGATGTCTGGACCCTTGATGACTGCTCGGGCAATCGACAAGCGTTGTTTCTGACCACCTGATAGATTGCTTCCCCCTTCAGCCAGATGAGTTGCAAAACCTTCTTCTCGACTTTCGATAAAGTCTTTGGCTTGGGCCACATCAGCTGCTTGGTGCAAGTCCTCATGACTGGCATCCTCTTTCCCGTAACGGAGATTGTCTGCGATAGTCCCTGTAAAGAGCAAGGCTTTTTGTGGAATAAATCCAATCTTTTGACGGAGAGATTTGAGACGGTAATCTCGGACATCTACACCATCGACCTTGATTTTTCCAAGCGTAACATCGTAGAATCTAGGAATCAATTGAACCAGAGTAGACTTACCTGACCCAGTCGAACCGATAAAGGCAATGGTTTCTCCCGGTTTAGCAGTAAAGGAAATGTTATGCAAAACAGGGCTTTCTGTTTCCCCTGGATAGGCAAAGGTCACATTATCAAATTCTAAGTAACCATGTGTTTCTGTTTCTTGAATTCCGTCCTCATTTGGATCAATGGAAATAGGCATGTCCATGATTTCCTTCAAACGCTCGCTAGATACAGCAGTACGTGGATACATGGTAAAGAGGTTTGACAAGAAAAGGAAGGACAAGAGGGCGTGGAAACTATACTCGATGAAGGCCACCAAATCCCCAATCTGCAAACTTCCTTGCTTGAGAGGGGCTAGAGCAAACCAAACGATAGCTACAATCATAGCGATAATGATTTGCACAAAAAGTGGTTCCGTCAAACCAGTCAATTTGAACAAACGATTGGAATTGTCCGCATAGATAGCATTTTTCTCTTCAAAACGTTTTTCTTGGAAGTCTTCACGAGCAAAGGCGCGGATGACACGCAAGCCCATCAAATTTTCACGGACATACTGGTTAATCTTGTCCAGTGTTTTCTGTTGCTTTTCAGATAAGGGACGTGTTTTCACCGCCACATAAAGGACTACTACAGCTAGAAAAGGAACGGAAAAAGCGACAATCCAGGCTAGTGAAGGACTGGTCAAGAAAATCATGAGAATACTCGATAGCATCATCATGGGAGTGATAACACCCAGCTTAAGCGTCTGTTCTGCAAATTGCATGAGGACAAAGGCATCACTGGTAATACGAGTAACTAATGAAGATACACCGATTTGTTCATATTCGTGATGAGAATACTCTTGTAATTTAGCATAAACATCATTTCGCATGTCCTTAACCATATTAGTGGTCAATTTACTAGCCGCATAAGATAGCACAACCCGTCCACATGTTCCCAGGACGATAATAACCAACATTACGATAGCCCAAAAATAAAGCTTATCCTGGTTACCTTGGTTGATTCCTTGGTCAATCATGCGAGCCAGAACAGTTGGTAGACCTAGATTGACAATGACAAAGAAAATAGCTCCGAGGAAGTCTAATAGTAGCCACTTGGGATAACGTTTGAGATAAGACCAAATATAAAGCATAATTCTCCTTTCTTTTTCATTCAAAATGCAGAAAAGAGCGTGCTTACGCACGCCTTTTTACTAAAAAGAAGACAGGCAGTCTTAACCTCGAGAGAGGGAACTGTCTGTCTCAGATATTTGAGGCTTATTTTACAAAGTCAAGCAATGCCAAGAAGCTTTCTGGATCAAGTGATGCACCACCAACAAGAGCTCCGTCAACGTCTGGACAAGCCATGTATTCAGAAACATTTTCAGGTTTAACAGAACCACCGTATTGAACACGAACTTTGTCCGCAACTTCTTGACCGAAGTCAGCAGCTACAACATCACGAACAACTTTACACATTTTTTGTGCGTCGTCTTGTGAAGCAGATTTACCAGTACCGATAGCCCAGATTGGCTCATAAGCGATAACTGATGAAGCTACTTGTTCTGCAGTCAATCCAGCAAGAGCAGCTGAAACTTGAGCACCTACGAATTCTGCTGCTTTACCAGCTTCGTAAGTTTCAAGTGACTCACCACAACAGATGATTGGAAGCATGCCGTTAGCAAAGATTACTTTTGCTTTTTTGTTGATGTCTTCGTCTGTTTCGTGGAAGTAGTCACGACGTTCTGAGTGACCGATAACAACGTAGTCAGTACCGATTTCTTTCAAAACTTGTGGGCTAGTTTCACCAGTGAAAGCACCAGCATTTTCAAAGTAGCAGTTTTGAGCAGCAACTTTAAGGCTTGAACCTTTAGCAGCAGCAAGAACAGTTGTCAAGTCAAGAGCAGGAACTGCGATACCTGCTTCAACAAGGTCTGATGAAGGAAGTTTTGATGCTACAGCTTCAACGAATGTTTTTGCTTCTTCTGGGTTTTTGTTCATTTTCCAGTTCCCAGCGATAAATGGTTTACGTGACATTTCACATACCTCTTTTTTCATTTTATTTTCTACTTATTTTATCATATTTATAGATAGCTTGCAAATCTTACTCTGTAACTAGAAGTCTTCTTTTCAAAAACTTTCCAGTTATTCTTTCTATTTGGAAGCTGACTTACGCCTCGTTAATTTGACCACTGCTTCTGTTCTAGCCGTGTGTGGAAACATGTCAACGGACTGGATATAATGTAAGTCATAAATCTCTAGCAAACGGACTAAATCACGCGCCAAGGTAGATACATTGCAGGATACATAAACCATCTTTTCAGGAGCGTATTTGACGATGGTATCCAAGAGCTTATCATCTAAACCAGTACGCGGCGGGTCTACTATCAAAGCATCGGCACGATAGCCTTCCTTGTACCAACGAGGGATAATTTCTTCTGCAGTTCCTGCTTCATAATGAGTATTGGTATAACCCATACGCTTAGCATTTTCTTTGGCATCCTCAATAGCTTCTGGGATAATATCCATCCCTCTCAAACTTTTGACTTTTTTAGCAAAAGCAAAACCAATGGTCCCAACACCACAATAGGCATCAATCAGATGGTCATTCTCAGTCACATCCAAGGCCTTAACCGCTTCACTATAGAGAATTTCAGTCTGTTCAGGATTAAGCTGATAGAAAGCTCGAGGTGAAAGAGAGAATTCATAATCTAGAACACCTTCGCGTATACTATCTTGACCCCAAATAATCTCTGTCTTGTCCCCATAAATCTCAGAAGTTTTGGCAGTATTGGTATTGACTGCGACAGTCACTACTTCAGGATAATCCTTGACTAGGTCTTTCACAAATTGAGTCAAATTCAATTGGCGATTGGTCACAATGATAATCTGAACTTGCCCAGTTTTCCGTGCTCTACGAACCATGATAGTTCGAACTCCAAGGATTTTCCGTTCATCCGTAATCGGAATTTGATGATAAGTCAAGAGTTCAGCAATGCGATTGGCAATCGCTTGTGTCTCCTTGTCTTGAACAAGACAGTCCTTTAACTCGACCAAATAATGGGAATTCTGAGCATACAAACCTGCCTTGACTTGACCTTTAAACTTTCGCGTTTGGAATTGCAGTTTAGCCCGATAATACTTAGGTTTCTGCATGCCAATAGTTGGTCTGATTTCAAAGTTTTCGTAGCCTGCAGGTGCAAATTTCTTCAGAGCTTGATGAAGAAGATCTGTCTTGAATTCTAACTGCTTGTCATAATGAAGGTGCATGATCTGACAACCACCACACTCATTATAAATAGTACAGTCTGGAACCACTCGAAACTTAGATTTTTTATTGACCTCAAGCAGTTTAGCCTCAACGTAGTTACGCTTAATCGAAGTCACCTGACAATAGATATCTTCTCCCTTGAGGGCACCTGGAACAAAAACAAGGGTTTTCTGGTAAAAACCGATACCTTCCCCGTTAATCCCCATGCGCTTGATTTTTAATGGAATTTTTTGTTTGACTTTTAGATTCATAAGTCTATTATACCACGTAGTTTCTCAATGGTTAAGAATATGTTACAATAAAACCATGAATACAAAGATATCTTTTTCCTCATTGGATTTTCCTGAGCAATTACGAACTTATATAGAGGAGGCAAACCTATCGGACAGCTCTTCTCATTCAGGCGCAAGGGTTCTCTATCTTGATTCAGGTTACTATTTAAAAATTGATCAAAAGGGAAGATTAGAGCGAGAAGCTAGCATTGCAAGTTGGTTTGAACAAGAGGGAATAGGAACTCCAGTCATCCACTATCTATCAACAGATAAAGACTACCTCCTGACTAAAGAGGCTATTGGTCATGATGCTCTCGCTTTTTTAGACCAACCAGAAAAAATCTGCCGAACAATGGCAGAGGCTCTTAAAAAGCTTCACAACTTAAACCCACAAAATTTTCCATCAGAAAATCATTTAAAAGCCTATAAAGAAAGAGCCTTTAAAAACTATGAAAAAGGGGAGTTCTATGCCAAGGCGCTCCTGCCCCAATTCCAGATTAACAGTCGCGAAGAGGCCTTCCAACTCATCCAAGAACAAGGGCACCTTTTAAAAACAGATGCCTTTATTCATGGGGATGCCTGTCTACCAAACTTTATTCTCAAAGATGCTGACCACTTCTCTTGTTTTATTGATCTTGGTTTGGCTGATTTCAGTGACCGGCATATCGATCTCTTTTGGGCAGTTTGGTCCCTCAATTACAACTTAAAAGATCCCAAATATGCTGAACTATTTCTCGACTATTACGGGAGGGAACTGGTTGATAGCAACAAACTTCGACTCGTTGCTGCCTTCGAAGCATTTGGATAAGAGGTAAACCATGAAAATCACAAAACTTGAAAAGAAAAAAATACTCTATCTGCTCGAACTTGATAACGACCAAACCTGCTACATTACAGAGGATACCATTGTTCGCTTTATGTTGACTAAAGGGAAAGAGATCTCAGCTGAGGAACTAACTGAGATTAAATCATTTGCGCAATTTTCCTACAGTAAAAATCTAGCTCTCTACCACTTATCCTTCAAGGCCCGTACTGAAAAAGAAGTTCGAGATTATCTAACCAAGCATGAAATTGATGAGAAAATCATCCCCAGAGTTATCCAGTCTTTAAAAGATGATAATTGGATCAATGATCGCCAATATGCACAAGCTATCATCAATTCCAATCAGCTTTCAGGAGATAAGGGAAGCTATATGCTCATGCAGAAGATTTCTCAAAAAGGTGTTACCAAATCCATTATCCAAGAAGTCTTACAAGAATTTGATATGACGGAAGTCGCAGAACGGACAGCTGAAAAACTACTGAAAAAATACCAGGGGAAATTACCTGCCCGCGCTCTACAGGATAAGATTATCCAAAGCCTAACCAATAAAGGATTTTCCTACACAGAAGCCAAAACAGCCTTTGACCAATTGGACAGCCAGGTCGAAGAAGAAACCGTTCAGGAACTTATTTTTAAAGAGTTAGATAAGCAATACCCAAAATACTCACGAAAGTATGAAGGATACGAACTGAAACAACGTTTGACCCAAGTTTTAGCTAGAAAAGGTTATGATTTTTCGGATATAGCTAGCGCTCTCAGAGAATATCTTTAATTTTTTCATGAAAAAACTAAGAACTTTAAACAAAAATGTGATACAATAGTAAACGATAAACTTATAAATTGTAGAAAGTTGGTTAGTTATGAAACTTCCAAAAGAAGGCGACTTTATTACAATTCAAAGTTATAAGCATGATGGGAGTCTTCACCGTACTTGGCGAGACACCATGGTACTAAAAACAACAGAGAACGCTATTATCGGCGTCAACGACCACACACTTGTTACCGAAAGTGACGGTCGTCGTTGGGTGACTCGAGAACCGGCTATTGTTTACTTTCACAAGAAATATTGGTTTAATATTATCGCTATGATTCGTGAAAATGGTATCTCCTACTACTGCAATATGGCAAGTCCTTACTATCTGGATGAAGAAGCTTTAAAATACATTGACTATGATTTGGATGTTAAAGTTTTTACAGATGGTGAAAAACGCCTCTTGGACGTTGAGGAGTATGAACGACATAAGCGAAAAATGAAGTATTCTTCTGATCTAGACTATATTCTGAAAGAGCATGTTAAGATTCTTGTTGATTGGATTAACAATGAGCGCGGTCCTTTCTCAGAAGCCTATGTCAACATTTGGTACAAACGCTACGTAGAACTAAAGAATCGGTAAAGTTGTCAGAGGTCAGGATTAAAATCCTGACCTCGTTTTTTGGTAGTATAAAATAAGCTGTGTAAACACAAAAAGGAATAAATCCATTATGATATAATTCGTGAGATATACAAAATAAATGGATAGACTAATACTTTTTTAATTTCTTTGTTCCTTGTAAGCTTACAACAACCTTATATTGTTTAATACAAAAATACGAAGATGATTGCTATAAAAGAATTCAGATCACCTTCGTATCAAAAATTTAGTTATTGTATTTCCACATAGCATCAATCATTTAGTACGACATTTTGAAAATAATAATTTGACAGATAAAATGCTATTTAATCTACCAGCTCATTTAATCGTTTTTGAAAATATAAAGCAATATTTTTAGATTCAATAAACTCAAAATATTTAATGACATTTTGCATTTGTTTAATTCCAGATTCTTTAGATTCTATCAGGTAGATTTTATATCCTTCTACAAACTTGAATGTAGATTTTTCAAAGACTTTTGTGTCATCTTTTAATAATTTTCTTAATTTCATTTCAAAGTAGTCTGCATATGATAGATGTGAATTTTCAAGGCAACAGAACCAAAAATTTAAACAAGCTGACACAACTAAATTTCTATTCTTACCGATTTTTTCGTAATAATGTGTACGCTCTAGTATTTCTTTTCCGACCCTGTAGATATAATCTATTTCAAAAAGATGATATAAATTACCAATCAGCGCTATCTCATAGGACTCCCATCGTTCCTTCTGGAATAAATAGTCATATACTAAATTTAGATCATCTCTACTAACTACATAATTACAATCTATCTGATTTAATAATCCCTGAACCATAATTGTATTTATTCTATGAATTTTTCCCCCACTCTTTTCAAAAAGTTTTTGTTGCTCATTTTTTATTTCCTCCAACCCTTTAGTATTCAAACTATAAAAATTTGGAGATAAATTAACCAAAAAATCATCAAGCTCCGATCTTTTATAATGTTCTAAGTAATTACAAAAATTCTCTATCGAAACATTGATATTTGATAATAATTCAAAAAACGTTGAGAGAGAAATTTCATTTTCTCCCCTTTCAAATCTAGAGAGTTGAGATTTTGATATAGAATCAGATGCAGCATACTCTAAAGAATATCCGTTTAATTTTCTAAAATATCGAAAAGCTTCTCCGTAATTTTTCATACTTTCGTTCCCTCAACTTTATTTTCGAGCGATAAACATACCATATTCTTTAGGAATGATCAACATACCATTATTAAACTCACTTTCCAATCTTTTACGTATTATTTCCTCTTCTAGTGAACCTATTTCTGAAATTCCTTTAAACGATTGGATGTATTTAACTAGGTCATCTATACTAGTTACCTGTAACTCATCATCATAGAGTAATGTATCGACAGAGTTAAAATACCTACTCAGGTACATTTTACCATTTTGTAAAGTAAACGTTTTATTTTCTAAATCTTGATCAACTTCATCTCTAAATAAACTTGCCAAATAATCTACAACCCCATTTTCACCAAATGTAGCACAGTAAAAAATGCCTCCTGTTTTTAAGACCCTATTCACCTCAGAAAGAGCTTTAGGAATATCTTTCACATGATGTAGAAGCATATTAGCAATAACAATATCAAAGGTTTCATTCTCAAAAGAAATCTTTTGAATATCCATTATTTCATAGTTGACATTGTCTCTATTTCCAATTACTGACTTCGTTGTTTTTACCATATCTTGAGAAAAATCTGTAACAACCAACTGCTTCATTTTATCTATAGAATCACTATTACTTTTCCACAGTTCTCCTGTACCACATCCTAATTCTAGCACCTTTACTTCATCAGTGATTTGATAGTTAGAAAATATCCAATTATTAAATCCCAGTTTATTTTTTGAATACTTCTTATGCAATTCTACTCGAATATCAAGATTATCATGACTTTTATATTGTTCAATTACTTTATCAATCATTCTGAATGACCTCCACTCTATAATTTGACATTATATCACAAGAATAAATACAGCGTTAAATAAGTTGTATAAATGCAAAAAAGGAATAATTTTACCACAGTATTGAACTATTTTGGGGTCTTCTATACTCCAAAAAACACTTTTAACCTAAACTTCATGTTTATCCACAAATCTTAAGTCTCAACTGATTTATTGAATTCACGCAAGACACGGACTAAAAATTTAAAGATTGATCCATCTATTTCTATCCCAGTACATTTAAACGAAAACCTGCCACATTAGGCAGGTTTCCCTTTAAATATCTAACTTCGTAACAGTGAACTTGATATGCGAATAGTCTTTTTCGATATCCTTATCTACCATAAAGGCAGTTGCATCCTTCTTGACCTGCACCAAGTCGATATTCTGGGCTTGAGCTGCATAGACACAACCACAGTAACATTGGCGATAAATATCGTACTCTTCACACATTTCTACAGAGCGTTTATAGCCTTGATTTTTCTTAAAGTCGCTCGGAAGATAATGAGTTGTGTAGATTTTCTGCACATCAATCCCGATACTATTGATGGTTTGTGAATTTTTGTGAGGACTGATAGTCAGGGCAGAACCGAAGTAATCAAATCCTAAGTCCATGGCCACCTGTGCTGTCTTATCCAGACGATAGTCAAAACAAACCTTGCAACGATCGCCACCTTCAGGTTCTTCTTCCAAACCTCTGACCAGCTGACGGTATTCGTTGGGTTCATAGGGTGCTTCTAGATATTGAACCTTGTTGCCAGTTCGTTCATTGAAATCACTAACAAACTTTTTTGTCACATAGGCACGCTTGTGATACTCAGCTTTAGGATGGATATTTGAATTAGCAAAATAAATAGTCACATCCGCATACTTGGTCAAGTACTCTAGAGTGTAGGTGCTACAAGGAGCACAACAGACGTGCATGAGAATGGTTGGTCTTTCTTCATTTTTTTCCCAAACTTGAACCATCTTTTGCATGACACGGTCATAGTTGATCTTTTGATTGGGATTCATCTTACTTAGAATTTCTTCTACATCGATCATACTCTTCTCCTTTTCCTCTTGCTATTGTACCACAGGATGATCCTTTGGGCAATTAGGTTTTCGTTCTTTACTCAGTTTTTAAGTCCTTGTCCAATACCTTGCCCATCCTTTTTAGACCGATTATTAGGATAGGGTAGGTTAAAAGCAAGATAAGACCTAGAACTAAAAATACAGCTACAAGACCCCAACGATCGATCAACCAACCTGTCAGTGGAAATATAACAATCATGGAAAGACTAAAGAGCATAGAATTGATACTAAGCATAGTTGCTCTTACACTGGAAGGTAAATAACCTTGTAAGTCATTGAAATAGATTGGTTGATAAACTGCATAAAGTGTATCAGTTAAAAGATATACAAGAAGAAAAGCAAAGGGGGTCCCTAAAAACACCAACAACAAGGCCAAGCCCGTTAGTGCAACAAGAGTCGGAAAAACTCGATTACTATTCCATTTTTTACCGATTTGACTAGCTACATAAACCGCTATAAGATTTAACCCACTACCAATAAGCATAACCAGTGAAACCTGCCATCCTGCTAAGTCACTTATTTTCTGCTGATAATAAAAGTAAAACATACACATGAGTGTCCCGACTAGCTGGTAAGTCAGCATCCAGTAAAAGAGTACTGGTTTTTCATGCCATTCTTTTCGTACTTGCAGGACAATCGTTTTAAAGGTTAAGGCTTCATTTTTCTCTCTCTTAGCCATTGGTTCTTTCATAAAATAAATCAAAATGATAGAAAGAAATGATAATCCAATGGCGATCAGATAGGTCCATGCCAATGCTCCGTGAATAAAGAAGCCTGCGACAACTGTACCTAGGGTTCGGGTGACTTCTGCCACACCAGACAAAAAGCTAGAAATCTGAAGATAGCGGTCCTTTTGACCCGCTTCTACCGCAGAATCATATAAGAAAGCGGTACTGGTCCCCGAATCAAAATTATAAGACCAAGCATTGACCATCATAGCAAAAGCATAAATCCAAAAATTCCCCTGACCAAACAAAATCAAGATAGAGGACACAATACTGGCCAAGCGCGCCAAATAGAGATTGGTTTTGTAGCTAAATCGATCGGCCAACATACCAGACGGGATTTCACACAAGAGACTCGTCCCATGAAAGATACTTTCTAATAGACCGATTTGAAGTAAGGAAAGACCATTTTGGATAAAAAACAAAATCCAAAAACTGGTGATTCCAAAATAAGAAGTGAATTCCAGACCTGCTAAGAGTGGAATATTGCGTTTGTAAGTTCTTTTAAACATTGTTTTCTCTCTTTCAATATGTAATATGACTGTTTCTAAAAGACTTACTTAGAGTTGCCTACATTTTCTCCACCTCTTTCATTTAAAGTAATACTCAATGAAAATCAAAGAGCAAACTAGGAAGCTAGCCGCAGGCTGCTCAAAACACTGTTTTGAGGTTGTGGATAGAACTGACGAAGTCAGTAACATATATACGGCAAGGTGAAGCTGACGTAGTTTGAATTTGATTTTCGAAGAGTATAAAAACGCCAGATGGCGTTTTTATAGTTATTAAGGTTTGATACGGTGCAACATACGTGGGAATGGAATGGCTTCACGGATGTGTTTTGTACCAGCTGCGAAGGTTACCATACGCTCGATACCGATACCAAATCCACCGTGTGGGACTGTACCGTATTTACGAAGATCAAGGTAGAATTCATATTCTGTACGATCCATACCGAGCGATTCCATCTTCGCTACAAGGGCATCGTAGTCTTCCTCACGCATTGAACCACCGATGATTTCTCCGTAACCTTCTGGTGCGAGTAAGTCTGCACAAAGAACGCGGTCTGGATTACCAGGAACAGGTTTCATGTAGAAGGCCTTGATGTCTGCTGGATAGTTAATCACGAAGGTTGGTACACCAAAGTGGTTTGAAATCCATGTTTCGTGTGGTGAACCAAAGTCATCACCATGCTCGAGATGTTCGTAGTCTGCATCTTCATCATTTTCATGCTCTTGCAAGAGGTCAATGGCTTGATCGTAAGTGATGCGTTTGAATGGCTCTGCAATGTAGCGTTTCAAAAGCTCAGTGTCACGTTCCAATGTTTCCAAGGCTTGAGGAGCACGATCAAGAACACCTTGAAGCAATGCTTTTACATAAGCTTCTTGCAAGTCAAGTGACTCATCGTGTGTCAAGTATGAGTACTCCGCATCCATCATCCAGAATTCAGTCAAGTGACGACGAGTTTTAGATTTTTCAGCACGGAATACTGGACCAAAGTCAAAGACACGACCAAGAGCCATAGCCCCAGCTTCAAGATAAAGCTGACCAGATTGGCTCAAGTAGGCTGGTGTTCCAAAGTAGTCAGTTTCGAAAAGTTCTGTAGAATCTTCTGCTGCATTTCCTGAAAGAATTGGGCTATCAAACTTCATGAAGCCATTCTTATCAAAGAACTCATAAGTCGCATAGATGATCGCGTTACGGATTTGCATCACTGCTACTTGTTTGCGTGAACGCAACCACAAGTGGCGGTTATCCATCAAGAAGTCTGTTCCGTGTTCTTTTGGAGTGATTGGGTAATCTTGAGATTCACCGATCACTTCGATGTCTGTAATATCCAACTCGTAACCAAATTTAGAACGTTCGTCTTCTTTGACAATCCCTGTCACAAAAACAGATGTTTCTTGGCTTAGGCGTTTGATGGTGTCAAATTTTTCAAGACCTACTTCTTCTCCAAATTTTTCGATAAAGTTTGGTTTGAAAGCCACGCCTTGGAAAAAGGCTGTTCCGTCACGCAATTGCAAGAAGGCAATTTTTCCTTTTCCTGACTTGTTAGCAACCCAAGCACCAATAGTGACTTCTTGACCAACGTAGTCTTTTACTTCGATAATTGTTACACGTTTTGTCATCATTTATCTTCCTTTTTTTGTTTAACTTGTCCAAAGACATTATTACCCACTATTGTACCACAAATAATGCCTGATAGCTAGATTCTATCAGAGAAAAATCTCAGGTTTTATCCAAAAAAATCTCCGTCAGGACAACGAAGATCTTATTTTTATTTTTCCATAAATTGGTGTAAGCGACGAATAGCTTCTTTGAGTGTATCTAGGTCTGTCGCATAGCTGAGACGGACATTCTCTGGTGCTCCAAATCCTGCTCCTGTAATCAGAGCCAGACCAACTTCCTCAAGAATAGCCGTTGTAAATGCTGTTACATCTGTATAGCCTTTCATCTCCATAGCTTTTTTAACATTTGGGAAGAGGTAGAAAGCTCCTTGCGGTTTGACTACTTCAAAGCCAGGGACTTGGCACAAGAGAGGATAAATGGTATTGAGACGTTCCTCAAAAGCCTGACGCATGGTTTCTACAGAGTCTTGTGGACCAGTTAAGGCCTCGATTGTTGCGTATTGTGAAACAGCGGTTAGGTTAGAAGTTGTTTGACCAGTCAATTTGCTCATAGCAGCAATAATTTCTGGATCACCTACTGCATAACCAACACGCCATCCTGTCATAGCGTAGGCCTTAGACACTCCATTGATGACAATAGTTTGTTTGCGAATAGCTTCTGAAAGACTGGAGATTGGAACAAACTCATTCCCGTTATAGACCAAACGACCATAAATATCATCTGCTAGGATAAGAATATCATGCTCAACTGCCCAATTTCCAATGGCTAACAATTCCTCCCGAGAGTAGATCATACCGGTAGGATTAGATGGTGAGTTAAGAACTAAGACTTTAGTCTTATCTGTTCGAGCTGCTTCTAATTGCTCCACAGTTACTTTAAAGTGATTGTCTTCCTTGGCTTGGACAAATACTGGTACACCTTCAGCCATCTTAACCTGATCCCCATAGCTGACCCAGTAAGGAGTAGGAATGATTACCTCATCTCCTGGATTAATCACAGCCATAAAGAAAGTATAGAGGGAGAACTTGGCACCTGTAGCAAATGTGACTTCATTTGCCGCCACAGAATAACCATAATAACGTTCAAAATAGGTATTGACCGCTGCTTTTAATTCAGGCAAACCTGAAGCTACCGTATAGAAAGAAGCACGTCCATCTCGAATAGCCTCAACAGCAGCATCTTGAATATTTTTAGGAGTATGGAAATCTGGCTGACCCAAGGTTAAAAAAAGGATATCCTTTCCTTCTGCTTTTAACTTCTTAGCTTTTGCATCGCTAGCCAGAGTGACGCTTTCTTCTATTTCTAAAACACGTTTGGATAATTTCATAGCTTCTCCTTTTCGAGTATGACACCTGTTTCAAAATCAACCAGATAGTAGTCTCCACCAGACTTGATTTCCCAGACGGGCTTATCAGCATAGCGTCCAAAGGTAACCGTATCAATTTCAGTTGCTCCTTTTTCTCTAACAACTGCTTCTGCTTTTTCTTGTGAAGTACCATTTTCTAGTTGATACACATAGATTTTTTGACTATTTTTCTCAATTAAAACAGCTATTGGCTTTTGATTTTTATCTTGACCTAGGACACTATAGTAGCTCTCTAAACCATTAAAAAAGTCAATCTGACTAACCGTTTCCAGCTCAGCATACTGCTTGGCCAGTCTCTCCCCTTCTGTCTTTGCAGTTCGATAAGGCTTCATACCAAGCCACACCAAATAAAGAAAGGAAGAGGTCACAACTAGAGCCAGCATGGTTAAGCCAATACTGTACTGAAATAATAGGGAATTTTTTTCTTTTTTCTGTCTCATTTTCACTCGTCTATTTTACCATCTATCCTAGTGAATTACAAGTGAATAAAGGGGAGGATTTAGCACGGAACTTCTCTTATGACAGGAGTATATGACGCTTGAATCATTGATTTCACAGACTTTTCATAATCTCTACTCCTAAAAATAATCTTGACTATCATCGATTTTTATTTTCCGAGCAGATTTCTTGCAAATAATTTCCTTTTGTTGTAACATTGTTTATAACAACAGAGATAACTCTGATTAAAATCTAAAGGAGACTCCCTATGTCTAAAAAAGTATTATTTATCGTTGGTTCACTTCGTGAAGGTTCTTTCAACCACCAAATGGCGCTAGAAGCTGAAAAAGCTCTTGCAGGTAAAGCTGAGGTTAGCTACCTTGACTACTCTACAATTCCTTTATTTAGTCAAGACCTTGAAGTTCCTACACTTCCAGCTGTTGCTGCTGCACGTGAGGCAGTTCTTGCTGCTGATGCTATCTGGATCTTCTCTCCAGTCTACAACTTCTCGATTCCTGGTACAGTGAAAAACTTGCTTGACTGGCTTTCACGCGCAATTGACTTGTCTGATACACGCGGAGCATCTGCTCTTCAAGATAAGATTGTAACAGTATCATCTGTAGCCAATGCTGGTCATGACCAACTCTTTGCAATCTACAAAGACCTCTTGCCATTCATCCGTACACAAGTTGTTGGTGAATTCACTGCAGCTCGTGTCAACGATTCTGCTTGGGCAGATGGTCAATTAGTTCTCGAAGACAGTGTTGCTTCTTCACTAAAACAACAAGCTGAAGACTTGGTTCAAGCTATTCAATAATTGAATTAAAAAAGAAAGATAGTAGAAAATGTTAGTTTCTACTATCTTTTTCTTAATCAACTAATTCATCAATCATACTATGTTTCAGTGGTAAACTACACATCACTAAAAGGAAAATAAAGGAAGATTGAATCCAAAAAAGAGCCAAATCAAAAATTCCGTGCACAGCTACTACTGTCAAGAAAGAGAGGTAAAGTCCAAGGATAGGACGCTTACTAGGTACTTGACTCATATCAATCAACATTCGTACCGGAGTGGAAGAAGCAATCCCCAAGAGAACTGTACCAACAACTCCATAACTCAAAATCGTATCTATATAAATACTATGAGCATGTTCATGATAAGGTGCTCCAATACGAGGAAAAGAGTGCATATAGGTTAGCGGTCCTTCACCCCAGAATGGATTTTGCTTAAACAAGGCCATCCCAGCATTCCAAATAGAAACACGCTCTTCCATAGATGAATCTAAGGTTCCCATTCGAACACCCAAATCACTTGAAAATAGAAAGGCTAAACCAACCCCAAAAACTCCAACACTAAGCCAGAAAGCACGCCAGTTCTTAATAGTTGTGAAGAGATAAATAATCGCTCCAAAGATAATGGCTGGAAAAGCTGTGCGATTCTGCGTAAAGTTTAAACCGAATAAATTAGCAAAGATGGCAATCATAGAAAAGATTCGTAACCACCTTAACTTCGTTGTACTAATCAGATAAAAACCAATCATGATACAGAAACAACAGATAATTCCATAGTAATTGGGATTAAAGAAGGCAACCTCCGCTCGATTTTGATGCCAAACCTGCATTCGTGGTGAGAGGAAGGTATAATCAAATTTCTTTACAATTTGGAAATGTTCCAAGGATGCAAAGGCTGCTGCAAAGACACTTAAGGCTAATATTCCTTCAATCGTCAACCTGAAAAATTTAGGAGTCAATTGAGATTGATAATAGTAAAAGAAGATGGCAAACAGAAACATGGCCACCGAAGAAACTACTCCCATCACATTTTGTGCCAGAAGAGAAATTGCAGTGCTATAAGCAATAAAAAAGAGCAAGACAGGGTGTTGAGACAAACGTTTCAAGATCCCCTTCATCTCCCCAGTATATACTAACCAAAGTAAGTAAGAGATAAAAATAATAACAAAAAGATAAAAAGGAAGAAAAATACTCAGAATAACTCCTAAAAGAAGTCCTTCTTGTTTCGATAAACTTTTTAACTTTTCAATGACACCTATTGATTTCACAACAGATCCTTTCCTTCTGAATATCACATTCAGATAAATAAGCTATTAAAACATTTTACCATTTTTCAAGCGATTTGAAAACCTCTTTGCCTCTATCATCGTGACTAAAACAAAGTAAAATTTTATAGTTAGCTAAGATTACTTGAAAATCGCTATCCCTTTTTTAAAAATATGGTACAATAAATCTAATTATTCCAGAAAGGGTCTAGCATGAAATCCTACCAAGAAGTCTATAAAATACTAGTTACTGAGACTAATTATCTAAGCGGAGAAAAAATCGCTGAGAGATTAAACCTATCTCGAACTTCCGTATGGAAGGCGATCCAACGTCTCCAACAAGAGGGACTGGAGATTGACAGTATCAAAAATCGTGGCTATAAACTTCTGGACGGAGACCTTATCTTGCCTCAGGAAATCGAAGCGAATAGTCCCATTACTGTCCAGTTTAAACCCTCAACAAAATCTACCCAAACTGATGCTAAAGAGGCTATGGAAGCTGGTGCCAAAGGGGATAAACTCTACCTTTCCACTAGCCAAACCATGGGACGCGGTCGTTTTCAACGTCCCTATTATTCTCCAGATAAGGGGGGGATTTACATGTCCCTTCACCTACAACCCAATCTCCCTTATCAGAATCTTCCTGCCTATACACTTCTAACAGCTGGAGCTATCTACAAGGCTATCAAAAACCTTAGTTTAATCGACGTGGATATCAAGTGGGTCAATGACATTTATCTGAACCAGAAAAAAATTGCTGGTATTCTAACCGAAGCCATTACCTCCGTAGAAACTGGTCTCGTTACAGATGTTATCATTGGGGTCGGGATCAACTTTTCTATCGCTGAATTTCCCAAGAATCTACAAACTAAAGCTGGAAGCTTATTTTCTCAAAAGACTCCCATTACTCGCAATGAATTGATTGCTGAAATTTGGAAATGTTTCTATGAAACAGAAGCCGATGAACTCCTCTATCTCTATAAAAAGCGCTCAATCGTTTTAGGAAAAGAGATTTCCTTCAAGAAGGATCAGGAAATAATCACAGGAAAAGCCTGTGACATCTCTGACCAAGGTCAACTGCTGATAGAATTAGCCAAGGGTGAAAAGATTTGGCTTAATAGTGGCGAAGTTTCGTTGACTAAATGGTAGTTTTCCTAGATCAAAAAAATCGACCTTTATTATTGAAGGTCGATTTTTTGATTTGTTATTTTTTCAAACGTTCAACGTCACGCGCGATAACGAGTTCTTCATCCGTTGGAATTACCAGTACACGTACACTTGCTGCATCTGTCGAAATATCTCCGGTTACACCAAAGACATTTTTCTCTGGATCTACATCACAACCGAACCAAGAAATTCCTGAAATAACATCTTCACGTACATTAGTAGAATTTTCACCGATACCTGCTGTGAAAATAATAGCATCTGCTCCATTTAGGACTGCAAGGTATTGACCAATATGTTTTTGGATACGGTCAACATACATTTCATAAGCCAAAGTAGCATCGTGATCTCCTGCCTCCATAGCAGCAATTACATCACGCATGTCACTAGATTTACCAGAAACACCCATCAATCCTGACTCACGATTGAGAATACGACTGATGTCCTCAGGCTTGTTAAAGTCCTCTGTATATTGCATTAAATAAGGAATGATGGCTGGGTCAATATCCCCTGTACGAGTTCCCATCATTACACCACCAAGCGGAGTGAATCCCATTGAGGTATCAACAGATTTCCCACCCTTAACAGCTGTAATAGAAGCACCATTACCGATGTGACAAGTGATTAACTTCAACTCTTCAAGTGGACGACCCAAGAGTTTTGCTGCTTCTTGAGCAACGTACTGATGGCTTGTACCGTGCGCTCCGTACTTACGAACCTTGTTTTCTGTGTAATATTTTGTTGGTAGAGGATAGCGATAAGCTTTCTCTGGCATTGTTGTATGGAAGGAAGTATCAAAAACAACGACACTCGTAATATCTGGCAATAATTCTTTGAAGGCGCGAATACCCGCAGCATTTGCAGGATTGTGCAATGGAGCAAGAAGACCTAACTCTTCAACTTTTTCAATTACATCACCTTCCACGACTGTAGACTCTTTGAAGTACTCTCCACCTGCAACGACACGGTGTCCAACACCAGTAATTTCATCATAAGATTTAATAATATCAAAACGAATCAAGTCATCAAGCAAAATCTTAACTGCCAAAGTATGGTTGTCAATGTCAAGGACTTGTTGTTCTGAACGACCATCAAATTTAACTGTAGAAATAGAATCTTTCAATCCAATTCGCTCAATCAACCCTTTTGCAAGCACCTTTTCTTCTGGCATTTGGTAAAGTTGCCATTTCAAGCTAGAGCTTCCAGCGTTAATTGCAATGGTTTTTGTCATAATGTTTCCCCTTTTTTAAGCGTTTTCAACTATTATATCAAAATTTATACTAGATTTCATGTTCTTGACACCAATTTTGAAAATTTTCCTTAAATTCCAACAAAATTTCAGGATCCCGAAGGCTAGTAAGTGGATAAACAAAGGGCTCTGTCCCTTCTCCCACCTTCTTTTGCAAAACAAAAATGGTCTTAGACTGGGCTCCTTGAGCGAATAGCTCCTCTGGTAAAGCTATGATAGCGACTAGTTGAGCTTGATCAGTCAGCCAGGATTTCAAGAAATCACTCTGAGGACTCGTCAAAAGATCTGTTGGAGCAAGAAAAATAGCATAGCCTCCCGTCTTAAGATACTTGAGAGATTGCTCCATAAATAGATGATGAGCGTAAGTATGTTCATCCTTTGCTGCCACTTGGTAACGTGAAGCAATCTGATCGTCTGGGTAGTAGCCAATTGGGAGGTCGCTCACAATAATATCACTTTCTTTTAATACTTGTGGACGTACTGCATCTCCTTGGACAAAGCCCATTTGCAGATCCATAACTTCTGCCATGCTTGCAGCCAGATCGATCAAGAGGTCATCTAGCTCAATCCCAAGGTAATCTACCTTTTTGTTCATGGACGTTAAGAAGCTAGCACCTAGAATTCCCATCCCAGACCCCAACTCTAATAAACTTAGATTCTCAGCAGGCCACAGTTGCTCTATCAGAAAAATCATCAAGTGACCAATGGCATCTGGTGTAAACTGGTGATTTGCTTGGAGAGGTTCTGTTTGCGCTGCCTTCATTAACAAGAATTGGTAGGTTCGTAACCACTCTTCTTTTCGAAGAGCCAATCGTTTTAATGCTTGATTGTTTTTCTTGACATCTTCCAGATTTGTCTGACCATCCAGATAGATTCCATTTTGCTCAATCAAGGCATCGTAAAAATTTGTCGTCAAATCATTTTGAATGATTTGGACATTTTCTAGTAAATAGGTATATGCTTGTTCAATTTTTTCAAAATCCATACCCTTATCTTACCAAAAATAATGTCCTTTTTCCAGATTTTCATGATAGTGAAAACAAATTAAAACCTCTGAGATGACTCTCAAAGGTTTTATTCTGTCTATTTACTATTTTCAACCGCTGCTGTTACAAAAGCAGTGTAAAGTTCCTCTGGGCGGTTTGGACGACTTGAAAGCTCTGGGTGATACTGACACGCTACAAAGAATTTATTTTCTGGAATTTCCACAATTTCTACCAAACGATTATCTGGAGAAACTCCTGAGAAGACAAAACCTGCTCCTTCAAACTGCTCACGGAAGGCGTTGTTAAACTCATAACGGTGACGGTGACGGCGTTGCACCACCTCTTTGTTATGATAAGCTGCCGCTGCCTTAGAACCACGTTTTAACTTAGAAGGATAAAGTCCCAAACGAAGGGTACCACCCATGTCCTCAACATCAATCTGATCACGCATGATATCGATGATAGGGTATTTGGTATCAGGATTTAGCTCTGCTGAATTAGCTCCTTCAAGACCTAAGACATTACGTGCAAACTCGATACAGGTCAACTGCATACCCAAGCAGACTCCCAGCATTGGTACATCATTTTCACGCGCATAGCGGATGGCTTGGATTTTCCCTTCAGTACCACGTTGGCCAAAACCACCTGGTACGATGATTCCGTCCGCATCAGACAAGAGCTCTGCCACATTCTCTGCTGTCACATCATTGGCATTGATCCAATTGATTTTCACTTCTGCATCATTGGCATAACCAGAGTGTTTCAAGGCTTCAACCACAGAAATGTAGGCATCTTGCAACTCGACATACTTACCAACAAGAGCAATTTTGACTTGTTTTTTGAGATTCATGACCTTGTCAACCATAGCTGACCACTCTGTCATATCTGCTGCCGGTGCATCTATTTTCAAATGGTCACAGACGATTTGATCCATGCCTTGTGCCTGCAGATTAAGTGGGATTTGGTAAAGATGATCCACATCCAAGGACTCAATAACTGCTTCTGGCGCCACATCACAGAACTGGGCTAGTTTATTTTTAATCCCTTGTCCTACTTGTTTTTCTGTACGAATGACCAACATATTTGGCTGGATTCCCAAACCACGCAATTCTTTGACAGAGTGTTGAGTTGGTTTGGTTTTCATTTCACCAGCTGCCTTGAGGTAAGGAAGCAAGGTTGTATGGATATACATGACATTTTCTGCTCCGACATCAGACTTCATCTGACGAAGCGCCTCTAAGAATGGAAGGGACTCAATATCGCCGACTGTTCCCCCAACCTCTGTAATAATAACATCAGAGTCAGTCGTTAGAGCAGCACGCTTGATTTTTTCTTTCAAAGCATCTGTAATATGAGGAATAACTTGGACAGTTGCACCCAAATACTCTCCACGGCGTTCCTTGCGAAGAACTTCGCTGTAGATTTTACCAGTTGTCACGTTTGAGTATTTGTTGAGGTTGATATCGATAAAACGTTCATAGTGACCCAAGTCCAAATCTGTCTCAGCCCCATCATCAGTTACAAAGACTTCCCCGTGCTGGTAAGGACTCATAGTTCCTGGGTCGATATTGATATAAGGGTCAAATTTTTGGATGGTCACCTTCAAACCACGATTTTTCAAGAGCCGTCCTAGACTCGCTGCAACGATCCCTTTTCCAATAGACGACACCACACCACCAGTGACAAAAATATATTTCGTAGACATAGATTCCTCTTTCTAAAATGCTCAAGGTCTTGTTCACTAGAGGGGGATTGAGAAAACAAGACCTTCATCAATAACTACAACCCAAGAAGAAAAGTTTCCTGGAAAAACAAAAATAGCTCCCTAATAACTAGGGAGCTCCGACCTCAAAAAGAGGTGCCCGAACAATATATTACCTCAAAATGAACCATTTGTCAAATAGAACAAATCGTTGACTTGGCATTCCATCTTGCATAACTCATTCAAACTAAAAAGTAAAAAGAGGCTGGATCTAGGAAATCGAGACTTAAGCGACCGATACCTGTTCCAGCTCCTTTTTATTTTTATTCTTCCTCTTCTTCAGAGTCTTCGTCGTCCTCTTCATTAAGATCGACTTCTTCATCTAGATCATCTGGGGCGATTTCATTGATTTCAGCATCATAGGCTTCCACTTCATTCTTCTCATCATCTGGATTTTCATCATCATAAGAAAGAGCTGGATCTTCTTCGTATGCATCCTCATCTTCTGGATCATCTGCACTGTAATCAATAGCATCTGCATCACCATCCATGAAGGCGTTGACACGTTTTTTCTTAGCCTTAGGTGCTACTTCTTCATCATCACTTTCTTCAAGAGCAATGATTTCCTCATCGATTTCATCAACTCCATACCATGAACGAAGACCCCATTTGTTATCTCCAAGTGAGATAAAGCTACCGTCAAAGTTCAACTCTGTATAGAACAAAGGCAAAGCTTCACGAATATCGCTATTAGAGGTACCGAGATAGTTTTGGATTTCATTAACCAAATCACTAAAATGCATTTCGTGATTACGACCACGGAGTTCCAAGATGGCACGAGCCACCTCAATCATAGATAGTTCACTTTTTTCTTGCCCAGCAAATACTTCTAATTCCAAAGCGTTTCTCCTCATTTTTTACTACTAACGTCAGAGTAGATAAACTCTGATCTCATTTTATCATGTACTCTTTATTGTACGATAATTTTGCCTAATAGTCAAAGGTTTAGGAGAAATAAATGTGAAATATTTCAGCTAATTAATACTCAATGAAAATCAAAGAGCAAACTAGGAAACTAGCCGCAGGCTGTACTTGAGTACGGCAAGGCGACGTTGACGCGGTTTGAAGAGATTTTCGAAGAGTATAAAAGACCTGGGAGATACACTCACAGGTCCGATACTTTATTTATAACTCAAAGCTCGTTTAAAGGTTTTCCAGATCCCCAAATCATCTGTTTGAAGGACCAAACTAGCATACATACGTCCGATAAAGGCTGTTGCAGTAACTGCAAAAATAACCGTTATAGCAAGCGAAATCCAAGCCTCTAGTCCATTTGCGTAACCATTGATAGCTCTGAAAGGCATAAAGAAGGTTGAAACGAATGGGATGTAAGAACCGATTTTCAAAATCAAATTGTCCCCAGAAGTTCCTAATACTGTTACCCCAATGAAACCTACCATAATCAAAAGCATCAAAGGCGATAAGGCCTTACCAGAGTCTTCAGGTCGCGAAACCATAGAACCTAAGAAGGCAGCCAAGACTACATACATAAAGAGACTAACCAAGACAAATAACAAGGTATTGATCGAAAAGGCTTCTCCCAAGTGATTTAGAATACCTGAATTTGCCAAGATAGGCATATCCTTAAAGAAGAAAATAGCTCCAAGACCACCTACAACATAAATACCAATATGAGTCAAAATAACGAGAAGTAAGGCAATCATGCGGGCGTAGAAATAATGGCTAGCACGAATGCTTGAGAAGACCACTTCCATGATTTTAGTTCCTTTCTCGCTGGCTACTTCCTGAGCAGTAACACTAGCATAAGTAATCAAAATCATATAGAGGAAGAAACCAAGTCCTGCAGCCGCAAAGGTTTGAACCAGCTTTTTATTTTCCTTGGCTTCATCTATCTGCTCTGTAAATTGAACCGTTTGAGCCAAGCGTTTTTCCTGTTCCTGAGACAAATTTGCTTCTGAACGGTTGAGTTGGGATTGGAGTTCATTCAACTTAGCGGTCACTGCTAACTTAATGCCACTCTCTAGTGAAGTCTCACCATGATAGACTGCCTTGAGGACACTATTCTCCTGGTCAATGGTCAGATAACCTTTTATTTTCTCATCCTTGATAGCGGCTTGGGCACTCGCTTCATCCTTATAGTCAAAGTTAAGACCATTGGTCGATTTAAGTTCTTCTGTAACAAGAGGAACAGAACTAACTACTGCTACCTTACTATTTTGAGCCAAGGAAGAACCTTGGAGAACACCAATTCCTCCAGATAGACCTAAAAAGAGGAAAGGCGAAATCACCATAAAGAAGAAACTCCACGACTTGACATGTCTTAGATAGGTTTCTTTGATTACAACCCACATATTTCTCATACTTCCACCCCTGATTCTAATTTAAAGATTTCATCGATTGTTGGAGCTTGTTGATCAAACGTCGCGATATATTGACCTTGAGTCAAGATTGGGAAGAGTTCTCTACCTGCACTTTCATCATCCAAGATCAACTTCCAGCTACCTTGCTTGGTCAAGCTAACCTGTTTGACATGAGGAAGACTCTCCAGTTCTTCCTTGCTTCGTTCACTTGAAACAAAAAGTCGTGTTTTGCCGTATTGATTTCGGACCTCTTGAACCGGTCCATGCAAGACCACACGCCCATCACGAATCATGAGGATATCATCACAAAGTTCTTCGACATTGGTCATGACATGGTCAGAAAAGATAATGGTCGCGCCGCGTTCTTTTTCTTTCAAGATAACCCGCTTAAGAAGTTCGGTATTAACTGGATCCAAGCCACTAAAAGGCTCATCTAGGATAATCAAATCTGGTTCATGAATCAAAGTGATAATCAACTGAATCTTCTGTTGATTTCCTTTTGAGAGACTTTTGATCTTATCCGTCAGTTTCCCCTTGACTTCCAGTTTTTCCATCCATTGAGGGAGTTTTTCTTTGATTTCCTTAGCGTCCATGCCTTTTAGAGTCGCCAAGTAACGAACTTGTTCAAGGACTGTCAATTTAGGCATAAGACTGCGTTCTTCAGGGAGATAACCAATGCGAGCATAGGTCTCCTGACGAATGTCTTGACCATCAAGCTCAATCTCCCCTTGATAGTCTAAAAATTTCAAAATACTGTGAAAAATAGTTGTTTTCCCAGCTCCATTTTTCCCGACCAGCCCTAAAATACGCCCTGGTCGTGCTTGAAAGTCAACACCAAACAAAACTTGCTTAGGCCCAAAACTTTTCTCTAGATTTCTTACTTCGAGCATCATCCACCTCCGAAATTTATTGCACTCATTATACTCCTTTTTGATAGCATTTACAATGATTTATGTACATTTTTAAATCTTGATTTCAAGAAGGATATTTACTGGGTAGGAACTTTATTAGCTTATCACCAAGCATTTTAGTCCTCCAGATTTTAAGTGATAAATTTATTATACTCATTTCTTGATAAATCCGTTGGCTATGTCCTCAAATGTTCATTTTCAGTCCTGAATTGTTACTACTAATCTTCATCTTTCTGCCTAGCTTATCGTGCTATTTTATGGTATATTTTTGATAGACTATCGATTATCATCGGCAAGGAAACTGATATGAAAAAAAGACTTAAACTCGAGCCAAACAACAATAACTTAATCATTTGGGAAGCTGAACAGCCAAAAGCCATTCTTCAGCTTGTACATGGCATGGTAGAATACGTAGAACGATATGAAGAATTTGCTCTAGCCATGAATAACGAAGGCTTTACTGTTTTATCGGCCATGACCATATCGGCCATGGTTATACTGCTCAAAATCCAAGTCAGCTAGGAGTCTTTCCTGAATCTCCCGAGGAACTCATCGATGATATTGAAAGAGTGACCTCTTTTATTCAAGAAAGCTATCCAGAACTTCCAATAGTCCTTCTAGGGCATTCTATGGGGTCTCTTATGTGTCGCTATTATGTAGCTAAGCGAAAACCACCTATCAATGCCTTGATTATCATGGCGACTGGTCAACAACCTCAGTTTCTGACTCGGTTCGCTCTCATACTAACAGAATGCATCCGACTTATAAAAGGGAATAAATACCGTAGTAAACTCTTGACTTATCTATCAACTGATAGCTTTAATCGAACTATTAAAAATCCTAAAACATCTGTCGATTGGCTCTCAAAAAATGAAGAATCCAATCATGCTTATCTGAAGGATCCATTCTGTCAATTCATACCTACTATTCCCATGTACAGAGCCATTTTTTACTTCTCTAACCAAGTAGCGAGTAAACAAGTGATCGATGAGATTCCAACCCAACTCCCAATTCTCGTGATTTCAGGACAAGAAGATCCTCTAGGCGAAAATGGTAAAGGTATAGAAAGATTTGTAAAACTCCTAAAGGTTTCACATTCGAAAGTAAGCCTTCGATTAGTTGAAGAGGCTCGTCACGAAATTCTAAACGAGAATAATCGAAACGATACCTATCACTTCATAGCTGATTGGATGACAAAAAATACCGATGTCTGATTATCTTGTAACAGTATTAAAAAGGAGTTGTTTCCCCGTCAATTTGATTCAATCATCAGGCTAAAGCTTGATGATTTTTTCTACTAAAAAATCCATCCCTAGGGATGGATTGAAAATTTTTAACGCACTTCTGCATTCACTTTTTCTTCGAGTGATGCTTGGATTTTTTCCATGTAGCGTGCAACTTCTTCGTCAGTTAAGCTATCTTCTGGATTTTGGAAGGTCAAGCTATAAGCCATTGACTTCATACCAAGTCCTAGTTTTTCGCCTGAGAAGACATCAAAGAGTTTGATATCTGTCAAACGTTTCACGCCTGCAGCTTGGATAGCGTCTACAACTTCTTGGTGAGTGACTTCTGCCTTGAGGAGAAGGGCGATATCACGGCTGACTGCTGGGAATTTGGTGATTTCCACAAATGGAGCGGCTGGTTGAAGAGCTGTCTCAATAGCTGAAAGGTTGAGCTCTGCTACATAAGTTTCTGGAATATCATAAGCCTTAGCTGTAACAGGATGTACTTGACCGAGGAAACCAAGGACTTGATTACCAAGTGAAATCAAGGCTGTACGTCCTGGGTGAAGGCTAGCGATTTCAGATGTTGCTGTATAAGTCACTTCAAGACTCAAGCGAGCAAAGAGAGCTTCCAAAATTCCCTTGGCATAGAAGAAATCAACCGGTACAGCTGCAGTTTGGAAGTCTTTTTCAGCAACTAAACCTGTCAATGCAAAAGCAAAGCTGTTGATTTCATTTGGCAAGTCTTCTTTTGGATTACCGATTTGCTCGAAGACTTTTCCAATCTCATAAAGAGCCAAGTTTTTATTCTTACGTGCTACGTTGTAGGCAACTGTATCCAAAATACCTGAAACCATATTTTGACGGAGGACTGAACGGTCCACTGTCATTGGCCACATCAATTCTGTCAAATGACTTGGTTGAATCGTAAACTCAACTGCTTTTTCAGGAGTTGTTAGAGCGTAGGTGATGATTTCTGTCAGACCCGCTCCTTCTGCAATGGTACGTACTTGACGACGAAGTTTTTGTGTCGCAGTCAATTCACCAGCTGTTCCATCATCTTTTGGAAGACTAGTTGGCAAGCGATCGTAACCATAGATACGAGCGATTTCTTCAAAGAGGTCCGCTTCAATAGTGATATCCCAACGGCGACGTGGAACGCTAACTGTGAAGGCTTCTGCATTTCCAGAAAGGCCAAATCCAAGACGACGGAAGACATCTTCAACATCAGCAAATGAAAGCTCTGTACCGAGGACACGGTTGACATCAGCAAGAGTTGAAGAAACTTCCACATCAGAAGTGTCAAGCTCACCTGCTGAAACAATGCCCTTACGCACTGTTGCTCCTGCAAGCTCTGCAATCATGCTGGCTGCCGCATCAAGGGCTTCATTTACCGTTGCCACGTTGATGCCTTTTTCAAAACGAGAAGAAGATTCAGAACGAAGATTGAGACGACCACTTGTCTTACGGATAGATTTGCCATTGAAGACAGCAGCTTCAAGAACTACACGACTAGAGTTTTCAGAGATTTCTGTAGCTTGTCCGCCCATGACACCTGCAAGGGCAACAGGTTTATCAGCAACAGTGATGACTAAGTCATTTGTTTCCAAGTCACGTTCTTCACCGTCCAAGGTCACCAATTTTTCACCAGCACGCGCTTCACGCACACGAATCTCGCTTCCTTCAAAGGTATCCAAGTCAAAGGCATGCATAGGCTGACCAAAGTAAAGCAAGATATAGTTGGTTACGTCAACTACATTGTTAATCGGACGGATTCCTTCATTCATGAGAAGATTTTGCAACCATTGTGGACTTGGTGCGATGGTCACATTATCCAAGATACGAGCCGCATAGTAAGGAGCCTTGTCTGTATCAATGCTGACAGAAAGAGCGTCTGCTGCAGATTCATTGGTTTCTGTTAAACTGAATTCTTTAAAGTTGACTGCCTTGTCATAGATAGCTGCTACTTCGTGCGCTACTCCACGCATAGAAAGAGCGTCTGCACGGTTTGGAGTGATAGAAAGTTCGATAATTTCATCATCCAAGTCTAGGTATGAGAAGACTTCCTCACCTGGAACGGCATTTTCTGGCAAGATTTGGATGCCATCTGCGAATTCCTTTGGTACAACTGAATCAGAAATCCCCAATTCACCAAGGGAACAGATCATTCCAAGTGACTCTAAGCCACGGATTTTTCCTTTTTTGATCTTGTAGTTGTCAGCAATACGAGCACCTGGAAGAGCCACCATAACCTTGATGCCTGCACGAACATTTGGTGCTCCACAGACGATTTGACGGGCTTCTTCTTCGCCAACGTTAACCTGACAAACATGGAGGTGAGTTTCTGACACATCTTCGCAAGACAAGACCTCACCGACGACAATTTTTGAGAGACCAGCAGCAGGTGAGTCGACACCTTCTACCTCGATCCCTGTAGTTGACATTTTTTCAGCCAACTCTTGTGATGGCACATCAATGTCCACCAATTCTTTTAACCATTTGTATGATACTAACATAATTCTGATCGTAAGATCTCATCAATCGAGACCTTTTCAATTCCTTTCTTTTTCTTCGAGTAAGCTCTTGCCATTTCTCACCGAGAGGAAATGACTAGAACTGTATAGGATTGTGTTTCAGCTTTCAATCTTATTTAAACTGTTCTGAGAAGCGGACATCTCCTTGGTAGAATCCACGGATATCGTTGATTCCGTAACGAAGCATGGCTACACGCTCTTGTCCAAGACCAAAGGCAAAACCAGAGTATACAGTTGCATCGATACCACTCATTTCTAGAACACGTGGGTGAACCATTCCGGCACCCATAATCTCGATCCAACCAGTTTTCTTACATACATTACAGCCGTCTCCACCACACTTGAAGCATGAAACATCGACCTCAACAGAAGGCTCTGTGAACGGGAAGTAAGATGGACGCAAACGGATTTGACGCTCTTCACCAAACATTTTTTGGACAATCAACTGAAGAGTTCCTTGAAGGTCAGCCATAGAGATGTTTTTCCCGACAACCAAGCCTTCGATTTGGTGGAATTGGTGACTGTGGGTTGCATCGTCTGTATCACGACGGAATACTCGCCCTGGTGAGATCATTTTCAAAGGACCTTTAGAGAAGTCATGGGCATCCATAGCACGCGCCTGAACTGGAGATGTGTGGGTACGGAGCAAGATTTCTTCTGTGATGTAGAAAGTGTCCTGCATATCACGGGCTGGGTGGTCTTTTGGAAGATTCATACGTTCAAAGTTGTAGTAGTCTTGCTCCACTTCAAATCCATCCACAACTTGGTAACCCATACCGATAAAGATATCTTCGATTTCTTCACTAGTTTGTGTTAAAACGTGACGGTGACCAGTCGCAACTGGACGACCTGGAAGTGTCACATCAATGCTCTCGCTAGCTAATTGTGCAGCGACTTTCTTTTCTTCCAATAGTTTAGCTGTTTCTTCAAAAGCAGCTGTCAAGACATCACGAGCCTCATTTACGTATTTTCCGATAACTGGTCGCATTTCTGCAGAAACATCTTTCATTCCTTTAAGGATTTCAGTCAGTGATCCTTTTTTACCAAGGACTGAGACACGCAATTCTTGCATCTCTTTTTCATTTTCAGCAGTAATCTGCTTCAAGCTAGCTAGCGTTTCTTCACGAAGCGCTTTTAATTGTTCTTCAATAGTTGACATAATTCCTCCATCAGTCTCTCGTAGATAAAAAGAAAACCACATGCCAAAAACTCCACTCGGAGCGTTGACACGCGGTACCATCCGTTTTCATCTGACAAGTCAGACCTTTATTTCTGAATCCATAGGCAAGTGAATTCACCCAGCTTTCATATAGAGAGCTTTCAGTCACGGCTCTCCTCCCTGATATACTTCCCCTGAGATACTAGTCTTGCAGATTCCTATTTAATTATTATTCATTTTATCAAATTTTAAGTAATCTTGCAAGGTGTTTTGCGACTAATCAACATAGTCTCCACCTTCAAAGCCATAATACTCCTCCAAACTGAGACCACTTGCTGCAATTTCTTTGGCTTCTTTTCCGACGTAGCGCAAATGCCATTCTTCAGCCATATATCCTGTTTCTTTTTCCTTACCTTTAAGATAACGAACGACGAAGCCATAGTCTGCAGCATGATCCAAGAGCCATTGGGCTGCTTTTTCTTCTGTCACTAAGTCTCCATCTGTGCCGATAAGGTCGAAAGCAAGACCAGTTTGGTGTTCACTATATCCAGGTCGTGCAGAATAGCGGTCAGCCTCTGCCTTTCCGTCTTGATTGACATAATCTTGATACAATTTAACCTGAGTCTCATAACTTCTAAATCCACTATAGTGGTCGCTGATTGGGAAACCTGCTTGCTGCATAGCTGCAATAAGTTTCAACAGTTCTGCCTTAGCGGTAGGATTTTCTCCTGGATTATAATCTTTAGATAAGGGATAGTGTTTATTAGCGATAACAATTTCATCGTACTTGCCTTGAATACTATAGTAATCTCCCTTATTGACCACTTCTGCCTTTTTGGGGCTCGCTTCCTGAGATTTACTTCCCGCGGTTCCTTCTTGTACAGTCTTTTGCTCTGAAGAAGCTTTTGCGTCAGAAGTTGCTGGTTTTTCTTGCGAACAAGCCGCCAATGTTAGGGCTAGTAGTCCAGACAAGATAAGGTATCTTTTTTTCATGATTTATCCTTTCATATGATAACTTTATCCAATGCAACGGATAAAGTTTGAATTAAGTTTTCTAATTGTTTCGGTTGCGCTTGGCAATCTTCTGCTGCCATTTCTTCCCAAGGAACCCACCAGACTGGACCACGACCATTAAGACCGTGCCCCTTCATATCACCCTCACGTCTCGGAAAAATATGCCAGTGGGCATGGGCATCCCCATTTCCAAGCAACTCTACATTCATCTTTTCAGCAGAGAAGGCTTTAGAGACAGCTTCCTGAACCATACTCATTTCCTCTAAAAAACGAAGTTTAACACTTGGATCTAGATGATGTAGTTCTGTGACATGTTCCTTTGCTAAAAACAGAGTGTAACCTTCAAAATACTGGTGGTCTCCAATGACAACATAGCCTGTTTCCAGTTCTTTTACAAAGTAGGGATTGTCACCAGTCTTGATGAGTTCAATTCGATCACAAATCAAGCACATCTTAGTCCACCAAGTCACTCTTGAGATAAGCATCTACCATACGTTCAGTTGCTACAACAGAATCAACATGGGTACGTTCGTATGAGTGACTAGACTCGATACCCGCTCCTAGAAGAGCGTGTTTGACTTCTGCTCCAGCTGACATGGCCGCAGAAGCATCCGAACCGTAAAATGGATAGATATCTAGTTTAAATGGAATATCTTGCTCTTTTGCTAAAGCAACCAAATGTTGACGGAATTCATAGTGGTAAGGACCAGAAGCATCTTTAACACAGATAGACACTGTGTACTCGTCTGTCTGCTGATCATCTCCCATTGCTCCCATGTCTACTGCTAGGTACTCAACAACTTGACTAGGGATACTTGAGTTAGCACCATGCCCCACTTCTTCAAAGACCGAGAAGGCAAAATGCGTAGTGACAGGAAGTTCAATCCCTTCTTCTTTGTAGACTTTGAGGAGATTAAGGAGAATAGCTGCGCTGACCTTGTCATCCAAATGACGAGACTTGATAAAGCCTGTCTCAGTAACGACAGTTCGTGGGTCAAAACTGATAAAGTCTCCAACTTCGATACCGAGTGCGCGTGTTTCTTTTTCGTTGGTTACTTTTTCATCCAAACGAACTTCCATATTGTCCTGCGTGCGTTCCGCAGTTCCAGCATCTTTGTAAACGTGACAAGAAGTCTGGTGGATCAAAATGGTACCTGAAATAGTCTTACCTGTACTAGCCACATGAACTGTACAGTTTTCGCCTTCAATCATATTCCAAGGGTAGCCACCGATACGGTCCATCTTAAGACGACCGTCTGGTTTAACAGCACGGACAATAGCCCCCAAGGTATCCACATGGGCAGTTATAAAACGCTGTTGCTCGTCATTTTTACCTTTGACAGTAACGTTGACACCACCTTTGGCAGTACGGATTGGTTGATAACCTAGTTTTTCAAGAGTCTCAACCAAATAATTCGTAATCTCACGCGTAAAACCTGTTGGGGACGCGATAGCAGTAAGTTCTTTGATATATTCTACAGTTTGATTCATTTCTTCACCTCTTCCTAATATTATATCACTTTTCCCATTTTAGTATGTGTAAAAAAGGACGACACCTAATACTTTGATTCCAAAAAATGGCTGTGCTATAATGATATTAGATTTATGATGAAAGGAAAAAAGACATGAAGAAATATTTCAAAGCTAGCCTCTGTCTAGTTCTATCTTTGCTTGTCTTGTTGGGATGTTCTAAACAATCAACAACTACTTCCTCTAGCCCTAGCAAGGAGGAAAAAAACACGCTTGAAAACTCAGAAACAAAAGCTGAGGTAAAAACTGCTACCTTTGTCAATGATACTCGTCCTGGCTTTACTTCTACCCTGACTTATAGTGTTGAAGGAGACAAAGTATTGAAACAATCAGGTCATAATATCTATGATCCAGAATCTTACAACAAAACACCAGAAGAACTTAAAACCTTGGTTGAAGAAACCTACAAAGGCTATAATGGCATCCAGGGTGTTCGCCAGACTATTGAAATTCAAGATGGGAAAGTCGTTCAAGATGCAGAATTTGATTTTACAGTCGCTAATATTGATGAACTCAGAAAAGCCTTCCCTGAAGAATATTCTGGGGTTGGGAAAACGTTCAGTTTTGCTGCTTCTAAAAAATTGCTAACTGAACTTGGATTTACTGAAAAAACCGACTAACTTTTATAGAATATAAAAACCTTGGCCCAATAGAGCCAAGGTATTTTTTATTCCATTTCAAAAGCTTCACTTTCTTGTTTATTTGGAAGAACAAGAGAAAGTAGAATACCGATAATAGCTGGTACTAACCATGGCAGAGAAGCCTCCGCAAATGGTAGAGTGTTCACGATATTTGCAAGGACCTCAACTTTAAAAGTAGATCCTAAAACACTTGCAATGGCAATGGCTGTGACAATACCAACCGTTAATTGCATTCCTGGTTTTGAAAGAGCAACAAACTTGTTCACAATCACAATCATGACAATGGCAATCGTAATTGGGTACAAAATAACGAGAACTGGTACAGAGTACTTAATAATAGCACTCAAACCAAGATTTGCAATGGCAAAACCAATCAAGGTAAAGACAGTCGCATAAACCTTGTAGCTGACTTGTGGGAAACGTCCGTTAAAGAACTCGGCAGTTGATACAATCAACCCTACAGTCGTTGTGAAGCAAGTAACGGTTACCATAGCCGCAAGGAAAAGCTGAGCAGTAGAACCAAAGATTTCTTGAGTAGCTTGAGACAAGATATAAACTCCAGGAGTTCCACTCTTCATTGCTTCTTCTGTTACTGGGAAATGATTGCCCAAGAAACCTAGACCGATGTAGAGAGCACTAAATCCGAGTGCTACAACGATTCCAACAACCCAAATGGTTGAAATGTACTCTTTCTTGTTTGAAAAACCAAGTTGTTTCAAGGTTTGTACTGCAATAACACTGAAGGCAACCGAAGCAAGCGCGTCAAGTGTATTGTATCCTTCTAAGAAACCAGCTCCAAAGGCGGAAGCTTGATAAGCTCCTGAAGCTGCTTGTGGTGCGTTCCCAGCATACTTTAAAGCTCCAAGGATGACCAGAATAACAATTAAGATGGCAAAAACTGGAGTCAAGACTCGACCAATACGATCCAAGATTTTTGAAGGATTCAGCGAAATTAGGTAGGCAGCTACAAAGTATAGAATGGTGAAGACAATCAAACCTAAACCTTTATCTGCTTGATCTAATAGCGGACTAATACCAACTTCAAATGATGTCGTTGCTGTACGTGGAATGGCAAAGAATGGACCAATCGACAAGTACAAAGCTGCGAGATAAATTGTCGCAAACCATGGTGAAATTTTCTTAGAAATTTCATAGATATAGCCCTTTGGATTAAGGGTTCCAATGATTAAGGTTAGGACGGCAATCCCAACACCTGAAAATACAAATCCTGCAATGGCAGGGAGAAAGTTTTCTCCAGACTGTGCGCCTAGAGTTGGAGGGAAAATCAAGTTACCTGCTCCAAAAAATATTCCAAACAGGAGTAATCCTGTTAAAGCACCTTTTTTAGCCATAAACTCTCCTTATAAAAAATAAAATACTTTCTTAGTATAACATGATTAAAGGCTTGAAAAGGCTATCTCGAAATAATTTTAAAATGTTTTCAATTTTCTGATTTTTAGAGCAAATAAACTCCCTTTAAAACCTTTCTTATTTTCGGTCTCAAAGGGAGATTTTCTTATTCTAAGGCATCCATGCCACCTTGGACATTGATAACCTCATAGCCTTGTTCTGCTAAAAATTGACAAGCGCGTGCGGAACGTATTCCTGATTTACAGATCACATAGTAAGGCTGGGTTTTATCTAGTTGCTCATAAGTATCTGCCAGTTGACTGAGAGGGAAATTACGAGCACCTTCTAAATGAAGAGCCTCAAATTCCTCTACTTCTCTCACATCTAATACAGAAAGCGACTCTTTCTGATAAAGCTGATAAAAATCGTCAAACGTAATTTCGTTCATTCTTTTTCTCCTAAAATAGTTTTAATTCTTTTTTTCAAATCTGGAACCACTTCTTCCTCAAACCAAGGATTTTTTTTCATCCAAATTTGATTACGTGGTGATGGGTGTACCAGAGGGAAATAATCAGGCAAATAATCTTTAAATCGATGCACACGGTCTGTTACCTTGCCACTAACTTTCTCATTTAGATAGTAGGCTTGGGCATACTGCCCAATCAAGAGGGTTAATTGAATATCTGGTAATTCTTTCAAAAGTTTAGGATGCCACTTTTCTGCAAAACCTGGACGAGGTGGCAGGTCACCCGATTTCCCATGACCTGGAAAGTAGAAATCCATGGGCATGACTGCAAAGTAACCTGACTTGTAAAAGGTGTCTTCATCCACACCCAACCATTCGCGCAAGCGGTCCCCACTTTTATCCTTCCAGTATAGCCCTGCTTCTTGGGTTTTGAGACCAGGCGCTTGACCAATGATATTGATACGAGCTGTTTTTGGTGCTGCAAAGAGTGGCTCGATGCCTTGCTCAGTATAGCTGGCATTCTGTGGATCCTCTATGAGAGCTTGCTTGATTCTTTCGATTTGAGACATTTTCTCCTCCAAAAAGAAGTCTAAGCATTAAATCTCAGACTTCTATAGCATTATTTGATCAATTCATAGATAGCTTCAGCGTAGATGGCTGCTGCACGGAAGAGGTCGTCCAAGGCGATAAATTCGTTGGCTTGGTGCATGGTATTGATAGAATCTGGGAACATAGCACCGTAAGCGACACCACGCTCTAACAAACGTCCAAATGTTCCACCACCGATGACTTGTTCGTGACCTTTAAGACCTGTTTGTTTTTCATAAACATTCAACAAGGTTTGAACGAGTGGGTCTTCCATTGGCACATAGTGAGGAGTGTGCCCATGTTCAGAAAGGCTAACTGAAGCAACAGGCAAGTTTTCAAGAACTGATTTGATTTGCTCAGGGCTTGTTCCTTTTGGATAACGGAAGTTAAGGGCAATGGTATTATCAGCACTTGTTTCATCAAAGCGGAAGACACCAGCATTCATAGAAAGAGCACCCATCTTTTCATCCACATGAGCTACTTTCAAGTTTTTCCCTTCATGGTCGTTCAAGAGAATCTTACCAGCAATATCGAGGTAGTCTTTTGCAGGTCCTTCAAAGGCAAATTGGCTGAGGAAAAGAGCAAGATAAGTCGCACCATTGACACCTGAAGCAGGCATAGCACCGTGGGCTGATTTACCAATTACAGTTACCTTGTATTGACCATTCTCTTCTTGAATGTCTCCTCTGAGTTTGTGCTCTGCTACGAAGGCATCTAGTTTAGCTTGCAAGTCAGCCAAGTCACCTGAAACAACTGCCGTTGCTGACTCAGGTACCATGTTTTCACGCAAGCCACCTGTGAAGCTGTGAAGACGAGCTTCACCAGTATTTTCACCAGCAAAGTGAAGGTATTCTGTGATGTTTCCTTTTTCACCATTGATGATAGGGAATTCAGCATCTGGAGAGAAGCCAAAGTCTGGTTTTGCAAGTCCTACATGCTCGAAGTAGTAGTCCATATCTGCCCAACCTGATTCTTCATCAGTTCCGACGATGAAACGAACTTTCTTAGAAGTTGGAAGTCCGAGTTCTTTGATGATTTTCAAACCATAGTAACAAGCTGTAGTTGGTCCCTTATCGTCAGAAGCACCACGCGCATAAAGACGACCATCTTTGATAGTTGGAGTGTAAGGGTCAGTGTCCCAACCGCTACCAGCTGGCACTACGTCCATGTGGGCAAAGATTCCGAGAACTTCTTCTCCTTCACCAAACTCAAAATGTCCGGCATAGTTGTCGACATTTTTTGTTGGGTAGCCATCACGGTCTGCGATTTCAAGGAATTTTTCCAAGGCTTTTACTGGCCCAGGCCCAAATGGATGCTCAGCATCTGCCTTGCTGTCATCACGTTCTGAGTTGATTTCCAAAAGGCTAAACAAGTCAGCCAAGAGGTCTTCTTTACGTTTTTCTACTTCTGCTGTAAAATCAATAACTGTCATTTTTTCTTCCTATCTTTTTTCGATAATTTCATCTACTGGCAAGCGGTAGCTTGGTTCCAACTTCTCATCTGTGTATCCCACTGTAATCAAGAGCTCTGGACGGAAGCGTTCTTCGATTTCCAAGACTTCATTGACTTTTGATTTGTCAAAACCAAGGATAATGTTTGATCCGATTCCTTGGTCAGTCAAAGCAAGGACCAAGTTCATAGCAACAAGTCCAGCATTAAGAGCCAAGTAGTCACTGGCTTGTTGTTCGTTGTAACGCGCAAACTCTGCTGGAAGATTTTTCATAAAGTACTGAAGTTGTTCTTCTGAGAAGTTCTTTGCTCCACCAACACGGGCAATCTTGCGAGCACGTTTGGCTAAGTCTGTATCTGTAAACAAGGCAATGGTTACAGGTGCAGACGCTACTTGCTCAAAGTTTGAACCGTAAGCCAATTTTGCTAGTTCAGCATTTCTCTCACGAACCACGACAAATTTCCAAGGCTGACTGTTGTGGGCACTTGGTGCCAAGGTTGCGATTTCAATAGCTGTACGAACATCCTTCGGATCGACAGGTTTATCAATAAAATGCTTGGTCGCATGACGTTTTTTATTTAACTCAAGAAATTTCATAATTGATTTCCTTTTCTATTTCTATTGCTTCCATTTTACCACATTCTGAAAGAGCTTGCAGAGATTTTTCATTGGTGAAACAAATTATCTTTTTCTTACTTGAGTTGTTTACTACAAAACTGGAAATTATAATATTTCTCTATCACTTCCATAAAAAATATATATTAGATATCTGATTGATTGTCTGGTAAGCTAGACACCATTATCTTATGAAAAAATTATTCTTATGATTAGCCATTAGTCCCTTGTTGGTCGCCTGTGGACAATCTAAACAAGAAAGTACTTCAACTTCCACTGCTAGTCCTAAAACCATTGTCGTAGCAACTGCCGGAGACATCCCACCTTTTGACTTTGAAAAAGATGGTAGCCTAACTGGATATGATGTTGAAGTTTTAAAAGCGGTCGATGAAAAACTGGATCAATACAAGATTGAATTTCAAAAAACAGCTTGGGAAAGTATCTTCCCTGGAGTGGATGCTGGCCGTTACCAAGCTGCTGCCAACAACTTGAGCTATACCAAAGAGAGAGCAGCCAAATACCTCTACTCCCTACCTATCGCTAAAAATCCTTTGGTGCTTGTAAGCAGAAAAGACAAAGCTCTTACTTCTCTGCAAGACATCGCTGGTAAAACAACCCAGGATGATACTGGAACTTCTACTGCCAAGGTTGTTGCGGACTGGAATCAAAGCCATTCAGACAATCCTGCTACCATCCAATACTCTGGTGAAGATGTCGCTAAACGTCTGACTGACCTCGCAAATGGCGAATTTGATTTCCTAATCTTTGATAAAATCTCTGTTCAAAAAATTATCCAAGACCGAGTTTTAGACTTGAACGTAGTTGACTTGGAAAGCAATGACAATCCAAACAATTACATCATCTTTTCAAGTGACCAAAAAGAATTTAAAGACCAATTTGACAAGGTTCTTAAAGAACTCTACCAAGATGGAACCCTTGAAAAACTCAGCAAAACCTATCTCGGTGGTTCTTACCTACCAGATCAATCTCAATTACAATAAGAAATATTAAAAGAGAGTGGGACAGAAATCGGTAATTCGTTAGAATTCGATTTCGTCGTCCCACCTCCGCACAGTTGAGTAGGGCTGTAAAAGCTGATGAAATCAGCGTAGTTGAGCCCACTCAACCACTGCGTCTTGCTCGACAATCCAACATCAAAAAGAGGCTAGGACTTTTGTCCCAGACTCTTTATTTAGTATCTGTTCATTAAAGCAACTCTTACAAAAAATCAAAATAATTCTTGACATCCTCTACATAGCCATGCTTGTCAATTAAACTAGCTAACAAATCTCTATTATGGCCTTGATAGTTGTCCTCACGTCGCAACTCTTCATACATTTCGATAAAAGGAAGGCCTTTTTCCTTGGCTGATTCTAACTCTGCTTCATAATCATAGGCAACCTTACGAAATTGGATATTGACCAATTCACCATTTTCAACTTCGAGTAAGGCATACTGGGCTCGGTGATTTTTCAGCTCTTTCCAGTTAAAATAAGGCATACCAATCGAACCTGGATTGATGATTTGTTGGCCTTGGCTACCATAACGTAGGAGCTGTTTATGGACATGCCCATAGACGGCTACATCCGTAGTTTCATCAAGTAACTGGTCAAATTTTTCGGTATTATTTTCAACCAGCAAATCACCACCATAATTTTTCTCAGGTAAATTATGAGAAAGAGAAAAACGCAAGCCTTCAACTTCTTTCTTGGCTACCATAGGTAGCTTTCTCAACCAATCAATATGCTCTGGGTTTAGACGCTCCATCAGATACTGAGTCATCCTGAGAAGCTGAATTTCTTTGGGATCCTCTAAACCATATTGTCCATCTAAAACCTCTAAAACACTATCATCCCAGTTTCCTCGAACGGATGCTGTAATGGGAAGGTCTTTCAAAAGAGCCACCAAGTCATTTGCTCCCGGTCCAGGTAGAAAAATATCTCCCAAAAGCCAATATTCAGTCGCTCCCAAATTTTTTGCGTCCTCAAGCACTGCAGCTAAGGCCGTCGTATTGCCATGAATGTCTGATAAAATTGCAATCTTATGGTTCATTTTCTGCTCCTTCTTTAGTGGATAGCTTTCAGTCTATCCAATTCACTCTTATAATTCTGTACTTTTCTCCATTATAGCATAAAATTGCTAGAAGATTTTATAACGGAAATATTCTCATCAACTTTCTCTTAAAAATATGTCAAAAATAGTTGACATTTTATTTTTAAAAGAATATACTATAGTCAAATATATGTGACATAAATAAAAAGGAGGAAGCATGAATCGTGTGAAAGAATTCCGCAAGGAATTGGGCATATCCCAGCTCGAACTTGCCAAGGATATCGGTGTCTCGAGACAAACCATCAACATGATTGAAAACGACAAGTACAACCCCACCCTGGAACTTTGTCTCAATCTCGCCCGCAGCCTCCAAACTGACCTCAACAGTCTCTTTTGGGAGGACGATTTTTAAAAAGAAGAAGAAAAATGAAAAAAGAAACCTTCACGGAAAAACTGATCAAACGCACTTACGGTATTTCCGATCCGCTTGACGAATACAAACGACGTGAGGCTGACCGAATCGGAAATAAAGTCTTTATGATTCTCTTTTATCTGATGATTTTCGGCAATGTTATTCCACTCGTTCTAGCCTATAAATATCCCCAACTAGTGGCTCTAGTCTATCCTCCTCTGATTTTAGTGATTGCCCTCATCGCTGCTGGCTATGTCACCTACCAAATGCAAAAAACAGGGATTACAACTATCGAACCAGATATGCTGACTGAGAAAGAAAGTAAGCAACTACATTACCCTGGTCTGAAAGCTGGGATAGTCTATGGATTAATGAGTTTTTTTTCAACCCCTCTTCTCCTTATACTGCTAGGTGAGAGTCAGGACTATCTTCAGTCTCTTCTCGCTTTTAAAAATATTTTTTCAAGTATCCTCCAGTCTGTCTTCTTTGGAGTGGTCATACAGATTATCATCTCCCGTCGCATTGCAAAAGCCAAGGAAGACCAGGATAAGGATTAGGAGGAAACTCATGAAAAAAGAAAAGAAGCAGTTACGTTATCCTGGTCTAAAAGCAGGTTCGATTTATGGAACAGTGATATTTTTTATAATTCCACTCATTGATACCCTAACAAGTGAAAATTCAAATTTTATCAGTTCTCTTCTAAATACAAAACATATTTTTAAAACTATACTGGGAGCTTTCTTTTTCGGAGTTATGATACATATTGTCGACTCACTTCGCATTGCAAGAGCTAAAAAAGAGCAAGATAAGGATTAGGAGAAAGCTTATGAAATCACTAGTAACTTTACTTACCTATCATCTTTTGTTTGCTTCACTGCTCATCTTCATCATCGTTTCAGGGAACTTGCCCATCTACGATACAGTCCTTGTTCTTGTCTTTGTTCCAGCACTCAACAAAGGACTGACTTATCTAAAGATAGATTCCCAAAAAACGCGCATACTCAACTTAGCACTATTCTTTATGATTCTATCCTTTCTATCCTTACCACAACTGACGGTTATTTCAAACGATTGGAAATATTATCTATTGCTAACTATCGCTATCCTTTCTTCTATTACTTATCTTTATTATCTCTATCAATTCGTAAAAGAAACAAAATAACATCGTTCATTTAGGAGAAATTACCCATGAAAAAAGAACCCCTCTATGAAAAACTAATCAAACGTATCTATGGCATTTCAGGGCCACTTGATGAACACAAACGGCGCGAAGCTGAGCACATCGGAAATAAAATCTTTATGATTCTCTTTTACCTCATGACTTTAGGCAATCTTATTCCCTTTGTCCTTGCTTTTAGATATCCCCAAGTAGTCGCTTTTGGATATCCAATCATTATCTTTCTAATTTCCATGGTTTGTGCTATCTATGTCACTAGTCAAACTACAAAAACTGGTATTGCTTCTATTGATCCTGACGTGTTGAACCAGAAAGAAAAGAAACAGTTACGTAATCCTGGTCTTAAAGCTGGTCTTGGCTATGGAATAGCCATGTTGTTTGGAATGCCACTTCTCAATATCCTAATGGATGATAGCAAAAACTATCTTACCGCTCTCTTGAATACAAGAAGTATCTTGTCAACCATCGTTGCAGCCTTCTTTTTCGGATTAACAGTGCATATTGTCATCACTCTTCGTATTCAAAAAGCTAGAGAAGATCAAGACGACGATTAGGAGGAAACTTATGAAATCACTACAAACTTTAATTCTCAGCCATATTTTGATCAGTATCTTTATGACAGTTTTCCTAGTTTATGGCCAAATTACGCGTCCTTTTCTAATCATCTTCCTCTTAGCCCTTCCTGTCTTGAACAAAGGACAAAGATTTCAGAAAATCACATCAAAAAAAATACGCCTCTTAAACGCATCTCTCTGCTTTATCCTCGTATCTTTCCCACAACTGTTAACGAATTCTATGGATTGGAGATATCTCCTATTTCTAACCATCTGTATCGTTTTTAGTCTAGTCTACTTCTATACTCTCTATCAACTCTTTAAAGAAGCTAATCAAAAACAAGGTTATTAAGAGGTCACTACCATGAAAAAAGAAGACTTAACCACTCGCTTAGTTCGAAATTTCTTTCATATACAAGGGCCTTTTGACGAATGCCGTCAAGAGGTCATCTATAAGGCTTGCGCCCGTTCCATGGTCCAAATCTTTTACTCTTCCTTCTTTCTCTTCCTGTTCTATCTTTTGTTTGGACGCTTTATAGAGATGGTTCGAATGGCTATGCCCTATCTCTACTTCTTGATGATTTTTACCCTCAGTCTCAAGGCAAGATATTCTACTAGAGGGCTTCACTTAGAAGATGATGATCAATCCGAGATTCCACAAATCACTTACAGCAAGCGTCAAATCAAGTTAAGAAGTTGGTTAGTTGGAACTAGCATCCCAACTCTCTACTTATTTATCCTATTTTCCAAAAAAGTACTTCTTGAAAATCACTCCATTACAGATTTCTTCTTGCAGTTTCTAGAACTCAAAATGATCGCATTTTTCCTATTAGTAGGACTCGGAGTAGGATCAATCTTCGGTACTATGACTTATTATTTTTTATCCGAACATGAAGAGCAGTAGGAGAAAGCTGAACTAATTGATTGTTTCTATGCTCGACAACAAACCCCTAACACTTCTCAGTGCTAGGGGCTTTTTTAGTTTCTTAAATACCGCATATATTCTACTAATACATAGACAAGAATCGTTAAACAAATGATAATCTCTAACCAAACGAGAAAGTTAAGGACTGGAAACTGCAGAATGCCTTGGGCCATTTTCAATGAAGTTGCTGTGATGATAGTTGGGAAAGTTAGGGCTGAAAAAGCTGGTTGAAATCCCTGTTTTAAAATCCTTGGCAAACGACTGAGGACAAAGAAAAAGAAAGTTTGTGAAGCAAGGATCATGACTAGCAAAATCCAGCCATGAAGTCCTGAACCTCCGATCCGAACGAGTGCTGCTAACAGTAGAGAAAAGGGAGCACAGTAGATTCCTTCTTGCCCCAGTAAAGCCCGTGGCAATGGATTACTTTTCAAATCTTGATAAATCAGAGGATAAAGGAAAAGGGTTAAGGTAAATCCAAAAATCCAAGCTCCATAGGCAATCTCGACTATGCCCACCACTGGGTTGGTCAAGCTTGCTACTGCTATCCCTACATAAAGAACTGTCCAACTTGGCGTTGCGCTCGTTCTTGGTTTAGTCTGCACATAATTTTTAGTGAAGTAGATGATTAAACCTACATCCAGTAGAAAGGCAAACCACCAAAGAGCTTGTGCTATGATACTCATACTCGTAGGTAAGATTCGCAGTAAGTAGGTTGATAAAATCATCCCTGCCATGGGAAAGGTCGCCATTCCCGATAATAGAGGAGCTTTCTTAAGTTCTTGCTGGCTTTCTTGCCAATCACTAAGATGACTGTATAAAAAATAAAACCATAAAATCAAGCCTGACAAACTAAAGACGTGCGATAATAGTGGAAAAATATCCAATATGAGATTGCCTGCTCCAGCCAATCCCAATAAACACCCTGAAAAGGCCAAGGGGAGTTTTTTCATATGAACCTCCAATAGTCATGTTATTATCAGTATAGCATAAAAGCGCTTAAATGAAGTATTAAAAAACGAAGTTTAAAAAGATAAACCTCGTTTTTATTTTCTTTATTTTTAGTTTGTCGCTAGAATATGTCGCAACTGTACTGCACTAGGAGAAACAATTGGCAAAAAGGCACCTTCATTCCAACGACGTATGAAACCGGATGTCGATTTACTAAAGTATCCTCTACCGCCACCAGCTTGTAGTTCTAATAAGAGACTTTGGGCAACAACATCAACAATATCAATTCGTAACTGGAATAGTTCGCGCGGATTTCTAACGAAATAGGACTCTTCAGATAGTCCTTGATAGAGAGAATGTCGAATATCATCTAACTGTTCGACCTGATGCTGCCATTCTTCCTTCAAGACACCTCGTTTCCCCAATTCTTTTTCGACTTCTGAGAGTGAACGTTCAGCTAAGCCAAAGGCTAGGCCAAATTGGTAGCCTAAAAAGGCTGGACGATTTTGTGCTAAAAACTGATGAGCATCCTTGGATAGAATCCACTCTTCCTTTAAAGGGACCTTGTTAAAAGTCAGGGCTGCTGTATTCCCTCCTTGGAGAGAGACAAATTCCAAATCTTCGGAACGACTAAAGTTTTCTGCGTCCGATGGTACGGCTACTACATAACTTTGACTCGGATCATCTGCAAATCCTGCTACAAAAATAGTGAGGAAGCGATCCCTACGAGCATTGGTTACCCAAGGAAGTCGTCCTTTTAGGTAATAATTCCCATTTTCTTCAAGGATTCGAACATTTAGTTCCTCTAAGTCAGATAGATACTTGACCGCATTAGACAAAGCCGTAGCACCTGCATATTCTCCTGATAAGAGTTTTTCCAAGTAAACTTCTTTGAAGTAAGCATTATCAGTATGAAGAATATTGTCTATTAAAGTTCGTTGCCCCCATGAGATAAAGGAAGCTGTTAAGGAATGTTGAGCGAGTTCTGCAAGGATATCGATAACATCTTGATCACTTCCACCTAGCCCTCCAAGAACTTTTGGTACTCCTACACGAAAGGCACCTTCTGCAGCAATTTTCTCAATCAGCTCTTCTCCAGCTTGACATGATTTTTTGTCAATTTCATCAGCGTGCTGGTCTAACCAGCTTAAAAATTCTTCTGAAAAAAATCCCATACTTTGTCCTCCTCTTATGCATAAGGTTGTAATTCTGGATTAATCGGTGTGTTAGCTAGGTTGTTGGCATAGTTACAAAGACTTGCTAGACTGACACCGAGAACGACATCCAAGGCATTTTCTTGTGTATAGCCTGCTTCAAGAAATTCTCCAAGAGCTTCATCTCCTACGCGCCCTTTGGTATTGATAACTGCCAAGGTAAACTTAGCTAGGGTATCCAGCTTAGGATCGCTTTCGATTGGAGTACGATTGCGAAGAGCTTGAAGTAGGTCATCATTCATCTGGATTTGCTTGATAGAAAAGGCTGTATGTCCAGCGACGCAGAAGGCGCAACCATTAGTTACGGCTGCAGTGATTTGCACCACTTCGCGCTCTACAGGTGTTAGACTGTTGCGACGGTTAATAGCGCCAACAGTGCGATAAGCCTCTAGGGCTGTAGGGGCATTGGCCAAAAGACCGATAAGATTTGGGATATAGCCATTGTTGTCCTTTTGTACCGTTTCAAGAACTTCTTTCACTTCTGCTGGTGCTGATTCTACTGTGTGGATAGTAAATGTTGTCATAAGGGGACCTCTTTTCATTTTGTAATTAAATAGTTTCTGCGAAAATCTTACGAAGTCTCATCAGCCTATTGAACAAATCCTTGCCTTGATTGATGAGTCATTAGCTTTTCGTTGACAATAAGTCTAACACAGAATCTATACCTTGCATAATATATATTTTAAATTGCACTGATAAAAAATTTTTATGAAAACAAAAAAATCACACCAGATGTGTGATCATAACTGTTAATTTATCTGATGCTTGTTTTTTAAAACTAAGATGGCCTCTACCAGCAAACAGACTATAGCCAAGACAAAACTAGTAAATACTCCAAAATATTCTGTGATGGAACTCATTAGAAAAACAGAGGCAGAAAAGGCCAAGGTAGAGACAACTTCAATAACGGAGTAAAGATTTACAAGTTCCTTCTCATCAACCGATTCCTGTAATAATACGCTCTCAGGGACTTCCTTAATCTGAGATAGAAAACCAATTACTAGAGATAGGAATAGAAAAGCAGGTGGATTTGGAAATAGTAATATCAAGAGTGTTACTAGTGTTGTCGATAACAAAGAAAATGTCATAGTTTGATACTTATAGGTAACAACTTTCTCGGCTAGACGGAAGATAATAGCTCCTCCCAAGATAATCCCCAAGGAATAGGCCGTATTGACATAACCCCAATAGCTTTCTGACTGATGTAAAATTTCAGTCACAAAAACAAGTAAAACAGAAGATACCCAGATAGCATTAGCTAGAATTTCTAAGAGATTAGCCTGGACAATAAGGCGTAATCTTGATTTTTTAACCACCAATATCCAACCTTTTGTGAGCGTCTCAAGACTTGTTTCAGAGGACAACTCTTCTTTTTCGACTAGTGGCAAACCGAACATCAAAATCGTAGAAATTGTAAACAAGGCTAACACAATGAGCAGGCTAGGCTTCATTCCCAGACTCGCAAATAAGAAGCCTCCTAAGCCCCAACCAACGAGTTGTACACTTTCACCACTCATAGAAATAGCTGCGTTCGCTTTAGCTAAATCTCTTGCATAGCGTGGAACAATCGCATAGGAAATAGGTGCTGCAAAACCATCCAAAATGGAGATAAAAGTTACAATAGCATATAAAAGAGGGAGGGAAATAGTTTCAGATTGCTTGAGTAGAAAAACCAAAATCGCTAGCAGAATCGTCTTACCCAATTGAGTCAAGAAAAGAACACGATTTAAAGCTAGTCTCTTTGTTACTAACGGGACTAAGAAACTGGCTAAAAAGGAGGATAGACCTATCAGAATTGGCACTAGGGAGGTTGAAATAACCGAACCAGATAAGACAAACACATTTGCAATCACAACAACTCTAAAAAAGACATCTGCTAGATTCGCTATTCCTTGTGAAATCACTAATTTTTGAATATCTTTTGACATAAACACCTCCAGTTTATTTCTCTTTCGCATATAGATGAAACAAGATATATCAGACCAAAAACGGATTTATGCTGACTATTATACAATAAATAAAAGTGCAAATAAAGGATATCATAAAAGATGTACTATTGAATTTCATTCATCTTATGACATAAAATAAAAGACTAGCCCTAAAAGTGAAAAAAAGCTAGCATCTCACAAACAGATGCTAGCTTTTCCTTTAAATGGAAAGATCAATCTTACATTATTTATCAAAATATTTCTTAGTCTCAGCAATAACAACTGGCGACAAGGCTAAGAGTGCAATCAAGTTTGGTAGAGCCATAAGTGCATTGACAATATCCGCAATGACCCAGACCATATCCAACTCAATGAAGCCACCCAGTAAGACCATGGCAACAAAGACCACACGATAGAGCCAGATAAAGCGAACACCAAAGAGAAACTCAAAACAACGCTCTCCGTAATAGTTCCATCCCAAAATCGTGGTAAAGGCAAAAAGTACCAAGAAGATTGTTAGAAGAGCAGATCCAAAGAAAGAGAAGACTGTAGAAAAAGCTGACTGAGTCAAAGCAACACCATTCAAATCACCACTCCAAACACCAGTTACCAAGATGGTCAAACCAGTCAGGGTACAGATGATTAGAGTATCAATAAAGGTTCCTGTCATGGAAATCAAACCTTGCTCCACCGGTTCATTTGTCTTGGCTGCCGCAGCCGCAATAGGAGCTGAACCTAAGCCCGACTCATTTGAGAAGACCCCACGCGCCACACCGTTTTGAATAGCCATCCGAACACTGGCTCCTGCAAATCCTCCGACTGCAGCAACTGGACTAAAAGCTGATGTAAAGACCAAGGTCAAAGTTGCAGGGATTTTCTCAATATTAACAAAAATGACTGTCAAGGTTCCCAAGATGTAGACAATAGCCATAAAAGGAACTACTGTAGTAGAAACTTTCGAAATAGATTTGAGTCCACCAAAGACCGCAATCCCAACAAATATAGAAAGGACTAGAGCTGTAATGGTCGGTGACAAGCTGGTTGTATTTTGTATGGACTCTGTGATGGAGTTGACCTGGGTAAAGGTACCAATACCTAAGAGAGCTACCAAAACACCTGCCAAGGCAAAGAGCATCGCCAAGGGTCGCCACCTTTCTCCCATACCTAGAAGAATATAGTGCATCGGTCCTCCAGCGATAGCGCCATTTTCATCCTTACTCCGATATTTGATAGCCAGTAAGCCCTCTGCATACTTGGTCGCCATTCCAAAAAAAGCTGCTATCCACATCCAGAAGAGGGCACCAGGACCTCCCACCTTGATGGCTGTTGCCACCCCGATGATATTTCCCGTACCAACAGTTGCTGCTAGGGCTGTACACAAGGCAGCAAAGCTCGAAACATCACCATGTCCCTTGTCTTTGGTAAAAATAAGCTGGAAGGCCTTAGGGAGACGCAAAATTTGTAAAAGTCCTAAACGAAGAGTCAAGTAAATCCCTGTACCAACCAATAAGATCAAAAGGGGTGGTCCCCATACAAAAGCGTCTATTTCTTTTAGCAAATTTAACATGCATTTCTCCTATCTAATCAACCCCAAAAGAAAGAGCACATGTTAAAAACATGTACTCTGGAATGCATCGATAAATGCCAAAAAGCGCTCTATCATTGCTCTGTCCTTTTACCTGAGAGTTTGAGCAGTTGCCTGCCTTGCCCCTTCGGTGCCTTTACGGTCTCTCCAGAGTTCCGTCCATTTACAGTCATGAAAAATCAAACGATTTTCCGCTTCTATTAAACTTCATTCGGTGTTGTATTTAATTTTTCTTATTTTACAAGAAAAAACAGAACTTGTCAATTATTTTCAGAAAATTTTATTATACTTTTTATGATTTTTGCTTTACTGAAAGTTCTATAATGAAGTTAGCCATCCAGCCCTCCTAAAAATTAGATGCTTCAACTAGCTTATAGCTAGTACTCAATTTCATTTGATAAGCGGCCTGATGATGTTAGGCTGGTGTCCAAGGCTCAGACTAGCCTTGCTTTAGCTGACAAAACAGCTTCAAGGGGTTCTCTTGTCACATAAAAGCTCTTATAGGCATAAGAAAACAGCTCTGTGTTATACTTGTTGTTCAATCACAAACACAAGAAAGGCACAGAGATTCAAAGCCATTATACTACAAAATCCAAACATTTGACAATCGATAGCCGTCGGTTAATCGAACGATGGAAAAAAAGGGAAATCAAATAGAGAAATTGCCCCTCTACTTGGAAAAACTCCTCAAACTATCCATACTGAAATCAAGCGTGGGACAGTCCTACAATGTGTTGGAATAGGGCGCTTCTAAAAGGTTTATTCTGCCGACTATGCTCAACAGTCTTATGAAAGTGCTGGCATTAAAAAATCTTCACACATCACGCAAGGAAATCGATCTATCAAGCAAGCTTTGACTATGTCGGGATTGATTGCAGCACATTCTAAAGATCCAGCTTTTTCTTCTTTTTACAATCGAATTTCCCAAAGAGGAAGCAAGATGAAAGCCATCATTGCTTGCGCCCATAAGATTCTCATACTCTTCGAAAATCTCTTCAAACTGCGTCAACGTCGCCTTGCCGTATATATGTTACTGACTTCGTCAGTTTCATCTGCAACCTCAAAACAGTGTTTTGAGCTGACTTCGTCAGTTCTATCTACAACCTCAAAGCAGTGCTTTGAGCAACCTGCGGCTAGTTTCCTACTTTGCTCTTTGATTTTCATTGAGTATCCTCCACCAAACAGACTTATCAAACAGAAAAGGCGCTAGGACTGAGGAAACAGTTCTAACGCCTAAAATAAAAAATTTTCAATTACAGTGTAGCACAGGAAGTGATTTTTTGCGCTTTTTTACTGTTTTTTTCAAATAAAATACTAAATTATTTTTAACAATCAACTTGAGATAATTGCCTTTAAATAAACATTTTAAATTTTCTTTGTCTTTCTTTACATTAGTAAAAATGCCGATTGCAGGGATCGAACCTGTGACCTTCGCGTTACGAATGCGGTGCTCTACCAACTGAGCTAAATCGGCGATTCCACTTATAGTATAGCACTATAAGAAAGGATGTCAAGGGATTCTTAACCCATCTTTTTAATCAAAATCTGACAAGGATTTTGAGGCCCCCAAAGTTGTGGAAAAATCTCTAATTTTTTAAAGCCAAGACTGCGATAAAAGACATTTGTTCGATCATAATCTTTATTAGAGCCTTCTGCTACTGTTTTCACTTGTAAATAATCAACGTTTTTGCGTGCTTCACTTTCTAAAGTAGCAAGCAATTGACTCCCGATTCCTCTACCTTGATGAGCTTTTTTTACACCGAGACAATCAATCTCTGCACAATCTTCACTAGAATAGGACAAGCTCACAAAGCCAAGCAAATCACTCTCCTGAAAGGCAGCCCACACTTGCAAGTCCTTGGCTCCTTCGATATAGGCTTGCGTACTTTCTGGTATTCCAAACCATTCTGGCAAATCCTTTAAAACTTCAGCGACAACTGCCATTTTTTGATTTTCATCCTTGACTGCTTCAATTACAAACATCATAAGTTCCTTTCTTGATTTTAGTCTTACTTTATCTCTTACGAACCCGCACTTTCGTAAGCGTCTAATCCCCTATCCCAGAGTTTTAGAGAGATTCCAAAGAAGATAAGAGAAATCAGAATCAAACCACCAATATTAAAGAGTCCATCCTTGCCCTGCAAGAAATAGTTGGCAGGATAGTAGGCCGTAAAGGCGAAAGGTACAATAAAGCTAATTAACCAACGAAGGAGCGAATTGTAAATGGAAATCGGGTACTTGGCAAAATCATTAAACATATAGAAAATGTAAATCATGGCACCTGACTGCTTGGTCCAAAAGGCGATACTGGCTGTTGCGATTTTCAAGGAAGTATAAATCAAGGTCGCAAAAGGAATACAAACTAGGAAAAGCAGGAATTTGGGAAGAGTCCAAGCAATGCTAGTCACTGTGGTTCCCAATAGAATGCCACCGACCAAGAGCTCACCCAAGGCATCAATCTGAAAGGTCTCAACCAGAATATGAAATAGGGGATTGATAGGACGAGTCAGATATTTATCAAATTCTCCTTTTCGGACTAGTCGTTGACCTAAAGCCCAGAGGTTGTCAAAAAAGAGATGGTCCAGTCCCTTAGGAATCAAGGAGAAGCCATAGATAAAGGCAATCTCTTGAAAGGTCCAGCCTTCTAAGGATGGGATGTGTTGAAAGATGACATTGAGAAACAAGAGGTTCAACCCTTGTGTCAGGAAAACACCCAGCACACCAACCACAAAATCCACCTTGTATTCCATGATTTGTTTGATGTATTGTCTGATAAAAATCAGATGCATGCGTTGATATTTTTTCATACTAACCTCCCTGAATGGTGATAAATGACTGAACTCGTTTCCAAATCAACTGAGACAAACCTATCATCACTAAAAGCCAGAAAAACTGCAAAGCGAGTGCCTGAAGAATCTGATTGACATCGTATTTTCCAACAATAATCATGACTGGAGTGTAGATCAAGGATGAGAAAGGCAAGAAGGACAGAATATCTGAAACAACCTTGGGAAAGAAAGCCAAGGGAATCAAACTCCCAGACATAAAGGCCACTATGGAAGTCTTGAGTAGATTGGAACCCCAAAGATTTTTAAACACAAAGGCAGAAAATCCAAAGCAGATATTAAAGAAAAAGTTAATCAGATAGGCCAGCGTTAAGCTAAAAAGATAAAGGGTAGTTAGTCCCAGCACTTCTACAATCCCTTGCCCAGATAAAATTTTCATCAAAACAATGACACTTAAAAATGGCAGTCCAACAGAGATAAAAATCAACCACTTGGAACCAAGCTCGGTAAAGAGGTAAGAAGCCGCAAAATGCACTGGTCGCAACAAGCGCATGATAATGGAACCATCCTTGACCTCATCACCAATCATAAAGGAAGAATCCGACCTAGTCAGAAGATTAGTCACAAAACTTATGATGATGTAGAGGGTGATATCCGCCATGCTGAAGCCCTGGATTAAGGACTCCTGCGAGGAATCAAAGACTGCCTTCCAGAGATAAAAAGCCACAAAAGCACCCATGACATCACCAATCCGATAGAGAAGAAAATTCACCCGATAGGTGATCAATTCCTGAATCCCTGCATTGATAAAGGGTTTATAACGTCTCCACAATTTGACCATCTTAGAGCTCCTTTCGATAGAAGCGACGGATAATATCCTCAATATCCGTATCCACCATCTTCAAATCACGGACCTCAAAATCAGATAAGATTTGCTTGATAATATCGGCCGACTGGTAGCGGGAACTATCGAATTCAATATTGAGAATATTTCCTTGTCTAGCAATGGACATATCAGGCAAGCCCTCATAATGAGAGACTAGATGATTTTGACCTGGCGTCAGGTCAAAGGAGAGAGTCTTCATCTTTCCAAAGGTCTCCTTGAGCTGGCTAACCGTTCCATCAAAAATCTCCTGCCCCTTGTCAATCATGAAAATCCGATCACAAAGTTGCTCAATATCACTCAGGTCGTGAGTGGTCAAGAGAATGGTTGTTTCTTCCTCCTGATTGATTTGGGTAATGGCCCGACGAATGTTATCCTTAACCGAAACATCCAAACCGATGGTTGGCTCATCTAAAAAGAGAACCTTGGGATTGTGAAGCAAGGAAGCCGCAATATCCGCCCGCATCCGTTGACCTAGTGAAAGAGTCCGCACGGGATCCTTGATAAAGTCCTTCAAGTCTAAGACTTCATTCAAAAAGTCCATTCGCTTATGAAAGAGCGAATCTGGCACATCGTAAATCTCTTTCAAGACCGTGTAGGTCTCTTGCAGAGCCAAATCCCACCATAGCTGGGTCCGTTGTCCAAAAACAACCCCAATATCCTTGACATAATCTTGGCGATTGTCTTGCGGAATTTTGCCGTTAATTCGGCAAAAACCAGATGTCGGCTTTAAAATCCCGGTCAGCATTTTGATGGTTGTCGACTTTCCAGCACCATTTGCCCCAATAAAGCCTAAAATTTGTCCTTTTGGAACCTCAAAGGTCAAATCCTTGACCGCTTCAAAGGTCTGCTTTTCAGGATGAATAAAGGAGCGCAAAGCCCCCTTCAAACCTGGCTCCTTGACCGTCTTCACAAAATTTTTCTGAAGATGTTCCACTTCTATCATTGCCATATCTATCTCCCTATGGTAAGGAAGAGCAATATTGTATTATTGACTACAAATATTCTAAATCCTTACTTTCTAAACCTTCTACATTTTATTATTACAAAAGGCTTTATACCAACCTATTATAGTCTAATAAAAAATGGAATGCAAGCGTTTGCCTACAGATTATGAAATTAGAGATTTCTCTCATAAAATAATGGTTTTATAGTATCTTAGTTTATAAAATACATGTTATAATAAAGCTATGGCATATAGTACAGATTTTAAACACCGAGCATTA
>NZ_JALDUI010000015.1 GCF_023115445.1 Streptococcus sp. oral taxon 431 | reverse complement strand
CCGCTAACTGGAACGCTGAAGTTACCATCTTTGTCAGCTGTTGCTGTTGCTTTAGTGCCATCTGGAAGTGTTACTTCAACTGTTGAACCTGCTTCGGCTGTACCTGTAACTGCTTTATCACCAGCTTTAACTGGGTTCACAACTGGTGCATCTGGAGCTGTCTTATCATCAGCTTTCGCTACTGTTGCTGTAGTTGGAGTTGATGTATTGTTTGAAGCGTCTTTCGCTGTGACAGAGACTGTTTGACCTTCTTCCAATCCGCTAACTGGAACGCTGAAGTTACCATCTTTGTCAGCTGTTGCTGTTGCTTTTGTTCCATTTGGAAGGGTTACTTCTACGGTTGAGCCTTCTTCAGCTGTACCAGTAATACTAGTAGCACCTGCCTTAACTGCATTTACAGTTGGTGCTACTGGAGGTGTAACGTCTGCCTGACTGACAGTTTGTGCTGGGGTCAATTTAGCTGTCGAACCATTTGAGTAGGTTAGTGTTGTTGTACCATCGGTTCCTACTTCAACCTTAGTTGCACTTGGGTTCGCTGTTTCTACTGCTTTCTTAACTGCATCTTTTTCTGGTTGAGTTAGGCTTGATGGATTTTTAACTGGTGTTACTGCAGGTGCTGTTGCTTCAATTTTGAATACTGAGTCTGCTGGAATGACATCTGTACTTCCATCTTTATAAGTCACCTTAACATTAGTACCATCTACAGAAACACTTTCAATCTTATCGCTGAAAGTTGGGTTCGCATCTTTAACAGCTTTTTCAAGGACACTCGCTTCTGGAACAGTATTTGATTTAATCGGTGTTGATGGAGCTACTGCAGTATATTTGAATGACTGTGGTTTCCACATAAAACGGATACGCCCAAGTTGTCCTGGTGTAGTCGCATCACCAACATGTTCATAACCTGTATTACCCGCCGCATCTTCAGCAAAGAGGTAACGAGTGAATTGTCCACTACTTTCTGTGTAAGTGTTTTTAGGAACTTCACCAGTTACGCGAACGATAGCTGGAGTTGACTCTGTAGCAGTAGTTTCTACATGAATACCTTCAGTCTTAAGATACAAACCACCTTTAGTTCTACCGTTTAAGAAGGTAGTGTCTTCTGCACCAAGCCCACTGCGGTTATCTTGTGGTAAAGCTAGATAAGCTTTTACAATCTTACCTGAATTATCAGTTACCTTTAGCTCAATATTATTTTCTTCACCAGAGTAAACATAAATGGCTTGTGTCGCAGGATCATCATATGGAATGTGTAAGGTCGGACGAACTGTCTCTTTTACAGTAACTTTAGTTGGAGTTGATGTGTTTTTAGCTACATCTGTTGCTGTAACACTAATTTGATCATCAGCATTCAAAGCTGGAACTGGAATTGAAAACTCACCATTTTCTCCAGCTTTTGCAGAGGATTTTTGTCCATCTTGAAGGGTTACTTCTACTGTCGAACCTGCTTCGGCTGTACCTGTGATGGCTGTAGCACCTGCCTTAACTGGGTTCACAGTTGGGGCTGCTGGGGCCGTTTTATCTGGTACCGTTACTGATGTCGGTGTTGACTTGTTACCAGCGTCATCTGTCGCAGTCACAGATACGGTGTCGCCTTCCTTCAAGGCACTTACTGGAACACTGTAGCTTCCATCTTGGTCGGCTTTCGCGGATACTTTAGACCCACCTGGAAGAGTTACTTCTACGGTTGAGCCTGCTTCGGCTGTACCCGTTACCGCTGTAGCGCCTGCTGTAACTGAATTTACAGTTGGGGCTGCTGGTGGTGTGGTATCTTTTACTTTAAATACATAAGTCAACAATTGACCACCTGGAGTTAGGGTAACTGTGTTGTTTTCTTTAATGTATGAAGGAGCCTTGCTAGAATCAATTTCTTTCAGTGTATACCCTTTAGCTTCAACTGCTGCAATCTTTTTGTCTTGAGTGCTCAGATTAATAACTTCATTTTCGTCACCTGGAATCGCACTACTTGCTTCGATTTCTTGACCACTTTCATCAACAAATTTCATGTGGACGATTTGTGGCGCTGTAAACTCAAATTTTTCAATCTGAACACGTTGCAAGTTTGTACCAGAACCTGTACTTCCGACAAATGAGAGGGCATAGGTAGCATTTCTAGCAGTCAAAGCATTCTTGGCTTCATTTGTCATACTACGGCTAGATTTATCAAGTTTTGTTGTCCAAGTTTGGCTACCGTATGTTACCGTGAATTCTTTTTTAGTTCCATTATAGTTAATCTTGAAATCAACCCATTGTCCATTTGGTGCTGGATTTAAAGGTTTCATCTCTGTAATAGAATTTACTCTTCCTTGATTGTTTGATGAATAAAACGCACCGAACGCATGATTCGTATCTCCACGGTTGTATGAAGGATCTGCCATTGATTTGATTTCAGGTTTTGGAGTACCTTTATTCCACCATGAGTCAAGTTTGAAACCAAAAGCTGCATTAATTCCACCCATACCGATTGATGCACCAGAAAGACCTAGTTGACTTTGCTTACCTGTATGGAAGACAAAACCGACTCCGTCACCACCAGCACGACCATCCACTTCGTGTCCTTCATATTTATTACCAATATCTACTTTACCAGTGAAAGAGAAATCTTGGCTAGGATCGATTTTAAAACGTAGGTAGGCATTACCAGCCTGTCCTGATACATCTTCTGTCAACTTAATAGTTCCTGAAGATTTTTCATAACTTGCAGTTCCACCTTCTTGGAAGAAACTTTCAAAGTTTTCCTTGGTTACGATAGCACGAGCAAGGTTAGTTTCATCAATTGAACGAGTTGTTCCTTCAGTAGTCGCACGTCTGCTTCTTACTTTAGGAGTTGCTGAAGATTCTGTAGTTGCTTCCGATGTTTTCTCAATTGCTGCTTCAGTAACTTCCTTCACACTTGCCACAGCTTGAGTCAAACGTTCAACACTTTGGTTGATTTGATCTTGGCTTACAGATCCGTTCGCAACTAATGCTTCTGCTTCTGCAATTGCAGCTGCTACTTCAGCTTTAACTGAAGCTTCTTGACCATCCAAGTTTTTAGCTTTAGCTTGTGTCAAAACAGCTTCTAGTTGAGATTTGTCAGCTGAAACGACAGTTGTTGCTGAATTTGCTTCTACTGCTTCAGTCGCAACTGGGCTAGTTGCAGCTGGTGCCGCATAGGTCGTCGCCTCTGCAGTAGGTTCATTTTGTGTTGCTGAATTTGTAGCTTCTGTCTTAGCTTCTACACTGTCAGCGTGAACCGTTGGAGTAGCTAGTGTAGCTCCAACCGCAAAGACTAGCGAACAACCAAACAAGAAATGTTTCCCTTTTTTGATCATACGCCAGTTCTTCTGTTCCGCATTTTTACGATTAAAATACATCAAATATTCTCCTTTTGTGTTTATGTAGTAGTATAAATACAATTTTATTATAATCTTTTTACTTAGATAAATCAAATTTATTCTTTCGATTTCTTTCGGTTTATTATATTCCAAATGTATACATATAGGTTTTTATAATATCTAAATATAGTTTTTCTCTATTTTGTTAGTTTTTTTCTTAAAAACTTGATGTTCTTTTAAAATCAAAAAGAGCAAAAATTTTCACCACACAAACATATATATTATATGTTTTGTTAGAAACTCTTTCCTTAGCTTCCTAGAATACGTTGATTAGCTGCTAGAATTCCAAATTTATACACGGGCTTAGATATTTCTTAAGCAGCCTGCTAACAAAAAAGAGCAATTTTATTTTATAGTAAAATGAAATAAAATCTGAACAAATTGACTAGGGAAATCAAATCAATTTCTATCCATATTTTAGAAGCAACAGTGTGCTATACTATATTTGATTGAAATAAGGTATGAACAATTCGATTAGGAAAGTCAAACTAATTTCTAGAAATATTTTTAGCAGTCATAATGTATGATTTTAGATTCAATCTACTATATTATGGATTCAATCCACTATACAAAAAAGATACTTGGTAAAAAGGGCATTACAATAAAAAAACGCATAATACCAGACTTGCAAAAATCTTGATATTATGCGTTTAATGTTGGAGAGTGCTATTGGCCTTTCTTTTCAAATTACCCTTTGGACTACCCTCGCCATTTTTTACTTTTATTTTACTTCAAATCCTTCTGCGACTGCTTCCGCAAAGTTTTCTTCTACGATGATTGCGCAGTGGTCACAGATGATTGCGTGGTAATGACGTTCTGCTGTTGTCGGGTCGATACGACGGCAACGGTCACACACTTCACCAGCTGCACGTTCTACAGTGAAAGCTACATCTTCAAAGGCTACTGCACCTTCTGGAGCTGCACCTTCTGCGATGGTCAACTCAGACACAATCAAAAGTTGAGCTACATTGCTATCAACAGCTCCAAGAAGGGTTTGTACCACTTCATTTGGATAAACTGTCAAGTGAGCTTCAAGTGATTTACCGATGACTTTGGCATTACGAGCTTCTTCCAAGGCTTTTTGAGCTTGACCACGGAAGTCCATGAAGGCTGCCCATGTGTCCAAGATTTCTTCTTGGTTCGCAAAGGTTTGAGCTTCTGGCAATTCTGATAATTGAACGAAGTCTTCAGTTTCAAACTCAAGATATGACCAGATTTCTTCCGCAGTGTGAGGAAGGATTGGCGTCAAGAGCTTAGTAATTTTGACAAGGATGTCATAAAATACTGTTTGCATTTGACGACGTTCGAGTGATTTGGCACCTTCGATGTAGACAACATCTTTGGCAAAATCAAGGTAGAAAGCAGACAGATCAACGTTAATAAAGTTCACCAAAGCCTTATAAATCGTCAAGAATTCAAAGTTGGCATAAGCATCACGAATGGTCTTCACAAGCTGGTTAAAGCGGATGGTCATGTACTTGTCAACTGAACGAAGTTCTTCGTAAGCTACTGCATCCTCAGCTGGGTTAAAGTCAGATGTGTTAGCAATTAAGAAACGAAGAGTGTTACGGATCTTGCGGTAAGTTTCAGAAACTTGGCTCAAGATATCCATAGAGATACGTACATCGTTGCTTGAGTCAACACTTGTTACCCAGAGACGCAAGATTTCAGCACCAAATTGTTTCTCAACATCGCTTGGAGCAATGGTATTTCCAAGAGATTTAGACATCTTCTCACCTTTACCATCAAGGGCAAAACCTTGTGACAAGATTTGTTTGTATGGTGCCACACCATGGTTAGCCACAGATGTGATAAGAGAAGAGTTGAACCAACCACGGTATTGGTCAGAACCTTCAAGGTAGAGGTCGGCTGGGTATTTGAGTTCTGGACGGTTAACCACGACACCATTCCATGATGAACCTGAGTCGAACCAAACGTCCATGATGTCTGTTTCTTTCTTGAACTCACCATTTGGTGAACCTGGATGTGTAAATCCTTCTGGCAAGAGGTCTTTAGCATCACGTTCCCACCAGATAATTGAACCATGTTCCTCAAAGAGTTGAGCTACATGTTCAATCGTTTCAGCTGTCATGATTGGCGTGCCATCTTCAGCATAGAAGATCGGAAGTGGAACACCCCAAGCACGTTGACGAGAGATAACCCAGTCACCACGGTCACGAATCATGTTGTAAAGACGGACTTTACCCCATTCTGAGTGGAATTTAACCTTTTCAATTTCATCCAAGATTTCTTGACGGAATTTTGATACTGAAGCAAACCATTGTGGAACTGCACGCCAGATGATTGGTTTTTTCGTACGCCAGTCAAATGGGTAGGAGTGAGAGATTTCTTCTTGAGCAAGAAGGAGGTTGCCTAGTTTTTCAATGACAGTTGGCACTACCTTGTCGTAGAATTGACCTTCAAACTCAGCGCCAGCATTAGCCATCATGATACCACGTTCGTTAACTGTCACAGCAACTTCAAGACCATTAGCCACACCAACATTGTAGTCGTCCTCACCAAAACCAGGAGCTGTATGGACGATACCTGTACCAGAGTCAGTTGTAACGTGGTCACCAAGGATAACGAGTTCATCTACTGCAGTATCCCATGGGTGTTCTGTCACGATATGGTTCAATTCTTGACCACGATAAGTCGCCAAAACTTGAACATCAGTCCAGCCAAATTTCTCAGACAAGCTAGTCAATAATTCTGCAGCGACCACAAACTTACGAGCTTCACCAGTAGGTTGAACCAAAACGTAATCAATATCTGCACCAACTGTCAAACCACGAGAAGCTGTGATAGTAAATGGAGTAGTTGTCCAGACAACGATATAAGTATCTGTATCTAGAACACCTTTGCCATCTTTAACCTTGTTGGCATAGTAAAGTGATGTTGATACCAAGTCGTGGTATTCAATCTCCGCTTCAGCAAGAGCTGACTCAGATGACCAAGACCAGTAAACTGGCTTAGCACCACGGTAGATATAACCTTTGTTTGCCATCTCACCGAAGACACGGATTTGGGCTGCTTCATAGTCAGGAGTCAAAGTCACATAAGGATTTTCCCAGTCACCTGAAACACCCAAGCGCTTGAAGTCTTCACGCTGTTTATCTACTTGAGAAAGAGCGTATTCACGGCAAAGTTTCAAGTACTCAACCAAGTCCATCTCTTTACGTTTAACACCTTGTTTAGCCAAAACTTGCTCGATTGGTAGTCCGTGTGTATCCCAACCTGGGATGTATGGTGCGTAGAATCCTGACATAGACTTAGAACGAACAATGATATCTTTTGAAATCTTGTTCATAGCATGACCAACGTGGATATTTCCGTTAGCGTATGGAGGTCCATCATGAAGAGTGAAATGAGGTTTTCCTTCATTTAATTCTTGACGGCGTTGGTACAATTTTGCTTCTTCCCATTCTTTTTGCCAGACTGGCTCTTTGGTTGGAAGGCCTGCACGCATTGGGAAGTCAGTTTTCCCAAGATTTAAAGTTTCTTTGAGTTTCATGATATCTCCTTTTTTATATAGACAAAATAAAAACCACGACTCGCTAAAAAGGACGAAAATCGTGGTACCACCTTTGTTCGGAAAAAGAACTAGTCTTTCTCCCTCTTTTCCCGTAACGTGGGGAACGTCAAATCCTACTAACTTCAGACTTGATAACTTGAGAGGATAATCTTATCAACAGGGATTGTAGGACTTCCACCATCTCCTACTCGCTGGAAATATGTTTGATAAGATCTTGTTCTCAGATTTTACAATTACAAATGTTGAGAAATTGTTATTCTGAATCCTCTTTAGACTCAGAACTCATTTCATTATTTACTAACGAAGATAAGTCAGATAAAGTTGATTCATCCTGTGCTTCCATCAATTCACGATTAGTTGCTTCTATACGTGCTTGGAGCTCAGCAACCTCTTCAGGTGAAAACTGACGAGTCAAATCATTGGCTTCCTCCTCATGAAATGCTGAAATATTTTCCCCCAAAGCCTCTCTAACCACCTCTTTAAAGACCTCATCACTGGTTTGTAAATAAGTTGCTGTTGGACGTAAAATTTCTTCCCAATCAGATGAATCAACGATGGCCAATTGACTTTCAATTGTAGATTTCAAGCGTTGATGGAAGACGCGACTCTTATTCTTCAGTTCTTCTGTCTCAATCGCAACCTTCTTAGCATTATCAGTTGCTTGACGTAAAATTTCATTTGCTTTGTACTTAGCTTCATCAAGCAAACGTTGTGATTCCTGTTCAGCATGATGAATGATATTATGAGAGCGTTCAGTAGCTGCTTGTTTAACTCGCTCAGCAGTATCTTGAGCAATTAACACAGACTGACTCAATGAATCTTTCATCTCATCAAAATAAGACAAACGCTCTTCTAAATTTCTAATTTGTTGCTCTTTATCATGGTTACTTCGAACCAATGTTTCATAGTCTCGAACTACAATATCGAGAAATTCATCAACTTCTTCAGGATCAAAACCTCTAAACTTAGTACTAAAGCTTTTATCCTTAATCTCTAACGATGTAATTGGCATATTTTCCCCTCACTTACTTAATAATAATTGTATTGTCAATTTCTTCTTATCCCTTTTTGTTTGACCATTTTCTCTCAGAACACTAATCCTTCCAAAACGTCTGACACTTACTAAATCACCAATCTTAACTTGATAATCAGATTTTTCAACCAGATGATAATTTACCTGAACATATTTTCTTTCTAACAAATCAGCTGTCTGCGAGCGAGACAATTTCAGAACATTTGACAAGAAAGCATCCAAGCGCATACTCGGAACCAAAACTTCCTTTTCCTGATAATCATTCTCGGCCTCTACCAGATCTTCAAAAGATACGACTTCTAGCTTGACAGGTAGTTTGGCAATCTTTTGAATCCCGTCTTGGAAGAGGGAAGTGAATTTCCGGTCCACAATGATTTGAGCTCTATTTTCCGTTACCAATATATCACCAAACAACTTGCGATCGATTCCTAAACGATTCAGAACAGTTCCTAAAATCCTGGAATGTGTCAATTGGTCAAACTTACTAGAATAAACAATCTCAAGCAATTCCATTTCAAAATCCGTCAAAGTCGGTATGAAATAATCTGGTGCAAGTAGTACACGACTATACTCGCTAGCTACAAAATCATTGCTAGAAAAAACTTGAATCCCTTGATGATTGCCAAATGTCTTTAAAATAAAGGCCTGATGGGGGTTGATAAAAGGAGTTAAGATGGGAGCGTAGTGCTCTTCAACCTGCCTAAGCCACTCCAAACCTTTATCAATAAAAGGAATATCCTCGACTGAAAAATGCTGATAGATATCTTTTCTCATGCTAGTATTAAAAGAAAACGGATCAGATAGTTTCCAAGTAAATGAACTAAAACGACAGCCACCCAAACTGAAAAATCTAAACCACCAATACTTAGCGGCAGACGTCTCAAGGGTTGAAGAATCGGTTTGACTAAATTAGTCAACAAACGACCTGCTCTAGTCTCATAGGCATTTGGAAACCAGGATAAGAGAGCAAACGCTACAAGTATCATAGAATAGATATCTGTAGCGTTTTGAATAAAGCGAACTAGAAATATCATTATCTCACTCGTTTTCTCTTCATATCGAAATCAAACTCTTCACCATGAGTTCCCTCAGGCAAACGAATATCTTCGATGTTAACCACAACTCCTACTGGTGTCAAAAGGTACATGGTATTTGCAACCTTTCTTAATTCACCAGCAAGTACATGACGAGCTCCATCTAAATAGTCTAGACAACGACGCGCTTGTACTTCAGTCATGTATTGGAAATCGATTAAAATACTTTCATTACCTGCTAGTAAATCAACGATATCCGTTGCATCTTCGTAGCGACGAGGATAACGAACATCAATGGTTACCTTTTCTGTACTACGATGACTCTTCATCGCTAATTCTTGCTGACGAGCATGAAGGCGCGTAATGTTTTTTTCCTTTGAATTCACTTGTGAAGGCTGGGGAAGTTGTTGAGCTTGTGGAAGTTCTTCCATGGGGGCAGAAACTGATGTTAGCGTTTTTTCAGGCTTTAATTCAGCAACGTTTGGTGCCACTTCTTCTCCATCTTCAGTGAAATAATCTATAAACTTTTCAAATTTATTTTTTAGTGACATGGTTATTTCCTACTTAAAAAATGCTGTGCCGATTCGAACGAAAGTTGAACCACATTGAATCGCTTCTTTGAAGTCTCGACTCATACCCATACTTAGTTCTGTCATCGGCATATTGGGGAGATGTTTTTCTTGAATGTTTTTTTGCAATTCTTGCGTTTCTTTAAATATCTCTAGTAACTCTTGACTAGTTGCTTCAAATGGAGCCATGGTCATCAGTCCCACATACTCAATCTGGTCTAATTCTGAAAGTTCTGGTAAGAGGGCTAACAATTCTTCTTTCGAAAAACCGTGCTTGCTCTCTTCCTTAGAAATATTTACTTGCAAAAAGCACTTAATCTTGTGGTCTGCTCGTTTTTGAATTTCCTGAGCTAGCTTTAATGAATCTAAAGCATGAAAATAATCCACATAAGAAATCACTTCCTTGACTTTACGTCTCTGTAAGGTTCCAATCAAATGCCAGGTAAGATTCTTATCACTTAGAGCATGATACTTGTCAAGAAATTTATCAACACGGTTCTCACCAATGTGTTGCACTCCTTGCGAAACCAAAGCTGAGGCTGTTTCAACATCTACATATTTGGTCACCGCAATCACAGAAACCGAGTCGTTTTCACGACCAGCTTCCTGAACTGCATTCGATATCTGTTGAAAAACAAGGTTCGTATTTTCTTTTAAATTCATCTTCATTAACGATTTTTAAAGAATGGTGGTGTTTCCAACTCATCTTCATCCGTAGCTGCTGGAACTTCAAAACGTTCCACTGGAGAAACAACTGGCTCTCCTTGACGAACGATGGCATCGCGTCTCAAGTCCCAGTCACCAAAAGCTGATGTCTTTGGAGCTTCTTGACGACGATAACTTGGAGTTGGAATTTCTGCTGTATCAGCCATATCAAAATTACGATCAAAAGTCTGCGCATGACTAGTTCGAGCAGGTTCACGGTAGGCTGCTTGGCGTGGTTGAGCAGTTACAACTTTCTCAACTTTGTCCTGACGTACTCCTGTCGCAACAACAGTCACGCGGATTTCGTCTTTCATAGTCTCATCAATAGATGTTCCAAGCCAGATGTTAACACCATGACCAGCTGCTTGGTTAACAATTTCTGATGCTTCCTCAGCTTCAATCAAAGTCAAGTCCAAACCACCAGTTACGTTAACGATAACATCCTCAGCACCATCGATAGTTGTTTCGAGAAGTGGAGAGTAGATTGCTTTACGAGCAGCTTCTACAACACGTTCTTCACCGCTACCAATACCAATTCCCATAAGGGCATTGCCTTTGTTAGCCATAACAGTCTTAACGTCTGCGAAGTCCAAGTTGATCAAACCAGGATTTGTGATCAAATCTGTAATCCCTTGTACACCTTGACGAAGAACGTTGTCTGCTTCACTCAATGCTTCAAGAAGTGGAGTTTTCTTGTCGACGATTTCTAGCAAATTATTGTTTGAGATAATCAAGAGTGTATCAACATGCTCACGAAGTTCGTTAATCCCTTCGATAGCAAATTGTCCACGTTTGCTTCCTTCAAAACCAAATGGACGAGTAACAACACCAACTGTCAAAGCACCGAGACTTTTTGCAATACGAGCGATAACTGGTGCAGCACCTGTACCAGAACCTCCACCCATACCAGCAGTGATGAAGACCATATCAGCACCGCTGATTGCTTCTGTCAATACTTCTTCGCTTTCTTCCGCAGCTTTACGACCAACTTCAGGTTGACCTCCTGCACCAAGTCCGCGAGTCAATTTAGGACCGAGCTGGATAACTGTCTCAGCTTTTGTACTGCTCAAAGCTTGCACATCTGTGTTAGCTGCGATAAATTCAACGCCAGAAACGCCTTCGTCAACCATACGGTTGATGGCATTTCCACCACCACCGCCGACACCGATTACTTTAATTACTGCACCTTGTGCTGCTGCTGTATCAAATGAAAATGTCATATTTATATTCCTCTATTTTATTCGTCAAACATGCTTCCAATCAAGCTACGGAAACGATCCGTTAATTTACCTTTGCTCTTTTCTTCTGATTGAAGAGGAGCTACTGGTTCAACAGATTGAGTTGTTTCAGGCTCAGAAGTTGTCACTGTATTAAATACTGGTCGTGGAGAAACAGGTGAAACAGGTTGAGCTGAACTTCTAAAGTCAAGTGGCTGGTGGCTTAAAGCATTTTCCCCTCGAATTGCTCGCTGAGCTAGAACATTCACTTCAGTAAGGCTTCCAGCGAATTCTGACAAGCTAATGACATGGGCAAAAGCAGGATTACGAATCCCAACTTGATTTGGTACGAATAACTTAACACGGACTCCAAATACTTCTTGGGCCAATTCAACGACGCCTGGAAGGAGGGCATTTCCACCAATCAAAGCAATACCTCCTGGCAAGTCTAATAGGTGACGTCTTTCCAAATCTTGCTTAATTTGCTCAAAAATGTGCTTAAGTCTTGCCGAAATAATCTCAGCCAAGTATTCTTCGGTCACTTCAACTGGTTCAACTTCACCGATCACTTCAACTTGGAAAGTTTCTTTGCTTGCTAGCGGTGGATAAGCTTCACCATAGTTCAATTTTAGACCTTCTGCAATTTTCTTAGAAGTCTTAAGAACTTTTGAAATGTCTTTTGTGACATAATCGCCACCCTCTTGGTTAACATTTGTATATTGAAGTTCTTGATTGCGAATAGTGGCAACCGTCGTTTGGCCACCACCCATGTCGATAACAGTCGCACCAAACTCACGTTCACCTTCATTCAAGACAGAGTGAACCATTGCAAGAGGTGAAATAATCACGTTATCAACTTGAATGCCTACACGCTCTACAGTTTTACGAAGATTATGGAGAATCGTACGTGGGCCAGTGTACAAGAGACCGCGCATTTCCAAACGCACACCCATCATTCCGCGAGGATCACGAATTCCTTGGAATCCATCTACGACAAATTCCTCTGGAATAAAGGTGATAACTTCACGGTCTGGAGTCATACTTTTAGTCAAAGCTGATTTAACCACATTTTCAACATCTTGATCTGTAATTTCTCTTGTATCTGATGTCACCGGAATCATGCCTTGAGTTGGCTCAACTTGTAGCAAATTAGCTGGCAAACCAACGTTTACAGACTTGATTGAAATTCCTGCTTTTTCTTCTGCTTGAGAAATTGCAGACTTAATAGCCGTCGCTGCTGCTTCGATGTCAACGATAATCCCATCTTTGACACCTTTACTTTTGGCATTACTTACGCCAATTACATTTACTTCACCATTTACAAGCTCTGCAACCAACACTTTAATAGAGCTAGTTCCGATATCTAAGCCTGTAAAAAAACCATTCCTAGTCATTACACTGCGTCCTCTCTATCTTACCAGTTTCACACTTCTATTTTTAATAGCTACACCAAGGCATAACTACTCACAGAATATTATAACACAAAAAATACATTCGTGCTCGAATTTTCTAACATTTACGCAAGCTTTTTCTTGAATTTTTATAATTATCCGACGATTTCATCGGTGGGTAAATAAAAGAAAACGACTGGGCAAACGCCCCCTTAAAATAAGAAAACGCATAATATCAGATGTTCAAAAAAACTTGATACTATACGTTTTATAACGGAAAGATTTACTCAATTTTATCTTCAAATTGAGTTTTTACCTCCTCCGCCTTTTTATAAAATCACTGGAAAATTGGTCCTATTTTCCGCAACTATCCAAAAGAAAATTCTATAAATCTATTTCCTAGTGCGAGTGTCTAGCACACATAGTTCGACTTCTCTAATAAAACCATTTCATCCTTTAGCATGAGTGATAAGGCACTAATCCTAAAATATCTCTAGTTCAAAATATACTTTATAGCAATATTTCAACATTTATTTTTTAAGGTCTTGTTTGTAAAATTCTTTCCATCGCAGCAAATAACATAGAAAGAATTCACCCCCCTTGTTTGACGCATTTCCTATGGAACAAAGAAAACGAATCCTAAAGAACTTACTTTCATTGAAAATTTAATTAGCAATAATCCTAAAAAATAATCGATCTGCAAGTCACCTAAAGAATTCCTTTGGACAAACTAACCTAAAATTTAGCTAATAAAATGAAATATAAAACTTAGCTTTTCCGCCAAACTATTTTATCCACTATCCCTGTATAGCTCTGTATTATCTTAACAACTTTAGTAGAGACATTTTCCTCAACATAGTCTGGTACAGGTAAGCCAAAATCCTCATCTTCTGCCAAGCTAACAGCAGTTTCAACTGCTTGAAGAAGAGAATTTTCATCAATACCTGCCAAAATAAATCCTGCCTTATCTAGGGACTCAGGGCGTTCTGTACTTGTACGAATACATACAGCTGGGAATGGATAGCCTTGACTAGTAAAGAAACTACTTTCTTCTGGTAAAGTTCCTGAATCAGATACTACAACAAATGCATTCATTTGTAAACAATTATAGTCATGGAATCCTAGTGGCTCATGCTGAATCACACGTTTATCTAATTCAAAACTGCTCTCTTTTAATCTTTTCTTAGATCGAGGATGGCAAGAATACAAGATTGGCATATTATACTTTTCAGCTAATTTATTAATTGCTGTGAAGAGAGAGAGAAAATTTTTATCTGTATCAATATTTTCCTCACGGTGAGCTGAAAGTAGGATATATCCTCCTTTTTTCAATCCCAAACGTTCATGGATATCTGAAGACTCAATGGCAGATAAATTTTTATGTAACACTTCTGCCATAGGAGAACCAGTTACGTACGTGCGCTCTTTAGGTAAACCACACTCATGTAAATACTTTCGAGCATGTTCAGAGTATGCTAAGTTAACATCTGAAATAATATCAACAATCCGACGATTAGTCTCTTCGGGCAGACACTCATCCTTACAGCGATTGCCAGCCTCCATATGAAAAATCGGAATATGTAAACGCTTGGCAGCAATAGCTGATAGACAAGAATTTGTATCCCCTAAAATCAATAAAGCATCTGGTTTAATTTGATTCATCAATTTGTATGAAGTATTAATAATATTCCCTACAGTAGCACCAAGATCATCTCCAACAGCATCCATGTATACATCTGGAGAGTCTAAACCTAAATCATCAAAGAAAATACCATTTAAATTATAATCATAGTTTTGTCCAGTATGTGCCAAAATAACATCAAAATACTTTCGACATTTAGTGATAACACTACTTAGACGTATAATCTCAGGACGTGTTCCCACAATAATCAATAACTTAAGTTTTCCATTATCTTTAAAGTGAATATCACTATAATCTGTCTTAATTTTCATTTATTTCTCCACTTGTTCAAAAAAAGTATCTGGACGGCTAGGATCAAATGACTCATTAGCCCACATTACAGTAACTAAATTTTCTGTATCAGAAAGATTAATAATATTATGTGCATAGCCCGGTATCATATGTATTGCTTCAATCTTATCGCCCGACACTTCAAAGTTCAGAATAGGATACTCTTGCCCGTTTTCATCCAGTCCTATTCTACGCTCTTGTATTAAAGCACGACCAGAAACAACCATGAAAAATTCCCACTTAGAATGATGCCAATGTTGCCCTTTTGTAATGCCAGGTTTAGAAATATTGACAGAAAATTGACCCGCATTTTCCGTTTTTAATAGTTCCGTGAAACTACCTCGTTCATCTATATTCATTTTTAGAGGGAACTTAAACTTATCTACTGGTAAATAAGATAAGTAGGTAGAATACAATTTCTTTTCAAAGGATCCTTGAGGAATTTCAGGCATAACTAAACTATCAGGCTGTTTTTTAAATGTTTCTAATAGAGCTACAATCTCTCCTAGGGTTGCACGATGAGTCGTTGGTACATAACAGTAGTTTCCTGATGGGCTAGGTAAGATTTGTAATCCATCTAAATTACAACGATGAGGATTTCCTTCCAATGCAGTTAGACACTCTTGTATCAAGTCATCAATATACAGCAACTCCAATTCTACACTTGGATCATTTACCTGAATAGGTAAATCGTGAGCTAGATTATGACAGAAAGTTGCTACAGCAGAATTGTAGTTAGGTCGGCACCACTTCCCATACAGATTTGGGAAACGGTAAACTAAGACAGGTGCTCCCGTTTTATTTCCATATTCGAAGAATAGTTCTTCCCCTGCTAGCTTAGATTGTCCATATACAGAGTTTGAAAATCGGCCTTCTAAACTAGCTTGAGTAGAACTAGAGAGTAGAACAGGACAAGTGTTCTCATACTTTTCTAAAATCTCTAATAGTCTACTGGAAAAACCGTAATTACCCTCCATGAATTCATCAGGATTCTGTGGACGATTGACGCCAGCTAAATGGAATACAAAATCGGCTTTCTTACAATATTCTTCTAATAAAATCGGATCTGTATCACGATCATATTGAAAAATCTCTCCAATCTCTAAATTAGGACGAGTTCTATCTCGCCCATCCTTCAAAGCTTCCAGAGTACAGATAAGATTTTTTCCTACAAATCCTTTCGCTCCTGTGATTAAAACATTTTTAATCATGCGTCCCCCCTTGTTTTATATCATTATATGCTATTTTAATAGTCAACTCTCTCGACGATGAAATGACACATTACACATCCTTCAAAACTTTAATGTATCTTAAAAGATTTCACATCATTTGCTCTTTTCGTCATCTGCTACCATGTGACGAATTGCTGTCTGTATTTCATCTAATTCTAGCAACTTTCTTTTAACTTGCTCTACATCCATCAAATCAGTATTATTACTATTGAATTCTGTCAACAAATTTCTATTTGTACTACCATCTTTGAAATACTTATCATAGTTAAGATTACGATTATCACTAGGAACTCTATAAAAATCACCCAAATCAATTGCATTTGCGCACTCTTCATTAGTTAATAGTGTTTCATACATTTTTTCTCCGTGTCTAATACCTATAATCTTAATATCTTGTTCTGAGGCAAAAATTTCTGATACAGCCTTAGCCAACACTTCAATCGTACATGCGGGTGCTTTTTGAACTAGTATATCTCCAGATTTCCCTTCTTCAAATGCAAATAAGACCAAGTCTACTGCTTCTTCCAATGTCATGACAAAACGTGTCATGCTAGGTTCAGTAATTGTAAGAGCATTTCCTTGCTTAATTTGCTCAATCCAAAGAGGAACTACAGATCCACGGCTACATAGAACATTCCCATAGCGAGTCACACATATCTTTGTATGCTCAGAATTTACCGTCCGGGACTTAGCAACAGCAATCTTTTCCATCATAGCCTTGGATGTTCCCATAGCATTGACAGGATAAGCCGCCTTATCTGTAGAAAGACAAATAACTTGCTTTACACCAGCTTCGATAGCCGCAGTGAGGACATTCTCCGTTCCCAAAATGTTAGTTTTTACCGCTTCTACAGGGAAAAATTCACAAGAAGGTACTTGTTTAAGAGCAGCAGCATGAAACACATAATCCACACCATGCATAGCATTTTTCACTGAAGCCAAGTCACGCACATCTCCTAGGTAAAAACGGATTTTCCCAGCCGCTTCTGGTACTTTTACCTGAAATTCATGACGCATATCATCCTGTTTTTTTTCATCTCGTGAAAAAATACGAATCTCTGAAATATCTGTCTCTAAAAAACGCTTGAGAACCGCATTCCCAAATGAACCTGTCCCTCCTGTAATTAGGAGAGTTTTTCCTGTAAATTGTGACATATATTACACTTCTCCTTCTAGTATGTCTGCAATTTTCTTACAAGCTGTTCCATCTCCATATGGATTTGAAGCTTGACTCATAGCTTGATAAACTGAATCATTTTCCAATAATTCTTTAAAATGCCTATAAATATTATTCTCATCAGTACCTACAAGTTTCAAAGTCCCTGCTTCAATTCCCTCTGGACGTTCAGTTGTATCTCTCATAACCAAAACAGGTTTTCCTAAACTTGGAGCCTCTTCTTGAATACCCCCACTATCTGTTAAAATTAGATAACTTCTTGATAAAAAGTTGTGAAAATCTAATACTTCTAAAGGTTCGATCATCTTGATACGTTCACAGCCACTTAATTCTTCCTCAGCAATTTGGCGAACACGAGGATTCATATGAATAGGATAAATAGCCTTGACATCTGGATATTCTTCAATAATCCTTCTAATTGCTCTAAACATATGTCTCATCGGTTCACCAAGATTTTCACGACGATGAGCTGTAATTAGAATAAACCTGCTTTCTCCTATCCATTCTAACTCAGGATGCGTATAGTCCTCTTGAATTGTAGTTTGTAAAGCATCAATTGCCGTATTACCTGTCACAAATATGCTCTCTGGAGTTTTTCCTTCTCTCAAAAGATTATCTTTCGAAAGTTGTGTTGGGGTAAAGTGATACTGAGCCAAAACCCCTACTGCTTGACGATTAAACTCTTCAGGATAAGGTGAATAGATATCGTAAGTACGCAAACCAGCTTCAACATGACCAATTGGAATCTGTAAATAAAAGGCCGCCAGTGAACTAGCAAATGTCGTACTTGTATCCCCATGAACTAACACTAAATCAGGTTTTTCTGACTCTAAAATAGTCTTCATTCCTTCCAAAATGCCAATGGTCACATCAAATAAAGTTTGTTTATCTTTCATAATAGATAAATCAAAATCAGGTATAATTCCAAATGTGTCCAAGACCTGATCTAACATTTGACGGTGTTGGCCTGTAACGCAAACTAATGTTTCAATATTCTTACGTGTTCTTAACTCTTTGACCAAAGGACACATCTTGATAGCTTCTGGACGAGTTCCAAACACTACAACTACTTTTTTCATATATTTACTTACTCCTAACAAATAATGAACGGTTCTTAAAATAAATTAGATAACGGCTAATCCATAACACCACCTCAGACATACTTGAACAAATAGCTAATGTTACTAAACTAAAATTATCAGACAAGATAAATATTCCTAATCCCAGAATTTGGACAATTGAAGCTAATATAGTTGTCATTGTAGTTTCTTTCACTTTATCAATAGCCCCTAAGACAGGCCATCCGTATATCATAGAATAAAAACTAGCAACAAAAGCGGGTAATAAATACTTAAGAAAATCTGCTGAAATTGTATATTTTTCACCACCAATTATAGAAAGAATTTGATTTGAAAAGAACAAAACAATCAAAACTCCAAAGATAATCAGAACAAGCATAATTCGGTTAATCTTCTTAACAGATTGTATATCTTTGGTACGTATCATATGCGGATATAAACTATTAGCAATAGGATTATATAAAGATTTCGCTGCCGAAAGCAGTTGCAGTGCTATCCCCCAAAAGGCAATCTCTTGACTCTGTAAATAAAAACCCGAAATAACTGTTGTAAACACACCAAAAATAGTAGTTGCAAAATTAGATAAAAAATAAATAGATGATTCCTTTAAATCTTTAACCCAAACAGGGAGGTCAGAAAATGATAATTTGATTCCATAATGATGAAGGAAGCCGTAAGAAACTACTGCAGCAACTAAATTCCCGACTCCTTCCAATATCGGAATCCATAAAATAGAAGAATCATCTTTGACTACAATAAATGTCAAAATTGTAATGATAGTTTTAGAAACAACATAAGGAATTGCAACTGCATGCATTTTTTCAATTCCACGAAATAAAAAGTCAAAGATAAAAATATTAGTCACAGTCGCCAGCAAATAAAGAACTGAAAAAAGAATATTCTCTCTCATTATTGGGATTTGCCACATCAGTATGCTGTAAATTAGAATCGAAATGATAGATAAAAATATTTTTTCGGCTAGAGTATCTCCAACTATCCTTCCAATCTTTGAGGGATTAGCACAAGCATTCACAATGTTTTTTGTAGCTGACAGCATGAAACCAAAATCAATCACTAGTTGAACATAAGCTATTAACGCTTTAACATAAGTAACCATTCCATACGCATCTAGTGAAAGCACCCTTGTTAAATAGGGAAGTGTTAATAAAGGAAATAGTAATTTAACAATATTCAGAATGTAGAGAGAACTTGTATTTTTTATAAATGAAATTCTATCAACTTTCACGAACTAGTCCTTCCAAAAAAAGATCTAAATAGTCTAAACTACTTCTCGCTTTCAACACCAATTCTGAAGGTATTTTTATTGGTTTTAAATGAAAAGTTTCAAGTTTCTCTACAATATTACTAACACTTGAATCAAATAAAGATTCACAACGTTGCAACTCTCCAATAGCTTCATAATAACGTGCTGTTTTTTCTGGATGGCATGCAATAGCAATCACAGATTTATTAAAACATGTTGCCACTACTCCAACATGTAATTTACAAGTTAAAACCACATCGACCATTTTCAACAATGATGTCATTTCTGCAGGAGAATGATACCTGAATTGAAAACAATCCTCAGTTCTAACTAATTTTCTAAATTCCTGATAATATTCGTCTTCATAAGGTAGAATGGAATCAGAAGTTACTACAACATAATAGTTAGGATGGTTTTCTAGAAAAAGATTAACTGATTTTGCAAATTTTTCAAGAGCCTCTTTGGAATGATTATAGTGAACAAGAATTATCTTTCTATCCTTGGATTCTCTTTTCAATTGATACAACTGCTCTGTTTTTTCTTCTCTTAATTTACTTGAAACAATTAAATCAAAAGCTTCATACACTGGAGCCGAAGGAGACAAACTCTTCAAAGAATCAAATGATTCTCGATCACGAACTGTAATAAATTGAGCATTGTTAATAATTCTCTTTATACCATAATTCATCAAAGAATCGTTATTAGGCCCTGCACCAATACCTACAACTCCTATAGGCTTTTTAAAATATGAAGCCCAAATTCCCAAAGGTAAAAATCGCTTAAATTGGATTAAATTATCACGAAAACGTGCATTATGCCCTTCTCCAAAATATCCTCCTGGAATATACAAAATAGCATCTGCTTGTTTTTTAGTAAACGCTTGTTTTTGACGATATTCTTTCAAATACGTTTGAAAGAAATCTGATGGATTATAAAAAGAAACTTCGTATCCTTTAGATTCTAATAAATCATAGACAATCTCACCGTAAAGATAATCACCGTAGTTACTTGAACCATAATCCGTTGCACCATGTAACATAATTTTTTTCACCACTATTTTTTCAACCTCCTAAAAATAAATATCATAATCAAACTATACATAATAGGACGATAAACATCTATTGAACTACTTCTCACTAAAAGCAATAGTTGAGAAATCACCGAAAAATAAATCACTTTTGAGATTTTACTTGTTTGAAAAGCCCTAAAATTTAATCGCCATCCACTAAATATTCCCAAAACAAAACTCAAAAAAACGCCACCATAGTAACCAAAGTTCCAGAATAATTCTTCCACAAAAGAAGAACCTACAGGTAACCCCAAAAATTTATTAATAACAACCGTCGCTGATGCTTTATCAAAAAAATCACCAACTAACCATCCAATAGGAAAAATTGATGGAATAGTGCGTAGAAATGTCATCCCATATTCATATGGAATGCTACTAGGAACAACAGTTACAGCAGAAGCTACTGTTAGGCTGGTCAATCCCGACTCTGAAAATACTTCCCCTAGTATATTTTTTACAAAATCTAATGAAGAAAAGGAATCAAATAAGTATGTTCCTATGGTATTTAAGTCAAAACGGTGCCCCCTAATAACAACTAATACGTTTAATAGAAATACAGTTGCTATTAAAAATGCAAGCACTCTTTTCTTCGAAAAAGTAATCCCTAAAGATTGTGTGTATACTAAAATCAACGCCAAGATTGAAAATACCTGGATTTTACGACTTCCTGTTAGAATCATTATCAAAATTAAGTAAAACAACACTACCCAAAAAATAGTACGCTTCATAACTCGGGACAGCTTATCTGAATAAAACAAGGAGAATACACCAGGAAGCATAAGCACTCCTAAATCGTCTATTATTCCTGAACTAGCTGCCTCTGAATATGCTGAATAGCTATTCGCCGCTCTAACTGTTAGTACTGTTTTAGAATCTGTTATTACCCTTGAAATAAAGCCCACTCCTGTTAGAATCCTACCCGCATTGTACAAAAAGTTCTCTTCATCTTCCTGATAATTTTGCACTTCTGAATGATAATGTACCTTTCCATCACTATAAAAAAATAAATAACCTACAGAATAACAAAACAAGATCCAAATTATAAAAATGTATGAATGAAATAACTCTTCATTGTTATAGAAGTGACTAGGACTCCACAGTAGAGTAGTCTGAAACCCCATATACTCATTGAAAATTAATCCAAACATAAAAAAATAAGATAAAATCAGATACCATACAGAAAAATCATATATGCTAACTTTTCGTAAAATAAAACCAGTAATTTGAAAAATAATTAGAAAACAAACCCAAAAAAATATAGATGGGACATAATTAGATATAAGGAAACCATTATCCCAATTATCAAGAGTCCACAACAAGTAACAGAAAGCAAATATAAAACTTAATACCATTAGTGTAACTCTACAAATATACTTTGTCTGCATCTATATCTCCTTTATTACGCACATTTCTTGATAACGATTCAATAATTTACTAGCTTGATAACAAATATCGTAGGGACCATCTGTCATACTGTCATTTATTGTAAAACGATTGCTCTCCTCAGATGTTAAAGACAGCACCTTATCTTTCCAAAGAAGTACAGACTCTTCGGTGATAGGTAAGTAACTAATATTTTGGGTCACATTTACTTCTTGCGTTACCGTATCTGACGATAAAATTTGTAATCCCGATGCCTGAGCCTCTACTAGTGAAACAGGTAATCCCTCATATTTAGACGGAAGCAAAAAAACATCCATTGCAGATAATAAATCGGAAACATCGGTTCTTCTGCCTAAAAATAGCACATATGAGGTTAGATTTAGTTCTAAGACTTCCTGTTTTAATCTCTGTTCATCCTCGCCATTACCAACTAACAATAACATAACATTTGGTTTGATTAAAATGAGCTCTTTTAAAATACTAAATAAATAACTTTGGTTTTTTTGATTTGATAGGCGCGCTATATTCCCTAGTACGAATTTATTTGACACATCCAATTCTCTACGACATTTTTTTCTAACATCTGAAGAAAATTGATACTTTTTCAAATCAATAGCATTAAAAACAATTTCAACTTTTCCGTTTTTATACGCTGTCTCTCCATATAACCATTTAGCCGAATCTTCCCCACATGCAAACCAATGAGTTGCTAGTATTTTAACCAAAATCGTTATTAATTTACGCAATACTTTTTGAAAATTGTTTTCTGTTACATAAGCCATATGACTATGAATAATTCTAATTTTACAGCCAATTATTTTCGATAAAATAAGACCAATTGCAGATTTATAGCCATGGCAATGAACTACATCATAATCTCCTTTCTTTATTATTCTAACAAGAGAGAGAAATTGCTGTAGAGGTTTTTCCCTTAATAGAGGCACATGATAAACTCTTCCTCCCAATTCCTTTATTTTATCCTCTAAAAAACCTTGTTCTTCTCCAGGCACAATAAAATCAAATTGAATTTTTTTTCTATCAATGTGAGAATAATAGTTAAATAGAAAACTTTCTACTCCACCACTATCCAATGTTGTAAATAGATGCAATACTTTAATCATTCTTCTTCCTTAAGCTTATGATTCGCTTCTCTAATTCTATTTCTGTTTTTTGTTTTTCTAAACTAATTCTATCCATAAAGCTATCACAATTCTTAATTAGCTTTTTCCTATCAAGGTTTTGAACATACGAAACCAAGTAATCTTTTTCTGACTCATCCTTCATAGGTAAAACGAAACCAAAACCATTCTCTATCGACACTTTTTCCATATAAGTATCTTCACAAACTAAGATAGGTTTATATAACAATGCAGCAAAGTAGAGTTTATTAGACAAAGCATAGTCTAATAAGGGAGTATGATTCCCGTATAAATTCAAAATAACATCTGTATTCTTATAAAAAGATAAGGTATCTTTTGGCTGGAATGTGTCCACCAAATTAACATTTCTTATATCTTTTTCTTGACAAAATTCCCTTAATTCTTCTGCATTAGTCCCTATAAAATTCAACTGAAATCGACTATCATTTGCAAAAAAATTAATAACTTTTTTATTCTGTTCTTGAAAACGAATTAAGCCAATGTAAGAAAGTTGAATCGGAAACGTACAATTATTTTTCAACTGCTTTACTTCGTTTAGATCTATCATATTTGGGAGGTTATGAGTAGTAAAATACTCTCCTTTTGGTAAAAAAATTTTATATCCTTCTGAAGAAATAATATTCATAAGAGAATTTTTTACCAGCTGTTTCTGAACTAAACGATAAACCAAAAATTTTTCATAGCTGTAATCACGAATATCATATATATATCTATTTTTAAAGAAAAAGAGAAGAACATCTGCTAAAATGAAAGACACAATACTATGCAAAGGTAATATCACATCATAATTATTTTCTTTTAGCTTTTTTTTAATTGCTTTTCTGAATTTTACATAACCTAATATCTTACTCAATTTTCCCTTACCAGAAAAAGAAATACGATAATAGTTTTGTTTTGTAATAATCTCATTAATATTTTTATCCCAATATATAACATCATAATCAATAGACAGTTTCTTCAATAATTCTTTATAAAAATTGAAGTAAGGAGTTAGATATATATTATCAGATAGTATAAACAGTACTCTCATTAAGTTATTCCTTCTTACTTTTCCTCTCTAAATATGTCTCCAGTTCGAACATAAACTGTTCTTTTGAAAAGTGCTTTTCATAGTAACAACGAGCTTGCTTTCCTAATTCCTTTTGTTCCTCTATAGATAACATACTGAATTTGTATATATTTTTTGCCAATTGTTCCACATCTTGTTCGGGACTGACAAAGCCACACTTTGCTTCTTCTACAATTGTTTTAGTATCTCCTGAAATTGCACCTATAATTGGTTTCCCTGCCGCCATGTAAGATTGTACTTTCCCAGGTATAGTACGAGAAACTATCGAGTCTCCTATTAAAGAAACTAACATAGCATCTGATTTTTTATAGAAGATAGGCATTTCTTCCAAAGAACGTCTTCCATAAAAGGAAACATTCTTCAACTCCAATTCATGAGCTAAGGCTTTCATACTTAGCAATTCCGTACCATCTCCAACAAAATGAAAATGAATTTTCTTGGGTAAATTGGTATTCTTTTCTATCAAACTAGCAGCTTTCAAAATAGTTTCCAAATTTTGTGCTTTACCAATATTACCAGCAAAAGTTAGGTCAACACTTTCTTTATTAACTCTCGATTCATCAGGGATAAAAAGATCTTCTGCATATTGTGGCAAATAAGTAATCTTTTGTTCTAATATATCAAATTGTTGCACAAAATAATTCTTAAATGATGGACTAGTGACAAATATATAATCACTAGCTCGATAAACTTTTTTTGAGATAAATTTAAACAACTTGAAAATCAAGCCATCTTGTTTCACTCCACCTACAGTTAAACTATCTGGCCAAACATCCATACAATATAGAAACAGGGGCTTCTTATACTTATTTTTATAAACCATACCAGCCCATGCCATCATAACTGGAGATGATTGATTTACGAAGACACAATCAAATTCCGTTCCATCTTTTGCTTTATACTTTCCCAGTAGAACTCCTATCGACGAACTGATAGCAAAACTAAAATAATTCAATACGCGATATAAGGTGCTTTTCCTCCTTGGAATCGTATAGGAACGAAAAACAGCAACGCCTTCTATAGTTTCTCTCATCTTTTTTTTATTCCGATAATCCGCATATATTTCACCTTCAGGATAATTAGGAATTCCTGTTAAAACAGCAACTTCATGACCTCTCTGAACTAGATCCTCGCAAATATCTGACAACCTAAAAGGTTCCGGTTTATAATGCTGACAAACAAATAAAATTTTCATTGTAGCAACCTAACTTCCTCTTTTACTCCCCTCTACAATTCCTTTACGTTTCAGTACATAAGGTATTGTTCTCACTATACATTTAATATCCATTGTTAATGATCTGTGTTGCACATAATAACCATCCAATCTTGCCTTCACATCTGTCGACAAATTGTCCCGACCATTGATTTGCGCCCATCCAGTCAATCCTGGCAAAATATCATTTGCACCGTACTGTTCTCTAGCTTCTATAACATCCAGTTCACTTATTGCTACTGGTCTAGGACCCACAATACTCATATTACCAACAAGAATATTACACAGTTGAGGTAATTCATCTAAAGATGTTTTTCTTAAAAAACTTCCTACTTTAGTAATCCACTGTTCTGAGTTGTGTAAATCTCGAGTAGCCACATATTTGGGCGACTCTACCTTCATTGTTCTAAATTTTAAAACATAGAACGATTTCTTATAACGTCCAAAACGTTTCTGCTTAAAGATTACTGGACCTTCTGAATCAAGCTTAATCGCGATTGCAATTATTATAAAAAGCGGACATAATATTATTACGCCTATTAAAGACAAAAAAATATCTCCTAATCGTTTTATTATACTATACATAAACTATCTCTCACTATAAATTCAATTTTCATCTTATTCCAATTTAGCGAATTAAATTGGGCAGTTCATGCAACTACAAAAATCAGCATGTTATTGGTGATTCAATTAACTTCTGAAAAGGTAATTTATTTTATCTGAATATAACAGATAATTTTTTACTACATCTATAAAATTTCATTCTATCAGCGTTGCTAGTCCCTCACTCATAACATTTGAATATTCGTGAAGCTAACGTTATCCCAAACAACTTAGAACATCAGAAACAATTGCACTATTAAACTACGCCTGAAGTAATCAAACTATATTTTTAGACAACCAACCTTTTTCATTGAATTCACAAGCGAAATACCATTGACTTTTTTAAAATCAGAAATCAAATGAACTCCAAAGGAAAAACTGGTGGTATACTCACGTAAAAACATCACAAACTATTTATACCCATAAGAACCGTAAGATCCATATTTTTCTCGTTTAACATCAAATTTATTTAAAACAATCCCCAAAAATGGGATCCCTGTTTGTTCTAACTGAACCTTAGCTTTTTGAACATCTCTTCTTTTTGTTCCACCAGCTTCTGTAACCAAAATCGATGCATCGCATTTTTGCACGATAATGGCTGCATCGATTACGACTCCGATCGGTGCCGTATCAACGATAATATAGTCAAAATATTTCCGTAGTGTTTCAATCATCAATCCAAAATTGGCACTTTGAAGAAGAGCTGTTGGATTTGGAGAAGGTGACCCTGATTGGATCACAAATAAATTATCAATGCTTGTTTCACAAAGACCATGGGATAAATCTTGCGTACCAGCAAGATAATCAGTTAAACCTGTGATTCGTTCTCTTGACTTGAATACTCCAGACATAACTGAATTTCGGATATCAGCATCAATCAGGAGTGTCTTGTAGCCTGCACGCGCAAAAGCCAAGGCAATATTTGTAGAAGTTGTCGATTTTCCTTCGCTTGGTTCAACAGAGGAAATCGTTATAACCTTTAAGTTATCTCCACTCAACTGTATATTGGTACGTAAAGCATTGTAATATTCTTCTGCTTTTTTGGCAGAATCAAGTTTTTGTTTTGTTAATTCTAACTTTGCCATAGGTTCTCCCTTACTTTAATTTATCAAAATCTGGAATGACTCCAAGGAGTGAGATTTTCATAACATCCTCAATATCTTCTGGACGTTTGACACGATCATCAAATAGTTCAAGCAACAAGACCACTACAATCACTAATCCTGCACCTGCTACAACTCCCATAATGGTATTTCGACGAATATTTGGTGAAGACGGTCCAGTTGCTGGACGTGCTTCCTCCAAGGTAGTTACGTCAGAAACACGGGTGACCGCAATAATCTTTTGTGCCGCAACATCTCGAAGAGCATTTGCAATTCGACTTGCTTCGTCAGGCTTGTGATCACTAACTGAAATAGATACGATACGTGTGTCTGCGGGAACCGTTACTTGAATCTTCTTAGCTAATATTTTCGCATTAATGTTTAAGCCAAGATCAGCAACTACTTTCTCTAGGACATCTTGGGAAAGAATGATCTCACGATAGTCCTTAACCAGGTAAGCTCCTGCTTGTAGATCTTGATTTGTCAATCCCGGTTTATCACTTTGGTTTCGATTAACTACATAGATCCGAGTTGTACTTCTATACTCAGGTTTAACAACAAAACTACTATATGCAAATGCAGCAGCTCCTGCTACGATGGCTACAAGAAGGATTAGCAGTTTCTTTTTCCATAGTGCCTTTAACAACTGAATAACATTGATTTCAATAGTATCTTTTTCTTTCATTATAACTCCTAAATAATTTGATCTTTAATGACTTTTTCGGGATTTAATATAAAGAGTTCCCGAGCCTTATCTTGGCCATACTTTTTACTCACTATTTCGTAGGCTTCCTTCATATAAGGAGGGCGACCGTCTAGATTGTGCATATCACTAGCAACTATATGAACCAAATCCCTCTCTAAGAAATAGCGAGCCCGTTTTTTCATGAATTTATAAGTATCACCAAACAATTTTGGTTTAAGGATACTCGAACTGTTGACCTGTGTATAACATCCCATGTTGATGAGGTCTCGCACCCTTTTTTCGTTGTTTTCCAAAGCATCATAACGTTCTATATGGGCAATAACAGGGGTTATTCCCAACATCAAAACATTGGTCAATGCGCTATGGATTTCACGATAAGGGGTATTCATGCTGAATTCTATCAAGGCATAACGGGTGCCATTTAGTTGTGGAATCTGCTGATTCTCTAATTTGTTTAAAGCATCACTGCTGTAATAAATCTCTGCTCCATACAAGATGGTTAAATCAGGAGCAACCTCTTTAGCCAACTCCTTGACAACTTTAAAATTTCTTAATATATCCTCTTCTGGTGTTTCAAACATCCCCTTTCGACGATGGGAAGTCGAAACGATGGTACGGACTCCTTGAGCATAGGCCTCCTTCAGAAGCGCTATACTTTCTGTCTTATCCTTAGGACCATCATCTACATCAAAAACTATGTGTGAATGGATATCAATCATCTTATTTTCCTTCCATGATATCTTTAATTTCTGTTTTGAGTGTCTCTAGGCTGTTTGGATCAACTTCTAACATATAGAGTTCACTATCAGGCATAGCATAGGAAGGAAGACCCATACGACCAGTTCCCTTTAAATCTCGAGTGATAACAGTATATTTCCCTCCACTTGCTAGTTGGGTATTCACTAAGCTAACCATTGTTTCAGGAGGCATATTGGTTTGGACAGAATCCTGTAAGCTCTCCATAATACCATCAAAATTCTTCAAAGCTTCTGTCGAAGTTAGTTTTTGGATAATAGCCGAAATGACTTTCTGTTGGTTACGTCCACGATCTCCATCACCGTTTGCTAATGAATAACGCTCACGTACAAAGCCTAGGGCCTGCTCAGAGTCTAGGTGGACATTCCCAACAGGGAAGTGATATTTCCCTTGAAGTAATGTAAACTCTTGGTCATTATAAACATCGACACCACCTAAGAGATCAATTAATTTCAAGAAGGAGGTGAAGTTGAGTCGTGCATAGTAATTTAGGTCAATTCCATAAAGATTTTCCAAAGTATGAATCGAAGCATCCACACCATAAATACCTGCATGGGTCAATTTATCATTTTGGTTATTGCCTCCATCAGCTATGGGCACGTAAGCATCACGAGGGGTCGTTGTCAAGAGAATTTTCTTGGTTTCTTGATTAACCGTCATGATGATATTGACATCCGAACGAGAAACGGAGCTAATCGGTCCGTATGTGTCAATCCCACTAATATAGATATTAAAAGCCTTGTTTTGAGAAGACTTAGGTGCCTCAACAGTTTTGGTTAGTTCTTTGGTATAAATTTTCTTGATTTTTTTGGCGTGATCTGGATACTCTTGTTCAATCAGATTTTCAAAGACACTATTCAAAACAATTGCCTTGGTCTCTCCAGCTAAGAGACTCTTATAAGCCGCAAGGTAAGAAGAACTATCCTCAACCTTTAGGTCTTTATTCTGACTTGTCTTAATATCATCAAGCAATTTTTTGATATTCTCCGCATCTGTTTTTGTCGGAGCTGTCACACTGGATAGTTGGGACACATTACCAATCTCACTATCCGCCAAAACTGCAACACTGATGGAGTAACTAGAATAGTTAGATGTTGCATTTAAATGATTGGCCAAACTAACGAACTGATGAACTCCAACCAAGGCTAGTGAGCTAGCTACAATAGATAGCAAGAGCATGATTAAAGTAAACTTCTTAGCTTTTCTATTTGATATTAAAAATAAAGCTACTAGCGCAATGAACACCATAATAGCTGCTAGAATAAGATTGAAATAACTAACGGCTAAGATATGATATCTGAATATTAAAAACAGCAAAAAACAAGTAAGCACTATATATAGAAACAACAAAATAATATTGAAACTTTGCTGAAACTTGCTCGTTTTATTTTCTTTTAAACGTCTCCCCACCTTACACCTCTATTAATTATTTTATTTCTATTATATCACAAACTAACACCGGATGCTATCAACACCTGAATTGCAACCGTTTTATTTCACCTCAAAACCAAAAATACTATATTTCAATCATTAAATGCCTCATATCTTTTTTTGAAAGAAGACTGCCAACAAAAATACCAGGAGATAGAAATCAGTTGACAAGTTCTCAATACCATACTCTCACACCCTAAAACTTTCAATAATTACCAAGAAAGTGGAAGATTTTAACTAGAAAAACTCAAGGTTTTACAAAAATAGCCTTTTAGAGTCTCAAAAACAACCCGCTATCGCAGCAAAGATTTATCGTTATAGTAAAATGAACTTAGAATAGTACGCTACGAATTCTAAAACATTTTTAGAAATTATAGTAGATTGAATCTAGAACAGTGCACTACAACTGCTAAAAATATTTCTAGAAATTAGTTTGACTTTCCTAACCTTTCTGTTCATACCTTATTTCAATCTACTATAATAAAAAAACAAGAGGCAGGGTAAAAGTCTTCAAAATAAAAAAACACATAGTATTAAGTGTTCAAAAACTTTATACTATGCATTTTATACTTGAAAGCTTCACTCAATTTCATTTTCAAATTGAGTTTTTACCCAACCTATCTTCTTAAACTTATTTCACGTGACTTTCAAAGTCTTTTTGACTCTTCTCGACAGAATTTTTACGTTCTTGTTCCCATTTAGCCTTGGCTTCAGCAAATTGAGAGCTTGTAACAACATCTGTCTGCAATCTCATGTACTTGTAGTTGCTTCCAGTTCCTTTGATACCAACTAGTGAGTAAGCACGTGTAAATGGTGTCACGCGTGTCACCGAAGCTCCACCACCGTTTGACACAACTGGGATTAGAAGGGAACTATCAATCAACCAAGCTTGTGCATCTGCGTAGTTTTCATAGCGTTTCGCTACGTCTGTATTTTCTGCATCTGCTGTTTTTAATTTTTGAGTAAATTGGTCCAAACCGATACTTGTAATCTTATCAGCATCCTTGCTTGGATCAAGTCCTAAAATCTTGAGATAGAATCCATCTTCAGCGTTGAAAGGATTGAGGTAAGTTGAAGGATCTTGGTAGTCAGCTGACCATCCATCCAAGTTCAAATCATAGTCATGATCAGCTGGAGTTGGTGCTTGAACTGTTGCATTTGTATAATCATCTGTCGACAATTGGATAACATCAACCACTACATTTTCAGAACCGAGCGTTGATTCGATTGATTGTTTAATTGAGTTTGTTCCAGAAAGCAAGGTCTTGTTAACCTGGTCTACAGGCAAGTCCAAATGAATTGGGAAGCTCACACCTTGGGATTCTAATTCTTTTTTAGCTTCTGCAAACTTGGCTTGTGTTTTTTCTTTATTGAAATAACCGTCTTGAGCATCTTCAAGATTCATATTTGACCATTGTGTACCATAGTTGACCAATTTGGAAGCAACTGTTTCACCAAAAGTCTTGTCTCCAACTTGTACGAAAGTTGGTGGTACAAGCGAGTTACGAAGAGTGTTCTTAGCTGCTTCTTCACCGTTTGATTGAGCTGAGTAAGCTGTACGATCAATGGCGAAGTTAATTGCCTGACGGAAGTTTTTGTTCGAAACTGCAGCTTGAGTTGCTTGTTTTTGCTCATCGCTTGTTTTTGCAGTGTGGTTATAAGCACCACGGTTGACGTTAAAGTTATAGTACCAAGATGTTGCATCTTGCAAGCTATAAACGATATTGTCCTTGTATTTTTCCTTGGTCTTAGCGAAGTTTGAGCTATTTGGATAAACACCTGCAGATGAGTAAGCACCACTTTCAAAGTTACGAATTGTCAAGTCTTGGTCTGAACCATCAAAGTAGGCCAATTTTACCTTTTCAATCGTTACTTTTTCTTGGTCATAGTAATGTGGGTTTTTCACATATTCGATAGAAGACTTAGATGTAAAATCTTTTAACAAATATGGTCCGCTATAAAGAATGCTATCTGATTTCAGGGTTCCGAAGTCTTTACCTTTAGAAGCAAGGAATTCTTCGTTTACAGGGAATAAGATACTGTTGGTTGTTTTTGAGTTCCAGAATGGTTCTGGTCGTGTCAAGGTATATTGGACAGTATAGTCATCTAAGGCTTTGACCCCAACATTTGAGAAGTCAGTATTTGCACCTGTTACATAATCATCCAAGCCCTTGATAGAGTTCTGAATCAAGTCTAGGGCTTGACCCTTATTATCAGCAGCGTACTTGATACCAGTTACAAAGTCTTGTGCTTTAAGGGGAGCGTATTCTTCACCGTCAGCTGTAAACCACTTGGCATCTTGACGAAGTTTGTAGGTATAAGTTAAACCATCCTTAGAAACACTCCAATCTTCTGCAAGGGCAGGAATGAGGTTTCCATAGTTATCATTTTCAAGCAAACCATCTACCAAGTTGGTTACAATAGCAGTGTTATCACCAGCGTAGTCCAAGAGATAGTTGAAGGTTGTTGGATCTGCACCAAAGGTAGACGAGTATGTTTTGCCGTCTGATGCTGACTGGCCACATGCTGTCAATAGGACCGTAGCAGCAAGTGTCAAACCCGCTCCAATCAAACGTTTTTTAAGTTTCATGTTTTATTTTCTCCTTATATGTTAGGTTTTGTAACATGACTATATTTTAACAAATTTTGTCCCAAAAGTAAAGTTATATCCTTATTTGTCCATTCGCCAATAAAAGGATAAAATAAAGAAATCCTGCTTTGAAACAGGATTTCTTTATTCATTACAAAAGACTATTTAACGTGATTTGCTAGTTCTTTTTGGTATTTGGCATTTGTTTCGATTTTCTCTTTTTGCCATTTCTTGAGAGCTTCTTCGTATTCTTTAGTGGTTACAATATCGTTTTGCAACTCTAAGCCTTTGAATACAAATGGATCACCCTTGATACCAACTTGAGAGTATGCTTTTGTAAATGGCACTGTACGACTAACTGTCGGAGAACCACCTGAAGATGCTACAGGGATAAGGAGTGAGCTATCTGAAACCCATGCTTGTGCTTTGGCATATTTTTCATAGCGTTTGTTGAGATCGCTCGTTTCTGATGCTGCATCATCCAAGAGTTTCTTGTACTCATCAAGTCCAACTTGAGCCATAACTTCTGGATCTTTTCCTTTTGTGATACCCAAGTGTTTAAGGGCAGAACCCTTCTTAGCATCTAGGATATTGAGATAAGTTGCCGGGTCTTGATAGTCTGGCCCCCAACCAGTTCCATTCAAGTCATAGTCTTTTTGAGAAGGAACTTTAGCTTGAGATGTAATGCTCATTTTCTCATTGTCAGTCATTTGCAGTACATCGATGACAACATTTTCACTTCCAAGTGCTGCTTCGACAGACTGTTTAAGGGAGTTGGTCTGCTGTACAGCAATGACATCAGTCTGCTCAACTGGAATATCCAAATGAATTGGGAAGGTTACACCTTTAGCTTGCAATTCTGATTTTGCTTTTTCAAAGGCAGCTTTTGCTTTTGTCGGATTGTAAAGGGTATCTTTACCATCTGTCAAAGCTACATCTTTCCACTGGTCTCCGTATGTTACCAGTTGTTCTTGAGCCAATTCACCGAAGGTCTTTTCACCAACTTGAACATAGTCATAAGGCACAAGGCTAGTACGGATAATCTTGTCTGCACCTTCTTCACCATTCATCTGTGCAGAGTAGGCGTGACGGTCTAGAGCAAAGTTGATAGCTTGACGGAAGTTTTTATTGAGAAGCGCTTCTTTAGTTGATGTTTTTTGGGCATCATCTGTCTTAGCTGTTTTATTGTAAGACTGACGATTTACGTTGAAAGTAAAGTAATAGCTTGTCGCTTCTTGCGGGCTATAAACAATCTTATCGCCGTATTCTTTCTTAGTTGAATCAAAACTTGAACTAGTTGGGAAGAGACGAGCTGTCGTATATGAGCCTGACGCAAAGCTACGAATCAATGATTCTTGGTCAGAACCATCGTAGAAAGTCAGCTTGACGTGATCAATTTTAACATTGTCTTTATCCCAGTAGTTTGGATTCTTTTCGTACTCGATCACGGATTTTGAAGTGAAGTTCTTCAAAATATATGGACCATTGTAGAGAATACCTGAGGGAGCTGCCGCACCGTAATCTTTTCCTTGAGAATTTAAGAATTCTTCATTAACAGGGAGCATAGTCGCTGTTGTCACCTTAGAATTCCAGAAGCTTTCTGGTTTGTTCAAGGTATACTCGACTGTATAATCGTCAACTGCTTTAACACCGACTGTTGAGAAGTCATTTGTTTCACCACTAACGTACTCTGCCAAACCTTTGATAGAGTCTTGGATAAGAGTTAGGCCATCTGATTTGCCATCTGCAGCATGCTTCAAACCTGTCACAAAGTCTTGGGCCTTGACTTCAGCATACTCTTCTCCTTCTGAAGTATACCATTTGACACCTTTACGTAGCTTGTAGGTGTAGGTCAAACCGTCCTGTGAAACAGACCAGTCTTCAGCAAGCGATGGAATCAAGTTCCCATATTTGTCATTTTCCAAGAGTCCATCGACCAAGTTAGCAATGACGTCTGATGTTGAACTTTTACTAGTAACGCTATAGTCCAATGTTGTTGGATCAATGGCATATACATACGAAAATGTTGTTGGAGCATCTGCTTTTTTCTCAGTCTTGCCACAAGCTGCCAAAAGAAGAGCTGCGCTCATCGTTATCCCTGCTACTGCGAGCCACTTTTTCGATTTCATCGGTATTCTCCTTTAAAATACTATTTTTCACCATTATACCCTATTTTTATATAAAAGCAAGGATTTTCAGGTGATTTTTTAGAAAATTCAAACTAATATTTTTTTAAGAAATTTATACACTTATTTTAGAAAAAACTCAAGCATCTAAGATACTTGAGTTTTAGGTTTAATTGGCTAATTCGACGCAGAAGGCATCCCAAGGAGCCAAGCTCTGTGTAGTCAAAACTGCTTCTACTGAGGTATTTTCAATCAAGATAGACTTAACTGACCCTTCTACTGCAAACTCTTGCTGTCGGTTGGACAAATTGGCCACAACTAGGAAATAACGGTCTCCATCTTTACGGATATAAGCAAAGACTTTTTCAGCCGTATCAAGAAGTTCAAAATCAGCACGAACCAACCAGCTATTTTCCTTACGAATGTTTACCAATTTTTGATAGGTATAGAAGATAGAATCTGGATTTGCTAAAGCTTCTTCTACATTTATCTTTACGTAATTTGGATTGACTGCAAGCCAAGGTTGACCATCTGAGAAACCAGCATTTTTTGTATCATCCCACTGCATTGGCGTACGGGCATTGTCACGACCAATCACGCGAATGCTATCCATAATTTCTTCTATCGGAACGCCTTTTTCAAGAGCTTCACGCGCATAATTGAGGGATTCAATATCCTCTACTTGATCAAGCGTTTCAAACGGGAAATTGGTCATCCCAATTTCTTCTCCTTGGTAAATATAAGGAGTCCCTCTCATGAGATGAAGTAAGATTGCATACGCTTTGGCAGATTTTTCGCGGTAGTCTCGGTCATTTCCCCAGATAGAGACTATTCGAGGAAGGTCATGATTGTTCCAGAAGAGGGAATTCCAGCCATCTTCAACTCCCAACTCTGTCTGCCATTTGTTGAAAATTTCTTTTAACTTCGCTACATTTAGCTCTTTTTGATACTGCCACTTAGGTTTCCCTTCCTGATACTGAAGACAGATATGTTCAAACTGGAAGACCATAGACAGTTCTTGTCCTTTAGGATCTGAATAGAGTTTGGCAATCTCTGGTGTTGCTCCCCAAGTCTCCCCTACTGTCAAGAGCTCTTTGTCGCCGAAAGTAGCCTGATTCATTTCCTTGAGGTAGGGATGAAGCATAGGACCATTGTTGACAATCTTCTGATCAGGAATTTTCCCAATCATGTCAATGACGTCCATACGGAATCCACCAATCCCTTTATCAATCCAGAAATTCATCATCTCATAGATTTTTTGGCGAAGTTCTTCATTTTCCCAATTGAGGTCCGGTTGCTTCTTACTGAAAAAATGGAGATAGTATTGACCAGACTTTTCATCGTATTGCCAGGCAGAGCCACTGAAAATTGACTCCAATTCGTTAGGTTCATCACGCCAGATATAGTAGTCTCGCTCAGGACTATCAGGATTTTCACAAGCTTCAATAAACCAAGCATGCTCATCTGATGTATGATTGACCACCAAATCCATAATGATTCGGATATCTCGTTTTTTAGCCTCAGCAATCAGCTCATCCATATCTTCCATGGTTCCAAAAATAGCGGCGATATCTTGATAATTTGCAATATCGTAACCATTGTCATCCATGGGGCTATCATAGACTGGAGAAAGCCAGATCGCTGTGATCCCTAAATTAGCTAGATAGTCTAGCTTACTGGTAATCCCAGGCAAATCACCAATCCCATCTCCATTGCTATCCTTAAAACTTTTTGGATATACTTGATAGACGACTGCATTATGCCACCATTTTTCTTGCATCTTTTTACCTCTATTTAAAATTGACTTTACTCCATCATAGACCTTTTATCAAAATTATGCAAGCGTTTGCTTTATCTTTTTTTCTCACTTTCGCGACTCTCTAGTTTCTAATCTTCCATTTTTTTTATATAATAGAGCTCAGAGGTAAAAAAATGAAAAAACAAGCTTTTAGTTCTGAACAATATTTAAATCTACAGCGCGACCATATCTTGGAGCGCATCAACCAATTTGACGGCAAACTCTACTTGGAGTTTGGTGGCAAAATGTTAGAAGATTTCCACGCTGCTCGTGTCCTTCCTGGATATGAACCAGATAACAAAATCAAACTCTTGCAAGAATTGAAGGAGCAAGTTGAGGTTGTTATCGCTATTAACGCTAGCAATATCGAGCACTCAAAAGCTCGTGGAGACTTGGGCATTTCTTATGACCAAGAAGTGCTTCGTTTGATCGATAAATTCAATGAACTTGGTATCTTTGTTGGTTCAGTTGTCATTACTCAATATGCAGGCCAACCGGCAGCAGATGCCTTCCGTAATCAATTAGAGAAAAATGGAATCGACTCTTATCTTCACTACCCTATCAAGGGGTATCCGACAGATATGGATCACATCATCTCTCCTGAAGGTATGGGGAAAAACGACTATATCAAAACTAGTCGTAACTTGATTGTCGTGACTGCTCCTGGGCCTGGTTCAGGTAAGTTGGCAACTTGTATGTCTAACATGTACCACGACCAAATCAATGGTATCAAGTCTGGTTATGCCAAATTTGAAACCTTCCCAGTTTGGAATCTCCCACTTCATCATCCAGTAAATTTAGCTTATGAAGCTGCTACAGCAGACCTAGATGATGTCAACATGATTGACCCATTCCATCTCCAAACTTATGGAGAAACCACGGTCAACTACAATCGTGATATCGAGATTTTTCCTGTTCTTAAGCGCATGCTAGAACGTATCTTGGGTGAATCTCCATATGCATCTCCAACTGACATGGGTGTCAATATGGTTGGTTTTGCAATCACTGATAACGACGCTGCCATTGAAGCATCTAAACAGGAAATTATCCGTCGCTATTACCAGACAGTTCTTGACTTCAAAGCTGAGAAGGTTGGAGAAACTGCTGTGAAGAAGATTGAGCTTCTCATGAATGACCTCGGCATCACTCCAGCTGACCGCAAGGTTGCTGTCGCTGCACGACAAAAAGCAGAAGAAACAGGCGGACCTGCCCTAGCTCTTGAATTACCTTCTGGTGAAATCGTTACTGGTAAGAACTCAGAACTCTTTGGTCCAACAGCGGCTGCATTGATCAATGCTATCAAGATGTCCGCTAACATTGATGCTGAAACAAAATTAATTGAACCAGAAGTGGTGAAACCAATTCAAGGTTTGAAAATCAATCACTTGGGTAGTCGCAATCCGCGTCTTCATTCTAACGAAATTCTCATTGCACTTGCCATCACAGCTATGCAAAATCCTGATGCAGATCGTGCCATGAAAGAACTCGGAAATCTCAAAGGAAGCGAAGCTCACTCTACGATTATCCTAACAGACGAAGACAAGAATGTTCTTCGCAAACTAGGAATCAATGTAACCTTTGATCCCTACTACCAATACGATCGTTTGTATCGCAAGTAAAATACGACACTCACTCCTCTAAGAGTTGGATCCTTATCATCCAGCTCTTAGAGTTTTTTTATAGCTTGCAAGTCTTTCACAAGCATATCTTTCAAAAAGAATTCTCATTTTAATAGAAACTGAGATAACATTTAATTTTAGATTTATTTCTAATGAATCCTTAAAAGGAGTGATACTCAATGAAAATCAAAGAGCAAACTAGGAAACTAGCCGCAGGTTGCTCAAAGCACTGCTTTGAGGTTATAGATGAAACTGACGAAGTCAGCTCAAAACACTGTTTTGAGGTTGTGGATAGAATTGACGAAGTCAGCTCAAAACACTGTTTTGAGGTTGTGGATAGAATTGACGAAGTCAGCTCAAAACACTGTTTTGAAGTTGTGGATAGAACTGACGAAGTCAGTAACCATACCTACGGCAAGGCGACGTTGACGCGGTTTGAAGAGATTTTCGAAGAGTATGAATCAATCCTCTTCAATCTTGACTTGAACTACCTTGGCTGAGGTTGATCCATTTTCTCTACAATATCAACTTGGTGTAATAAGACTGACTGCGTCACTCTTATCTAAAACCTCAAAGCTATTCTGTGAGACATCTACCTAAGCACCTTAGTTTGGTCATTGATTTTATTAAGTATATAAAAAAATGAACAAGACAGCATTCTGATTTCCAGAAAACTATCTAGTTCACTTTTGGTTATGATTTAAACTTTTGGTTTATTCTACTGTTACTGACTTGGCAAGGTTACGTGGTTTGTCCACATCAAGTCCACGGTGGAGGGTTGCAAAGTAAGCGACCAATTGTGTTGGTACGACCATTGAAATTGGTGAGAGGTATGGATGTACGGTTGTAAGAACGATATCGTCTGTATCTTTGGCAACATTTTCTTCTGCGATGGTGAGGACCTTAGCACCACGAGCTGCCACTTCTTGGATATTTCCACGAGTGTGGTTAGCAAGAACTGGATCTGATAAGAGGGCCAAAACAGGTGTTCCATCTTCGATCAAGGCAATGGTTCCATGCTTGAGTTCTCCAGCCGCAAAACCTTCACATTGGATGTAAGAAATCTCTTTGAGTTTGAGACTCGCTTCCATAGCCACATAGTAGTCTTGACCACGTCCGATGTAAAAGGCGTTGCGTGTTGTTTCAAGGAGGTCACGAACTTTTGCATCGATCGTTTCTTTCTCTGAAAGAGTTGATTCGATAGACTGAGCCACGATAGACAATTCATGAACCAAGTCAAAGGCTTTGGCTTTTTCATTGCCATTTGCTTCACCAACCGCTTTTGCAAGGAAGGCAAGGGCTGCTATTTGGGCTGTATAAGCCTTAGTTGACGCTACGGCAATTTCAGGACCTGCATGAAGCAACATAGTATGGTTGGCTTCACGTGACAGAGTTGATCCTGGAACGTTTGTCACTGTCAAGCTTGGGATTCCCATTTCATTGGCCTTGACCAAAACCTGACGGCTGTCAGCTGTTTCACCAGATTGACTGATAAAAACGAAGAGTGGTTTCTTGCTGAGAAGCGGCATACCATACCCCCACTCAGAGGAGATACCAAGTTCAACTGGCGTATCGGTCAGTTCTTCCAGCATCTTCTTAGAAGCAAATCCTGCGTGGTAAGATGTCCCAGCTGCAAGGATGTAGATGCGGTCTGCATCTTGAACAGCCTTGATGATAGCTGGGTCTACCACTACTTGACCAGCATCATCTGTGTAGGCTTGGATGAGTTTACGCATAACAGTTGGTTGCTCATCAATTTCCTTGAGCATGTAGTAAGGGTAAGTTCCCTTACCGATATCTGACAAGTCAAGTTCAGCAGTGTAGCTGGTACGCTCACGACTGTTGCCATCATAGTCTTGTACTTGGACGCTATCAGCTTTCACGATTACCAACTCTTGGTCATGGATTTCCATGTATTGATTGGTCTCACGAATCATAGCCATGGCGTCTGAGCAGACCATGTTATAGCCTTCTCCAAGACCAATCAAAAGAGGTGATTTGTTCTTGGCAACATAGATGACATCTGGATTTTCAGAGTCGATCAAGGCAAAGGCATAAGAACCACGGATGATGTGAAGAGCTTTTTTGAAGGCTTCAAGAACTGACAAGCCATCTTCTTCCGCAAATTTTCCAATCAAGTGAACGGCGATTTCTGTATCTGTTTGTCCCTTGAAGTTGTGTCCTGCAAGGTATTCTTCCTTGATTTCAAGATAGTTTTCGATCACCCCATTGTGGACCAAGACAAAACGTCCTGTCTCAGAGCGATGTGGGTGAGCGTTATCTTCTGTTGGTTTTCCGTGAGTCGCCCAACGAGTATGTCCGATACCAGTTGTTCCCTCCACACCAGCTGTCTTAGCAGACAATTCTGCGATACGACCGACCGCCTTAACCAGGTGATTTTCAGCACCACCTAGGACAAAAATTCCCGCAGAATCATAACCACGGTATTCGAGCTTTTCAAGTCCTTGAATCAAAATATCAGTTGCATTTGTGTTTCCAACAACACCAACAATTCCACACATAGTATATACGACACAGACAAGCTGTGCTTTCCCCTTAAATTGGTATAGTCTGATTTCTCTTTTATAGAATCAGCAAAAACAGTATATACTTGTTTCTTTCACTTGTCAAGAGTAAAAATTGGTATAGCGTGATTCTACTGATTCTTTATACTAAAAGTCTATTATATTTCACCTAAAGCAAGTATTTAAAAAGGGCTCTATCGCCCTTAATAACTACTATTTTGTAGCAAGCTTGTCTGCCTCTACTACTTCTTGAAAGTTTTTTTGATAATTTACTTTAATCGTCATTGTCATGTGAGAGTCCTCGTTTCTTTTTGATGAACCTAGTATAAAATCCCTTCCTAAAACATAGCTTATATTTTCCTTAGAAAAAACTAAAAGTAACTTTCGACTCAATGAAAACGAAAGAGCAAACTAGAAAGCTAGTCACAGCTTTCTCAAAACACTGCTTTCAGTTCACCAGATAGACTAAGACCTCGTTTGGAACGATGTTTAAGGTTATACATTCAATGAATAATTTATCAGAATCCCTTACCTGAGAATTCCCAGACAAAAAGAGCGTTATCGCTCTTTTACTTAGTATTTAGGAGAAGGTGCTTGCTCCTGTTGAAACGTTTTTTGATAATTTACTTTAATTGTCATTGTCATGTGAGAGTCCTCGTTTCTTTTTGATGACTCTAGTATAAGGGCCAAACCTGAAAGCTAGCTTAATTTTTCCTTAGAGAAAGCTTATACTCAATGAAAATCAAAGAGCAAACTAGGAAGCAAGCCGCAGGTTGCTCAAAACACCGTTTTGAGGTTGTGGACAGAACTGACGAAGTTAGCTTAAAACACTGTTTTGAGGTTGTAGATGGAACTGACGTAGTCAGTATCCTACATATACGGCAAGGCGACGTTGACGTGGTTTGAAGAGTATTAATCTAAATGTTCTTTCTTTTCTAGATTTAGGGCAATCATATGCCACTCTGGATCCTCCTGCCAGTTAGGAAGGGTACTGATATAGCTAGCCACCTTACGTGCTTCTTCAAGTATTGGGAAGTCCTCGATAATATCAGCCACTTGAAACTCTGGTAGACCTGACTGTCTGGTTCCAAAAATCTCACCCGAACCGCGCATTTTCAAATCTTCTTCTGCAAGGACAAAACCATTGGTCGTTTCTGTCATGATACGCATGCGGTCTTTCCCAGAATCAGTCTTAGGATTAGCAACGAGAACTGCGTAGGACTGCTTATCACCACGACCTACACGCCCTCTGAGCTGATGAAGTTGACTAAGACCAAAACGATCAGCATCCATGATAATCATGACGGTCGCATTTGGCACATTGACCCCAACCTCGATAACCGTTGTAGAGACCAGAATATCAGTCTTTCTATCTTTGAACTCCTGCATAATCTGGTCTTTTTCATCACTCTTCATCTTCCCGTGTAAGAGAGCAACTTTTGCTTTTCCTGCAAAATGAGCCGTCAATTCTTCCGATAAAGCAATAGCATTTTTAAGATCTAGGGCTTCAGATTCTTCAATCAAGGGCGAAATAACATAGGCTTGGGAGCCTTTTTGAATCTCATTCTCCAACCAAGTCAGGACCTGTGGTAATTGCTCATGCTTGATCCAGCGAGTTACGATTGGTTTGCGCCCAGCAGGCATCTGGTCAATAATGGAAACATCCATATCCCCAAAGGCTGTGATGGCTAAGGTCCGTGGAATCGGAGTCGCCGTCATCATGAGGACATCTGGATTTTCTCCTTTTTCACGTAAAATACGTCTTTGTCCCACACCGAAGCGGTGTTGTTCATCGATGATAATCAAGCCGAGTTTAGCATAGTCTACCCCATCTTGAATCAGAGCATGAGTTCCGATAATCACATCGACCTCGCCCTTAGCAATGATCTCTAAAACCGTGCGTTTTTCTGCAGCTTTTAATGAACCTGTTAGGAGAGCTAGTTTCAAATCAGGAAAGAGACTTTCTAGACTTTCAAAATGCTGCTCTGCGAGAATCTCTGTTGGAACCATGAGGGCAGCCTGATAACCAGTCGTTACGGCTGCGTACATCGCTAGACCTGCTACCACTGTTTTCCCACTACCAACATCCCCTTGCAAGAGTCGATTCATATGATGGTCCGACTTCATATCTGTCAGGATTTCTTGCAGGCTCTTTTCTTGGGCTTGGGTCAAGGCAAAAGGCAAATTTTCTTTAACCGCAGTTAGTTTTTCTTGCGACCAATTCAGGACCAATCCACTTCCATCAACCTTATTTTCAGACTTGAGGGTCTGTAATTGCATTTGGAAATAGAAAAGTTCCTCAAACTTGATTCGACGAAGGGCTTGTTTGTATTCTGCCAAATCCTTAGGAAAGTGCATAGCACGAACAGCTTGGCAACGTGACATGAGCTTATATTTGTCTAGCAAAGTTTGGGGGAGATTTTCCTCAATCAAAAGATCCAATCCTTGATCAAAGGCAGTCTTAATCACCTTAACCAGGGCTGTTTGACTAATTCCTTGAGCCAAACGATAGACTGGTTGAAGATCATCCTCCACTTGGGCCAAAACCTTCATCCCTGTGAGGCTAGCCTTAGCGCGATCCCACTTTCCAAAGACAGCTAGAGTCGCTCCTAGCTCGATTTTGTCAGCCAGATAAGGTTGGTTAAAGAAGTTAACTGCAAATACAACCTCTCCCTGCTTGAGGCTAAAGCGTAGGCGATTGCGCTTAAAACCATAATATTGAACACTAGCTGGTGTTACTACCTGACCAGATAGGACTGCCTTCTCACCGTCTTCTAGTTCTAGCACCTGCTTGGTCTTAAAATCTTCATAACGGAAAGGAAAGTAGAGCAAGAGATCTTGCAGGTTTTCAATTCCTAGTTTGGCATATTTCTCTGCTGACTTTGGTCCCACTCCAGGCAAGACATGCAAGGGTTGATGTAAATTCATGCTCCTCTCCTTTCCTTCTCTCTTTTAATGATATTCTCTCGGAACTCGATCACTGAGGAGACAAACTACCTCATAATTGATGGTTCCACGGTAAACCGCAACATCTGTTGCAGTAATCTCCTTGTCACCGTTTGAGCCAATCAAGGTTACCTTGGTACCTAATGGATACAGCTTAGGTAAACGAACCGTGATTTGGTCCATGGATACCCGCCCTACGATAGGGTACAATTGTCCATCCACCAGAACTGAGAAATTCTGCATATCTCGTGTCCAACCATCAGCATAACCGATCGGCAAAGTAGCAATGACTTGCTCACCGTCTGCCTGATAAGTCGCTCCGTAGCCCATACAAGCCCCAGCATCTACTGTTTTGACATGAACGATGGCTGTTTCCAAAGTCAGGGCTGGTTTTAGTTCATAGGGCAATTCTAAAACTTGTCCACTTGGATTGAGACCATACATGGAATCTCCCATGCGAATAGCACTGAAAATAGTTTCCGCATGCCATAGAGTCGTTGCGGAGTTACTAGCATGGACTAGTTCTGGTATTTCTTGCAAGCCAGCAAGTATTTCCTTAAAACGCTCTAACTGTTGCTTAAAGTAGCTATCCGACTTTTCATCAGCAGTTGCAAAGTGGGTAAAGATTCCCTCAACATTTGCTCCATGTTCCTTGAGTAAAGCTTGGGCTTGTGCCGTCTCGCTTGCACTTCTAAAACCAATTCGTCCCATACCTGAATCAATTTTAAGGTGAACGGTTAAGCCTGATAAATCTGAATCAGTAGCAAGGAGATTCTCAATCCATTCCAATCCTGCCACTGTCAAGGTAATATCAAAGTCCTTGGCCAATGAAAGAGATTCAACCTCAGATACTCCCAAAATAAGAATCTTCTTAGAAATTCCTGCTTGACGGAGTTCGAGGGCTTCATCGATATTAGAAACGCAAAAACCATCGACATCATCCTGGATAGCCGTAGCAACAGCTACCGCTCCGTGTCCGTAGGCATTGGCTTTCACAACCGCCCATTTTAGGGTATCTTTGGGAATGTGCTCTCCCATTTGTTGGATATTGTAGCGGATAGCACCCAGATCGATGAGGGCCTTGGTTGGTCTATGTGGACTAGTTTTCATAATCTTCCTCCAAAATAACACTAGCTGTCACAAACTGATCTGTATGGCTGATCGATAGCCACACTTTTCCTGAAAATGGGGATTTGCTGAAGTAGGGAGCCCCTCTTTCATTGTTCAAAACTTCCAAGTCCTGAAAACCTAATTTCCCAATTCCCGTTCCCATAGCCTTTGAGAAAGCCTCTTTTGCTGACCAACGCCCAGCCAAATACTCGATTTGTCTACGACCTTTGAGACTGGCAAAGCGCTCCATTTCCTTGTCTGTCAAGACACGCCGTGCAAATCCTTCTCTTTTTTCAACTGCATTTTGTATGGAAGCTAATTCTTCAATATCAATTCCGTGTCCAACTATCATTTTCGTCAAAAGGAGTTGAGATACCCCCAACTCCATCCTTTTCACTTATTTTGTTAAGGTAGTATAGATTTCTTCTACCAGGGCTACTGTGTTCTCCCATCCTAGACATGGGTCTGTAATGGAACAACCAAAGATTTCTGGTTGATTTTGGCGACCATCTGCCAAGTAGGATTCAATCATGAAACCTCGAACTGTTTTCTTAATCTTTTCATTCCAGTCACGATTGAGCAGTGCTTGGCGAACAATTCGAACTTGCTCCATATATTGTTTCCCTGAATTATCATGGTTAGTATCAATCATGATAAAGGGATTTTCAAGCCCCATAGACTCATAACGCCCGATAGCATTTAAGAGAGTTTCATAGTAGAAGTTTGGTTCATTCTTCCCATATTCATTCATAGCTCCACGAAGGATAACGTGAGCTAGGGGATTACCTGAAGTCTCAACTTCTTGTCCATGGTAAAGAAATGTTTGCTTGTTTTGTGCAGCATAGATGGCATTAAACATAACAGACAGATTTCCAGAGGTTGGATTTTTCATACCCACTGGTTCATCAATCCCTGAAGCTACAAAACGGTGTTCCTGATCTTCTACTGAACGCGCACCCACTGCATGGTAGCTCACCAAGTCATCAACCAAGACTAGATTGGATGGATAAAGCATTTCATCCGCTGTAGTCAATCCAGTTTCTGTAATAACACGATAATGAAGCTGACGAACAGCCTGCAAACCATTAATCAAACTTGGTGCTTTAGAAGTATCTGGCTGATGAACCAAACCCTTGTAGCCATCTCCATTGGTACGTGGCTTGGCTGTGTAAACACGCATGACCATGAAAATCTTATCTGCAACTTTTTTCTGCAAGTCTGCCAAACGGCGAGCATATTCAAGCACTGCTTCTTCATTGTCAGATGAACAAGGTCCAATGACCAAAAGGATACGGTCATCCTTACCAGATAGGATATCAGCCAGTTCCTGGTCTCGGCTTTCCTTATGTTGCAAGGCTTCTGCAGACAGCTGGGTTTCCGCCTTAATCGCTTCAATATCGATTTCTTGACCTTTTTCAATAAATGCCATACTATTCTCCTAGTCTTTGGTAGATTTCGCGAACAAGAGATTCAGTATTTTCCCATCCAAGACATGGATCAGTGATGGATTTTCCAAAGACTTCTGGTTCATTTTGACGACCATCTTCTAGATAAGACTCAATCATGAAACCACGGACATATTTTTTAATCTTTTCATTCCAGTCGCGGTTAATCAAGGTCTGACGTACGATACGAATCTGATCCATGTACTGCTTACCTGAGTTGTCATGGTTGGTATCAATGATGATAAATGGATTTTCAAGGCCCATCTTTTCATACTGGGCAATGGTATCCATCAAATTATCATAGTAATAGTTCGGAATGTTTTTCCCGTATTCATTGAGAGCACCACGGAGAATGGCATGCGATAGAGGATTTCCAGTCGTTTCAACTTCTTTCCCTAGGAAAAGGAAACTTTGTTTGTTTTGAGCCGCATAAATACCGTTGAACATGACATTGAGATTTCCAGACGTTGGATTTTTAAAACCTGTCGCAAAATCTGCTCCACTAGCTACAAAACGGTGTTGTTGATCTTCAACCGAACGAGCTCCAACCGCCATATAAGAAATCAAATCATCTACCAAGGGAAGGTTTTCTGGGTACAACATCTCATCCGCTGTCGTCATTCCTGTTTCAGAAATAACACGGTAATGCAGGTGACGAACCGCCTTGATCCCATTGATGAGACTAGGTGCTTCTTTAGCATTTGGTTGGTGAATCAAGCCCTTATAGCCATCACCATTAGTACGTGGTTTAGCAGTGTAGACACGCATGACCATAAAGACGCGGTCTTTTACTTCTTCTTGCAGTTTTGCCAAACGCTTGGCATACTCAAGAACTGCTTCTTCATTGTCAGACGAACACGGACCAATCACTAACAAAATGCGTTGATCTTCACCACGAATAATCGCTTCAAGTTCTTGATCGCGTTGTTGTTTATTGGCAAGTGCTTGTCCTTCTAATTTAGACAAACTACGAACTTCTTCAATATTAATTTTAGGGCTTTTGGCTGTAAATACCATGATTCATCCTCCTTATAAAGCAAACGGACGCCAAGCGAAAATTCACTTTTCACTAGGCATCCGCCTGAAAATTAGTCATTCTTAACGTCGTTTACCGTGACAGTTTTTAAATTTCTTACCAGAACCACATGGACACAAGTCATTACGCTTCACTTGGCTAAGATCCAAATCTGCAGGAAGCTCAGTCTGTTGTGCAGCAATATTACGAGCCGCTGTCGTACTGATATGACGCTCTGCTTGTGGACGCTCTTGTTCATGAATTTGTGCTTTCATCATCAAACGAGTCACATCAAACTCAATCGAACCAATCATATCATTAAACATACGGAAACCTTCTGCTTGATACTCAACGACAGGGTTGTTTTGTGCGTAACCACGAAGGCCAACAGCATTACGCAACTGATCAAGAGCATCGATATGGTCTGTCCACTTGTTGTCTACAACACGTAGGATCAAGACTTTTTGGAATTCTTTAACAGCTTCCTCATCTCGAAGCTTAGCAACTTGGCTATCGTAGACTTTCAAGGCACGTTGGTAAAGTTCATCTTTGATTGCTTGGTCTGACAAACCTTCTAGGTCTGAAAGTGAAATTGAATCTTCTGGAAGCAAGTTGTATCTTGCAAAATTCAAGATAGCTTCTAGTTTTTCATCTTGTTTAGCACGCGCATGATTATCAACAACACGATTAATAGTGCGTTTAATCATTGCATGAATCTCAGGAGCCAAGTCGCGATCAGCAGTGATGACATCGTAACGTTGTGAGTAGATAATCTCACGTTGCTCACGCATGACATCATCGTATTGAAGGACTTGTTTACGGGTGTCGTAGTTGTTTCCTTCAACACGTTTTTGTGCTGCTTCAACCTGACGTGTCAACATACGAGATTTGATCGCTTCGTCTGACATATTGAGACGTTCAAAGACACCCTTCAAGCGCTCTGAACCGAAACGTTTCATCAAATCATCTTCAAGAGAAAGGTAGAATTGAGATTCCCCTGGATCTCCTTGACGTCCTGAACGTCCACGAAGTTGGTTATCGATACGACGACTTTCATGGCGTTCTGTACCAATGACACAAAGTCCACCAAGTTCACGAACACCTTCACCTAGCTTAATATCAGTACCACGACCGGCCATGTTGGTCGCGATTGTAACTGCACCACGTTGGCCAGCATTCATGATGATTTGAGCTTCTTTGTAGTGGTTCTTGGCATTCAATACTTCGTGAGGAACACCTGCAGCTACCAATTTTTTAGAAATATAATCACTGGTTTCAACAGCAACCGTACCAACCAAGACAGGTTGACCTTTTTGATAGCGAGCTTTTACATCTTCGACAACAGCCTTAAATTTAGCTTCAAGACTAGCATAAAGTACATCTGGATGGTCAATACGTTGAACTGGACGGTTTGTTGGGATAGGAATAACACGAATATTGTAGATTTCGCGGAATTCTTCTTCCTCAGTCTTACCAGTACCTGTCATACCAGACAACTTCTTGTACATACGGAAGAGGTTTTGGTAGGTGATAGAAGCTGAAGTCTTGGTTTCATCTTGGATTGGCACACCTTCTTTAGCTTCAATCGCTTGGTGCAAACCATCAGAATAACGACGACCTTCCATGGTACGACCGGTAAATTGGTCGACAATCAAGATTTCCTGCTCTTCGCTGACCACATAGTCAATATCGAGAAGCATGATGTAATTAGCACGAAGGGCATTGTCTATAAAGTGAGTCAAGGCTACGTTTTCGATATCGTAGAGATTTTCTAGTTTAAAGTAGCTTTCAGCCTTGTCAATACCAGAATCAGATAGACCAATTGTCTTAGACTGAATATCAATGATATAGTCATCCTTATCCAAAGACTTCACAAAATGGTCAGCCATATGGTAGAGTTGGCTGGTTTCAACTGCATTGGCTCCTGAAACGATCAAAGGAGTACGAGCTTCGTCGATCAAGATTGAGTCAACCTCATCGACCAAGGCGTAGTTGAGTGGACGTTGAACCATATTCTCCGCACGAACGACCATGTTATCACGGAGGTAGTCAAATCCGATTTCTGAGTTGGTTGAGTAAGTGATATCACACTCATAGGCTTCTTTTTTCTCCATTGGAGATTTGGCTGCCAAGTTGATCCCTACTGACAAGCCAAGCCATGAGTACAACTCACCCATCTCAGTCGCGTCACGTTCAGAAAGGTATTCATTGACCGTAACTACGTGAACCCCTTTACCTGAAAGAGCATTGAGGTATACAGGCATAGTCGCTGTCAAGGTTTTCCCCTCACCAGTACGCATCTCAGGAACGTCACCATGATGAAGAACGATTCCCCCCATAACCTGAACCTTATACGGGAAAAGACCAAGAACACGCTTAGCTCCCTCGCGTACAACAGCAAACGCCTCATACAAAAGTTGGTCAAGAGTCTCACCATTTTGGTAGCGTTGTTTGAATTCTTCTGTTTTTGCTTGCAATTGCTCGTCAGTTAACACAGCCATTTCATCTTCATATTTTAGGACTTTGTCCGCCATCTTTTCCAGACGACGAATCTCTCCTTTATCATTTTCGATGATTGTTTTTAGTAAATTTGCCATTTTTTTCCTTACTTTAAATTCTGAATATTTTAGAATGTTCTTTTTATTGTAGCATATTTGCCCAATTTTTTCAAGAAATATTCCGTTTTCCCTTAGGACGAAAAAAGGGCTAACCAAGGTGATTAGTTCCCTTAAAATTCCTATTCCGAGGCTAGTTTTCTTCATTAATGCTTCTAGCTAGTTTTTCCATGAAAAATTGACCATCATTTTCTATCAGATACAAGTTTGCCTATTTCTTTCAAGGAAGACTGGATTTTTTCTTTTCCAATCGTAGCTTATTCATAAATTTTAGACAAGCATAGATTTTCCAGTCATTGACTAAGGATAAAAGGACTAAAAGTAGCCATATCATCCATCTAGCAAGATCCCTTGGTTCTTGTAAAATAAAGTTAAATAAGACTAGCGAAAAAAGAGTGAAAACTAGACTAAACAAGGCTGCTAGAGGCATATAAAACCAATAAAAATAGTAAAAGACAGAAAAGTACTTACTTCCTGGCTGTACCTTCCCTTGCCAACGAAAAAAGTAGAAGTAGGGTGCCAAAATCAAGAATTTTAATAGTTTTTCCATCTCCTTACCTCTCCAACGCGTTCCTTATTTTATTATAGCAAAAAATCTGGAAATATCCTTCCAGATTCTGCTTTTTTATTTCCGTTTTCTTGCGATCAGATGAATCGGTGTTCCTTCAAAGACAAAGGCCTTGCGGATTTGATTTTCCAAGAAACGTAGGTAAGAGAAGTGCATGAGTTCTTCTTCATTCACAAAGATAACAAAGGTTGGTGGTTTGGTTGCCACTTGAGTCGCATAGAAAATCTTGAGGCGTTTCCCTTTGTCTGTCGGCGTTGGATTGATAGCAATGGCATCCATAATCACATCATTCAAGACTGCTGATGGGATACGGGTATTTTGGCTCTCGCTGATTTGCTTAATCATCTCAGGCAGTTTGTGGAGACGTTGCTTGGTTAAAGCTGAAACAAAGATAATCGGTGCGTAAGGCAGGTATTGGAACTGCTCACGGATATCCTCTTCCCAGTTTTTCATGGTGTGGTTATCTTTTTCAAGAGTATCCCACTTATTGACCACGATAATCATCCCTTTACCAGCTTCGTGGGCAAATCCAGCGATACGCTTGTCATACTCACGAATACCTTCTTCGGCATTGAGGACCATCAAAACTACATCTGAACGGTCAATAGCACGCATGGCACGCATGACAGAGTATTTCTCAGTATTTTCATAGACTTTACCAGATTTACGCATACCAGCAGTATCAATCATGGTAAACTCTTGGCCGTCAGCATCTGTAAAATGGGTATCAATGGCATCACGAGTAGTACCAGCTACAGGGCTGGCAATGACGCGGTCTTCACCCAAGATAGCATTAATCAAGCTAGATTTTCCAACATTTGGACGACCAATCAAGCTAAATTTAATAACATCTGGATTTTCTTCTTTGACTTCATGTGGGAGATTTTCCACAATAGCATCCAGTACATCCCCTGTCCCGATACCATGAACAGATGAAATCGGTAGCGGTTCACCCAATCCTAGAGCATAGAAATCATAGATATCATTTCGCATCTCTGGATTGTCAACCTTGTTAACGGCTAGGATGACTGGTTTATGAGTTTTATAAAGTTTACGGGCAACGTATTCGTCCGCATCTGTAATTCCTTCTTTACCAGACACGACAAAGACGATAACATCTGCTTCTTCCATGGCAATTTCTGCCTGGTGCTTGATTTGTTCCATGAAAGGCGCATCGACATCATCGATTCCCCCAGTATCAATCATACTAAAAGAACGATTGAGCCACTCACCTGTGGCATAGATACGATCTCGCGTTACACCTTCAACATCTTCTACGATTGAGATGCGCTCTCCCGCGATACGGTTAAATAGGGTTGATTTCCCAACATTGGGACGTCCCACAATGGCAACAGTTGGTAAGGCCATGTTTTCTCACTTTCTACAATAACTTCTTCTGCTCAAGATTTTCTCTAGTCGAGCTTGGTTCTGGATTGCCGAATTGCTCTGCCAAACGTTGACTCCAAGTTGTAGTGGCACGCGCACCTGCATATTCAGTCTGTACTCGGTCATAGGCTTCGATTGCCTCAGTTGACTGTTCTTGGTATTCTTCCTCAAAGACAACATTTTCTAGGGGCAGTCTTGGTTTCACATCATGCTGTTGATTTGGCACACCGAGTGCAATCCCAAAGACTGGATAGGTATAGTCTGGAAGCTTGAACAATTCTGCCAACTCAACAGACTTGTAACGCACCAAACCGATAATCACTCCACCATAGCCTAGACTTTCTGCCGCAAGCAAGGCATTTTGCCCAGCAAGCGCAGCATCTACTGAAGTGATGAGGAGTCCTTCCACCCCTTGAGGTTGGAAAACATCCGTATGGAGACGAGCTCCTTTTTCTGCACGGTTTAGGTCACCAACAAAGAGCAAAAATGCTGCAGACTGGCGAATCGCTTCCTGAGGAACTAGCTCAAATAAAGCATCCTTCTTTTCTTGACTTCTAACTACAATCACAGAATACGATTGGAAATTTTTCCAAGAAGAAGCCATTTGTCCTGCAGACAAAATGGTATTTAAATCTTCTTGGGGAATCCCTTGCTCCTTAAATCTGCGCACTGAAGTATGAGCCTTCATTAATTTGATTGTTTCTGTCATCGGCGGTTTTCTCCTTCAAGTCTTGTTTCCTCTGCTAAATAACGGATGCGTTCCATGACGCGTCTAGCTTCCCAAGTTTCGTCATTTCCGTTTTTCCCTTTAGCGAAATGCTTCTCCAAATCTTCAAAGTTGAAGTTGGAGGTGAAAAAGGTCGGTAAATCTTCCTGCATGCGATATTGGAGAATGACCTGCAGGATCTCGTCACGCACCCAAGCTGTTGATTGCTCAGCACCAATATCATCTAAAATCAGGACTTCAGCTAGTTTAATCTCATCCACCAAAGTCTTGACATTACCATCACCGATAGCATTTTTGACATCGATGACAAAGCTAGGATAGTGGAGGAGCGTTGATGAAACACCACGTTTTTCTGACAAATCATGGGCTAGGGCAGCGACCATAAAGCTCTTCCCAACCCCAAAATCTCCATAGAGATAGAGACCCTTACGGATGGCAGGATATTGGTCAACAAAGGCGAATAACTTTTCAAAAACTGGCAAGCGCCCTTCATCATCTAAGTCAACTTGAGCTAGGCTAGCTTTTTTTAGACTAGCTGGAAGATTGATCAGTCTGAGACGGTTCTTAATTGCTGCTTCTTTTTCTGCTGCGATTAGCTCGGGAGTCTCTTCATAGGAAACATCTGCATAGCCATGGTTCATGACTAGGATAGGTTTGTACCCACGCGCGATATAGTCTGTATCTCCTCGGAGGAACTTATCTCTCTCGGTAATGTATTGGTTAAACTTGGAAATACTACGGTTTAACTCCTCCTGACTGAGAGATTCTTTCTGGATAAAGGCTGCAACATCAGGGTCCTTCACAATTTGCTGGACTAAATCCTGATACTGAAATCGGCTTGGTTGACGCTTGAGTACGTCTCCGACACTTTCCATCTAGTCTCCTCCTTTTTCTAATCGAGCTAACATTTCTTTTTTCTTACGTTCTAGTTCTAAGCGAGTTTCTTCGCTAGTTTCATTCTTATATTCAGGATTGCTCCATTTAGGCACATTGGTTTTTGCTGGGGCATTCTGATTCTGCTTTTGCGTTTTTGCTTTTTGGCCACGTTCACGAATACGTAGAACTGCCTCCTCTGCACTACGGATATTTTGATAAGCGTAGTCATTAGCCACCTTCATGGCGTATTTTTCATTGATATTGGCCGAATCAACCTTATTAAAGGTCAGGAGCAAGATAACATTGATTACTTCATCCAGCAAGCCCAAGGCCGCCATCTGCTGGAGCAGGTCCCGTTCAGTCTGGGTAATACTTCCCTTGCGAGTCTGCTTAATCTCAGCAAGGAACTGCAAGGCTGTCTTTTTCTTAGCCTCTCGGATAATGGTTGCCTCCTTGGGACTAAAGTCAGAAGTCACAGGCTTTTGCGCTATCTTTTCACGGATGCGTTTGACAGAAATCACTTGCGACACTGCTGTCGCTTTAGCTACTTGATAAGTTTCAAACCAAGTCCACCTCTGCTCGTCTGCTATTGCAAACAAGGTCAAAACATCCGAAGTCTCATCTTGAAAACGAAGACCATCACGGGCCATGAGCTGACGGAAATGCTCCAAATCAAAATCATCTGCTGCGGGCTGACTGCTAGAGGGTTCTTGACTCGCAGACTCGGATAACTGAGGAAAGATTTGACTCAAGGCCACCGAGATAAGTTCCCCTTCAACACTTTCCTGTCTCATGGCTGCAACCGCACTATCCCCAATCATTTTTTCTAATAAGGTCCGATAAACTGTATGTTGTAAAAATTCTTGAGTCGATAGGGGAGGATGAAGTAACAAGTTATAGGACTCCCTCTGCTGATAGAGAGTCACCAATTTCATGGCTGTTAGAGTTTTAAAAGCCTTTAACAGGGTATCCATCCCAAAATTCAGATGATTGAGCATGGCTGCAAAGAGGTGCTCCTTTTGACCATCATCCCAAAAAGTCACAGCATAAAGATAGAGGCTCAGCGCCTCCTGACCGATAATCGGGAGGTAGCACTGCACCATTGATGAGGTATCTTGCGACACCCGATTATTCTTTACAAAAGAAAAACGGTCATTTGGCTTCATTTATTTTTCCTTTTTCTTTTTAGAGGATTGTGTAATCTGCTGGAGTAGGCTTTCAAGCTCACTCACATCCTTAAAGCTACGGTAAACACTGGCAAAACGTACATAAGTAATCTCATCTAACTCTGCCAACTCTTCCATAACCAAAGAGCCAATAACCTCACTCTGAATTTCATTTTCATTGCGACTACGGAGTTTTTGTTCGATGCGATTGACCACCATGCCAATTTCATCACTGGACACTGGACGTTTCTGGGCTGAACGAATAATCCCGTTAAAGATTTTATCTCTTGAAAATTGTTCCCGTGTACCATCTTTTTTGACCACAACTAGTGTTCTCTCTTCAACACGTTCATAGGTTGTAAAACGATGCTGACACTCTTCACACTCACGTCTTCTTCTGATTGTATTTCCTTCTTCAGCCTGGCGACTATCGATCACACTTGATTTTGTAGCGCCACATTTTGGACAACGCATACCTTTCCCTCCTTGTCGTTTTCTTTTCATTATACCATTTTTTAAGAGATTCCCAAAATAATTCTCCTTTTGGCTTGACAAGTTTTTTGTTTTGTTGTATTATTGAATTAACACAAAGGTGATTAGAAAGGAGATCGTGATGTCTTGGACATTTGATAACAATAAACCCATTTATGTGCAGATTATGGAGAAAATCAAATTGCAGATTATTTCCCATAAACTCGAGCCCAATCAACAGCTTCCAACCGTTAGAGAATTGGCTAGCGAGGCAGGTGTCAATCCCAACACCATCCAGCGCGCCCTATCGGACTTGGAGAGAGAAGGCTTTGTCTATACCAAGCGAACATCTGGACGCTTTGTCACAGAGGATTTGGACTTGATCCTCCAATCCCGTAAGCAACTGTCAGAAGAACAGCTGCAACAGTTTGTAACAGGCATGGTAGAATTCGGCTATGAAAAAGAAGAACTACCGACTGTTTTGAGAGATTATATTGAAGGAGTTTAAACTATGACCTTGTTAGCATTTGAAAATGTGTCAAAATCCTATGGAGCAAGCCCTGCTCTTACAAATGTTTCCCTTGAAATTCCAGCTGGAAAAATCGTTGGCCTCCTTGGCCCAAACGGTTCTGGAAAAACAACCTTGATTAAACTAATCAACGGCTTGCTACAGCCAGAGGAAGGGCGTATCCTTATTAATGGCATGGAACCAAGTCCAGCAACTAAAGCGATTGTTTCTTATCTGCCTGATACGACCTATCTAAACGAGCAAATGAAAGTCAAGGAAGCTCTCACTTATTTCAAGACCTTCTACCAAGATTTTAATCTGGAACGTGCTCAAGGTCTCCTTCGTGACCTTGGCATCGATGAGAACAGCCGTTTCAAGAAACTCTCAAAAGGAAACAAAGAAAAGGTTCAGTTGATTCTTGTCATGAGTCGTGATGCTCGTCTATATGTCCTTGATGAACCAATCGGTGGTGTCGACCCCGCAGCTCGTGACTATATCTTGAACACCATCATTAACAACTACTCTCCAACTTCGACTGTCTTGATTTCAACTCACTTGATTTCAGATATCGAACCAATCTTGGATGAGATTATCTTCCTAAAGGATGGAAAAGTCGTCCGTCAAGGAAATGTTGATGATATTCGCTATGAGTCTGGAGAGTCTATCGACCAGCTCTTCCGCCACGAATTCAAAGCCTAGATAAAGGAGATTATTATGTTTTGGAATTTAGTTCGTTATGAATTTAAAAATGTTAACAAATGGTATTTAGCCCTCTATGGTGCTGTGTTAGCACTTTCTGGTCTTATCGGAATTCAAGCAAAGACCTATAACAATCTACCCATCAAAGAAAGTCAACCTATTCTACTTGTTTTTCTTGCACTCGTATTTGGTGGCTTGATGATTACGCTTGGGATTTCAACCTTGATTTTGATCATCCGTCGCTTCAAAGGTAGTGTCTATGACCGACAAGGTTATCTCACTTTGACCTTGCCAGTTTCCGAACACCAGATTATCCTAGCCAAACTCTTGGGGGCCTTCATTTGGTCTCTGATCAGTTCAGCAGTATTGGTTCTGAGCATTTATATCATTCTTGTGATAATTGAGCCTAATTCTGTTGATTTCCTTGCTTTTAAAGACTTGTTCCAACAGTACCTAGACAGTATCAGCTTATCTCTGATTTCATTCATCCTCAGCACTGTAGCAGGCATACTATGCATCTACTTGGCAATCTCAATCGGACAACTCTTTAATGAATACCGTACAGCTCTTGCAGTTTTAGCCTATATTGTCATTCATGTTGTCCTTGGATTCAGTGATCTCTTCTTAAACTTTGGTACCCATTACAATATGATGCTTACTTATGAAATCTTCAAAGACCTAATCCTTATCGCAGTCTTCTATCTCGGAAACTACTACATCTTGAAAAACAAGGTTAATCTTCAGTAATCATTCAGAGGCTAGTTAAAAACTTAATTTTATAGTGGATTGAACTTAGAGTAGCACGTCATGGATTCTAAAACATTTTTAAAAATTAATTTGACTTTCCTAACCTCTTTGTTCATATCTTATTTCAATCAACTATAGTAAAAAATGAAATAGATCTGTCTATGATCAAACGCATATTATCGGCTCTATAATATTTGTAGTGGGTAAATCCCCTATAGATATTATGGAACCTATTTTTGTGTAGAAAACATACTAAGATTAGTAGTGAGAAAATCTCCGACGGGAGAGAGTACTCAATACTTTTTCTTTATGTTAAAGTAGAGGTGTCTTGTAAAGTCGTAGGGCTCTTTGGCGCTAGACGTCGCTTGACAAAC
>NZ_JALDUI010000014.1 GCF_023115445.1 Streptococcus sp. oral taxon 431 | reverse complement strand
CTTACCTCTATTATACGACTTTACACAAAGAAAAGCCCTTAGAAACTTCACTTCCAAGGACTTTGTCTTCAATCTGAGAGCGAGATTTTATCTCGCTCTTTTTGTTAAAAAAAATTTATATAATTGTTTGAAAATACAAACTAATAATAGTATAATAAAATAAATATTTTTTTGAAAAGGAAGTAAATATGAAAAAAATTGTAGTAGTCATATCAATTATGATATTTGCGATACTAGGTGTTGGTTTAGGTTATTACTTTTTATCTTATGTACCTTATAAAACTGCTGTCAGTAATTTTGAAAAAGCTTCGGTATCTCTAAAAGAAAAAAATAAGGATATTGAAGACTTAGTATCTGAGGCCGAAACGGTAGTTGAAAAAGGCGAAGAAGCATTAGAATCAAATACTTTAGATGACTTAAAGAATTCTGTAGAAAAAACTCAAAAATCAATAAGAAAAGTACCAGAAATGGAGAAAAAAACAAAAGATATTGAAAATCAAATTAATGAAATGAATCAACCAATAAGTTATGAAGAAAATCAAAATGAATTAAAGAATAAACTTGAAAAATACAAAAATAGCGTCACTCAATTAAAACAAATTACGAATCCATCTAGTACATTTATTGAGGAAAGACTTAAAGAAGTTGATACAATTACTGGAGTACAATCTGTGACAGAAAGTAATGATCCTAATAAGCATCTAAATAAACAAGGTGGTTATACGGCGTCTGTTTATTTTGTAGATAATCAAGTAACTCCTCCGGTGGAGGGTTCTGATATTATTCAAAAAGGAAATGATGCAGGCGGAAATATAGAGGTATATAAAACAAAAGAGGAAGCAGAACAGCGTAATAAATATATTAGTACATATGATGGAACCTCTCTTCAACCTGGTTCTCATTATGTATATGGTACAGTTCTGATTCGTACCTCTTCACGACTAACAGCAAGCCAGCAAGAAGAATTAACTAAGAAAATATATCAGAAATTTATAGAAATAAAATAATCAAAAGAATTAAATTTTTAAAATATGATTTAAGCTTTTCTATTTTTACATTAACTTTTATTCAAGAGCGAGATTCTATTTCGCTCTTTTTGTTTAAAACAAAGTATAAATTTCTAATTATCTTTTTATATTTTCTTAAATGCTCGTAAAGCCTTATTCTATGTGCTTTCGAGTATTTTTACTGTAGGAAGATACTTCACGTTTCTTTGCATATTTCCTCATGTCTTAGCTGTCAGAAGTGGTAAATAAGTAGTAAATTCATTTGTACTACTAAGCAACAAGACGCTCCTGTTGCTTCTCTTTATTCAAGCGTTTCATTTCTGCCATTGCAGAATCGAATGTTGCATGTGCGTAATAGTTCAGCGTCATGGCTATATTAGCATGTCCCATAATGTACTGTAATGCCTTTGGATTCATTCCTGCATTTGCATAGTTGGTACAGAATGTATGTCGCAAACTATGTGGAGTGATGTGTGGCAATTTATCCTCGTTATACTTATTGTATTTCTTAACAAGACCTTTCATCATGCCGTTGTAATCACTTGCCACTTTTGGATAGTTCTTTCTATTAAGAAAGAGGAAATCACTATATCCATCAATCTCAACACGCTTATCATTCTTTCGATTCGCTAACACTCGCTTAAATGCTTGATAGGCTTCTTCAACCATAGGAACTTGACGTTCGCCACTTTTGGTCTTTGGTGTTTCAATGTAGTACCCAATTTCAGTATCTCTCAATAGCTGATGGTCTATATTGACAAGACGATTCTCAAAATCTAAATCTGGAAGTGTCAAACCACCAAACTCTGAAATACGAAGACCTGTTTTTAAGAGTATCAGAATTTCATCATAATTTTTGCTGTAGGTTTTATCAGCTTTTGCAAAGGCTAACAGTTTTTCTTCCTGTTCTTCTGTTAGTACGGTCTTAGGGACAGTATCATCATCAAGAACTGCTTTCAGTTGAAAGTCAAATGGATTCTTCCGAACACAATCATCTTGTATAGCAATATAGAATGAAGCCTTTAAAGAACGTTTGTAGTTATTGATGGTTTGATAAGCATAACCATTTTCACTCATTCTAATAGCCCATTCTTTAGCGTCTGATGGCTTAATACTGTCAATACTTCTTACACCTAACTTGTCTTTCTTCAAAATATCCATAAGATATTTGCGTCCAGTTTCAGTGTTTTTTCTAACCTTTGGTCTTTGAGCGTTCTGTTTTGCGTAAAGCTGGCAGAGTGTCATTTTCTTTCCTACAACATCAATACCATCATGAATGTCTTTCTGTAACTCTGCGATTTTCTCTCTAAGTGAGATACAATCACGCTTTCCTGCTGGTACTCGGTCTGTAGCCACAAGTTTCCACGAGTAAACAAATTGCGGTTCTCCAAATGAATCTATATATTTGTATAAGTATCTTCCGTCTTTTCGTTGGCTCTCTCCAGTCTTTAAGATTCGACCTTTATTGTCACGTCTTTTTTCTGACATGGCATTTGCTCCTTTCCTTTATGGAAAGAGCCTTGATACGACTTAATACTATTTTATCATATACAAGACCCTTTGGCGACGCTAGATTGCGTCCAATGTATCTATAATTTTTTCAAATTGTTTTCGTTTAATCTGAATACGATTGCCATTCATAATCAGCCAATTTGCATTTTTATTTTCCTCTGCCAAGCGTCGTAGCTTGTTTTCGCCAATACGAAAATATTTTGACGCTTCTTCAATGGTTAGGGTATAACGTTCCCAAATAGGAATGTCAGTCTGCTTCATAAAATCCTCCTTTCCAAATCACTTATTTGGATTTCATAAAAGTTGTTTTACCAGCAATCGAACAGCTTTAGCAAAGCTCACGGGAGTTCCACCCCTGCATGGTTCTCATGTAGCCATACTCATTGCCTGCGACGGTTTTATCACGCTCGGACTATTGACTGTATGGGAGTATCATTATCACGATAAGAATGTCGTTGCAGGCAATCCTGCTAAAGATTGCTTCTCGGATCACTAACATGAATCGCTCGCTATCTTTATAAGATAGGTCATGGCGGTTAGTTCCGTTGGCTCTTTTCTTATCGAAACGTATTCGATTACTTTTATTCAGTTTTCAAAGAACAATGGCTCGTTAGCCTATCAAAACACATTGAAAGCTCAATATGCTTTGGTGGAATAACAAACCTCCCTGTTCGGGAAGCGTGGAATGGTTTAGCACGCTTCCACGAAAGGAGAGAGGATATTACTTAATTTCAAATGACAAAATCTTTGTAATCAGTCTGGTTTCCATTCTTCCACGTAAGACTTCATCAACGACCATACTTTGATTGCCATATTCATCTTTCATAAGTCGTAGGGAACGCTTCGTTATGTACCCTCTGTAATGATGTAGAATCTGGTTAATCGCTTCGGTATCGCCATCTGTTGCCTTTACAATGAGAGGAAAGGGAATCATAGGATATTGTGTTTTCATTCTTCAAATTCCTCCATAAACTTTTTAATTAAGGCTAGTCCACTGGTTCTATGCCGATAGACAGTAGAACGGTTCAATTTCAACAGGTCTGCAATTTCTGAATCGCTCATGTCCATAAAGTAAAACAGCAGTAGAATTTCACGTTTCTTGTCTGGCAACTCACGTAATGCTTCACTCAACAAATCATTTTCAACGCCTACTGATAACCCATTGAGTGTAAAAATCTGAAAGTCAGTTGAATAGTTATCTGTTGTCGCAAACTGGCTAACAAGATAATCGCCAACATCCGAAAAGGACACCTCACGCTTTGCAATCCTTGAAAGATAAAGCATATAATTCTTTCGCTCGTCTTCCATAGCACGTTTACAGATATAGTCAAACTGATTTTCTATTGTGGTCTGAAAAGAAGATGGTTTCATGTTTCTCACCCCCTTTCTGTCTAGGAAAGGAAGTGAGCCTTGCTCGTTTATCTCCTTTCACTCTTAGTCCCAATGTGAAAGGGGGATTTGTTGCATTACTGATAAATAAACTTTGTAAAAAAGTTCTGAATAGCCAAAAAAGCATATAAACAGATTTATTTCTCTGTTTACATGCTTCTGTTATTCTATCTATATGATTTATAAAACCACATTGGTGGACGTACTTATCTATTGCAGATAGACGACTTTTTTTGACAAGAACCCAATGTAAGGAAATTTATTGTATATGATGTACTTCATGGCGACGTTGACCTCCAACAAACCGCCATTTGGAAGTAATATACAATATTTTAACAGCGTAAATAGCACTACCATATAACGGTTTTTTTTATTGGCGTTTAGTAGTGCTTTTTATTAAATATAAACCTATAAACCATATAACACGTTTTTCTATACCTGTTTTTAATTCAGTAGGAACAATAAAATGTATAGAGGTGGTCTACTATGCGTAAAAAAGAAGATAAATATGATTTTAGAGCCTTTGGTTTAGCCATTAAAGAAGCTCGATTGAAACGAGGTTTAACTCGTGAACAAGTGGGAGCATTGATTGAAATTGACCCACGGTACTTAACTAATATTGAAAATAAAGGGCAACACCCCAGCATACAAGTTCTTTATGACCTTGTATCGTTACTTCATGTTTCCGTTGATGAATTTTTCTTACCTGGGGTCCCGAGCGCTTAGTGGGAATTTGTATCGATAAGGGGTACAAATTCCCACTAAACCAATGTTTCAAGGCCTATTTATTTTTTATATTCAATTCTCTTAAGTGTTTAGGAATAGATAACAAGTCAAATTTATACTCTCCAAGAAAAGTGATATGCTCCCAATTAATAGGAGATACATGCTTCATATACTTAGTTACTTCGGGATCTATTTTGACGAGATAATTATAAGCTGCTTGTAAGTAGACGGCGTTCCATATACTTATTGCATTTATTAACACATTAAGCGCACTAGCACTTTGAAGTTGTCGGCGAATATCGCGCTCCATAAATTTTCCGCGTCGCCCAAAAAATAGTTCTCTAGCTAAAGCATTAATCGCTTCTGTCTTATTTAGTCCATGAGTGATCCTTCGCCGTAGCTCACTATCTGTAATATAATCTATCATAAAAATGCTCTTTTCAATGCGACCTAGTTCTCTCAGTGCAAGAGCTACTCTATTCTTACGTGCGTATGAGCCTAGCTTTCCTAATAGTAAAGAACTAGATACTTTTCCTGTTTGAATCGAATAGGCGATTCGTTTAATTTCATCATAGTTTTCTTCAATAATTTTTACATTGATTTTTCCGCTTATATCTTCTGATAAGTTAGGGTAGTAGGAAGGTGATTTGATAGAAAATAATTGTGATTTTTTTATATTTCTGATGCGAGGTTCAAAATCAAAGCCTAGTAATGCGGTCATTCCAAACACCTGATCAGAATACCCATTTGTATCAGTAAAATGTTCCTCAATATCTAGATCTGTTTCATGATAAAGTAGGCCATCAAGGGTATGAGTAGCTTCCCTTGTATTAGTTGAAGCAACCTCGATATGATGAGTCGTATGCCTATCATTTATTGATCGAATCATTGTAGCTCCTTTTTCCATACTTTTGTAATGTGGATTAACATCGGATTTTAGAGCTGAGACGCCCACTGGGACGCGCATTCCGTCTGAAGCAGTGGTTTTTCCTTCACCCCAAAAGTCTGCAACAGGAAGCTTTAACTGATAATTAACCAAAACAGATTGAGCACGAGTCAGAGCTTCTTTATAAAAGCGCCATTGTTTGGCATTGGCTAACTGAGAATAAGAAATTCCAGGAGTTGATTGGGCCATTTTTTCAAGACCAATATTCATCCCTAAACCCAGCAAAGCAGCAAAAATAATTTTTCTTTCTTGTTCACTCGGCGGTTTCCCTGTAGAATCATGACTAAATTCTTGTGAAAAGTTGGTCCAACTGTCCACCTCAATTAAAAGATCACTAAGCCTTATCTTAGGAATTATTGAATAAAGTTTTTTTCTATATATTTCTGCTTCGCTAGGTGTAACTTTTTCCAACTTTTTAAGGTTTGCTCTTGAAATTCTCTTATCAACTGTCGAATAAAATTGAAGCTGTAAATCTAAAATTATTTCCCGATCCTTTAAATAGTCCTCAAACGTGTCTGGAATAGTTTCTGAATCAATACAAGCAGATAAATCAACTAAGTAATCATCAATATTTCGATGGATCATACTTCCTTCAACTGAAATATCTCCTGATCGAATATTGTTCTTTAGCTCGGTGAAAGCTACTAACTCATAGTAAGACCGATCTATTTTCCCCTCTTCTGGCCGAACAAGGCTTTTCCATTTTTTACTCACAAAATCAGTAGAAGTATCTGCCGGTATTTTTCTTTTACCACTATTGTGTAAATCAGTTAGTTGAGTTAGGGCCATGAGGACTGGATTTGCTGCCGGAGTTGCTTTGAACGAAAGGGTCCTCAATAACATTGGCGTGTATCTTCGGAGGTAATTAGCTTTATTTCGAACCATTTCTAAATAGCCATGATTTTTATTACCTGTAATTTTTTTAGCTTCTTCTCCATCTTGTACTAAATCTTCCCAAGGCATGATTCGTTCAATTTCGTCAAAAGGATTACTATCATTATCTTTTGCAAAGTGAAGAGCATCAATTAAAGAAGCATAATGTTCCAATTTTTTAGTAGCCAATTTTCCTTTTTCTTTTAACTGTTCTTGTGAATCACGTGTCCCTTTGCGTTTAATACTTGCTAAAATGCGGTCATTAATCTCAATCAGTTGATCGATCAGATATTGATGATGATTGACTAAAAAAGCAATAAGTAAAGAGTATCTTTTTTCAAGCTCAAAACGGGAGAAGTCATATGCATCATAATTTTCCCCTAGTCTAGCTAGCTGAAGAAACCTGTTCCGATTAATATGGGAGACATTAATTGTCCCGAGTCCCATGGAAGCAATCACTTCCACTTTTTTACAAATACTCATAAAGCTTTCTGGATTTGCCTTACCTGGAATGTCTTTTAGCCAAGCGAGTTTAGTTATTTTCGTCTCTTCATAAATTTGAAACAAACTCTCTAGTTTTTCAATTTGTATATCTGTTAATGAACAGAGTAATATTGAAAATAAGTTGTTTTCTGCTTTATCTCGACAGCGGCTTATAATGTCTTCAAGTGTAGCTATAGATGGAAAAATAATTCTTTTTCGAGTTAAGAAATCAATTGTTTTTTTCATTAGATAGATAGAGTCATCATTTTCTAAAGCTAGTTCAATTAAATATTCTATTAACTGTTTTTGTGTATTAGCACTACCGAATCGATGATAGTTGAATACTTCTAAGATCTCGTTGAAGTGATTTGCACGTGTATTTCTATGATCATATGAATTTAAATCAATTGCATCAAGATGGAGCTGTCGACTCACATAAGAAGTTAGTCTGGTTGATTTAATCGGCCAATTACTTAAAGAACACCCAGGATACCGGGCCAAACAAAGTTGTATCGCAAATCCTAGTTTATTGACCTTTCCACGGTGTTGATTAATAACCTCCAGATCATAATCAGAAAAACTAAAATACGCTTTAAAATCCTCTTCTGATAAGTGGTCTACAGAAAGAAGTTGTTCACGCTGTGAAGTAGTTAAAATTCTTTTCATAGCCATATCTTAAGCATTCCTTTTATTGAGGTAACGGTAAAAGGTTGTTTTGCTTAATTTAGAGGCATCAAGAATTTGACGAATAGAATACTCTTTGCTGTCATACATTTTTAAAGCTAAATCAATTGATAGCTTACCTTTACTTGGACGGCCCCCTTTTTTTCCTCGGACTCTGGCTGCCTTAAGACCAGAGTTAGTTCGTTCAATAATAATATCCCGTTCCAGTTCTGCTAAACTAGCCATAACTCGGAAAAAGAATCTTCCCATAGACGTTGAAGTATCTACGTTATCTTGAATAGATATAAAATTGACACTAAGTTCTTCAAATAATTCAGAAAGTTCAATCAAATGTTTAGTTGATCGTGAAATTCGATCTAACTTGTAAATGACAACAGAATCTCCTTCACGTAGTAGGTTGATCATTTCTTCTAATTGCGGTCGGTCTTTTTTCGCACCAGTTACTTTTTCTTGAAATAATTTATCAATTCCATAATGAGTAAGTGCATCAATTTGTAAACTAAGATTTTGATCATCCGTACTCACTCGAGCATAGCCAAAAATCATAAAAAAACCTCCTTAATTTTATAATTTAAATGTACCATAACTCATTAAGTATAACTATATAGGAACTATGAAAAAGGAACGGATTTTGGTACTTGATTTACTTAAAAAACATTTAGAAAAAGCAGGAAAATGAAAAGGTACCATAAACGGTCGTTTATGGTACCATTCAAATTTATCCTTATTGTACAAAATAACAGCGAAATTTTTAAATCTATTCCTTATCGATACAAATTCCCCGTAGGCGCTAGGGACCTCTTTAGCTCCTTGGAAGCTGTCAGTAGTATACCTAATAATTTATCTACATTCCCTTTAGTAACGTGTAACTTTCCAAATTTACAAAAGCGACTCATAGAATTATTTCCTCCCGTTAAATAATAGATAACTATTAAAAATAGACAATACTTGCTCATAAGTAACGGTACTTAAATTGTTTACTTTGGCGTGTTTCATTGCTTGATGAAACTGATTTTTAGTAAACAGTTGACGATATTCTCGATTGACCCATTTTGAAACAAAGTACGTATATAGCTTCCAATATTTATCTGGAACATCTGTGGTATGGCGGGTAAGTTTTATTAAGACACTGTTTACTTTTGGTTTAGGATGAAAGCATTCCGCTGGCAGCTTAAGCAATTGCTGAATCGAGACTTGAGTGTGCAAGAGCAACCCTAGTGTTCGGTGAATATCCAAGGTACGCTTGTAGAATCCTTCTTCAACAATCAGATAGATGTCAGACGCACGGCTTTCAAAAACCACTTTTTTAATAATTTGTGTGCTTAAATGGTAAGGAATATTCCCAACAATTTTATACCTCTGTTTGTTAGGGAATTGAAACTGTAGAATATCTTGGTGAATTAAAGTGACACGAGTATTCAGTTTTAATTTTTCTGACGATAAGTTGAATAGATGACTGTCTAATTCAATAGACGTTACCTGTTTACTTATTTTAGCCAGTTTCGTCGTTAAATGCCCTTTACCTGTTCCAATTTCGTAAACGGTATCGGTTTCTTTTAAATTCAATTGTTTTATTATTTGGTTGAGTACTTTTTCACTCGTTAAAAAGTTTTGAGAATATTTTATATTTTTTTTCATGTAATCACTCCTGAAGTGATTACATCTATAAACAAATACAGAAGTTAAACGATTTGTTTGTAATTTTAGTTATCTGTTTAAAAAGTCATAAGATTAGTCACTGGTAGGAATTAATCTAACGTATTTATTTATCTGTGTAATCACTGTTTTTAGTCTGTTTCAAAACAGTAGATGTTTTATCTACATTACGCATTTGGAATACCAACATGACGAATCCCTCCTTCTTAATTACAAATTTTTAGCATCTAATTTAACTTCAATTCCTATTATACAAAATTTTAAGATAATGCACAATCAACACACTCTTAAGTTTGCTTCTAAGTCTTATTTCCATAACTTTAGGGTTAACCATACGCAAGACCAATCACTCTCGGACAATACTCATGATTTTAATGATAAAATCCATGTTAAACCCATAGATAAGAAATACACCTGCAATAACCGTTACCTGTTTGTGCCAATTTAAAAATGCACCACTTTTTTATAATTAAAACGGTTGAAAACTGTACCACTAATAACTCACAATAGAGAGATGTCACCGTCAAGTTAAATGTACAAAATAACAGCGAAATTTTTAAATCTATTTCTTATCGATACAAATTCCTCGTAGGCGCTCGGGACCCCTACCTGCTAATAACTTGGTAAAAAGCACCCGACGATTACAGATAGAGAAATACATGGATAGCTTTACAGACAAAGAACTATCCTTAATGGAATCTTTAGCCAGCGGTATCAACGAAGCAAGAAACATCGAAGACTAATTAAAAGAATCCATACATAACGGAAAGAGCCGATAAAATGAGATTGTATTAATCTCATTTTATCGGCTCTGCGTCTTTGCGTCTGGCTCTGTAATCACAGTTACTTTGAACTGCTTTATTTCAATTAAATTTTCTTGTCTGCATTTCGGACAATAGAGGGGGAATTTTTTTAATTCAGTATCTTCCCTTATCTTTAATCGTGTTTTATTTCCACATACAGGACACAATATCCACTTGTAGTTTATAATAACTATCTCCTCCTTTACACTTTAATTCAAATCTTTATTAAAGAATATTTCATCTTATTTAACAAGAAACCATATTTATATAACAACATAAAATACACTAAGTTATTTTATTGAACATATATCGTACTTTATCTATCCGACTATTTGGACGACGGGGCTGGCAAACAGGTTCACCGGTAGTAACATGGTACCCTTTTAACTCTGTTAAACAAACACTACGTCCATTTGTAAAGAAAGTTAAATCACTACGATATTCTTGAATACACCGAGCAGGGATTTCTCCACTAAGAATGACCTCATTATTTTTCAATTGAGTGTCTACGATGTTCGCACAATATTTAGGAGCATCGTTGTATGCTCGTGAAAGATATTCCTTTGGCGCATAAATTTTAAAACTAAGATATGGCTCTAACAATTCTGTTCCAGCTTTTTTTAAGACTTGTTCCAATACAATAGGAGCAAGCATCCGAAAATCTGCTGGGGTACTAACAGGGCTATAGTATAAGCCATACTTAAAACAGATTTTACAGTCCGTCACATTCCAACCATACAATCCTTGTTCACAGCCATAGCGTATCCCCTCCATAACTGCATTTTGAAACGATTGATTTAAGTATCCAAGAGAAACCGAGCTCTCATACTGTACTCCGCTCCCTAATGGAAGCTGTGCTACAGATAGACCAATGGAAGCCCAGAAAGGATTCGGTGGAACTTCGATGTGAATGGTATACTCTGCTTTTTTTAACGGTCTTTCCATATAAATGACTGTAGGCTCTTTTATTTCTATCTCCACATGATACTTTTCTTGCAGCAGAGCACAAGTCACTTCCATTTGTACTTTCCCTAAGAAAGAAAGTATGATTTCATGTGTCGCAGAATCCACATAATATCGCAGAAGCGGGTCACTGTCGGAGATTTCTAAAAGTGCATCAAGTAACATTTCCCTTTGTTGAGGTTTGCTCGGTTCAACAGTCGTTTGCAGCAGAGGGAGGGGATTTTCAATTCTCTCTCTCTGTGGCAATAGCTTTGTATCTCCAAGAACACTATTTAACTTCAAAAACTCATTCTGCAAAATAACAATTTCCCCGGAATAAGCCTTATCGATTTTACATAATTCACCATTTATTGAAGTATACATTTCTGTAATTTTTATTTTTTCCTTTTCCGATATTCTAACCGAATCTCGCAAATGCAGTACGCCACTATAAAGACGTATATATGCAAGACGCTGTCTTTTTTCCGAATACTCAATTTTGAAAACTTTTCCGCAAAGTTCAGACTGACCTCGATGTGTTGATGAATAAAATTTATTCGTAATCACTTCTATAAGGTTATCAATCCCTATATTGTTTTTTGCACTTCCGTGATAAACAGGGAACAGGGAACAATTATGAAATCTTATGCTTTCCTCTTGTTCGAGTTCCAATGCTTCTAATGATTTACCGGACATATATTTCTCTAAAAGGTCATCGTTTCCCTCTATTACCGTATCCCATTGTTCAGATTCGGTAAAGTTCGTCACACACATATTAGGATACAGTTCTACCTTCTGTTTGATTACAATTTCGGCAGAAAGTTTCTCTTTAATATCCTGATAAACCGTTGATAAATCAATTCCATTTTGGTCAATCTTATTGATAAAAAAGATTGTGGGAATCCCCATTTTCCTAAGTGCATGAAATAATATACGAGTTTGTGCTTGTACGCCATCTTTTGCAGAAATCAGTAGAATTGCCCCATCTAAAACTGATAATGAACGATATACTTCTGCTAAGAAATCCATATGTCCTGGCGTGTCTATGATGTTCACCTTCGTATTTTCCCACTGAAAAGAGGTTATTCCTGTCTGAATTGTAATTCCTCTCTGACGTTCTAAAAGCGTATTATCCGTCCTCGTTGTACCTTTGTCCACGCTTCCTAATTCTGTAATCGCTCCACTGTTATATAATAAGCTTTCTGTTAAGGTAGTTTTTCCTGCATCAACATGAGCTAAAACTCCAATATTAATAATTTTCATGTGATTTTCCTCCATTCAAAAACCCAAAAGGGCATAAAAATCCCAGTGATAAATACTTTTATCACTGGGATTTTTATGCATAACCATAGGTATACAAAGCATACAGATATTCTCTGGATACTTTAGAATCACATGATAAAGGTATTCTTAAACTGGGTACAAAAAACTAAGCCCTCCTAAAAAAGGACATCTAATTATTTGTTCCCGCTATCAAATTGACAGTTTATTTAAGAATACCTTGCCGCATATTTATTAACTCCTTTTAAATAGTCACTTAAATTATAGCACGTAAGAGCATATTTGTAAAGGAATCTCCAATTTTTTATCAAAAAGAGTACATGATTACAAAGTATCTGTAATCATGTACCAATATTTGTTATTTTACAATCTTCCAATTACTCCCGTTCTTTTCAAGTACCAAATCAAATTGAGATACCTGCGTTGCTTTGGTCTGCTGGTCGATATACTCCACTGTCAGCGATACCGTGACTTGATTATCCTTACGATTGTGAATAGGATTTACCAGTTCTTGAAAGATGTACTCTTTTCCGATTGGTTTTAATATCCCGTCATTCACATAGTAGGAAAGTTCACTGGCTGTCGCTGTAGGATAGAGCTTGAAGAACGTCGTTAAAAACTCATTGATTTCATTGGTTGTAATGGAATCAACCGTCCCCTCACTTTCAATGGCTTTTGGTTTATAACTTGATTTCTTAGGTATGTTGGTAATGGTCGGATTCTTAACCAGTACCATATTTCCAGAACCATCTACATAGACACTCACTATATAAGCAGAGTGGACGGTCTTTGTATTTTCTCCCTCTGTAATGAGCTGGTCTACACTGTAGGTTACATTAAACTCATTGTCGCCAGTTGGCTCTACCGTCCATATCTGAAATCCTCTTACAGAAGACGATACAGGAATATCTTTGCGTACTGTATCAACATTGAGAGCTTGAAGTTCATCTGTCAGATAGCCTTTTAGACTTTCCATTCGATTATCAATGGACTTATCGGATTGCTCCCATGAATAGTAGACTTTCGCAAAGTTCTCTACAAAATTTTCTACATGATGAGTATCAACGTATTCCTTTTCTATGATAGTTGTTTCGTGAATAGTATGAGTATCTATAGCTGTAAAGTGCTTGAATATCGCAAAGCTGAAACTAAGCCCTAAAAGTACCCACAAGGCAATCACAACCTTTTTATGAGGATTGACCTTATAGTAGACACGAGGTTTCTTTTCCTTTGGTATCTGTTTTTCTTTATTCTGATTTTTTCTAAATTTCATCATTAAATCTTCCTTTCTCATTGTTTGATTCGTCCTGCTCCCACTAAATGCTGTTGCCAGTAGGGGCTTGTTAAGTCGGCATAACCGATTGGGTCGCCTGCATGAAACATACGGTTATTGCCAAGGTATATCCCAACATGAGTAATATAAGAGCCAGCGTTATAGGTAGAATGAAAGAAAACCAAATCGCCAGCTTGTGCTTCCGATAGTGGGATATGCTGGGTCACATCATATTGCTGTTGTGCGGTTCGTGGTAAGTTAATTCCAGCTTTTCCATACGTCCATTGTGTCAGTCCGCTACAATCAAAAGAAGTAGTCGGGGAAGCTCCACCGTAAACGTATCGCCAGCCCTCATATTTCAGTGCTTCGTCCATGATGGCTTGTACCGTATCATCATCAAACTCTGTTGTGACAAGATACTGCGTTACCAGTTGCACATAAAACATATTGCCATAGTTGTATCGCCAGCCCCCATTGATAGGTATGGCTATGGGATTGGGGTAAGACACTTTTTCGCCACCTGAATACTCTTTTGAGAAACTTTGAGCCAGTTCAAAGGTATATTTATTTCCACGATTAGCCACATACCCTAAGAAACCACCACCATAATTGTAGGACTGGATAACCGATTCTAAATCTACACTGAGCCTTTCGCTACTGGCTAATAATTCACTGAAATACTTCACACCTTGCTTAATGGATTCTTCTGTACTCAATGAATTAGGTGGAAGACCGAGGGATTCCGAGGACTGCATAACATCTTCCGCAGTACCGCCCGATTCCACCTGTATAATCGCAAGAAGTATGTTGACATATTCTTCAACGCCATATTCTTTGGCATATTTTTCTACCATAGGCTTATGAGCCAGCACTTCTGCGGAAACATTCACACCTCCATAATGAATATTGGAAATTCCGCTGTCCTGTTCATCTGAAAATAAAATGGCAACAAACAGAAGCAGTGAGAAGACCATCAAGAATAATCCAGAACCACCAATCACTAAAGTTTTCAACTTCATGGTTTCTTACCGACTTTCTTAATGGTGGCGGTTTTGATTGGTGGTCTACTTCTTGTATTTTGTAGTGGTACTCTTTGAACAGTAGACGGACGTTCTTTTGTGATTGGATGTTGTGAAGTTCTATCTGCTGTAGTGGTTGAAGTTGCTGGCTTTTGAACGGTTTTTTCTTGAACGGTATTGCCTTGGTGTTCCACTTTTGGACTTGAAAAATCGGACTTAACTGCTGGACGCTCTTGTTTGGCTTGTTGAGATTCCTTATATGAAGTCTGAATATTAGACTGTTTTGAGGTCTGTTCATCATGATATTGTTCTTGTCTTGTAGTCGGTCTTTCATGAACAGAAGAAGCAGGCTGTTTTTTCTGTTTGACCTGTTCCATTTCAGAGCGACGCTTCGCAATGGTTTTTCGCCTTTGTTCCTGCTGTTCCTTGCGTCCACTGGCTCTGTCCGCTTTGGTTTGAGAAATACTACTGGTTAAATCACGGACATTCTCTTTTACTTTGGATTTTCCTTGATATACTGCATATCTTGCATTGGTCGGCAAATCTTTAACCTGTTCTTTCAAACCACTAGCAGTGTCTACCATTCTGTCTTTGGTATCAGCTACTGTACCGATGGTTTGACCGATACGTTTTCCAAGTGTTGATTTTTCCTTTCCGTCTGGTCGGGAGTGATCTGCTTGTGTCCTTGCAGAACTCCCCGAACCCGACTGTCCTTTTTTACCTGTAACAATGGCAGACCCAGCCCCTAGAGTAGTCATGGAACGTCCAAGTTTCCGCTGTAGACGGTGCATGTGAGCGTGCATAAGCATACGAGGTTTTCTCATCACACGACTTCCCACACTTTGAGAATCGTTACTCTGTAGAGAAAACATACTCATTAAATCGCCCAGCTTGAAGTAGATTCCTGCAAAGGTCACAATCTGTAGAAAAGCAATCAAAAAGAACGGATAACCAGCCGATAAGGTATAGAGCATGGTTGAAATACTAAATGCTGTCGTAATAATCAATGTGATTCCAGCTCGTGTCAAAATGGTATTAAAGAGCTTTGTTATGGCTCGTTTTGACATACCATCAAATGATGGAATCATGCTTAAAATAAAGCTCACAGGCAGAAACATAGCATAGATGATAAAAAGTACCTGCGAGAAAATCATGATTCCTGTTAATAGGAATACAAATATGGAAATCCCAATATTGAAGACAAATAGGAAGAAGACTGTACCTAAACGGTTAATGGTCTTTGTAATGGTTAGATTGGTATTGCTTCTGTCTTCAATTTCTTCCGCAACAATTTTTTCTCTGTCTTCGCCATTGTTGGAATCTGGGCTGGTGGAGAGCAGGCTTTCCACACGGTCAATACCGATACTTTCAATGTCTGAACTGTTGTATTGAAGCAGTAGCCACGGTTGCTGAACCTGTATGGAAAACAGGCTATCTCTGATTAAGTCCACGCTGTCCTTGCCTTGACTATCGGAATGGGGCATGACAATCTTCGTGCCAAGTGATAAACTGGCATTACTGATGTCTGATGAAAAGTCATTGATTTTTTTAATGTAGTCGGGAGCGTAGGCAATAAAGGAAGCCGATAGGATAAACACCAGCACAAAATTCATAATGGCATGAATTGCCTTTGTGGTTTCTCTCTTTATCAGTCCCGTATAGGCAACATAAACCCCAAGAACCAAAATCAAGAGTAAGAGGAATCCGACATAGAAACCCTCTGTTGAAAATCCGTTTGCACTCACACCAGCTAAGGTCTGCATATTCTTACCAATGGAATCTGCTGTAGCGGAAATGAAGTCTAAGGAATAGGCTTCCTGTACTAAGTAACCTGTCGCATTGGAAACATACAAACTGATTGTCCAAATAAAATTGGTAATGGCATATAGTCCATACATGACCTGTTTTCCAATCCCGTCCGACCAGTTCCACGGAAGCCAGCCCCAGCTATTATCCACATAAAAATCCAGTTGATAGTTTTCAAGTGGGTATCGGCTGTATTCATTTGCCACATTGACCGTATCATCTACCAAGCCCGCAGCTTGAACCACCGTTCCCAGCATGGCTAAAAGAAAAATGGCAATCACAAGTGTGAAAGCCACTGTCATTGCCACTTTACCTAGACGTTTCAGCGTCCAGTTTGATTTTATTCTGTTTACTATTGATGGTTTCACATTTACACCTCTTTTCGCACAGGTGGTCTGGTATCAAAGGCATGGAGCAGTTCTTCAAATACAGGGTGGAACTGTATCACACCGACACGACCATATAAATCACTGATAAGGCATTGCCCGTTTTCCAAATCACGCAATCGCTTCTGATTGTTTTCGTCCTCTGGGTCTACACCAAAAAAGGCTAAGGTCTTTTTAATCTCGTTAAGGTCAGTGGAACGAAATGCAAATTTTAAGCCGAGGTTATTTTTCAGTTTTTCATCTAAGAGGTCGTCTGTATTTTGGGTCACGAAATATACCCCAGCGTTCATAGCACGACCAGCCCGAACCAGCTTCATAGATAGTGTTTTTCCTTGTGCTACCTGTAAAAAGCTCCATGCTTCGTCTAAATCTACAATCTTGAAAATGCTTCGGTCTGTATGGATAAAGTCTAAAGCAAAGGTACTAATGACAATCAGCATAGCAACGGATAAAAGCTCCATAGTGGTATATTCCTCAAAGGAAGTTTCCTTGTCGGGAAGTACCAAGTCCGCAACCTGTATAATGTTCAGTTGTTTTTCTAAGCTGATAGACTGCTCCACATAACCATTACTGAATAATAAATGTGCAAAGTCATAGTCTGTAAAACTTTCGATATGGTCGGCTATACTGGTACTTAGTGGCGTATTCTCAACCCGTAATTCCTCAATCACTTTCATCAACCCTCGTACTTCACTATTGGTTACTGCACGAATGGCTTTTCTAAGGATTGGGAAGCGTTCCCCATCACGAGAGGAAATCCCCGTAAGGAATGTCAGAATATCAATAGCCAGTGATTCAGAATCTTTGGGATTTTTCATAATCACATAAGGGTCAAGTAAGCCTTTGTTTTTCTCATCAGAAGTCAGAGTGACGATATTGATTTCATGGGAAATCTCTGGCAAGGTTTCTTTCCATCTGCCACGTTCTGCTTTTGGGTCTACAATCACTGCTTGTGCCCCATAAAGCACCGCATAATAGACGATAAGGTTATTCGCAAAGGATTTACCACCACCCAGCGAACCAACAAAAGCCGACGCTAACGCATTGGTTACTGAACCCTTAACCCCTTGACTGGCAAGAGCAGGTTTCAGATAGACATTGCGTCCAGTATCTAAGCTGTAGCCAACATAAATCCCCTCATTTTCCCCCAGCATTTGAGTAGCACCAAAACCTAAACCAGCGAGGAAATCAGAGGTCACGTATTGAATATAATCATTCATATAACGCTTGCTGGCAGGTAAAAATTCTTCATGTAAGCCGAGCATATCCCCAAATGGTCGTACCAGTTTTACGCTTAAATCGTCATAAAAATCTTTCACTTCATTACAACGACGTTTGAGTTCGTCAAGATCATTTGCTGATACCCTTACCACATAAGACAGCTTGTACATAGATTCCTTGCTTTGGTCTAAATTGGTTTCCAGCTCATTCACACTTTCCAGAGCTTCCGCCACATTGGAGCTGGTTTCATTATCACTTTGCCAAGCGTGGTTATCCAAGTCTTTCAGTTCTTTCTTTTTATTGCGGACAGTAGATAGGGCTTTACGATTCGCTACAATTTCCACATTCATTGACGTATCAATCGGGAATGTAAATTGCTGTTGCTGGTAGTAGAAGATTTCAGAGGACGGGAAGTCCAGTTCTCCGACAATGCTGTTAATGGTAAAGTAAGCTACATAGACGGTTTCATCTTCCTGCTGGATTTTCAAATATCGCTGTTTTTCTTCCACCAAACAGCGAGTAGGCTTAATCAAGTCATAGTATTTAATCAGCGTTTCATTATCCAGCTTTTTCTTTGATAGATGGTACTCATACTCTTCATAGGCAGTGCCTGTCTGTCCGTAAAGGTGTTCAATCAGATAGCCGAAGTCGTCCTTATCTAACCTGCGGATTTTGAAACGACGAGAGATTTTATTTTCTAAGAGCTTTTCCATCTTCTGAAAACGCAGGATTTCATCATTACTCATACTAACAAAATCGCCCATCAGCTTATGGTTCACATCATAGACAAAATCAGACAAAGCATTTTTTGCTTCAACGGTAAGACTTTTCATAGAAAACTCCTGATCGTTGAGAAGCAACTTAAAGCCGATAAAGAAACGGTAGTTCACTTGATTTTCGCCAATCATGGATATTAAAGCGTCTGTCTGTTGGTCGATTTTGTCATAGGCAACCGCTTTGAGCTTGCCAGTGACTTCATTTTTGGAACGCTCTTGTGCAGAACGTATGCTGGATTCTGTACTGATTTGTAAAGCATGAATTTTGCCATCACGATTTTGTGCGATAAGCTGTCTGAAAGAATCATGCACTTGTATTTTCTGTTCTGGACTTAGAAATGAGTAATTGTAAGGAACAAGCTCATAGTAAGCATAACATTCCCCGTCTTTATTCCAGACGAGATTGTTTTCAATGTATTTAATTGGATATGCCATAAAATTCACTCCTAACTGCTGTAATGGCTTCTTGTGGCTGGTTTCTGCCAAGCGTTACTTTTTTTCCTGCATAGGTCAGCTTTGGTCGCAGTGCATAAGCAATGACAGACTTCAAAAATCCATAAGGCTTTTTACCATCAAAAGTTTTTGTAGACATAAACCATGTGAAAGCCACAGGAATCCCAAAGTATTTGAGAAATGCTCCCTCTATCATGGAAAGAGGGGGCAAGTTGCCAAGTATCATCACTGCAAAGAGTGACACGACAAACCATGTCATTTGCGTAAAGGTTATGGGAAACGGAAGTCTAAAATCATTGATAGAATACAGTACCTTTTCCACAGACCAGATACTGGTATAGCTTCGTATTTTCTTCATGTAATCAATCCTTTCATAAAAAATAGGGGTAGCTGATTGAGCCACCCCGTAAAATAGAAAATCTGCCAGTAGTAATGTACCGACAGATTTAATAGACGATTTCAAAAATCCCATGATTGGTTGAGATAAACGTTCCTGAAAGGTCTAAATCCCGACCATAGGCTTGATAATCAATATAGTTTTGAAGACTAGCTGGTACTTCGCCTAAAGCACCCGTTTCTTCAATGTAGTAGCGTGCCACGTCATACATATCATCACAATCGGAATGAATGATAATATCCTCTTGATGTTCGCTTAGTTCTTCAATGCTTGAAAAATGAGTGAGCAGAGCAGATAGCTCCGATTGTAATTCTTCGGGTAATTCCGATACCATTTCCCATAGTCGATTGAGTTCGCCAATGGAAGTGTATTCGTCAACCGTAAAGGGTAACTCGTAGTCATGAATGGCGTATTCCTCATATTCATCATTCAAGCCGATTTTCTCTTTGACTTCCTCAAAGTCAATGGGAAAGGTAAACCACGCACCGACCAATTCGCCCTCATTGTATTTGCCTAAATTCGCAATATAGACTTGCATATCGTCCATATATTCACGTCCTTTCTTTGTAGAGATTCAAAAATCCCTACCGCACTTCGTTTGGTGTACCATTCCTTTGCGGAACATAAGAAAACCACTTATATTCCACAAAAGAACGGTTTTATTTAAGCACCAATAATGCGATTGAATAGCTCTAGTAAAATGTCTTTTACTCCAGCAGCGTTGAAGACTAAGCCAACCGCAATAATCGCAATAATTAAAAAGCCAATCAGTTTGCTAAACTCACGCTTGAAGCCAAGATACAAGCCAATCACAACGATTGCTAAAAGCACCAGTGATTGAGCGTTTGATAGAAACCAGTTATAAAGGTTTTGTCCAAAATTCATAAAAATGTTCTCCTCTCTATATTCAATGAATTTGTATTTGAGTTATTTTTTTGTTGTTATCACGTCCTGTTCTTTTACTGACTGTTGCTTCAAAATCTGCTTGTGTCGGTCTGTCAGTTTCGCATGGTCGAGAATGTCTTTTACAACCTGCGTCTGGTTGATTTCATCAAGTTTAATCGCAACCTTTAAGGTCGGGGCAACTTGATGAGATAGCCAGTTCAGCGTCCTTTGGAAGGAGTAAGGCTCTGGTTTTGTGGTTAGTTTTAATCGTTCACGATTGTTCCCAATAAACCAAGCCCATTCTTCATTCAGTTTCCAATCAGAACGAGGTTTGGAATCGTCTTTATCTACAAAACGGATATACCGATTGATAATTTTAAAGGCGGTATGCTCTGGATTGTCATAGACGAGTAAATCACGGACTGCATAATAGGCACGCTCATTTTTCAATCGAATCTCAAAACGGTTTTTTACTTCTGCGTCTTCAATGGGAATATCATTTTTCTTGTACTGCTCGTAGTCCTTTTCATAGATACAGAAATAAACTTCACTTTGTAATGAACCGATATAGAGGGTGTTTCCCATACATTCCTTTTCCTCTTTGCGTACCAGTTCGCCACTGCGATAGCTTTTAAAACTGCGGAAGACGGAGATACATTCTTCCTGTTGGCACTTTTCAGTGAGTACAGGGATATTCAAAATCCCTGTCTTATCGTTAATGGCAAGGTCAAGGCGTTTCATCACACCGCCAGCCACCAAAACGTCCATAAAGAACTCATACCAGCTTCTTTGTTGTGCCAGAAGATAGCTTTCAAATTGTCTGCACCCACGACCTTTCAATTCCACCAGAACTCCTTTGTCCAGTTCATGGGAGCAAAGGACGAATATGTCGCCTAAAGCATAATGCTCTGAATAAGAATAGAAACCATAGTCCTCATGAAGAAAATAGGACAGTTTCAGTTGTAAGATGTTTTCGACCACCTGCTGTACGTCTGTTGTCGGAAAGCGAATCCTTACATAATCAAACAGCATTTCAAGGGGAGCGTCGGGATTGAAGCGTTCCAGAGCTTCCCAAAGGGACTGCTGTAAATCCTCTGATGGCTTGACTTTTCCTGTTTCAATATCGCTTAGATACTGCCTTGTAATACCAGTCGCAACAGCTAAACGGTTTTGAGATAGTCCATAAGCCAAGCGTTTTTCTTTTAAATGCTGTAACCAAGTTTGTTCATTCAGTAAAAATCCCTCCAATCAAAAAGGCGTATGTCAACTTTTAAAGCCCATTTGACATACGCTGAAATTTTGTAAATCCCTTGTAACCAAAGGATTTTCTAATGTTTTTTTGACTGTTTCCTGTCGATTTGTACCCCCCTGTTAGATACGGGGGGTTAAGTGCTGGCGTGGCTATTGCCACACCAGCCAGCAAGATCAGTCCACACCTGCGACTTCCGCTTCGCACGTCGCCTGCGTGGACTGTCTGCTGTTGGATAACTTTTTAATTTCCTCCAAGAAATCATATCCTTTTGGTACAAGGGGAGTATAAAACTCTGATATGACACTTGTTCCTACATCAACATAGCCACGACCTTTGATTCGCTTTAAGAAGAAATCCTTTTGTACGTCACTGCCAAACATCATGCCATAGCCCATTTCAGACATACGACCTAAAGCCACTCTGAAATTAAACTGATCACGGATTCCGTCGCCTAAATATTTTGCGTCTGGACGTTGACAAGCCAGTATTAGAAAGAAGCCAGCTTGACGACCTAACATGACAATCTGTTTCAGCTTATTCATAACTGCGGTGTTTTCTTTTGTTCCCAGCATTTCCATGAAAGCGACGTATTCATCAAAGATTAAGAAGTGTGCCGGGAGACCTAAGTAAGCATAATTTTTGCCAGTCTTATAGTTCTTCATCTGCTTCATTTCCTCACTACGTTTCATCATTTCTTCATAGAATGTTTCAATGCAAGAAAGCAAGTCTTCTTTTCTATAGTAGACATTTGCCATCACAGAACCTAAGTCCGCAAGGTCAGCATTTTTCGGGTCAAGAATATACAGTTTTGAATCTGTATGAAGCAAGGCTTCAATCAGTGTCAGTATAAAGTAAGTTTTACCGCCACCTGTACCACCAGCAATCAACATATGAGGGAGCTTATCATATTCCCACCATACGTTTTTCATTAAGCGAAGTTTACCATCTTTAGCTTCTACTTCATCAATAGAAATACGACTGGCTATGGTGTCATAGAGCAAAGTATATTCCACATAGGAATCCTTTAACTCTTTATCCGTCAGCTCACAGTACAAGCCACTCTCTAATTTCTTTTCCAAGTGTAAGAGTTGGTCTTGATATTTTCCCAGCGTGATTTCCACCCGTATCTGTATCAAGCCATTTTTAAGTCGATAATACATTTTAGGGAAGTAGGTTATCTTTTCCTTTGTACGACCAGCACTATCTTTAAAGAAACCCTCTGTTTTGACCTGTTCAGATTCATACCACTTGTTTTCAAGTATCATCTTTGCCAGTTTTTGACGGTGGTAAAGTTGTTTAACCGTATCATAGCGAACCCGTTTGAATACAAACGCTACCAGCAAGCAGATAAGAATTGCGACACTGAAACTGATAATTAAATAGGGAATGTCAATCTTATCTGCTTGTGATAGGTTAAAATCCTGCCAGTTGATCTGCTGGATTGTCTTCACATGAAACAGTCCGACAACCAGCAGGAAAACAGGCAGGAGTGACGCTATCGTAAAATGAAAGACTAAATCTTTACCAGATGGGCGAATCCTTTTACCACGCTGTTTCATGCGAAAAAGTCTCCTTTCTACCTAGCGACTATTTGTCTTGTGTCGGTTCTTTCTTTGCTTGTGGTTGAGCTTTGAATGAACTAGAATCCTTTGTCAGCACAATATCGTCTGCCTTGATATACCAGTCAACATCTGCTCCTTGATAGGTGGCAGTAGCAACGGTGTCCGCAATGGGATTGATAAGTTCCACCCGTGCGTTATAATCAAACTCTTTCAAAGGCACGCTGGCAGGAATACTTACTTGAATCATGCGTCCTTGTCCTTTGGATTTTAAGTCATAGGTACGTTCCTTGATTTCATCTGAAACCGACCCGTCTTCATTTTGGATTCTCACTTCACGACGTAGAGCAGAGAATTTCAATTCTCCAAAAGTCGTGTCTTTATCTAATACAATGCCATTTGCTAATCTCATCATTTTTCCTCTCTTTCTTTATTCTTTTATCATGTCGTCAGCATGTAAAAGGTAATTTGTAAAACCACGAGTGCCGATTTTGTAGCCCTCTGCGGTAATACGTGGATTGACTAACTTCACACGTTCCTCAAAGCCGAAATGTTTTTCGCCAGCTTCAGCAGGAAGCACCACCACAATATCATCTGCTCTTTGAACATCAGAATAGAGATTATAGCTTCTTGATAAGACAGTTAGCCGTCCGTTGATTCTTCGCTGAACGACTTTATCCTCGCCAGCAAATTCTAAATTGCCGAATGTTTTTTCCATGTTGGGAATCACAAATTTAAGTTCCATATTTTTACCTATCCTTTCTTTTTTATTGGCTGAATGAATGTTTGATGGTCTTAAAGAGTGGGGAACGACCTTTTGATTCTTGATTTTTTGTTTTCATAAGTTCACTTCCTTTCAAAATCGGGTAAAAAAATAGACACCTCATTTTTTGAAGTGTCTACCTATTAAATATTCAAATTTTATTGGAAGTATCTTTATATCTTCACTTTTCAAGGATAAATCGTCGTATCAAAGCTCATTCATAAGTAGTAAATTAGTAGTAAATTGAGTGGTTTTGACCTTGATAAAGTGTGATAAGTCCAGTTTTTATGCGGATAACTAGATTTTTATGCTATTTTTATATAAAAAAATTTATATAATTGTTTGAAAACACAAACTATAAATGATAAAATGGTATAAAATAACAATATAATAAATATTTTAATAATTTAGGAGAATATAGAATGAAAAGAATAGTTTTGACTTCTGTTGTTTTACTCTCGTTGCTGACATCAGTTGGTTGTTCGAAACATAAGGAAGAGGCAAAAGTAACTGAACCTGTAACGACTGAACAGACCACGCAGGATAATACAAAATTGTACAAGGATGCTGGTTTACTTACTTTTAGAAACGAAAAGCAACTTGAACTTGGAGAACTGGATTCCAAATCTCGTGCAACCTATGCTCATATTCAGTTGAAAGATAGTGATGAGCCTAAAGAAAAGAGAGAAGCTAAATTAACCTTTGATCCAGTTGGTTGGCATAACTATAAATTTTATTATGGTGATGGTACAAAGGAAGCCTGGTTAATGAATCGCGGTCATTTAGTTGGTTATCAATTTAGCGGACTAAATGATGAAGGTCGCAATCTAGTTCCTATGACAGCCTGGTTAAATACAGGGGCCTTTACTGGAACGGATGACAAAAATCAAAGTAGCATGCTCTATTATGAAAATGGACTTGATTCATGGCTTGCAAATCATCCAAACTATTACCTTGACTATAAGGTGACAGCTGTCTATAAGGATAATGAATTGATTCCAAGACAGATTATCTTACAATACGTAGGAATTGATAAGGATGGAAATTTGCTTGAAATTAAATTAGGTAGTAGCAAGGAAAAAATTGATAAGTATTCCGTAACCCATGTCGCCTTGGATAACGTTTCAGCCAATGCTGAAATAAATTATGCAGATGGTACTGCAAAGAATACGGTCAAGTCAGCTGAAGAACGCGCTGCAGAGCTTAAGGCAGCCGAGGAAAAAGCCAAGAAAGAAGCTGAAGAAAAAGAAGCACAAGAAAAAGCTAAAAAAGAAGCAGAAGAGAAGGCTAAAGAAGAACAGAAACAGCAGGAAACTGAAGCACCAGCACCAGCAGAAGAAGAATCACAAAGTAGTAATACAGGTGGCTACTTTAGAGATAGAAAAGGAAGATGGCATCGACCAAATGGAAAGTTTGCCTCTAAAAAGGAAATTAGAGAAGCTGGATTGCAATGGTGATAGTTTTCTCAAGTTTATATAAATCAGAATAATCACAGTCAAAAAGCCGTTGGAAAACGGTTTTTTGTTATAATTAAATTAAGATTCATAGATAACAAAGGAGAAAAACATGACATTTGAAGAAATTTTGCCTGGACTAAAGGCTAAGAAAAAATATGTACGTACTGGCTGGGGTGGGGCTGAAAACTATGTCCAGCTTTTTGATACCATCGAACAAAATGGGGTCGCCCTTGAAGTGACACCCTATTTCCTCATCAATGTATCTGGTGAAGGGGAAGGTTTTTCCATGTGGAGTCCGACACCATGTGATGTCTTAGCGACGGATTGGGTGGAAGTCCATGACTAAACGTGTACTCATTACAGGCGTTAGTTCAGGGATTGGTCTGGCTCAAGCTCGACTCTTTTTAGAGAATGGTTATCAAGTTTTTGGTGTGGATAAGGGTGAAAAGCCTGCCTTACAAGGTGACTTTCACTTTCTACAACGTGATTTAACACTTGACTTAGAACCTATTTTTGATTGGTGCCCTCGAGTCGATATTCTTTGTAATACGGCAGGTGTTTTGGATGCCTACAAGCCCTTACTAGAACAATCCGCCCAAGAAATTCAAGAGATTTTTGAAATCAATTACGTAACTCCAGTAGAGTTGACCCGCTATTATTTGACACACATGCTGGAACATAAACATGGGATTATCATCAATATGTGCTCCATTGCTTCAAATCTAGCAGGCGGTGGTGGTCACGCCTATACCTCTTCTAAACACGCCTTGGCTGGATTTACCAAGCAGTTGGCTCTAGACTATGCTGAAGCTGGTATTCAGGTCTTTGGCATCGCACCAGGTGCAGTTAAGACGGGTATGACGGCAGCTGACTTTGAACCAGGTGGTTTGGCGGACTGGGTAGCTAGTGAAACCCCCATCAAACGCTGGATTGAGCCAAGTGAAATTGCTGAAGTTAGCCTCTTTTTAGCAAGTGGAAAAGCGAGTGCCATGCAGGGACAAATCCTGACTATTGATGGTGGTTGGTCTTTGAAGTAATATAGTTGATACTCAGTTGATATGTAGAGGTATACTATGAAAAGAGATGAGTTTGGATTTGTCTTGCCCAATCTCTACTGTCAGTTTTTATCAGAGTGGGAAGAGATTGCCCCCTATGAAATTGGAGATTCAGGCATCTGTTTGTATGCCAAGAAGGATCTCCAGGAGCGTAATGAGACTTATCTGATTGGGTATCAGAGTATCCGGATGTCGTGGAAGACAGTGATGTCTATCCTGCTGATGCATCGGAGCAAGATCTCCAGCTAGTCTACTATGGAGAGCAGTTGATTGATGTCCTTGCAGTCGCACTTGAGGAAAAACCAGATGCAAGTCTCCAAGACTTAGTCGAAGCTTTGAATTATTATAATCAGCATGATAGTTTTATGCCCTTTTGAACCCTAGTTACAAAGCTAGAATGTTGCAGTTCCATTGATAATAAAAAAGGAGTTAAGAAATGATAGATTACGAAAACATAAATGAAAAAATTGCCCCTTTTAGCCTGCTTGTATATGATGAGGATCCTAAAAATGTTCGAGGCTCGCTCATTTATTACCCTGATGGAGAATACAGACAGGAAGTGTTTGATACTCGAGAAGAGGAGGGATTTGAAGGAAATGGCTACGATTGGGAATCGCTAGCTTTGGTATTTTTGGAGGGAAAAATGCCTGAATTAAGCGATGCTATCGACTTTGATCCTGAAGGAAGTATGTTTTGCGCCTATTCTTCCAAGGTGGACGCTTTGGCTAGATTTGCTCTTGGCTTTAAAGAGTTTTGTGATGATATCAACACTATGAAAGACTTGTTCAGTCGAGCAGAGTTGGATTAGTTGACTAAAATCTCTTTAAATTTTTAAAAAAAGAATAGAAAGGATTTCAAATGAAGCTACCAGAAGTAGTTGAACAAATGGAAAAACATCCAGATCTACATCTCTATTTAGATAAAATTTTAAAAAAGAATAAGAAAACCCAAGCTAGCTATCTCGAGTCGCTGAATCATCTGGCCTATCTACTTTATCTGGATAGTCAAGAGGAAATGTCTAAGAAATTATTGGAGAGTGTCATTCAAGTCCCATTTGAAGGAAATTATAACACTTGGACCTTTGTTGATAGTTCTCTGGTTTTATTGGCCTATATGGAAAGAGAAACAGAAAATAAGCTATCTGCCTATAAAAAACTCCTTTTGTCTCCGTTAAAACAAGGGGAGGAATCCACTCAAAAAATAAGAAGGAGAGTTCATCAGAGATTTTTAAATGGTGATAGCTTGGAGCAAAAGCTTGCAAAAATCGAGCAAGCTTCAAGTCCTGAATCGGAAATGGAACGCCGTTTGCTATACTTGACAGATTTATTGAAAATTCACCTCTTTATTGCTGAGTCAACGTGTGAAGAGACAGATATCCAAGCAAGAATCGAAGAGAATATAGAGATACTAAAGAAGTATATTAAGGAGCATGAGATCTATAGCCTCTTTCCTTTTAAGGGATAAGGTGTTCTAGCAATCTTGGACTTTTAGAAAGAGTGGAAAATGGAAATCAAACATCACTTTGGTGTCTACGGAATCTGTCTTCAAGACGGGAAATTGCTTTGCATTGAGAAAACGAGAGGGCCTTATCAGCATCGTTTTGATTTACCTGGTGGTAGTCAGGAACTCGGTGAGGGTTTGACAGAAACCCTCAAGAGAGAAGTTCTGGAAGAAACAGGATATACACTTAACAGTTACTCAAATCCTAGGATTTATGATGTGCTGGTTCAAGAAGAAGGGCAAGACTTCGCAGTACATCATATCATGGCCTTTTATGATATAGTACTTGATTTAGAAGGCTCTCAAAAATCCCTTCCTCATGAAGTTCTTGATGGAAGTAACGATTCAGCAAAGGCAATTTGGCTTCCTCTTGAGCAAATTACCCAAGAAAATGCCTCACCCTTAGTATTGAAGGTGAAGGCAGAGTTATTAGGATTTCCAGAATTAGAACGGACAAGCTATAGTAATTGGAAGGTGAAGTAGGGGGATAATGGAACTATTTAAAACATGGAAGAAAAATATGGTTTTCTATGGTCTTAAATCTCAAATCGGAACTGTCTACCGAAACAGTGATAGGACAACAAGCTTTTATGATGTTGGGAATTTTCTATACCTAGCAGGAGAGTTGAATTCCAGATTTTGGGAAGATTTTGTTAGGCAATATGGTTTAGATTATAAGATTATTATTTCAGAAAATACCAATTGGCAAGATTTTCTGCATCAGAAAGTGGAGCTAATTTCTTTTACTCGCTATTCTTTTAAGGATAAGGCAAATTTTCAAGTTGAATTTCTAAATGATCTAGTTAGTCATTTAGAGGAAGGTTACAATATTGTGCCTATTGATAATCATATTTATAACTGCTTTTTTGAGGAAGAATGGTCACAAGATTTAAAGGGAGATTTTGAGTCCTATCAGGATTTTTCTTTAAAAGGTGGATTTGGCTTTGTGGTTCTTAAAAATAAAGAACTGATTGCTGGGATTTCCTCAGGGTTAGTTTACCGTGGAGCAGTTGAAGTGGAAGTTGCAACTAGACCAAACGAACAAGGAAATGGCTTTGCTAAAAAGCTTGGTGCTGCAATGATTCTAGAGAGTTTAAATAGAGATATGTTTCCTCTTTGGGATGCTCATAACGAGGCTTCCAAAAAAGTAGCAGAATTTTTAGGATATGAGTTAGTTGAACCTTATGAAGCTTTTGAACTAGATGAAAGCGTCATATAATGATATCTGATATTGTATCTTTTAAGACGAGGTGAATGGACATGCAAAATCAACTGGCTCTTAGTGGCGAAAAAATTCTTGAAAAAATTTACCCACAACTATTTCATCATGTTGGTATGATTCGTGGCGAATACTTGTTGAGAGAGCTCAATCAAAACATCCTGTTACCAAGTTGTCAGCAATTTGTAAAAGATTATTTAGACACTATTTGCCATTTGTACTCAGATGAAGAAGTCTGGTATCGCTTTTCAGAGTTAACAAATGCAGAAGCAAATAGTCTAGACGGGACTAAAGAGTATTTTGACGAACGCCACCCCTTATTTGGATATAGAGGGACTAGGCGTTTATTGGCGTGTTCAGATGAATTTCAGGCTGAGGCACATGTCGTTACAGAAGTTTATCAAACCAATCCCAATCTGTCTGTTATTTTTCCTTTTGTCAATGATGCTGAACAGTTAAAACAAGCTATTAGAGTATTGCGCCAGCATTGTTTTACTGGAAAAGTTGGAATAATGATTGAATTACCGTCAGCGTATTTTGACTTAGACAGGATACTGGAAACGGGTATTTCAAAGATTGTAGTGGGAATGAACGATTTGACTTCATTTATTTTTGCGACTGTAAGAAACAGTCAATGGCATGATATGGAAAGTCCCATTATGTTAGAAATGCTGAGACAGATGCAGGATAAGGCAAGGATGAAAAAGATAGATTTCGCTGTAGCAGGCTATCTGAATCCTTCTTTCATACAAAAAATGAATCAGATGGGGATTGAGTGCATTATCCACTACAGTTCTATTCCAGAGATTTTTAATTTAGAGATTGACCATCCAGATCATCTCAAACGTGTAAAAGAAGAAAGTAAAAAAATACAAAGGAGCAACCCATGACACCGCAAGAAATGTGGAATGCCTACAAGAAAATCAACCTCTCTATCGGAGATGAGATAGATGCCTGGGCCTTTGGAGTGGATCCAGACCTTTTAGCGGAACTGGTCTTTAAAGGCGAAAAAACAGCGACAGCCTCAGCTTACGACCTCTATGCACTAGAGGACGAACCCCTTCCACAAGAAGGGACCTTTGATGTTATTTTAGACAGTAAGGATCAAGCTATCTGCATTATTGAAATTACAAAGGTTTCCGTTCAGCCTTTCCATCAGGTTTCAGCCGACCATGCCTACAAGGAAGGTGAGGGAGACAAATCTTTAGCCTATTGGCGTCAGGTTCATGAAGACTTTTTCAAAGACTGCTTAGGAGAAACAGGTCTGACTTTTACACCTGACAGCAAGGTTGTTTTGGAAGAATTTCGCAAGGTCTACCCTCTCTAGACTACTAGTAAGAAGAAAGTTTTGGAAATCACCGTCCAAAGCTTTTTTCTGACTTAAAATATGATAAAATAGGTATGTTTGAACTAGAGCATATGCTCATAAATTTAGAATAGGAGAATATGATGCAAGCAGTAGAACATTATATCGAAAAATTTGTTCCTGAACATTATGATTTGTTTTTAGACTTGAGTCGTGAGACTAAGACGTTTTCAGGAAAAGTAACTATTACTGGTCAAGCTAAAAGTGACCGTATTTCCCTTCACCAAAAAGACTTGGAAATTGCTTCTGTTGAAGTAGCAGGTCAAGCTCGTCCATTTACAGTTGATAATGAAAACGAAGCTCTTCATATCGAACTTACAGAAGCAGGTTCAGTTGATTTGGTCATCGCTTTTTCAGGTAAGATCACAGATAACATGACAGGGATTTACCCATCTTACTACACAGTTGATGGAGTTAAGAAGGAAGTCTTGTCTACTCAGTTTGAGAGCCACTTTGCCCGTGAAGCCTTCCCATGTGTGGATGAGCCAGAAGCCAAAGCAACCTTTGACCTAGCTCTTCGTTTTGACCAAGCAGCAGGCGAAATTGCCTTGTCAAACATGCCTGAGATTAACGTTGAAAACCGTAAGGAAACTGGCATCTGGAAATTTGAGACAACTCCACGTATGTCCTCATACTTGCTAGCTTTCGTTGCTGGTGATTTGCAAGGGGTAACTGCTAAAACTAAAAATGGTACTTTGGTAGGTGTTTACTCAACCAAGGCCCATCCACTTTCAAATCTTGATTTCTCATTAGACATCGCTGTTCGCTCAATCGAGTTTTACGAAGATTACTACGGAGTCAAGTATCCAATTCCTCAGTCTCTTCACATCGCCCTTCCTGACTTCTCAGCTGGTGCTATGGAAAACTGGGGTCTGGTAACTTACCGTGAAGTTTACTTGGTTGTTGATGAAAACTCAACCTTTGCCAGCCGTCAACAGGTAGCTCTTGTCATTGCTCACGAACTTGCTCACCAATGGTTTGGTAACCTTGTAACTATGAAGTGGTGGGATGACCTCTGGCTCAATGAAAGCTTCGCGAATATGATGGAATACGTCTGTGTGGATGCCATCGAGCCAAGTTGGAATATCTTTGAAGATTTCCAAACAGGTGGAGTACCTCTGGCTCTTGAACGCGATGCGACGGATGGCGTTCAATCTGTTCACGTTGAAGTCAAACACCCAGATGAAATCAATACTCTCTTTGATGGAGCTATCGTCTATGCCAAAGGAAGTCGCCTCATGCACATGCTTCGTCGTTGGTTAGGGGATGCTGATTTTGCCAAAGGTTTGCATGCTTACTTTGAAAAACACCAATACGGAAATACTATTGGTCGTGACCTTTGGAATGCTCTCGGACAAGCATCTGGTCGTGATGTAGCAGCCTTCATGGATTCTTGGTTGGAGCAACCTGGTTATCCAGTCCTTACTGCCACAGTTGAAAATGATGTTTTGAAGATTTCACAAAAACAATTCTTCATCGGTGAACACGAAGATAAAAACCGACTTTGGGTAGTGCCACTTAACAGCAACTGGAAAGGAGTACCAGATACTCTCGAAACTGAAAGTATCGAAATTCCTGGCTATGCAGCACTTCTTGCTGAAAATGAAGGAGCACTTCGTTTCAACACTGAAAATACAGCCCACTACATTACAGACTATCAAGGTCAATTACTTGATGCTGTGCTTGCAGACCTAGTAGAACTTGATAACACAAGTAAACTTCAAATCGTCCAAGAACGTCGTTTGCTTGCTGAAGCAGGGCACATTTCTTATGCAGACTTGCTTCCAGTAGTGGATCAATTAGCACAAGAAGAATCTTATCTCGTTGTTTCAGCAGTTTCACAAGTTATCGGAGCGCTTGATCGCTTTATCGATGAAGGAACAGAGGCAGAAAAAGCCTTTAAAGCCCTTATTGCTAAACTGGCTCGTTACAACTATGACCGTCTTGGCTTTGAAGCTAAAGAGGGTGAATCTGATGAAGATGAATTGGTTCGTCAATTGACAATTTCCATGATGATTCGTTCAAATGACGAGGAAGCCAGTCAAGTTGCTAGCCAAATTTTCGAAGCCCACAAGGATAATCTTTCAGGACTTCCAGCAGCTATTCGTTCACAAGTTCTCATCAATGAAATGAAACACCATGAGACTAAGGAATTGGTCGCAACTTATCTCGATCTTTATACTCATGCCACAGATGCCGCCTTTAAACGCCAATTGGCAGCTGCTCTTGCCTACAGTACAGATGCGGATAATATCCAAACCTTGATTGCTTCTTGGAAGGATAAATTTGTGGTGAAACCTCAAGATTTGTCTGCATGGTATTATCAGTTCTTAGGTCATCAAGCAACCCAGGAAACAGCGTGGTCTTGGGCGCGTGAAAACTGGGCTTGGATTAAGGCTGCTCTTGGTGGAGATATGAGCTTTGATAGCTTTGTTATTCTGCCTGCCCATGTATTTAAGACAGAGCAACGCTTGACAGAATACAAGGCCTTCTTTGAGCCACAACTTTCTGACCTTGCCCTTAGCCGTAACATCGGTATGGGCATCAAGGAAATCGCAGCACGCGTTGAATTGATCAAGCGTGAAAAAGCGGCAGTTGAAGCAGCTGTTGCTCAATATAGCAAAGCTTAAGGATTCTAGTCTAACTAGATTACAAAAACTCAACTTTCTATTGGAAAAACAAGGGAAGTTGAGTTTTTTTTAAGATATTTTTGCTATAATAGGTATAATAAGGAGGAATTTTTGATGATCAAGATTCTATTAGTGGAAGATGACCTAGGCCTGTCAAATTCAGTCTTTGACTTTCTGGATGATTTTGCGGATGTCATGCAGGTTTTTGATGGAGAAGAAGGTCTTTATGAGGCTGAAAGTGGTGTTTATGACTTGATTTTATTGGACTTGATGTTACCTGAAAAAAATGGATTCCAAGTCTTGAAAGAATTGCGTGAAAAAGGTATTTCGACTCCTGTTCTGATCATGACAGCCAAGGAAAGTCTCGATGACAAAGGTCATGGATTTGAGCTTGGGGCAGATGATTATCTAACAAAACCATTCTACCTAGAAGAACTCAAGATGCGTATTCAGGCCCTGCTTAAACGTTCTGGTAAGTTCAACGAAAATACTCTTTCTTATGGTGATTTGACTGTAAATCTATCTACCAATGAGGTTAGAGTTAATGATACTGTTGTTGAACTATTAGGTAAAGAATTTGATCTCTTGGTTTATTTCCTCCAAAATCAAAATGTTATCTTACCCAAAACCCAGATTTTTGACCGTTTATGGGGATTCGATAGTGATACAACTATCTCTGTCGTAGAGGTTTACGTATCAAAAGTTCGTAAGAAATTAAAGGGATCAGTCTTTGCTGAAAACCTCCAAACCTTGCGTAGTGTTGGGTATATTTTAAAACATGTTTAATAAATTTAAAAAGAATTGGTATGCGGAGGATTTCAGTTATTTTATCCGTAACTTTGGAGTATTTACTCTGATTTTCTCTGCTATGACCTTGATTATCTTGCAGGTTATGCACTCCAGTCTCTACACCTCAGTAGATGAGAAGCTTCTGTCTCTCAGTGGCAATCCTCAAGATGTCATCCAGTTGGCTGTCAATCGAGCAACAGATGAAGTCAAAGATCTCAATAGTCAATCCGTTCCTCCATCAACGGATAAAAAACCAACGGTCAGTTCCAATACAGAAGTGATATTGCTAGATTCAAATTTGAATCAATTAGTGACTGGCAACCGCTTTTTAGGTCTTGACAAGATTACTTTTAATAAAAAGGATTTGAATCATATTCGACAACTTCATGTTCAGAATAGTTACGGTCAGGACGAGATTTACCGAGTGATTCTATCTGAAATAAATATCGATTCTGTCTCGACCAATATCAAGTATGCAGCAGTTTTGATGAATACCACTCAGATAGAGCAAATCAGTCAAAATCATGAGCAATTAATCGTGGTAGTCATGGCTAGCTTCTGGATTTTATCCATCCTTGCCAGCCTTTATCTTGCGCGTGTTAGTGTAAAACCCTTGCTTGAGAGCATGCAAAAGCAACAGAGCTTTGTGGAAAATGCCAGTCATGAGTTACGAACTCCATTGGCTGTTCTCCAAAATCGTCTAGAGACTCTTTTCAGAAAACCTGAGGCAACCATTATGGAGTCAAGTGAGAGTATTGCCTCCAGTCTAGAAGAAGTTCGGAACATGCGCTTTTTAACGACTAATCTACTTAATTTAGCTCGTCGTGATGACGGCATTAAACCGGAGTTAGGAGAGGTAGAGCCGGATTTCTTTAACACAACCTTTACCAACTATGAAATGATTGCTTCTGAAAATAATCGTGCTTTTCATTTTGAAAATCGAATTCATCGGACCATCATAACAGATAAGCTGCTTCTTAAGCAACTGATGACTATCTTGTTTGACAATGCTGTCAAGTACACAGAAGAAGAAGGAGATATTCATTTTGTCATTGCTACGACGGAGCGTAATCTCTATTTGTCAGTAGCTGATGATGGAATTGGTATTTCTGCAGCAGATAAAAAGAAAATTTTTGATCGCTTTTATCGGGTTGACAAAGCTCGTACTCGCCAAAAAGGTGGCTTTGGGTTAGGTTTGTCCTTAGCTAAACAGATTGTTGATGCCTTAAAAGGAACCATCAGTGTTAAGGATAACAAACCTCATGGTACGATTTTTGAAGTAAAAATCGCCATTCAAACACCATCCAAGCGTAAAAATAAATAAAAAAAGGCTGTGACTTAGAAAGCGGTAGACCAAGTATCGCTTTTCTAGTCGCAGCTCTTTAGCTATCGTAGAAAAAATAGGTCGGGACAAAAATCCCGACCTTTTGAATCTAATATAATTTCTTCTTAATCATTGAACGTTGAAAGTTTGATGCCGCTAAACTCAAGGCAATTGCTAGGCTAAAAGCCAGAACTGTATTAAACTTGAGGGCTAAAAAGATAAAGCTAAACAAGGCTAAAAAGACGCAAAAACAAGCAATGTTTACAAAGAAAAGAACTTCCTTCAAACTAGCAACGGAAGTGGTTTCTGGAACATAGTCTTGGTATAGCGTTGTTTGAGTTTCCTCTTCTTCAAACTCATACGATTGATATTTTCTTACGGGCATGATTCTCTCCTTAACAGTACTCTTTCATTTTACCATTTTTCAAGAAAAAAATTATTACAGTAAGGTTACAAAAAGAATAAGGTCTGTTTTCAAATGATGAAACAAATTTCTTGACACTCTTACCCAAAGGTGATACGATGGGTGAACAACTCAAAACATCTTGTCTGTTCAAGTTTTTGTAATGAGGAAGCGAAATAAATATAAGTAGCAATTGCTGGTTGTTTCCGTAGATTTAGAACCACTTTGTAGGATGAATGAAAAGATTTGCATGAAAGACAGATTTTTCTGTCTTTTATTATGTGACTATTAGTCCGTCTCGCTCCGTGAGGTGCGAGACAAATAAACCACCCGCTATGCGGGTGCGCGTCGAAGGTTATACCAAAAAAACTCCAAACGCGATACAATAAAGGTGTTCAAGCCAATTGTAAAGCGAAAGGAGAAAACCATGGTACAAAAGTCTCATAGTTTATCACACACAAAGTGGATGTGTAAGTATCACCTTGTGTTCACCCCTAAGTATAGACGAAAAGTCATCTATAATCAATATCGGAGTAGTTTAGGTGAAATATTTCATCGCTTGTGTAGTTATAAAGGAGTTGAAATTATCGAGGGTCACTTAATGCCAGACCATGTACATATGTTAGTAAGTATTCCACCAAGGATAAGTGTTTCGAGTTTCATGGGTTATTTAAAAGGTAAAAGTGCACTCATGATGTTTGACAAACACGCCAACCTCAAGTACAAGTTTGGGAATCGGCATTTCTGGGCAGAAGGTTATTATGTGAGTACAGTAGGGCTTAATGAAGCCACAATTAAGAAATATATTCAAGATTAAAGAAATTATCCAGTGGATGATTTCTTCACGAGTATGAAAATTTGAGAACGAGTAAAGCATGATATAGCACTAGATAAATTAAGTGTAAAAGAATATGAGGATCCCTTTAGGGATAGTGGCAAGTAATACTCACGCCTCTTTAAGAGGCAAGTGACGAGTCAAGAGCAATGAGGCTTGAACAACGTGAAAGCCAGCGTCTTTAGGCGCTGGCTGGTAATTTGGGCTTATAGCCCTGGTGCAAACCACCCGTTAGACGGGTGGTTATGATTTTTGATGCTGAGTGAGCTTTTTCCACTCTTAGAAAAGTAAAAGGAGATTTGCAGTGTATCTTGCAATCAAGGAAATTTTAAAAAATAAACTTCGTTATAGTTTGATTTTAACGACGATCTTTCTTATAGCGTTTATGGTCTTTTTTATGACAAGTTTAGCTCTGGGGCTTGTTAGAAATAATAGAGCAGCCGTGGATAATTGGCAAGCGACAGGAATTGTTTTATCAGATTATGCAAATGATAATCTGACAGCTTCCTTTATTCCAGAAAAGAATTATAAGGATCAGGTTTCCGAAGATGCAGCACCTTTGGGGTATATGTTTGCGGTGACCAATCTCGTCAATGATAGTGAGAAGGAAAACATCTCTATTTTTGCACAGGATTGGAACAGTTTTATCTCTCCTTCCTTGATTGAGGGACATTATCCAGAAAGTGATAATGAAGTTGTCGTGGATCAGTCTTTAGAAAACTATGGAATTAAACTTGGTGATGCCGTTCAACTGAATGGAAGTGAAAATTCTTATACCATCGTTGGACTTACGAAAGGGAATAAATTTTTTACAGAACCTGTAGTATTTACAAATTTGACTAGCTATTGGATCTTACAAGGTACGCTAAATGCAGGTCGCTCGATTTCTGCTTTGGTCTTAAAAAATGATGTTCAGCTATCTGCTGATGGTTTAAGTCAATTAACCATTCAAAACATGATTGCCCATATTCCGGGCTATACACCTCAAGTAAACGTATTTTCAGGCATGATTTTAGCGATGATTATCATATCAGGTCTTATTATTGGTATTTTTATTTATATTATTACCATTCAAAAACTAGGCCTCTATGGAATTATGAGAGCCCAAGGAATTCAGGTTAAAACTATTGTTTGGTCGCTTTTTTGTCAAATTATATTGCTGGCAGGTTTTGGGATCGGTCTAGCATTATTGGCAATTGTAGCTGTCATCCTTGTTTTACCTGCAACCTTCGTTTTCTATTCAAGTTGGTTAGCATATTTAGGATTGAGTTTGGGAATTTGTTTGATGGCATTACTTGGAGGAGTGATTTCTCTCCCTCGTTTGCTCAAAGTTGATCCAATAACAGCTATTGCAGAATGATAAGGAGACCTACATGACACCATTGATAGAAATGAAGCAAGTGACGAAAAGCTATGGAGAAGGAAATATGAAAGTCGTTGCACTACACGAGACGAACTTTCAACTAAATGCAGGTGAATTTGTTGCCATAGTTGGTCCTTCTGGATCTGGTAAAACAACCTTTTTGACCACCTTAGGACAGTTGCAGGAGCCTTCAGGTGGGAAGATTTTAGTAAAGGGAACAGAAACGGGTAATTTGACTGAAAAAGAGAAAACAGATCTTCGGTTTAAGGAATTTGGTTTTATATTACAGGCTTCAAATCTGATCCCTTTTTTAACAGTGAAGGAACAATTAGACTTAATTGATCGACTAGATAAAGACGAATCTTCGAAAAGTGACCGTCAAGAGTTATTTGATTTGCTGGATCTGAACAAAGTTCAAAATCATTATCCTAAGGCCTTATCTGGGGGAGAACGTCAACGAGCAGCAATTGCCAGAGCACTCTATAACAATCCTAGCATCGTTCTTGCTGACGAACCAACAGCCAGTCTTGATACCCAAAGAGCTTATCAAGTAACGGATATGCTGGCATCTATAGCCCATGAGCAGGGAAGAGGAGTGGTAATGATTACTCATGACACCAGACTTCTAGATAAGGTGGACCGTGTCTTTATCATGAATGATGGTCACCTTGTTGAAGAAATACAAGCATAAAAGAATATAAAGTGAACTCTAGTAAAGGTAGTTCACTTTTCTTTTTATAAAAGTGAAGAGTATAACTTTTCTTAAAAAATAGATTGCCCATAGCTGATTTTTCAGAAATGTGGTATAATTTTTCTTATGGAAAAGATTATTATTACAGCAACTGCTGAAAGCATTGAACAAGTAAAAGAATTACTAGAGGCGGGAGTTGACCGCATCTATGTTGGTGAGAAAGATTTTGGACTTCGTTTGCCAAAGACTTTTTCTTATGATGAACTGAGAACCATCGCTGGTCTGGTTCATGATGCAGGTAAGGAATTGATCGTAGCGGTCAATGCCCTTATGCATCAGGATATGATGGATCGTATCAAGCCCTTCCTTGATTTCTTGGAAGATATTAAAACAGACTACATTACTGTTGGGGATGCAGGTGTCTTTTATGTTGTCAATCGCGATGGTTATTCTTTTAAAACCATCTATGACGCCTCAACGATGGTAACTAGCAGCCGTCAGATCAATTTCTGGGGACAAAAGGCTGGCGCTTCTGAGGCAGTATTGGCTCGTGAAATTCCATCAGCTGAACTCTTTAAAATGCCTGAAATTTTGGAAATTCCTGCTGAAATTTTGGTCTATGGAGCAAGTGTTATCCACCACTCTAAGCGTCCACTCTTGCAGAATTACTATAATTTTACTCAGATTGATGATGAAAAAACACGTCAACGCGACCTCTTCTTAGCAGAGCCTAGTGACCCAGAGAGCCATTATTCTATTTTTGAAGACAATCATGGGACTCATATCTTTGCTAACAATGACCTTGATTTGATGACCAAATTGACAGAACTAGTAGAACATGGATTTACCCACTGGAAACTGGAAGGTCTCTACACTCCAGGCCAAAATTTTGTAGAAATTGCAAAACTCTTTATCCAAGCGCGCAATTTGATTCAAGAGAGAAGCTTTACGCATGACCAAGCCTTCTTGTTGGATGAGGAAGTCCGTAAACTCCATCCCAAAAATCGTTTCCTTGACACAGGATTTTATGACTACGCTCCTGACATGGTTAAATAAGAATCAGAAACCCGAAATAAAATGTTCGGGTTTTTCTAGTGCAAGGATGAATTTAAAGCGTATTCATGTTATAATAGAAGTAGCTTTTTGTTTGGAGGTGTTTAAGTGGAAAATCTGAAAAAAATAGCAGGCATCAAGGCTGCTGAGTTCGTAACCGATGGAATGGTTGTAGGACTTGGAACAGGCTCGACTGCCTATTATTTCGTAGAGGAGATTGGTCGTAGAATCAAGGAGGAAGGACTTCAAATTACAGCCGTAACGACTTCTAGTGTAACGACGAATCAGGCACAAGGCTTGAATATACCGCTTAAGTCTATTGATGAGGTGGATGAAGTTGATGTGACTGTTGATGGAGCTGATGAGGTGGATCGTCAGTTTAATGGTATCAAAGGAGGCGGTGGCGCACTTCTAATGGAAAAAGTAGTTGCGACACCAACTAAACAGTATATCTGGGTGGTAGATGAGAGCAAGATGGTTGAGAAACTGGGCGCTTTCAAACTACCTGTCGAAGTTGTCCAATACGGAGCAGAACAGGTTTTCCGTCGTTTTGAAAAAGCTGGTTATAAGCCAAGTTTTCGTGAAAAAGCTGGCCAACGCTTTGTGACGGATATGAAAAATTTCATCATTGACCTTGATTTAGGTGTTATTGAAGATCCGATCGCTTTTGGTCGTCAATTGGATCTTCAGGTTGGTGTTGTTGAGCATGGTTTATTTAATCAAATGGTTGATAAAGTGATCGTTGCAGGACAAGCTGGCGTTCAGGTTTTAACTTCAACAAAAGGGAAATAAAGGAGGCAAATGATGTCAAAATTTAAACGTATTCACTTGGTGGTACTCGATTCTGTAGGAATCGGTGCGGCACCAGATGCTCATAACTTTGTCAATGCAGGGGTTCCAGATGGAGCATCTGACACGCTTGGACACATTTCAAAATCAGTAGGTTTGAATGTACCGAATATGGCTAAGATTGGTCTTGGGAACATTGAACGTGAGACAGCGCTTAAAACCGTTCCCGCAGAAGCAAATCCTAGCGGTTACTACACTAAACTTGAGGAAGTGTCACTAGGTAAAGACACTATGACAGGTCACTGGGAAATCATGGGCCTCAACATCACTGAACCGTTTGATACTTTCTGGAATGGATTCCCAGAAGAAATCCTTACAAAGATTGAAGAATTTTCAGGACGTAAGGTTATTCGTGAAGCCAACAAACCATACTCAGGAACTGCTGTAATCGATGACTTTGGACCACGCCAAATGGAAACTGGCGAGTTGATTATCTATACATCAGCTGACCCAGTTCTTCAAATCGCAGCTCACGAAGAGATTATTCCTTTGGATGAACTCTACCGTATCTGTGAATATGCTCGTTCAATTACCCTTGAGCGTCCAGCTCTTCTCGGACGTATTATTGCTCGTCCTTATGTTGGGGAGCCTGGAAACTTCACACGTACTGCAAACCGTCGTGACTTGGCCGTATCACCATTTGCACCAACTGTGTTGGATAAACTGAATGAAGCGGGTATTGACACATACTCAGTAGGTAAGATTAGCGATATCTTCAACGGTGCTGGTATCAACCACGATATGGGTCACAATAAGTCAAATAGTCATGGTATGGATACCTTGGTCAAAACAATGGGACTACCTGAGTTTGAAAAAGGATTTTCATTTACAAACTTGGTAGACTTTGATGCTTTATATGGACACCGTCGTGATCCACACGGCTATCGTGATTGTTTGCATGAGTTTGATGAACGCTTGCCAGAAATTATGGCAGCAATGAGAGAAGATGATCTACTCATGATTACTGCTGACCATGGTAATGATCCTACTTATGCAGGTACAGACCATACTCGTGAATATATTCCACTTTTGGCCTACAGTCCATCACTAAAAGGAAATGGACACTTACCAATCGGTCATTTTGCAGATATTTCGGCAACAATCGCTGATAACTTTGGCGTAGATAAGGCTATGATCGGTGAAAGCTTCTTAGATAAATTGGTTTAAGATGAATCGCTTTGCATTACTGGTTAGAGGTATCAATGTCGGTGGAAAGAATAAGGTGGTCATGGCCCAGCTTCGTCAAGAATTGACAGGGTTGGGATTAGAAAATGTTGAAACCTACATCAATAGTGGGAATATTTTCTTTGATACTAGTATGCCTAGAACTCAGTTGGTTGAGAGTCTACAGGATTTCTTTAAAGAACATTATCCATTTATCCGATATTTCTCCTTGTTAAGTCAAGAAGACTACGAAGAGGAATGTAGTCATCTACCAAACTGGTGGTCACAAGACCTAGCAAGAAAGGACATCCTCTTCTACACTAAGGACTTGAATGTGGATCAAGCCATCGAGAAAGTGAACAGTTTGGAACTGGTCGATGAAGTGCTTCATTTTGGGAAATTAGGGATCTTCTGGGGTAAATTGTCAGAAGCTAGCTACTCTAAAACAGCTTATCATAAGCACTTGCTAAAGATGCCTTTCTATCGCCAAATTACGATTCGCAATGCAAAAACCTTTGACAAAATCGGTCAATTTTTAAAACATAAAGAAGGAGATACCTAATGACATTTTTAGATAAAATCAATGAAACAGCTGCTTTCTTGAAAGAAAAGGGAGTTGAAGCGCCGGAGTTCGGCTTGATTCTTGGATCAGGACTCGGTGAACTTGCTGAAGAAATCGAAAATTCAGTTGTAGTAGACTACTCTGAAATTCCAAACTGGGGTCAATCCACAGTAGTCGGACATGCTGGTAAATTGGTTTATGGTGATCTTGCTGGACGTAAAGTCTTAGCTCTTCAAGGTCGTTTCCACTTCTACGAAGGAAATCCTCTTGAAGTCGTGACTTTCCCAGTACGTGTGATGAAAGTTCTCGGATGCGAAGGTGTCATTGTAACCAATGCTGCTGGAGGTATCGGGTTCGGTCCTGGTACCTTGATGGCTATTACTGACCACATCAATATGACTGGTCAAAACCCATTGATTGGTGAAAACTTGGATGACTTTGGTCCTCGCTTCCCAGATATGTCTAAGGCTTATACACCAGAATATCGTGCTACTGCCCATGAAGTGGCTAAAAAACTCGGTATCAAGCTTGATGAAGGTGTCTATATTGGTGTAACCGGTCCAACTTATGAAACTCCAGCTGAAATCCGTGCCTATAAGACTCTTGGTGCAGATGCTGTCGGTATGTCAACTGTTCCTGAAGTTATTGTGGCAGCCCACTCAGGCTTGAAAGTTCTAGGAATTTCATGTATCACTAACCATGCTGCAGGATTCCAAGAAGAACTTAACCACGAAGAGGTAGTAGAAGTGACAGAACGTGTCAAAGGCGACTTCAAAGGCTTGCTAAAAGCGATTCTTGCAGAATTGTAATGTTATGAGAGTACGACTCCAAAGTATTCCCTATGGACTGAGAGTGCTTCTAGCCACTTTATCATTAGGAATAGGGACGGGTCTGGTCGGAATTGCCTGTCATTATCTACTAGAAGGGGTGCAAGGGCTGGCCTTTGGCCAAGATAAGTCGGATTTACTCCAGCAATTTCAAGAAGCTGGAGGTCTCCGTAGATTTTTGGTCTTATGTGTGACTGGGTGTTTGGCAGCTGGTTTTTGGTATGTCTTGCAAAAGCGTTATAAGATTCTGTCTATTCGCCAGCAAATTGACTTAGCTGGAGACAGGGAACCAGCGCTCTTAGCCCACCTCCTTCATGCAGGGATGCAGGTTGCGATTGTCGGAGCAGGTGCATCGGTCGGAAAAGAAGGAGCACCACGTGAGGTTGGGGCTCTTCTAGCTGGTCGCTTGGCGAAAGGTTTTTCTCTAGCCCTCAAAGAGCGAAAAGTCTTGATTGTCTGTGGTGCTGGAGCTGGTTTAGCTGCGGTCTATCAAGTTCCCTTTGCCAGTAGCTTGTTCGTCTTTGAGACTTTAGGACTCGCCTACAGTTGGCAGAACCTTCTACTGGTTTTGACCAGCACTTATCTGGCCACCTGGGTCGCTCAGTCCATCATTGGTCAGGAGGCTATTTATCACCTGTCCGCAGTCTCATGGTCGGCTAGCAGTTTCTTTCAGGCTATTGTGATTGCTTTCTTGGTTACTCCCTTGGCTCTGGTCTTTGCTTTCCTAGCCAAGCGGGCTAGTCACAAACGGCGGAAGAATGGGTCGATTCTTTGGGCTCTTCCGCTAGCCTTTCTAGTGCTGGGGGGACTAGCAATCTTTTTCCCTATCTTTATGGGAAATGGCCAGATACTAGCGCAAGCCCTCTTGTCTAGCCAGTCGATTCCTTATCTTCCACTGGCTCTTGCAGTGAAGGGGATTCTGGTTTATTTCCTCTTGCGCAATGGTGCTTATGGGGGAACTTTAACACCATCATTTGCCTTAGGGATTGGATCTGGCTACCTAGTGACCTTGCTTTTGACAGCAGTTGGGATTCATCTAGATCCTGCTCTAGGGATGTTACTAGGAGCGACCGTCTTTTTAGGGACGACCTTAAAAGCTCCTCTGACAGCCATTGCCCTGAGCCTTGGATTTACAGGCCAAACTTGGAGTTTGACAATTCCGCTTGTACTTGCGGCTGGTCTGTCTTACGTGATTCGAAAGAGATGGGAGAAGAAACGATGAAGGTACATTTTGTACTGCATGAAACCTTTGAAGTGCCGGGCGCTTATCTAAAATGGGCGCAGGATCGTGGCCATCAAGTGACCACGACCAAAGTCTATGAGAATGAAGCCTTACCAGAGACAGTGGATGAAATCGACTTCTTAATTGTGATGGGGGGACCTCAATCGCCAGATGAAGATCGGGAAACTTTTCCATACTACGATCCTCAGGCAGAGATTGAGCTGATTCAAAAGGCTATGAAGGCAGATCGTTATATTGTTGGGGTCTGTCTTGGTGCTCAACTCTTGTCTGTTGCTTATGGCGCAGAGTATGAGCATAGTCCAGAGCGTGAGATTGGTGTTTTTCCAATAACGCTAACTGAAGCTGGATTAAAAGACAATCATGTCAAAGTTTTTGGACAAACTTTAAATACTGGTCACTGGCATGGAGATATGCCGGGATTAACAGAGGATGCTATCGTCCTTGCGACCAGTCAAGGCTGTCCACGTCAGATTATTCGCTTTAGTCCTAAACACTATGCCTTCCAAGCTCATTTGGAATTTGATCCAGAAGCAGTAGAGCTCTTAATTGCTGCGGATGGTGAAGAAGTTTTGGAAGAACAAAGCAAAAAATTGACTTATGTTCAAAAGTCTGAAGCTATTCGTAACTATGCTTATCGAGAAATGAATGCAAAACTCTATGCATTTTTGGATTCATTAACAAATTAAAAATAATAGAAAGGTAGAGCGTGTGTTCAAATTTGAACACGAGCAGAAAGCTTTTCTAATTACTCAATTAAAAAAGAAAGGATGGGTTAACTGTATTCGCTGAACTGAATACGGGCGGAGAACTGTGTAAAAAAGATAAACTGTCTAGCATTTACAATGCGTCGCCAGTTTCCTATTTTTACTTTGTTCTCTGTCGCCTGTCTTGTATATCAAAAAAGAAAGGTAGAGCGTGTGTTCAGATTTGAACACGAGCGGAAAGCTCGGAAAATAGATAATCTGACTGTGAAATCAGGATTTCTCGTCAGATTCCTAATTTTCAGTCGCTTTCTGGTCGCTCTTTGTATCATAAACTATGTCTATCCATATTGCTGCTAAGCAGGGTGAAATTGCTGATAAAATTCTTCTTCCTGGAGATCCTCTTCGTGCGAAGTTTATCGCTGAGAATTTTCTTGAAGACGCTGTATGCTTCAATGAAGTCCGTAACATGTTTGGTTACACTGGAACTTACAAGGGCCATCGTGTATCTGTTATGGGAACAGGGATGGGGATGCCCTCTATCTCTATCTATGCGCGTGAATTGATTGTCGATTACGGTGTGAAAAAATTGATCCGTGTCGGAACTGCTGGTTCTTTGAATGAGGATGTTCACGTTCGTGAGTTGGTCTTGGCGCAAGCAGCTGCTACCAACTCAAACATTATCCGCAATGACTGGCCTCAATATGATTTTCCACAAATCGCTAGCTTTGATTTACTAGATAAAGCCTATCATATTGCCAAAGACCTCGGTATGACCACTCACGTCGGAAATGTTTTGTCATCAGATGTCTTTTACTCAAACTACTTTGAAAAAAATATCGAGCTTGGTAAGTGGGGAGTTAAAGCAGTGGAGATGGAAGCAGCAGCCCTTTACTATCTTGCTGCCCAACACCATGTTGATGCTCTTGCTATCATGACTATTTCAGATAGTTTGGTTAATCCAGATGAAGATACAACTGCAGAAGAGCGCCAAAATACTTTCACAGATATGATGAAGGTTGGTCTAGAAACCTTGATTGCAGACTAAAGTTAGATTCCATTCATGTGATTACTCTTGTTCTCAAAATGATAAGCATGTTCATTGCTTCAATCCTATAATAGATGAGAATAAGGACTTTGAAGAACGTCAAATTGTGTCAAAGGACCAAAAGTAGTCAGTTTAACATTTAAATCATAATCAAATAAAGTTGAAAGCCTGGTTGACAGAAGCTAAAGGTTTTCAACTTTTTTAGAACAAAAAACTTAAGGAGGGGTGAAATGGATAAGATTGAACAATTACAGGAACTGATAGATAAAAGTCAAAGAATTGTCTTTTTCGGTGGTGCAGGGGTTTCAACAGAGTCTAATATTCCAGATTTTCGAAGTTCTGATGGTGTTTATAGTCTTAAGTTGGGGCGCCATTTTACTGCCGAGCAACTTGTTTCACGCACCGTGTTTGAACGCTATCCAGAGGATTTTTTTGACTTCTACAAAAAGTATCTGGTCTATCCAGATGCCAAGCCAAATTTAGCACATGATTATCTAGCGTCGTTAGAAAAAACAGGTAAATTAAAAGCAATTGTGACGCAAAATATTGATAGCTTGCATGAAATGGCGGGGTCTCAGAAAGTTTTGAAACTGCATGGTAGTGCAGATCGTAATTACTGTTTGGGCTGTCATCACTTTTATGATTTGGATGATTTTTTGGCACTTGAAGGTCCAGTTCCTCATTGTTTATATTGTGGTAAAGTGGTCAAACCTGACGTAACCCTTTATGAGGAACCTCTGGATATGGATGTTTTTAGTCGAGCAGCCCGAGTCATTCAGCAAGCAGATTTATTGATCATTGGTGGAACTTCCTTAGTCGTTTATCCTGCAGCTAGCCTCATCAATTATTTTTCAGGGTCAAATCTTGTCGTTATCAACAAGTCCAGCACCCCTCAAGATAGCCAAGCTGATTTAGTTATCGAAGGTAAGATCGGAGAAGTATTTTCTAAATTGAGACAATAAAAAACTGAAAGAAGTAGGACTATACTTCCTTCAGTTTTTTGTATCACGAACTCAGAAACTATGAACACGATTCTCTTCATTTCTAGGGGAATATTATTGTTGATTTATAAATTGCTCGAGTTATTTTTAATTGTTGAATAAAAGGAAAAAAGGAAGATTTTCTGGATGAAAATCTTCCTTTTTTAGTCAATCAGTACATGCTGATTTTAATGAAATGCTACTATATTGTTTACTTTTTTAAAGATCGCAAAAAACAATCAATCTCTGCTTGAGAATGGAGAATGCGCATCTTTTCTCCGTAAGTATTGTTTAAGTGTTGGTATCTTTCCTTTGCATTTTTTGTTCGTCCATCCCAGAGAATCCAACGGATAAATTCCCAGTTGAATTGCTCGGGGCATCCTGCTGCCATACTTTCTCTCACTTTTCCTCTGTATTTTAAATAGCGCTTAAAGGCTCTTAGCAAACAATTCCAAGAAGAGAAGTTTAAAAAGATGATCTGGTCAGCTTCCTCCATTCTTTCCTCATAACAACACCAAGAGTAGTTGCCATCAATGACCCAGTTTTCGTTGTTGGCTAGAAAAGTTTTCATTTCGTTCAGCATCCAGTCACGGTCACTATCTTGCCACCCTGGCTGAAATTGGAGAGTATCCATATGAAGTTTGGGGATAGAGTAGTGATTAGCTAGTTTTTCTGCTAGAGTAGATTTTCCTGATCCAGAATATCCAATGATAGCGATTTTCATAATAACCTCCAGAAAATGTGCACAAAAAAAGCTCCGAGGAGCTCATTTTGTATGCAGTTAATGATTAACCAAGTTTAGCAGCAAGACGTGCTTTATCACGGCTAGCTTTGTTTTTGTGGATCAAACCTTTAGTTTCTGCTTTATCGATAGCTGAGCTGGCAGCACGGTAAAGTTCTTCAGATGGGTTTGCTTCAAAAGCTTTGATAGCAGTACGCATAGCTGATTTTTGAGCTGAGTTTTTTTCGTTTTGTTTAACGTTCAATTCAGCGCGTTTGATAGCTGATTTAATGTTTGCCAATGTTCTTACCTCCATTTTTACTAACTATACCATTATATCTGAAAACTTACGTTTTGACAAGGGAAAATTATTTTTTTAAGTAAATTTCATCAATTTCGTGATTTTTAGATTTATGGAGAATGACCTCTGCACGATTTCGTGTCGGTTCAATGTAATTCTGGAGATTGGTTAGGTTGATACTGGTCCAAACCTGGTGGGCAAAATCCTTGACTTCACTAAGGGGAAGTTGAGTGAAACGGTAGTAATAGTTGCCTGGATCATCCTGAGCAAAGCTAAGAAGTTTTAAGAAACGATCCAAATACCAGCTTTCAATGTCTTCGACAGCGGCATCAACATAGATTGAAAAGTCAAAGAAATCAGTAATATAGAGACGGTCATTATGTGGATTTTGGAATACGTTGATTCCCTCAACAATGACAAAATCAGCGGCTTCTACTCGTTGTTTTCGACCAGGGACAATATCATAGATTTCATGGGAATAAACAGGGATATCAACATCCTGCCCATTTTTGAGTTGGTCCAGGAAATTAAGCAAAGCTTCCATGTCGTAACTCTCAGGAAACCCCTTGCGGTTGAGGATATCTTGCTCAATTAAGACACTATTTGAGTATAAAAAACCATCTGTAGTAACTAGTTCAACACTTGCTCCAGGAACGATACGGGACAGCAAAATTTGCAAGAGCCGACTAGTAGTGGATTTACCGACAGCGACACTTCCTGAAACACCAATAATAAAGGGCTGTTTTTTGCTCTCTCTTTGAAGGAAAATGCCTTTTGAGAAGGCAAGGTCTTCTTTGGAACGTTTGTAAATCTGAATCAGATGTGCCAGTGGCAGATAGATATCTGTAACGTCTTGAAGGCTAATCTGGTCATTGAAACTCTTAATAGAATCTAACTCTTCCTCGGTCAAGGGAGGAGTTGTTTTGCGATGCAAGGATTGCCAAGTTTCGCGGTTTATCCTTTCAAAATGTAAAAATTCGTTGGTCATACTATATCCTCGTTTGATATCTTAGTATACCATATTTTAGAAAGAATAACCATCCGACTATTTGAGAAAAAGCGCTTTCTTTGTTAAAATATAAGGGGGAAAACCTATAAAGGAGGTTCTAAGATGAAAGCTAGATTAAGAGAAAAAACGCTGGTTTTGATCAGCCTGTTTGTAGTTGTTTTATGGTTATCACCCAACTGGATTAATTTTTCCTTTTCTATCGGACTTCACTCCTATAACTGGACCACTTTTGTTCTTTTTATTTTATTGCCCCTCGTAGGTCTAGGCTACCTTGTCCTAGCATTCTTTGAAAGAAAGTGGTGGCTCTTCTTTTTTGGTTTAGCTTGTATCTTTGCTTTTCCGATTACCATGGCAGTAGGGAGCTTTTTACTAGGGCCCTAATGCTAATCAGAACTTATATTATTTTTGTGGAAATACAACATGATTTAAGGGCTTGATACCTTTGTAAACGATTTACAAATAACTTATTTTTATGGTAAAATAGAACTATGAGTAAAATGTATTATGCAGAAAATCCAGATGCAGCCCATGATGTTCATGAACTTAGAGTTGAGCTCCTTGGGCAAAAGATGACCTTTTTGACAGATGCTGGAGTCTTTAGTAAAAAAATGATTGATTTCGGAAGTCAGTTGTTGTTAAGATGTCTAGATGTCGAAAAAGATGAAAAAATTCTTGATGTTGGTTGTGGCTACGGTCCAATAGGTTTGTCTTTGGTTAAAGCTTATGGTGCCCAAGCGACCATGGTGGATATCAATAATCGTGCCCTGGATTTAGCCCAGCAAAATGCAGTAAAAAACAAGGTTCAAGCGACTATCTTCCAGTCTAATATTTATGAGCAGGTAGAAGGACAATTTAATCATGTCATTTCGAATCCGCCCATTCGTGCAGGCAAGCAGGTCGTTCATGAAATCATCGAGAAAAGTATTGATTATCTTGTTGATGGTGGAGATTTGACCATTGTCATCCAGAAAAAACAAGGAGCTCCTAGTGCCAAAAGTAAGATGGAAGAAGTTTTTGGCAATTGTGAGGTTGTAAAGAAAGATAAGGGATATTATATCCTTAGAAGTGTGAAAGAATGAGAGCAGTAGATCTAATCCAGAAAAAAAGAGACGGCCAAGAACTAAGCTCCAGTGAGATTCAATGGTTGATTGAAGGTTATGTATCTGGAATCGTCCCTGATTACCAGATGGCAGCTTTTGCTATGGCAGTATATTTTCAGGGAATGACTATAGATGAGATTTCTGACTTGACTATGAACATGGTTAAGACAGGTCAGGAATTTGATTTATCAGCTATTGAGGGTATAAAGGTTGATAAACACTCTACTGGTGGAGTGGGAGATAAGGTTACCTTAATTTTAGCGCCATTAGTAGCTAGTTTCGGTGTTCCAGTTGCTAAGATGAGTGGTAGAGGTCTGGGTCATACTGGTGGGACCATTGATAAGCTAGAATCCATCAAAGGTTTTCAGATTGAACGAAGTCAGGATGAATTTATCAAACAAGTTCAAGAGATTGGGGTCTCAGTCATTGGCCAGTCCAATCAACTGGTTAAGGCTGATAAATTGCTCTATGCCCTTCGTGATGTGACGGCAACGGTTGATACTATTCCCTTGATTGCTAGCTCAGTCATGAGTAAAAAGATTGCAGCTGGAGCTGACGCCATCTTACTGGACGTTACTGTTGGTGAAGGTGCCTTCATGAAAACAGTGGACGAGGCCCGTGAATTGGCTCAAACTATGGTAAATCTTGGTAAAGCTGTAGGTCGCAAGACAGTAGCAGTCATTACGGACATGAGTCAACCATTGGGACGTGCCATTGGAAACCGCTTGGAAATCCTAGAAGCACTAGAAATTCTTCAAGGTAAGGGACGTGAAGATATTAGTCATTTTATCTGCGAGTTAGCCCAGATTATGCTATCTTTAGCAAATGTTGAAAAAACTGTTGAGGAAGTAAGACAACATCTTGAAAATGGTAAGGCACTCCAGAAATTCGAAGAGATGGTTGTAGCTCAGGGTGGAGATTTAGAAGACCTCTATCGTCCAGTAAAAGTTGACCATATAGTTGATATTCCTGCTCAAGAGGATGGTATTATCGCAGAACTTCCAGCCATGGAGTTTGGTCTTTTTGCCATGAGATTGGGTGCTGGTCGTGCAGTGAAAACAGACGCCCTTGACTATGAGACGGGGATTGTTTTTGAGAAGAAAGTTGGAGACTTTGTCAGAAAGGGTGAAATTGTTGCAAAAGTATATACAAATGGCAAAATTTCTCCGGAACTAGTTACAGATTTCCAAAAATATGTTAAAATTAAAATAAGTGATGAAGTGATAAAATCGCGTGAAATTATCGAAATCATCTCCTAATTTAAGGAAAAACCGAAATGAAATTAAATAAATACATTGATCATACGCTTTTAAAGCAAGATGCAACAGTGGAACAAATTAATCGTTTGTTATCTGAAGCCAAAGACTATGATTTTGCCAGTGTTTGTGTTAATCCGTGCTGGGTTGCTCATGCCAAATCTGGTCTAGAAACTACTGATGTCAAGGTTTGTACGGTTGTAGGCTTTCCTCTTGGAGCCACAACATCTGCTGTTAAATCCTTCGAAACTAAAGAAGCTATCCAAAATGGTGCTGATGAGATTGATATGGTTATCAATGTTGGAGCACTCAAGTCAGGCTATGTGGACTTGGTTGAGTCAGATATTCGAGCAGTTGTTGAAGCAAGCGGAGACAAACTGGTTAAGGTTATTATCGAGGCTTGTTTGTTAACTGATGAAGAAAAAGTTCAGGCTTGCCAGCTAGCCCAGAAAGCAGGAGCAGACTTTGTCAAGACGTCAACTGGTTTCTCAACAGGTGGTGCAACCCTACCGGATGTTAAATTAATGCGCCAAACAGTTGGACCTGATATGGGGGTTAAAGCTGCTGGTGGTGCTCGTTCTTATGCAGATGCTGTTGCCTTTGTTGAAGCTGGAGCTACTCGTATCGGAACATCTTCTGGTGTAGCAATCTTAAAAGGAGAGTTAGCAGATGGCGACTACTGAGTTGATTGACTTAGCGATTGAGACTAGTCAAAACGCCTATGTACCCTATTCACACTTTCCAATCGGTGCCGTTTTGGTTGCTAAGGATGGAAGCGTCTATACAGGATGCAATATTGAAAATGCTAGCTACCCCTTGACCAACTGTGGTGAGAGAACAGCTATTTTTAAAGCTGTTTCTGAAGGACAACGGGAGTTTTCAGAATTGATTGTTTATGGTCAAACTGAGAAACCTATTTCTCCATGTGGAGCTTGTCGCCAAGTTATGGTCGAATTTTTTGAACAAGATCTAAAGGTGACCTTAGTTGCCAAAGATAAATCGACGGTCGAGATGACGGTCGGGGAATTACTTCCATACTCATTTACAGACTTGCATTAGTTAGTCTGCGTCACTCCCTGAGTGACAAGGGTCCTTGTGACCAATCAATCCATACTTGCAACTTCGTTGCGCATCTTATTTAGGAGGTTCAGTAATGAACAAGAAACAATGGCTAGGCCTTGGTCTAGTTGCAGTAGCAGCATTTGGACTTGCTGCATGTGGTAATCGCTCTTCTCGTAACGCAGCATCTTCATCTTCTGATTTGAAGACTAAAGCAGCTATCGTTACAGATACTGGTGGTGTTGATGATAAATCATTCAACCAATCAGCTTGGGAAGGTCTTCAAGCTTGGGGTAAAGAGCACAATCTTGCAAAAGATAAAGGCTACACATACTTCCAATCAACAAGTGAAGCTGACTATGCTAACAACTTGAACCAAGCAGCAGGAAGCTACAACTTGATTTATGGTGTTGGTTTTGCCCTTCACAATGCAGTTGAAGAAGCAGCGAAAGAACATGCAGACTTGAACTATGTTTTGATTGATGATGTGATTAAAGATCAAAAGAACGTAGCAAGTGTAACATTTGCTGATAACGAAGCAGCTTACCTTGCAGGTGTAGCAGCAGCTAAAACTACTAAAACAAAACAAGTTGGTTTTGTAGGTGGTATGGAATCTGAAGTTATTTCTCGTTTCGCAGCTGGTTTCAAAGCTGGTGTTGAGTCAGTTGACCCATCTATCAAAGTACAAGTAGACTACGCTGGTTCATTTGGTGATGCCGCTAAAGGTAAAACAATCGCTGCAGCTCAATACGCTGCAGGTGCAGACGTAATCTACCAAGCAGCTGGTGGTACTGGTGCAGGTGTCTTCTCAGAAGCTAAATCTTTGAATGAAAGCAAAAACGAAGACGAAAAAGTTTGGGTTCTTGGTGTAGACCGTGACCAAGCAGAAGAAGGTAAATACACTTCTAAAGATGGTAAAGAATCAAACTTCGTTCTTGCTTCTACTTTGAAACAAGTTGGAACAACAGTTCAAGACCTTTCTAACAAAGCAGAAAAAGGTGAATTCCCTGGTGGTCAAGTTATCGTTTACTCATTGAAAGATAAAGGTGTTGACTTGGCAGTGACAAACCTTACTGAAGAAGCTAAGAAAGCTGTTGAAGAAGCTAAAGCTAAAATCCTTGATGGTAGCATCAAAGTTCCTGAAAAATAAATAAAGGAAGTCATTTCTTAGGAAGCGGCCTTGGGCCGCTTCTTTAAGAATTGGGGCAAATTAATTTTGTCTCAATAGAGCTTGTTAAGATATCATTTTAACAAGTTTTATTGAAATAAAATAAAACTCTGAAAGGAAGAGCACATGGCACACGAAAATGTCATTGAGATGCGTGAGATTACCAAGGTCTTTGGTGAGTTTGTCGCTAACGACAAGATCAACCTAGAACTTCGCAAAGGTGAGATTCATGCACTTTTAGGAGAAAATGGAGCAGGGAAGTCTACGCTTATGAATATGCTAGCGGGGCTACTTGAACCAACTAGTGGTGAAATTGTAGTAAATGGACAGGTTGTTAAACTGGATTCACCATCGAAAGCAGCTAGCTTAGGAATTGGGATGGTTCACCAGCACTTTATGTTGGTTGAGGCCTTCACAGTTGCTGAAAATATCATTTTGGGAAGTGAATTGACCAAAAATGGTGTGCTAGATATTGCTCGTGCAACTCGAGAAATCAATGAGTTGTCTGAACGTTATGGCCTTGCTGTGGATCCTTCTGCCAAAGTTGCAGACATCTCCGTTGGGGCTCAACAACGTGTTGAAATCTTGAAGACACTTTATCGTGGAGCAGATATTCTTATCTTTGACGAACCTACTGCTGTTTTGACACCGTCAGAAATCGATGAGTTGATGGCAATCATGAAGAACTTGGTCAAAGAAGGTAAATCAATTATCTTGATTACCCACAAGTTGGATGAAATTCGTGCGGTTTCTGACCGCGTTACAGTTATCCGTCGTGGTAAATCAATCGAAACAGTTGAGATTGCTGGTGCAACTAATGCTGACTTGGCAGAAATGATGGTAGGGCGTTCAGTTTCCTTCAAAACTGAGAAACAGTCAGCTCAACCAAAAGAAGTTGTACTATCTATCAAAGATTTAGTAGTCAATGAAAACCGTGGGGTTCCAGCAGTTAAAAATCTTTCTCTTGATGTTCGAGCTGGTGAGATTGTTGGGATTGCTGGGATTGATGGAAATGGTCAGTCTGAATTGATCCAGGCTATCACAGGACTTCGTAAGATTGAATCTGGTAGCGTAGAGTTGAAAGGCCAATCTATCGTAGGTTTGCATCCTCGCCAAATCACTGAACTAAGTGTAGGTCACGTTCCTGAAGACCGTCACCGTGATGGTCTGGTTTTGGAAATGATGATTTCTGAAAATATCGCTCTTCAAACCTACTATAAGGAACCTCATAGCAAGAAGGGAATTTTAAATTATACGAATATCATTGAGTATGCAAAAAAATTGATGCAAGAGTTTGATGTTCGCGCTGCTAGCGAGATTGTTCCAGCTTCAGCCCTTTCTGGAGGAAATCAACAAAAAGCAATCATCGCTCGGGAGATTGATCGAAATCCGGATCTCCTCATCGTCAGCCAACCAACTCGTGGTTTGGACGTCGGAGCCATTGAGTACATTCACAAACGCTTGATTCAAGAACGTGATAATGGAAAAGCTGTCCTTGTAGTCAGCTTTGAACTAGATGAGATTCTAAATGTCTCAGATAGAATCGCTGTTATCCATGATGGTAAGATTCAAGGGATTGTAACGCCAGAAACAACCAATAAGCAAGAACTTGGTGTCTTGATGGCTGGTGGTGAATTGGAAAAAGGAGAAGAGTGATGTCTAAAAAATTACAACAAATTTCGGTTCCCTTGATTTCTGTTATCCTTGGAATCTTGCTTGGAGCCATCGTCATGTGGATTTTTGGCTACGATGCTATTTGGGGTTATGAAGAGTTGTTCTACACAGCCTTCGGTAGCGTTCGTGGAATCGGTGAAATTTTCCGTGCCATGGGGCCATTAGTCTTGATTGCTCTTGGATTTGCAGTTGCGAGTCGTGCTGGCTTCTTTAACGTTGGTCTTCCAGGACAAGCACTCGCTGGTTGGGTTATGAGTGGCTGGTTCGCTCTTTCAAATCCAGATTTACCACGTCCATTGTTGATTCTTGCGACAGTTGTCATTGCGCTGGTGGCTGGAGGAATCGTTGGTGCCATTCCTGGTATTTTAAGAGCCTATCTTGGAACATCTGAAGTCATCGTAACCATCATGATGAACTATATTGTTCTCTATACAAGTAATGCCTTTATCCACTCTTTCCCTAAAGATATCATGCAAAGTACTGACTCATCAATTCGAGTAAGTGCAAATGCAACTTATCAAACACCTTGGCTTGCTGAGTTAACTGGAAACTCTCGTATGAATATTGGGATTTTCTTTGCTATCATTGCAGTTGCAGTTATCTGGTTCTTGCTTAAGAAGACAACTCTCGGTTTTGAAATCCGTGCAGTTGGTCTCAATCCAAATGCTTCTGAATACGCAGGTATTTCAGCTAAACGCACCATCATCCTATCAATGATTATCTCAGGTGCTCTTGCAGGTCTAGGTGGAGCTGTAGAAGGACTTGGGACCTTCCAAAACGTTTATGTCCAAGGTTCATCATTGGCGATCGGCTTTAACGGAATGGCGGTAAGTCTACTTGCTGCAAACTCACCGATTGGAATTCTATTTGCAGCCTTCTTGTTTGGAGTACTTCAAGTTGGAGCTCCAGGTATGAATGCTGCTCAAGTGCCATCTGAGCTTGTAAGTATCGTTACAGCCTCAATTATCTTCTTTGTCAGCGTTCACTACATCATCGAACGCTTTGTCAAACCAAGAAAACAACTTAAAGGAGGTAAGTAAGGATGTCGATTACAACAATGCTAACCCTTATGGTTTCTTCAATGTTGATTTACTCAGCACCACTTATTTTCACAAGTATCGGAGGCGTTTTCTCTGAACGTGGTGGAGTTGTTAACGTTGGACTTGAAGGAATCATGGTCATGGGTGCCTTCTCTGGAGTTGTTTTTAACCTTGAATTTGCACAAGATTTGGGAGCATTAACTCCTTGGTTGGCTCTTCTAGTTGGTGGATTAGTCGGAGCTATCTTTTCACTGATTCACGCAGTAGCTACAGTTCATTTTCGTGCTGACCATGTTGTCAGTGGTACCGTACTTAACTTGATGGCGCCAGCCTTGGCAGTCTTCTTGGTGAAGGTGCTTTATAACAAGGGACAAACGGATAACTTAACGCAAACTTTTGGACGTTTTGATTTCCCTCTTTTGGCTAATATCCCAGTTATCGGAGATATCTTCTTCAAGTCAACAAGTTTACTTGGTTACCTAGCAATTGCCTTCTCATTCTTAGCATGGTTTGTCCTCTTTAAAACTCGCTTTGGACTTCGCCTTCGTTCAGTTGGTGAACACCCACAAGCAGCAGATACTTTGGGGATTAATGTCTACAAGATGAGATATCTTGGAGTTGTGATTTCAGGTTTCCTTGGAGGAATCGGTGGAGCTATCTACGCTCAGTCAATTTCCGTTAACTTCTCAGTTACAACCATCGTTGGGCCTGGATTTATCGCACTTGCTGCTATGATCTTCGGTAAATGGAATCCTGTTGGTGCTATGCTTTCAAGTCTCTTCTTCGGACTATCACAAAGTTTAGCAGTAATCGGTTCTCAACTTCCTTTCTTGCAAGGAGTTCCAGCCGTTTACTTGCAAATTGCACCATATCTTTTGACCATTGTCGTACTAGCAGCCTTCTTTGGTAAAGCTGTTGCACCGAAAGCAGATGGTATCAACTATATCAAATCTAAATAAACAAAAAAGCGTCGGTTTGAACTGACGCTTTATTTTTTAGGTTTTTGATGGGTAAGATTTAGTCCCCAAGGAACTAGGTTCTCAGTTTTGTTTTGAATACGATTGATGTTATCCTTATGGCGAATGATAATTAAGCTTGCGAGGGCTAGGATAATCACTACAAATAATAAATCGTAACTTGGCAGTAGGAAACCGATAAGTGGAAAGAGGATCACCCCAAGTACAGCAGCAAGGGCAGCAGTAACACTAGAGAGAGAAATCATACTGCCAAGATAAAGAGTGCCGAAGAAAACAACTGCTAGATAGAGGCAAAATAGAGGAGCAAATCCGAAAATGACTCCAGCACTAGTTGCGACAGCTTTTCCTCCTTTAAAGCCTGCAAATACTGGGAAGGTATGTCCAATCACAGCTAAAAGGCCAAAGACTAGAGGTGAAACTCCTTGGACATGAAAGATAAGTGGAAGCAAGGTTGCGATGGTTCCTTTGAAAAAGTCAATCACGAAGGTTGCCATACCCGCTTTCTTACCTAAAATACGAAAGGTATTGGTCGTTCCAGTATTACCAGAACCATGTTCTCTTAGATTGATCTTAAAGAAGATTTGCCCAATCCACAGTCCTGAAGGGATAGAACCCAATAAATAAGCTAAAATTAATAATACTATTGTCATCATGCTTCTATTATACCATGAAATAGGAGAGAAACGGAAAGGAATCTTTTCTCAAATTGTGACATCTGATTCTTTATGTAAGTAGAAAATTTTTCTCATGAACACTATTGTTCGAAAATCAAGGTTAAAGTTTTAAAAATTCATGAAAGTTTCTGAAATTCTTTGATTTTGTGTTTATTTATGCTATAATGAGAACAATTATTTTTAGGAGGTGGAATATGTCTTACTTATTTGAGATATTACCAAGTTTATTGAGCGGTGCGACAATGACTTTACAAGTTTTTGCACTGGTCTTGCTCTTTTCAATCCCTTTAGGCATTTTGGTTGCCTTTTGCTTACAGGTCCATTGGAAACCCCTCCATTACATGATTGATATCTATATCTGGGTGATGCGCGGGACACCCTTGCTCTTGCAACTAATTTTTATTTATTATGTCCTTCCAAGTATTGGGATTCGTTTAGATCGTGTGCCTGCAGCGATTATTGCCTTCACCCTTAATTATGCAGCCTACTTTGCTGAAATTTTCCGTGGAGGAATTGCAACCATTCCTCAAGGGCAATACGAAGCGGCTAAGGTTTTGAAATTCAATCCTTTCGATACCGTTCGCTATATCATTTTGCCACAGGTGACCAAAATTGTCTTACCAAGTGTATTTAACGAGGTTATGAGTTTGGTTAAGGATACTTCTCTGGTCTATGCGCTCGGTATTTCAGATTTAATCCTAGCTAGTCGTACTGCAGCCAATCGTGATGCTAGCTTGATTCCAATGTTTCTAGCAGGAGCTATTTATCTGCTTATGATTGGTATCGTTACAATCCTAGCTAAGAAACTTGAGAAAAAGTTCAGCTACTATAGATAGGAGGTTATCCATGTTAGAGTTAAGAAATATCAGCAAAAAATTTGGAAAAAAAGAAATTTTATCCAATTTCAGTTTAACAATTCCTGAAAAGCAGATTTTGGCTATCGTTGGTCCATCTGGTGGTGGGAAGACTACCTTGCTCAGAATGTTAGCTGGACTTGAAACCATTGATTCAGGTGAGATTTTTTATAATGGAGAATCGTTGCCTTTGGATGAACTTGAGAAGCGTCACTTGTTAGGATTTGTCTTTCAAGATTTTCAGCTTTTTCCTCACCTATCTGTTATGGAGAACTTGATTTTGTCACCCATCAAGACAATGGGAATGTCTGAAGCAGATGCGAAGAAGAAGGCAGTCGACTTATTAACTCGTCTGGGACTCGAAGCTCATGCAGATGCCTATCCTTATTCCTTATCTGGTGGTCAAAAGCAACGGGTTGCCTTAGCACGTGCAATGATGATAGATCCTGAGGTGATTGGTTATGACGAACCAACTTCGGCTCTTGATCCAGAGTTGCGTCTCGAAGTGGAAAAACTAATCTTACAAAATAGAGAATTAGGTATGACTCAGATTGTCGTGACTCACGACCTCCAGTTTGCAGAGAATATCGCTGACCAGATTCTCAAAGTAGAGCCTAAGTAGGAGGTGTCTATGAATCGAAAGAAAATCAGCCTTGTTTTGGTATTCTTTCTTGCTTTTTTCCTGGTAGGATGCACGCAAAAAGCTAGCAATCCTAAAGTAGATAATTGGGAAAAATACCAACAACAAGGAAGCATTACTATTGGATTTGACAATACCTTTGTTCCTATGGGCTTTGAAGAAAAGAATGGGCAATATGTTGGATTTGATATTGATTTAGCCCAAGCCGTTTCTGAGAAACTGGGGTTCAAGGTACAGTTTCAACCAATTGATTGGGATATGAAGGAAACAGAACTTCAAAACGGCACTATTGATGCTATCTGGAATGGATATTCAGCAACAGATGAACGCCGTGAAAAGGTTGCTTTTACAATTCCTTATATGGAGAATCAGCAGGTTCTAGTCTCAAAAAAATCGCAAAATATCCAGTCAGTTTCGGATATGAAAGATAAGATTTTTGGGGCCCAAGCAGGTTCTTCTGGTTATCTAGATTTTGAAGCTCAACCTGACCTGTTGAAAAATATCGTAAAAGATCAAAAAGCAAACCAGTATCAGAGTTTTAATGAAGCCTTGATTGACTTGCAAAATGATCGGATTGATGCTCTTTTAATTGACCGTGTTTATGCCAATTATTATCTTAAAACGGAAGGGATATTAGACCAGTATGAGATTTTCTCAGCCGGTTTTGAGAGTGAGTCTTTTGCAGTCGGAGTAAGACCAGCGGATAAGACCTTATTAGCCAATTTGAATAAGGCTTTTGTGGAATTGTATCAAGAAGGAAAATTCCAAGAAATCAGCCAGAAATGGTTTGGTGAAGATATAGCAACAAGCCAAGTTAAAGGAAAAGAAAACTGAGACTCGTGTCTTGGTTTCTTTTTTAGGGTGAGAATGAGTGATTTTTTACTAAAACATACTAAGATTAGTAGTGAGGAAATCTCCGACGGGAGAAAGTACTCACTACTTTTTCGTTATGTTAAAG
>NZ_JALDUI010000013.1 GCF_023115445.1 Streptococcus sp. oral taxon 431 | reverse complement strand
GTGAAGTGGATAGAGAATATCCCTTTTTATTTTGTTCTAAATTCGATTTTTGAATGGAATATCAGATGATGAGACAAAATATTTTTGAAAACAGAAAAAGACAAACACCAAAAATGACGTTTGTCTTCGTTCTGAGAGCGAGATAAAATCTCGCTCTTGAATGGATTTCGTTTTAATTCTAAGGCAAATCATTTCCTGCTGCTAGGTAAATCTCATACCATTCTTTTCGAGTCAAACTAAAGTTACTTGCTTGGCTTGCTTCTAGCAAATGTTTTGGATTTGTTGTCCCTACTACAGCTTGCATCTTGGCTGGATAGCGTAACACCCAAGCGATAGCAATGGCTGATGGGCTTACACCGTATTTTAAGGCTAGTCGATTTAGAACTTCATTTAGATCATGAAATTGCTCTTTTCCAACAAAATTACCCTTAAAATAGCCAAACTGCAAGACTGACCAAGCCTGAATGACCATATCATTCAGTTTGCAGTATTCAAAGACGCTACCATCACGCAAAGCTGCCTTGTCACCTTCCATATTGACATGGAAACCTGATTCAAAACCTGGCGTGAAAGCTGCGCTTAGCTGTAATTGATTGATAGATAAAGGTTGTTTAACCTCTTTCTTCAGTAATTCCATCATCATTGGATTTTGGTTGGATACACCAAAGTCTCGAACCTTACCTGATTTTTGTAGAATATCAAAAGCTTCTGCCACTTGGTTAGCTTCCATCAAGGCATCTGGGCGATGGAGAAGCAAGCTATCTAGATAATCAACCTGCAATCGTTGTAGAATCCCATCAACTGACTCTAAAATATAATCTTTTGAAAAATCAAAATAGGTAAATTCTTCTATGCGAATGCCACACTTAGACTGAATCCACATCTTTTCACGCAGGTCAGGACGATTGTTTAACACTTGACCCAACAATTCTTCGCACCGACCACGACCATAGATATCTGCCAAGTCAAAGGCGTTGATTCCCACAGATAGGGCTGTTTCTACCAGCTCTTCAACTTCTTTGACCGACTTGTCACTGATTCGCATCATGCCTAGGACGATTTCGGACAATTCTCTTTTCTCTTGACCGAATGGAATGTATTTCATGGCAACTTCCTCCGTTTTTCTTCATTATAAAGCAGAATGCCTCTTTTATCAACTGATACCTCACAAAAGAAAAGAACCAGCTCAAACTGGTCCTTTTTAAATTTTAGCCAATCACACTTCCGTTTGGTACAGCAGGATCAACTGTGAGAAGGGTTAATTTGCCATCATGTTCAGCTGAGAGAATCATCCCTTGGCTGACATATTTTTTCATCATCTTACGTGGTTTAAGGTTGGCAACGATTTGTACCTTCTTGCCAACTAATTCTTGTTCGTTTGGATAGTACTTAGCAATTCCTGAGAGAATTTGACGATCTTCACCATCTCCAGCATCTAGGCGGAATTGAAGCAACTTATCAGAACCTTCCACTTTAGAAACTTCTTTGACTTCAGCAACACGGATTTCAACCTTGTCGAAGTCCTCGAATTTGATTTCATCCTTGTTTAGTTTGAGTTCAACTTCATCTGGATTCCATTCTTTTTCGACGGCTGGCTTGTTACCTTCCATTTGTTCCTTGATATAGGCGATTTCTTCTTCCATATCCAGACGTGGGAAGATTGGTGTGCCTTTAGCAACTACTGTTACACCTGCAGGGAAATCAGCCAGGCTCAAGTTTTCAAGGCTAGAAACTTCTGCTAGACCAAGTTGTGTCAAGACTGTACGACTGGTTTCCATCATAAATGGCTCAATCAAGTGAGCTACGACACGAAGGCTAGCTGCCAAGTGGCTCATCACACTTGCCAATTGCTCACGAAGAGCTTCATCCTTAGCCAGTACCCATGGAGCTGTCTCATCAATGTATTTATTAGTACGTGAGATAAGGGTCCAGACTGCTTCAAGTGCACGTGGATAGTCAACTGCTTCCATGTAGGTATGGTAATCAGCGATTGATTGTTCTGCCACTTGAGCAAGTGCATTGTCAAAGTCTGTTACACCTTCTACATAGGCAGGGATTTGACCATCAAAGTACTTGTTAATCATTGAAACCGTACGGTTGAGGAGGTTACCAAGGTCATTTGCCAATTCATAGTTGATACGGCCTACATAGTCCTCTGGAGTGAAGGTTCCGTCTGAACCAACTGGAAGGCTACGCATGAGGTAGTAACGAAGCGGATCTAGACCATAACGTTCTACTAGCATTTCAGGATATACGACATTCCCTTTAGACTTAGACATCTTGCCGTCTTTCATGACAAACCAACCATGGGCAATCAAACGATCAGGCAATTTGATATCCAACATCATAAGAAGGATTGGCCAGTAGATTGAGTGGAAACGAAGAATATCCTTTCCTACCATATGGAAGACAGTTCCATTCCAGAATTTATCGTAGTTAGCATGATCCTCTTGACCATAACCAAGAGCTGTCGCATAATTGAGAAGGGCATCAATCCACACATAGACAACGTGTTTTGGATTTGATGGGACTGGTACACCCCAGGTAAAGGTTGTACGAGAAACCGCCAAGTCTTCCAATCCAGGCTCAATAAAGTTTTTCAACATTTCATTGAGACGTCCATCAGGAGTGATAAAATCAGGATGTGATTTGAAAAATTCAACTAAACGATCTTGGTATTTGCTGAGGCGAAGGAAGTAAGACTCTTCTGAAACCCATTCCACTTCGTGGCCTGATGGAGCGATACCACCAGTTACATTTCCAGCTTCATCACGGAAAACTTCCGCAAGTTGACTTTCTGTAAAGAATTCCTCATCTGAAACTGAATACCAACCAGAGTATTCACCCAAGTAAATATCATCTTGAGCAAGCAAGCGTTCAAAGACTTGTGCTACCACTTTTTCATGGTAGTCATCTGTGGTACGGATAAATTTATCGTATGAGATATCCAATAATTTCCAGAGTTCTTTGACGCCAACTGCCATACCGTCAACATAGGCTTGAGGCGTGATACCAGCTTCTTCAGCTTTCTGTTGAATCTTTTGGCCATGCTCATCCAGACCCGTCAAATAAAAGACATCGTAGCCCATGAGTCGTTTGTAGCGAGCTAGGACATCACAAGCGATGGTAGTGTAGGCAGAACCGATATGAAGTTTACCAGATGGATAGTAAATCGGTGTTGTAATATAAAAATTCTTTTCAGACATAATATTTCCTTTCCAGGCAAATGAAACCTGTTTTTATAACACTTCATTATACCATATTTTTAGTGATTTTCGAAATGGAAATCCATACAAAAAACAAGATAGACAAGTGTCCATCTTGTTTTTCCTGTTGTTTATTTTATTCATATCGAAGGGCTTCAATCGGGTCTAGTTTAGAAGCCTTGTTGGCTGGTAAAACACCAAATATCATACCGATACCAGCTGAGACAGCTAAACTAAAGAGAGCGATTGGGATGGATACGCCAACTTCGATTCCTGCAATCATGTTTTGAAGAAGGACACCTGCAAGCATAGTCACCCCTGCAGCCAGCACCAGACCGATGACCCCTCCTAACAAGGTTAGAATCATGGATTCAATCAAGAACTGAACCAGAATATTACCCCGAGTTGCTCCTAGTGCTTTCCGTAGACCAATCTCGCGGGTACGCTCTGTCACTGAAACGAGCATAATGTTCATAACACCAGTACCACCGACAAAAAGGGAAATCCCTGCAATGGCACTAATAATCGTTGTTATGAAGCCAAAGAGTTGTTGAACTTCTTGGAAGGCAGCAGACGCATCTGCAACTTGATATTCCCCTTGTTGAAGACCTGCAATCTCTGTCATTCTTCTTGCCAACTCTGGTCCTAAAGTCTGGGTTAAGCTAGTATCATTGACACGAAAGACAATATTTGAAATCTCATCTGTGTTAAAATTAGCTGCTAAGGAAATATTGGTCGTGATTGGTAGTCCTCCGACACCAAATGTTTTCGCAGCCTTAGCTTCCTTACTTGCATAAACACCAATAACACGGTAACTGATTTCATTTACTTCAACAATTTGGTTGAGAGCTTCTTGTGCTGAACCAAAAAGGCTATTGGCAAGCTCTTCATCTAAAATGATCACACTTGCGAAATCCTTATAATCTTGCGCTCTAAGGCCACGACCTGCAATGATTTCATTTTCGACCGCATCCATATAGGTGACATTCCCACCCGTCATGTTAGCGTGTTCGACCTTTTTATCCTTATAAGTCAAGGTTACATTGGCTGAGTTGGTCACATAGTAGCTATCCACTCCCTTGAGCTTAGCAGCTTCCTTGACCCATGCTTCTTGAGGTTTTGGTGGTTCAACAAAATTTTCTTCTTGACCACCAGACAAGGTTAATGCAGATTGTCTTTGTGTAAAGGAACCGTCCTTACTCTTTGTAGGTGAGAAAAAGACATGGATATCTTTCTGGGACTTGGTCATATTTTTATTGACCTGACGAGACATAGAGTCGCCCAAGGCCATGATTACGACAACGGATGATACGCCGATAATAATCCCAATCATGGTGAGGAAAGAACGCATCTTGTGGGCCATAATGGATGAAAAGGCAAATTTCAGATTCTGCATCTTAGTTTTCCTCCTTTTCTACGAGACCACTATCAGATGAAATGACGCCATCACGGATGACAATCTGACGCTTAGCGTAAGCAGCGATTTCAGGCTCATGCGTAACCATAATGATGGTTTTTCCTTCTTTATTTAGTTCAACTAAGAGTTGCATGATCTGGTTTCCTGTTTTAGTATCAAGCGCTCCAGTAGGCTCATCTGCCAAGATAATCGAAGGATTGTTGACTAAAGCACGCGCAATGGCAACCCTTTGCTTCTGACCACCTGACAACTCCGAAGGTAAGTGATGGCTACGCTCGGTCAGTTCAACCTTTTCCAGATACTCTTCTGCTAATTTGCGACGTTTTGATGCAGCAACTCCAGCATAAATCAAGGGCAGTTCTACGTTTTGAAGAGCATTGAGCTTGGACAAGAGAAAGAATTGTTGAAAGACGAAGCCGATTTCCTGATTTCGAACCTTGGCTAATTGTTTTTCACCCAAACCAGCTACTTCTTTTCCAGCTAGAAAATACTGCCCACTTGTAGGGGTATCTAACATCCCAATGGTATTCATGAGGGTAGATTTCCCAGAACCAGATGGTCCCATGATTGCTACAAATTCTCCCTCATGAACTTCTAGGTTAATATTCTTGAGGACTAGTAGTTCTTGATCACCATTGCGATAGCTACGACAGATATTTTTGAGGCTAATTAGTTGCTTCATCAGTCTTCACCTCTTTTCCTTCTTGCAAGGAAGCTGTCGGATTACTGATGACTTTTGCTCCATCTGTCAGACCAGATGTGATTTCTTGATTTTCTGCATCTGCATTGCCCAATCCAACTTCAACTTTTTTGGCCTTTTGATTTTCATCAAGGATCCAAACATAGTTTTTATCTTCTTCCATGACTACGCTGGTGATCGGAACAATCAATGCTTTGCTAGTGCTTTTCACTTCAACACTGACTGTAAAGCCCTGTTTCAAATCACCGATTTCGCTAGTTACATCGACTGTATATGGATATTTAGAACCTGTGTTTGAAGCAGCTAAGCTACTACTTGCTTCACTGTTATTTTTTGGATAATTTGAAATATAGCTAATCTTACCATTCCAAGTTTTATCTGGGTAAACCTTGGAAGTAAAAGTGACTTCTTGGCCTACAGATAGATTGGCAAGGTTGTACTCAGAAAGCTCTCCCTTGATCTGCAAGTTATCGTTACTTACGATATGAACCAAAACTTGACTATTTCCTGTTGGAGATTTTGAAACGTTACGATTCACTTCAACAACTGTTCCCTCCACCGTACTCAATACTGTAGCAGCATTCAACTGGGCTTGAGCTTTTTCGAGTTGCGCTTCTGCATCTGCACGCACATCACGAGCATCGCTGATTTGAGAATCAATAGCAGCTGTGGCAGAACCGGATGACTGAGCTGGCGCTTGTCCAGTTGCTCCTTCTAGACCTGCTTGCGGAAGGTTAGGTGTTGCTGCGGCGGTATTTCGAGACTCATTCAGTTCATTGATATGACGGTCAGCTTTAGCAACTGCACGACTGGCAGCATCATAGGCAGCCTGGGCTTCTGTGCTACTATACTTGACTAAGGCCTGGCCCTCGCTTACCTTATCACCAACTGAAACTAGAACCTCATCCAAATCTCCCTTGCTGCCATCAAAATAAACATATTGTTCTTTTTGAGCAGTTACACTACCCGATAGAAGAACCGATGAAGCAACCGTTCCCTCTTTTGCTACAGCGATTTTAGCAGGTTCGTCAATTGCTGCACTTTGGTTTGGTTGTCTAAATAGGAGAATAGCTCCAGCACCAATTACGATGGCTGTTGCAACCCCAATAGCAGTATATAAAGGCCATTTCTTGGCTGTTTTCTTTCTTTTCATAAGAACTCCTTCTTTACAAATATATATTAAGATTATAGCACAAGTCTCAAAAATGGACAATTTCTTTCTAACAATCCAAATTTATTTGTAAGATCCTTTTATTGTTGTATTAGTTATATAATACACTTTCTTTTTTATTTTTGCAAGCATTTTCTTAAAATTTTTAAGCGTAGCAGATTTTTGCATTGACTCCCAAAAAAAGATAGAATATGACTAGAAAACAAGTAAAGGAGCTTTCTATGAGAGAATATGATATTATCGCTATCGGTGGAGGTAGCGGGGGTATTGCTACCATGAATCGTGCTGGTGAACATGGCGCTAAAGCCGCAGTTATTGAGGAAAAGAAATTAGGTGGAACTTGTGTCAATATTGGGTGCGTTCCTAAGAAAATTATGTGGTACGGTGCTCAAATCGCAGAGAGCATCCACAAATATGGGCCTGACTATGGTTTTACAAGTACTGGCAATGAATTTGATTATGCAAGGCTTCGTAAAAATCGTGAAGCCTATATTGATCGTGCTCGCTCTTCTTATGGTGGAAGCTTTAAGCGTAACGGAGTTGATTTGATTGAAGGACGCGCCGAGTTCGTTGATGCTCATACTGTTAGTGTCAATGGAGAGTTGATCCGTGCTAAGCACATCGTGATTGCAACTGGGGCACATCCTCGTATTCCTACCATTCCTGGTGCTGAACTAGGTGGTAGTTCTGATGATGTCTTTGCTTGGGAAAAGTTGCCAGATTCTGTAGCCATTCTGGGTGCTGGTTACATTGCTGTCGAATTAGCTGGCGTGCTCCATACCCTTGGTGTGCAGACAGATTTATTCGTCCGTCGCGAGCGTCCGCTCCGTGGATTTGATAGTTATATTGTTGAGAGTCTAGTTCAAGAAATGGAAAATACTGGATTACACCTCCACACCCATAAGGTTCCTGCTAAACTTGAAGAAACTGAACAAGGCATTACCATTCATTTCGAAGATGGGAGCACTCATACTACCAGTCAAGTTATATGGGCAACTGGTCGCCGTCCAAATGTTGAAGGGCTCCAGCTTGAGAAAGCAGGTGTTACCCTCAATGAACGTGGTTTCATTCAAGTTGACGAATACCAAAATACAGTCGTTGATGGTATCTATGCTCTAGGAGATGTCACGGGTGAGAAAGAACTAACTCCCGTCGCTATCAAGGCTGGTCGTACCCTATCCGAGAGACTTTTCAACGGTAAAACCAATGCTAAAATGGACTACACTACTATTCCAACTGTTGTCTTCTCACATCCAGCTATCGGAACTGTCGGTCTGACTGAGGAAGAAGCTATCAAAGAGTATGGACAAGAAAACATTAAAGTTTATACTTCAAAATTTGCTTCTATGTATTCAGCAGTCACTAGCCACCGTCAAGAAGCCCGCTTCAAGCTCATTACAGCTGGTGAGAACGAAAAGGTAGTTGGCCTTCATGGTATCGGCTACGGCGTCGACGAAATGATTCAAGGTTTTGCAGTTGCTATCAAGATGGGAGCTACAAAAGCTGATTTTGATGCGACGGTCGCTATCCATCCTACAGGTTCAGAAGAATTTGTGACCATGCGTTAATACAAAAAAGACCATCTTGGTCACTCAGATTGAAGAAAAAGCCTATTTAGGACCATTTTCTTCAATCTTTTTCTTTTATTAGAGCAAATTATAAAACACTTAAAAATAGCATCCCATCAGGATTCCTAAGTGTTTGCACTATATGATAGCCAACTTCCATAAGGCTCATCTTTTTATTACTGATAAGATTTACCTGTGTTTTGAAAAATCTCTTGTCCTCCGGCTCTCTCTAAATCGGCCATTACAGATTTGTAACCTTTATTTTTAAAACAGGTTGACAATCATCCCCCTTCCAGTATAATAGTTACTATAAATTAAAAAAGAGGTTAACTATTATGAAAAAAGCACATATTTACGCTATTCCTGCTATTGGAGCTGCTCTGATTGCAGTATTAGCCCAAATCAGTGTCCCAATTGGACCTGTTCCGTTTACTCTACAAAACTTTGCTATCGGACTCATTGCTACTGTTTTTAGACCAAGGGAAGCCGTTCTTTCTGTTGGTCTCTATCTCTTGCTGGGTGCTATCGGTATTCCTGTCTTTGCCAGTGGGGGAGCTGGTTTTCATGTTTTGGTAGGTCCAAGCGCTGGCTATCTTTGGTTTGACCTTGTCTATGCTGGACTTACGTCCTATCTTATCCATAAGAAAAGTGGCTATATTCGTATCTTTCTTGCAAATCTCTTGGGAGATTCCCTTGTCTTTGTTGGTGGTATTCTCAGCCTCCACTTCCTTGCTGGCATGCCTTTTGATAAAGCACTAGCTGTCGGTGTCATTCCCTTTATCATTCCTGATCTTGCAAAAATCCTTACCATCAGTTTTATCGGTCGACCACTCCTTCAACGTCTCCGTACTCAATCCTATTTTTCAAGCAAATAAAAAGAGGCCGGGTTTTTCCCAGCTTCTTTTGGATTATTCTTACATGATTGCTTATTGATTCTTAAAGGCATCGACCATCACTTGAAACTCCTCGTTTGAGAGGGTGATTCCTTTCCCCATCTTAGTGTGGTCTGGACTCCAAGCACGAATGTCAAACTTTGCTGGTGCCCCATTAAAGCTGACACGATTGATTTCCTTGGTCCAACCTTTTTCATTCTCTGAGAGCGTAAGTAAGTGTTCTTCGATTTCAAATGTAAATTCTGCCATTGTATTCTCCTTTTAATTGTCTTCACTTGATTATTCGTAAAATCTTGTAGATTTTTTTAAAATTGTATATAATAATGGTAAAAAGAAGGGAGGCTCCGATGAAAGATTTATTTAAACATATTCAACAAAAATTCCAAGGATTTCTCAACGGACGAGAAGAACCAGATCATTCCAAAGCTGACTCCCTGACAAGTGCCATTAAAGAGGCACTCCTGAAAAAAACTGCTGTCCACATTATTTTTTCAGATACAAGTTTTACAGGGGATATCATCAAATTTGATACAGACCGCCAGCAAATTATCGTTAAAAATTTTGCAAAAAATGTGACCCGCATTATTCGAATCCCAGATATTCGAAAAATAAGTTTTGTTCCCTCAACTGTCCAAACTGCCCAAAAAAATCGATTTAAGAAAGAGTGAGATGAGTTTTCTTCATCTCACTCTTTTCTATTAACGGATTTGTTCAAAATGAAGATGAACAGCAATATGTTCTCCGTAACCACTTCTCTCTAAATCCCGTTGCAAACGGTAAGAGATATAGTGTTCAGCGATGGTGATGTAACCTGCACCAAGCAAGCGATGCTCAACCATTGATTGAATCATGCTGATTGTCGCACGCTCCACTTTTGCCTCTTCTAGATCCAAGACAACTTTCTTAGTTACCTGAGCTAGATTTTGACGTAAATCATCTGTCAAAACATAAACCGTTTGAGCAGCTTTGAGAATGGCTTGATAGATTTTATCTGGATCAAAGTCGGCAACTTGTCCATCACGTTTAATGACTTGCATAGGCTTCTCCTTTTAATTTGTATTTTCTTTAATGTCCGCTAACATTTTAGCTTCTTCTACTGTTAATTCATAATTTTCCAACAAATCTGGTCTACGCTCATAAGTTTTTTTGAGACTTTCATAGAGACGCCATTGGCGAATCTTCTCATGATGCCCACTCATAAGCACTTCTGGAACCACCATTCCACGATAATCATAAGGACGAGTGTACTGAGGATATTCAAGGAGCCCAGATGAAAAGCTATCATCTTGGTGACTGGTTTCCTTCCCAATTACTTCTGGTATCAAGCGAACCGTCGCATCAATCATGGTCATAGCCGCCAATTCTCCTCCAGTTAGCACATAATCACCTAGGGAAATCTCATCTGTTACCAAGGTCTTAATGCGTTCATCATAGCCCTCGTAGTGACCACAGATAAAGATGAGTTCCTCTTCTTGTGCTAAATCTTCAGCATAAGCTTGGTCAAACTGCTTACCAGCAGGATCCAAAAGGATCACGCGCGGATTTTTCTTTTGAATAGCATCAAAGGCATCAAATATTGGTTGCGCACGTAGCAACATGCCTTGACCACCACCGTAGGGTTCGTCATCAACATGACGAGCCTTTTCAGCATAGTCACGAAAATTATGATACTGGATATCCAAGAGCCCTTTTTCACGTGCCTTTCCAACGATAGAATGTTCTAGTGGAGAAAACATCTCTGGAAAGAGGGTTAAAATATCAATCTTCATCGTCTAACCCTTCTAAGATTTCCACATCAACCCGTTTATTCGGAATATCAACATTGAGCACGACCGGTGGGATATATGGTAAAAGCAGATCACGTTTTCCCTTACGCTTAACTACCCAAACATCATTGGCCCCTGGTTGCAAGATTTCCTTAATGGTTCCAATCAAGTTGTCACCCTCGTAGACCTCTAGTCCAATAATCTCGTGATAGTAAAATTCACCCTCATCCAGGTCATTAAGGTTTTCTTCCGCAACCTTCAAACTGTAGCCCTTGTATTTTTCGATATCATTGATGTGATACATATCCTTAAATTTGATGATATCAAAGTTTTTATGCTTACGGTGACTTGCTATAGTCACAGTTTTAACAAATTGATCCTTCTCATCAAACAAGGCCAGCTCTGCACCTTTTTTAAAGCGTTCTTCCGAAAAATCCGTCACAGATAAGGCTCTCATCTCACCTTGCAAACCTTGCGTATTGACGATTTTTCCAACGTTAAAATAGTTCATTTGATCTCCTGTGTATGTTTCTCCCTTTATTTTATCACGTTCCAGGGATTTTCACAAGTTGGAGGAAAAAGCTAGTTCTGACCCTCGGCTTCTAAATATCCTTCCAAATCTCGTTCATGCTGATATTTGATAGCTGCCTTTTTGTCTTTTTCAAAAATGGTCTTGGTTAGATCAATGTCGTTGATGGCTGCAATTGCGACTGTGTAGTGAATGATATCAACCAGTTCTTTGGCAAGTTCCTCGTTAGAATCCTGAACCCCTTCTTTTCGACCAGAGCGTCCATTCAAAACCTCGGCCACTTCTCCGACTTCCTCCACTAGCTTGATAAAAAGACCTTCCTCAGTCCGAGACTGCTGGTAATGTTCGAGTAAGTAGTCTTGTAATTGTCTAAACGTTAAATCCTTCATATCCTGCTCCTTGCAAAAAAAGCGAGACATCCGTCCCGCTTTTCTTATTTTTCGTCAATAACGATTCTTACTTTTTTGTCTTCAGTTGGGACAGAGTAGACAATCGTTCTTATCGCAGAGATAGTGCGACCCTTACGACCAATCACACGACCCACATCGCTTTGGTCAAGATCCAAATGATACTCCAAAAATTCTGGTGTATCTTCAATCTTGATAGTTAAGGCATCTGGTTGTGAAATCAAAGGTTTCACAATTGCAATAATGAGATTTTCAATCGTATCCATCTGTCAACCTACTTTAGAATTATTTAGAGAATTTAGAATCGTGGAATTTCTTCAATACGCCTTCTTTTGAAAGGATGTTGCGTACTGTATCTGAAGGTTGAGCTCCATCAGCCAACCATGCAAGAACGCGGTCTTCTTTCAAAGTTACTTGGTTTTCAGCAACAAGTGGGTTGTAAGTTCCAACTGTTTCGATGAAACGTCCGTCACGTGGTGAACGTGAATCTGCTACGTTAATACGGTAGAAAGGTTTTTTCTTAGAACCCATACGAGTCAAACGGATTTTTACTGCCATTTTTAATATCTCTTTTCTTTTATTTTTTTAGTTTGGTGAAATAGCTGAGCCATTTAGCACATGTTCTATTATAGCAGATTTCTAAGAGGTGTCAAGAAAAAAACTTGACAGACTTTAAAATTTTTAAATTTTTTAGAAATTTGTTAGACTAGTAGGTATAAATTAGAAAGAGAAACTTTATGAATACTAGTCTAGAGAATATTTACAAAGACCATCAAGTCAAACCTTATATCTCTCCTGATCGTGATATAGAGGCTTGGCTACTAAATCCCAAGCCTGTCCCAAAACGAAATATGGAACTACTAGAAGACAATCTCCTGGCAGGAGATATTATCCTCCTCTGGCGAATTCAGTTTGGTACCTTTACCACAGAAACTTGGTTTCCTAAATACTTCGAGTACACTTATGGCATTGACGCCCCAAAACATATAGAAACGCTTGTTGAAAAAGGCTATGCTCTTGTCGAAACTGCTTTTGACTCGCTTGACCACCTAAATAGCACCATGAAAAAAAATATCCTGAAGAAGAAGGGAGTTACTGGACTTTCTAAAATGAAGGCTGCCGACTTGGATCAAGCCCTTCATGAGCATTTTTCAGAAGAGGAATTAGCTAGTCACTTTTCGATTCACGGTTATAGACTAACTCCAAAAGGAGAACAGGCACTCAAAGAAGAATCTTTAATCAACCAAGACAGGTTGATTTTTTTGTAAATCATTTAAAACACTTATAAAACATTACAATTATTGACAATCGCTTACGAAAGAGGTATATTAGTATTAAAAGGGGGAATTCCTATGTACCAAGAACAACGATTAGAAGAAATCATAAAACTTTTAGAAGAGAGAGGAAGTCTATCGGCAAGAGAAATGGTTGACTATTTCCAAGTATCCAAGGATACCATCCGGAGAGATTTTTCCATTCTTGCAAAGGAAAAGCGAGCGCAACGAACTCACGGAGGTTTATTGCCAATCCAAAAGCAAAGGATTCTTGGTTATAAAGGTCGAGCAGAACAGTCTTCCAAAGAAAAAGAGAAAATTGCTCATTTAGCTACCCAACTTATTTCTGATTCACAATTAATTTTCTATGATGTTTCAACAACTGTACTTGAGTTAGCAAAAATAACAGATAAAAAAGTTACTATTTTCAGCCATTCATTGGATAATGCACTGGTCTTAGGAGAAAACGAAAATGTCGATTTTCACATTATCGGTGGACGATTTCATAAAAAGAATCGTTTCTATTACTCATTAGAAGAATCCGAATCTTTGAATAGAATTAAATTTGACTTAGCATTTTTGGGTGCAGCTAGTCTTTCAGACGGACAAGTTAGCTTTGAGGATCAAGAAGATGTTCTAATGAAAAAAAGAGCATTTAAAACCAGTAAAATTCGCGTCTTGTTAGCTGAAACCAGCAAGATAAACAAACACTCTCATTATATTCTTTCCGAACTTACTGATTTTGATTATTGGATTACAGACAAAGAACCCGACATAGAAATTCAACAATCTTTAGATGGTAAAACAACTATTCTATTTTAAAAAGGAGAAACATATGTCAGTAATAAAGTTAATCATAAGTGATATTGATGGCACTATTTTGGATAAAAATCACCAATTAGATTCTCATTTGATAGAACTGATGCCACTTTTGAAACAAAGTGACATCCCTTTTGTTCTAGCTTCTGCTCGCTCTCCTCTTGGTATAGCTCCAATTTCGAAAGAACTTGGAATCACAGATTTTCCAATTGCAAGTTATAATGGTGCTCTCATTAGTAAAGGAGATAAAATTCTGAGTCAGCATACTATTAATAAAAAGGAATTACTCTTACTACATGATTTTTTAAAAAAAGAATTTCCGACAGTTTCAATTAATGTTTATTCTGGAAAAGATTGGTACGTAAATACTTTAGATAAATGGGTAGAAATTGAAGCACAGATTACTGGAGAGAGCCCAAAAGTTACTTCACTAGCAGATTTTCTTCAGGAAGAAAAGAATCTTATTCATAAACTTTTACTAATAGATAACGCAGCTACTATCCAGAAACTTAAAGAGACATTAGCAACCATGGATTTCCCTCAAACTGACTTTTACCTTTCGAAGGATAACTATCTTGAAGTCACACACAATCAAGTCTCAAAAAAACAAGCTCTGTTAGAATTAGCCAACTATTATCAACTATCACTTACTGAAATTATGAGTATTGGAGATAATTATAACGATATTCCAATGATTGAGACCGCTGGACTTGGTGTTGCAATGGGAAATGCTCCTACGGATGTTAAAGTCTGTGCAAATAAAGTAACAGATTCTAATGATCAAAATGGGGTAAGTAAGGCCATAAAATTGTATGTACTATCGGAATGATCACAATTTAATATTTGAAATCCACTTTCAATTAGGGTACAATGGTAGAAATGATTTTTGAAAGGATTACCATGAAAAAAATAGCAACACTTCTATTAATCTCAACTTTTGCCCTTGCTGGATGTAGCAGTATTCAACGTAGTCTCCGAGGGGATGACTATGTAGATTCTAGCTTGGCTGCTGAAGAAAGTTCCAAAGCAGCTGCCCAATCTGCCAAGGATCTTAAAGACGCTTTGACAAATGAAAATGCCAATTTCCCACAACTATCTAAAGAAGTTGCTGAAGACGAGGCTGAAGTCATTCTCCATACAAGTCAAGGAGATATCCGTATCAAACTCTTTCCAAAGCTAGCACCTCTTGCGGTTGAAAATTTCCTAACTCACGCTAAGGAAGGCTACTACAATGGCGTTACCTTCCACCGAGTGATTGATGGCTTTATGGTTCAGACTGGTGATCCAAAAGGAGATGGTACAGGTGGCGAATCCATCTGGCACGATAAGGACAAGACTAAAGACCATGGAACTGGTTTCAAGAGCGAAATCTCTCCATATCTCTATAACATCCGTGGTTCTCTCTCCATGGCTAATACTGGCCAACCAAATTCCAATGGTAGCCAGTTCTTCATCAACCAAAATACAACAGACATTTCTGCCAAACTGCCTACAAGTAGCTATCCAAAGAAAATTATTGAAGCCTACAAAGACGGTGGTAACCCTAGTCTAGACGGTAAGCACCCTGTCTTTGGTCAAGTCATCGATGGTATGGATGTTGTTGACAAGATTGCCAAGGCTGAAAAAGACGAAAAAGATAAACCAACTACTGCTATCACTATCGACAGCATTGAAATTGTTAAGGACTACGATTTTAAATCTTAAAAACCAAAAAATACAGTATCCTCGTTAGGTACTGTATTTCTTTTACTCTCATTTTAAGTTAAGTTGTTAAAATCCCAGATTTGGTCCATCCAGCCTTCATAAAAGTCTGGTTCGTGGCAAACCATAAGGATAGAGCCTTTATATTCTTTCAGAGCACGTTTGAGCTCATCCTTGGCATCCACATCCAAGTGGTTGGTAGGCTCGTCTAGCACCAAAACATTGTTTTCACGATTCATCAAGAGACAGAAACGAACCTTAGCTTGTTCTCCACCTGATAGAACTTGAATCTGGCTTTCGATATGCTTCGTTGTCAAACCACAACGGGCAAGGGCTGCACGAACTTCTGCTTGATTAAGTGCAGGAAAAGCATTCCAGACTGCTTCTAGTGGTGTCTGGCGATTGCCACCTTCCACTTCTTGCTCAAAGTAACCGAGTTCTAGATAGTCCCCACGTTCAACTTCCCCAGCAATTGGCGGGATAATACCCAAAAGAGACTTCAAGAGGGTTGTTTTACCGATACCATTGGCACCGATGATAGCAACCTTCTGATTACGCTCAAAGGTAAGATTTAATGGTTTTGTAAGTGGGCGGTCGTAACCAATCTGCAAGTCCTTGGCTTGGAAGATAAAGCGTCCAGGTGTACGAGCTGGTTTAAAATCAAAGGACGGCTTTGGTTTCTCGCTTTGAAGTTCGATGATATCCATCTTATCCAATTTCTTCTGGCGAGACATGGCCATGTTACGAGTTGCGACACGCGCCTTATTACGGGCTACGAAATCCTTGAGGTCAGCAATTTCCTTCTGTTGACGTTCATAGGCTGCCTCTAGCTGCGATTTCTTCATAGCATAGACTTCTTGGAACTGGTAGTAATCTCCAGAATAACGAGTCAACTGTTGATTTTCAACGTGATATACGATATTGATAACATCATTGAGGAATGGAATATCGTGCGAAATAAGGACAAAGGCATTCTCATAGTTCTGCAGATAACGCTTGAGCCAGTCAATATGCTCAGCATCCAAATAGTTGGTAGGCTCATCCAAAAGCAAGATATCTGGCTTTTCAAGAAGAAGTTTGGCTAAAAGTACCTTGGTTCTTTGTCCACCTGACAAGGCTGTTACATCTGTATCCATCCCATAATCCATAACACCAAGAGCACGCGCGACTTCGTCAATCTTAGCATCCAAGGTATAGAAGTCACGACTTTCCAAACGGTCCTGAAGTTCGCCGACTTCTTCCATTAGGGCATCAATATCAGCGCCCTCTTCTGCCATTTCCATGTAGAGTTCATTGATACGTGCTTCTGCCTTAAATAACTCATCAAAAGCAGTACGAAGGACATCACGCACGGTTTGGCCTTCTTTTAACACAGCGTGCTGGTCAAGGTAGCCTGCAGTCACATATTTAGACCATTCCACCTTACCTTCATCAGGTAACATCTTACCAGTTACGATGCTCATAAAGGTTGATTTTCCTTCACCGTTAGCACCAACTAATCCGATGTGTTCACCTTTAAGGAGACGGAAGGACACGTCTTCAAAAATCGCACGGTCACCAAAACCGTGACTCAAATTTTTAACTTCTAAGATACTCATTTTAATTCCTTATCTTGTGTTTATGTAGTAGTTTATAGAGGATCCAAGCTAGGTAGCCACCCAAAGTGTTGGTCCACAAATCATCAATCTCAAAGACCCGATTAAAATCAAAGAAAAAGTCTAAAGCTAGCTGTGTACACTCGATTCCCAAACTCAATAAAAAGCTAAACAAAATCACTTTCTTCGTTTTTCTTAATTTAGGATTGAGATAGAGAAGCTGGAAAATTAAAGGGAAGAGCAAGAGGACATTTAAGACGTTTTGCAAAAATATCCAAAAGAGCTGTAAAAAGCTGGTTACTTCACCCAGGTTCCACAAAGAGTTAAAAGGCGTCAAAAGAAAAACCAGGCGTCCAAAAGTTTGAATACCTGGAGTTTCCACTCCTGTAGGAAGTTGAGGCTGGGGAGTAAAACAAAAACAGACGATACAAAGACTGTATAACACGATTCCCAGGCTTAGTAATGTTTTTCGATTCATCTTATGGATTTACTTCAGCTACTGCTTTTTGGCGGTCACGCTTCATGGTATTTGAACGCAACTGTCCACAAGCCGCATCGATATCTGTACCATGTTCCTGGCGAACGACACAGTTGACACCTTTTTTCTTGAGTGTATCATAGAAGGCCATGACACGCTCTTTAGGGCTTCGGCTATACTGGTCATGCTCACTAACTGGATTATAAGGAATCAAGTTGACATAGGACAATTTCTTAATGTTCTTAAGCAATTCTGCCAACTCAAGTGCTTGTTCTACTCCGTCATTGACTTCATTGAGCATGATATACTCAAAAGTTACACGGCGATTGGTTGTTTCGATGTAATACTCGATAGCTGCAAAGAGTTTTTCAATCGGAAAGGCACGGTTAATCTTCATAATGCTTGAACGCAGTTCATTGTTTGGAGCATGAAGAGAAACAGCAAGGTTAACCTGTACGCCTTCATTAGCAAACTCACGAATCTTGTGAGCCAAGCCAGAAGTTGATACTGTGATATGACGAGCACCGATTGCCATTCCCTTATCATCATTGATAGTACGGATGAAGTTCAAGACATTATTGTAGTTATCAAATGGTTCCCCAATTCCCATAACTACGATATGACTAACACGTTCGTCCTGGCCACGCTCGTCAAAATATTTTTGAACCAGCATAATCTGAGCGACGATTTCCCCATTATTAAGGTCACGTTGCTTCTTGATCAAGCCTGATGCACAGAAGGTACAACCGATATTGCATCCTACCTGAGTGGTTACACAGACTGACAAACCATAGTGCTGACGCATAAGCACTGTCTCAATTAGCATACCATCTGGCAACTCAAAGAGGTACTTGACAGTACCATCGGCTGACTCTTGAACGATACGTTGTTTTAAAGGATTGACTACAAACTGCTCGTTGAGTTTGGCAATCAAATCCTTAGATAAGTTAGTCATTTCTTCAAATGATTGGACACGTTTACGGTAGAGCCACTCCCAAATCTGATCAGCACGGAATTTCTTTTCTCCTTGCTCCAAGACCCACTCTTGCATTCCTTGACGTGTTAAACTATAAATCGACGATTTCATCTTTTCTCCTTATTTTCTACTCACTTCTGACGAATGACGAAATGACGCTGCCCCTTGTCTTCTTTCTGGGATTTTTGTTCTTTTGAACGTCGTCTATTTCTTTTATCTGTATGATTTCTTTTCTTGTTTTGAGAAGGTTTCTTTCCTTTTCGAGAATCTTTTTCTTCCTCTTTTTTGCGCATTTTTTGGTCGAAGGACGCCCGCTTAGGCACTTGGTTTTCTAAGACAAAATAGGCACAACCATAGCTACAGTACTCTAGTAGATAATCCTGCAAGCGACTGATTTTTTCTAAAGACTCTTCAGCGCGTTCATTCTTATAAAAGCCTCGCAAGCGCAACTGTTCATTACTCCAGTCTCCTACGATATAGTCGAACTTAGTCAAAACTTCTGAAAAACGTTGAGTAAAAGCCGTTACATCAAAAGCATCCTTGCTATTTTCAACCAAGGTAAAAGCAAAACCTTCAGCCTCGACCCTAGATCCAGTCACACGAAACTCTGGACCAGGGAATTTATTGTAATTGTATAATTCAGGTGCAATCTCTTTACGCATAATTTTCCTTTTTCAACGATTTCTTAACACTCTATTTTACCATATTTTCGCCACATTTTCACCTTTAGCATTAAAATGAAAAAAGTCTGACGATTTAAGAATCTCTATCCAAAAACTCGACTTTCGTAGACAAGAAAAAACTGGGGTCTCCCAGTTTTGAGTGATTATAGATAAAGTAATTTGAAAAGTGCTACTGCTGCAATACCAGCTGCAATCGGTGCAACTACTGGTACCCAAGCATACCACCATTTTGAATCACCCTTGTGTTGACCAAGGATTGATTTTGGAAGGAAGGCATGAAGGAGACGTGGTCCAAAGTCACGAGCTGGGTTCAAACCAGGTCCTGTAGGTCCTCCAAGTGAAGTAACCAAAGCCATTACTAGGAAACCAAGTGCCAAGTGAGCAACAGAAAGTCCTGATGCTGTATGAGGCGCTACTTGAGCTTTAATTGCCAAATCAGAGAAGTCAACATTTTGACCAGCTTGAGTTGCCATTTGTTTCATGTATTGGAGGACTTCAGCTCCAAAAAAGTTCTTTGTCAAACCAAGTGCTGCAAAGAAGAGAACGAATGATCCAACGAACTCGTTGATAAAACCGTTAACTGTTGCTGCAAAGCGTGATTCTTTTGTACCGTGGTCCAAACTTGAAATTGTTGAGAAAGTCCCCAAGATATTGTTTGCTTTTTCAGTTTGCAAGTAGTAAGGACGGTGAGTTGCAACAACCAAGGCTTGTCCGAAGATTGCTCCCAAGACTTGTGCAACGATGTATGGTGCTACTTGTGCCCAAGGGAAAAGTCCGCTAACTGCTAGACCAAGAGTGAAGGCTGGGTTGATGTGGTTACCAGAAACATTACCAAACATCAAGGCAGGGATCATAACCCCCATACCGTAACCAACAGCGATAACGAGCCAGCCACTTTGGTGACCTTTCGTACCTTTAAGTTCAACGTTGGCAACTGCACCATTTCCCAAGATGATCAAGATGGCTGTTCCCAAAAATTCAGTGGCATATTTGACTGCCCATGCGAAATCCATTGATAGATTCTCCTTAATATTTTTTAGACAATCCCTATTCTATCAATTTTTAAGCCTTTTAGCAACAGATTTTCTAAAAGAATCCTGCGGGAAAACGCTTTTATTTCAAGTCTACAAAAAAGACCTAACAAAGAGAGTTTGTTAAGTCAAAATTTTAATTATTCTTGACGCTGACCAAAGTCCTTAATCATCTGATCCATTTCTTCACGACTTGACGTCGTTAGCATATAGAGAAAGTCTCCTTGCAATTCAGCAAAGGCAGCCGGCATGATTTTCTTGACCTTGAACTGGTGACCATATTTGGTGAGCAAGTCTTCTTCTGAATAAATATAGTTGGCGTTGGCACGACGTGATGTCGCCAAGCAGTATAGAGGCTCGAATTGAGAAGCTGGGAATGCTTCACCCGCAACGATCGCTGCATATCCCTTATACAAGTCAAAAGAATGGGCATAGTTATAGACATCAATGGTGAAGCCACCCGCTGGACGGTTATTGTATTCGATAGCGATATAGTCATCACCCTCACGGAAGAACTCAATATGGAAGAAACGTTCCTTCATGCCAAATTCTTTGACAATAGCCTCACCATACTTTCGCAATTTTGGATCCATATCTTTGAGAACATAGTAGGAATTGTCCATCTTGTAAATCATAAGATCGAGAGGTGTGTGAGCATAGTCAAAGGTCGTAGAAAAGACGATATTCCCATCTCTATCTACCAAACCATCGAAGGTACAGATTTCACTAGAGGTGACAAATTTTTCAAAGAAATAAACGGTTGAGTGGTCCCATTCGGCCTTAAAGTGATTGACATCATCTGCTGTTTCAAGTTTGAAGGTTGCGGCAGCTCCCACTCCATTGTCAGGTTTGGCAATCATAGGAAGGCCGATTTCTTTCACAGCTTTATCAACATCTGCTTCTGTTTCAATCACCGCACCTGGCACAACTGGAACTCCAGCTTTCTTGAAGAGTTTCTTCATTTCGGACTTGAACTTAGTCTTCTTAAGGTCTTCTGGTTTGGCACCAAAGACATTAAATTGTTCACGAAGGGCAGCGTCCAACTCTAGCCAGTATTCATTGTGTGATTCAATGCGGTCAATTGGACCATGTTTAAAAAAAAGAAAGGCAACTGCACGTTTAACCTCATCGATATTTTCAAGATTATCAACTCGGAAATACTCAGTCAAGCTATTGCGCAATGGTTCATCTAGTTGTTCATAGGGTTCTTGCCCAATCCCTAGAACTGTGATTCCTTTATTGGCTAGTTCAATACTAAACTGTTGGAAATTTTGTGGGTAATAGGGTGAAATTACAAGATAATTCATAAGCGACTCCTTTTATAGACTCATGTGACCTAGGAAATAAGGCATTTGTTTGCGCCACCATTCCCAGTCATGGGCGACATCATGTCCCCATTCTGCAAACCAGGCAGGAATTTGTTTTTGGTCAAAGGCTTCTTTTAACTTGTAGTAAGAAGGTAGGCCATCATGTTCCCAAGCACCTAGCCCCGTACAGACCACGATTTCAGCTTGACGGTAACGGTCGATAAACCAGCCATCATTTTGATTCCAAATATAGTCTACTGGTGAATTTTGATAGATGGCATCATCATTGTAGTAATCACCAACAAAGAAACGTGCATCGTAGACACCACTAAGGGCAATCACTTTGGTGAAGACATCCGGATGTTGGAGGAAAAAGTTGAGAGCATGGTAAGCTCCCATAGAGCAACCTGTCGTCATCATGCCATCGAACCAGCCCGTCTTATGCTTGATAAAAGGAATAGCTTCTTCAATAACGTATCGCTCATAAGCACGGTGCATTTCAGCTTGGTCATGACCGTTTTTCCATGTCGCAAGCCAGCTCTCGCTATCGACACTTGAAAGTGTAAATAACTGAACACGGCCCTCCTCAATAAAGGATGCACATGCATCAATCATGCCAAAATCATAGTATTCATTGTGGCTACCACCTGAGGACGCAAAGACAACAACTGGGATACCTGCGTGTCCGTAACGATTGACGTACATTTCACGGTTAAGATGACCACTCCAGTGGCTAAGATGTTCAATATTCATATCCTGTCTCCTTTATACTATTTACCAATTTTCTGCAAAAAATCGTAGACAAGCTGGTAGATTTTCTGACCATGGCACTTCATGGTGAATGGCTCCAGCCTGAACCTTGAGTGAGAGATTTTCCAACTGCACTCCTCCCGCTATCAAATCATGATAATAGCGAAGGGAAGAATCGATATAGGCCTGCTTAATATTGCCAGCCATGAGCGTCTTGTCTGTGTCGTCTGCTTCTTCCGTACCAACATAGATAAAGACACGTTGGTCAGGCAATAGTTTTTTTCGCTCCATATAGCGATCAAAGGCCTCTTGGTGGAGCCAGTTGGCTGATGAGAAAACTCCCAAACACCCAATCTGATCCTGATACTCCAAGCCGATAAACTGGGTAATATTGCCGCCAAGTGAAGATCCAATCATGGCAGTGTGTTTACGGTCTGATTTTGTGCGATAGTTTTCATCGATAAAGGGTTTAACCACTTCCATGACAAACTCTGCGTACTCAACTCCCTTCCCACCAAACTGCTGACCGGGAATGTTAGACTCTTGGAATTTCCAAGCTGCATACTCATTCATCCGTCCAAGTCCATCATTGTCAATAGCCACAACAATCATACGGCTGATATCTGGATTTCGCTTGATAGCAGGAATAATCTTCCAGGAATGTCCAACGTAAGATTCCTTACTATAAAAGACATTTTGTCCATCATGGAAATACACCACAGGATAACTTCTATCCGTGTCTTTTTCATAGTTTTTTGGGAGGAGAACACGAACGCGGCGCTCCTTACTTGTGTAGGGAACCACTAATTTATGCTCTCGCATTTTCAGGTAAAAATAAGATTGATTCATTGTCAGAAAACTCTCTATATTCAAAATTTTATCTAATTATATCATAAAAATAGAAAAAAAGTCAGTTTCCGTCCAAATTTAAGACAATAAACTAACTTTTTTTACTTATTTTATCTTTTCCTCTGGATTTTCTGATTAAAGGAGATCATCGATTAACTCATCGACTGCATCCTTCTCAGCCTGAGGTGTAATTTCAGTAATCATAATTCCCGCTACTGCTCTCTCAACCAAGCCTTCGACATCCATACGTGCTTCATATTGCTCCGCATTCTTAATCTTCGGATTTGTTTTGGGACGATCGGGCGCAAAAATGGTACAGCAGTCCTCAAATGGCTGGATAGAGATTTCAAAGGTATCAATATCTTGCGCAATATCAATGATTTCTAGCTTGTCCATAGTTACAACTGGACGAATGATTGGTGTGTTGGTCACCGCATTGATAGCTTGCATACTTTCAAGGGTTTGGCTAGCCACCTGACCAAGACTTTCACCATTGATGATGACCAAACCATTTCGGACCTCACGGATACGATCTGTAATGCGCATCATAAAGCGACGAGTCAGCGTCATCAGATAGGCTTCTGGAGCTTTAGCCTTGATCTCTTCTTGAATCTCAGTGAATGGCACTTCGATAAACTGGATATTCCCACCAAATTTAGTCAATTTACGGGTCAAATCTTGCGCTTTCTTGAGGGCACCTGGACTTGTGTAAGGAGGGCTAGCAAAGTGAACAGCCTCAATATCTACACCACGTTTTAGAGCTAGATAACCAGCAACAGGTGAGTCAATCCCACCTGACAACATGAGCATACCTTTACCAGAAGTTCCAACTGGTAAACCACCTGCTCCTCGAATGGTTTCATATGAAAGGTAGGCTGCTTCTTCACGAATCTCCACCTGAAGGTTAATATCAGGATTTTTCATTTGGACTTGAACGTTTGGAATAGCTTCAAAAACTGCTCCACCAAGCGTTTGATTGAGTTCACGACTATCGAGTTCAAAGTTGTGGTCGCTGCGTCTACTAGAGATTTTAAAGGTCATACCTTCCTTGTAAATATCCTTCATAATCTCTTGGACAGCAGATTTCAGAACTTCTACAGATTTTTCAACCTTATATACTGGAGAAAAGTTTTGAATCCCGAAAACTTGCTTGAGTGACTCTGCCACCGGTTCATAATCTGCCCCATTCAGATAAGCATGGGCACGATCGCGGTCTGCTGTCACTTTAACTTGAGGATAGATGGACAAGATATCTGAGATATTATTACGTAGTTTATTGATGAAACGCATACGGTTTTTACCCTTGGTTGACAACTCTCCGTAGCGAATCATAATTTCTGAATACTGCATGAATGCTCCTATCTTACTTTTTTAGTTTGATTGTAGATTAATTTTAGTTTAGTCAAAAATTGCTCAACTTGACTCATATCATTTTCTAGGTCTAGACTGAGACGAACTGCTGACTGGGCTTTATCCTTATCAATGCCCATAGCAATCAGAGTCCCAGCAGGTTTACCAGCCTTGGACGAGCAAGCTGACGTTGTAGAAATGAAAATATCATAGTCTTCAAAGGCATGAACAATGACTTCACCACGAACTCCCTTAATCCCAAAGGTCAGAATATGAGGCGCAAAGTTTTCCTCACCTGAAAAGACAAAAATATCTGGATATTCAAGTAGAGCTTGACGGATGACTTCCTTCATCTGACTCGTTTTACTAGTAAATAAGTCTAATCTCTCCATAGCCAAACGTAGTGCCTTGGCTGTCGCTGCAATCCCTGCTACATTTTCAGTTGTGGAACGATAGTCGCGCTCTTGGCCACCACCAGTTAAAAGCGGTGTAATTTTCTTACCAGACTTGATATAGACAAAGCCAACACCACGAACTCCGTGGAACTTATGACTAGAGAAGGTTGCAAAATCAACTCGATCTGTCAAATACTTTTCTGTTGGTATTTTTGCCAAAGCCTGAACAGCATCAACATGGAAAGAAATGGTTGGTTTTTCAGCTAATAGTTCTGAAATAGCTTGGATGGGCTGGATGGAGCCAATCTCATTGTTGACTGCCATGATGGAAACTAGTGTGGTATCAGGACGAAGTAAACCTGCTAAGGCCTCTACATCTACAAATCCTTTTTCATCAACTGGTGCAAAATCCACTTCAAAACCTTGAGTCTTGAGCCAGAGGGCTGACTCCTTGACTGCTGGGTGCTCAATAGCTGATACGATGATGTGTCTACCAAATTGCGCTTTTTCAAATGCAACCCCTTTGATAACCCAGTTATCCCCTTCAGTCCCACCAGATGTAAAGAAAATTTCCTCGCTTTTCTTGCCAATCAAATCTGCAATCTGTTGACGAGAAGCTTCTAAAATTCTGGTAGACTGGTCTCCCAAACGATGGAGACTGGATGGATTACCTACAATTTTCGAAGCGACCTGCATATAGGTTTCAAGTGCTTCTGGATACGGCTTAGTCGTTGCCGAATTATCAAAGTAAATCATGGTTTCTCACGCTTTCTAAAATCACTCCTTCTATTGTATCACGAAACAGTTCAGGCGACAAGAAAGGCAATTCAGGTTCATTTAAGTTTTTTTTAAAGATTTTCGGTATAATGAATTTTAGTAAAGGAGAGATATTATGTCTAATTATCGTAGAACATCAAAACCCAAAACAGAACACATCAAAAAAGGATTTACTGTTTTTCAAAAAACGATTGCTACTATCGGTAGTATTCTAGGGCTGATTACTGCAAGTATCACCATCATGAATGCTATGAATAATAACAACAATAACTCTAAAAAAGAAACTACGACAACCCAGACAACAGTCATAAAAGAGATTCAAAAGGAATCCCCTCAAGAGAATACTACTCCAAACAAGGACAATACTACTCCAAACAAGGACAATACTTCTACAAAAGAAAACACACAAGAAGAAACAACAACTCAATCTAGTAGCAGTGCAGAAAGTAAGAAAGAAGATACTAGCAGTAAACAAGAACAACCGACTGTTCCTTCTTCTAGCACTCAAACAACAGATACAAAAACGTCTACTACTAATGGAGCTTCCTAAAAGAACGATCTAACAGCCAGTGATTGAATCGCTGGTTTTTTATTGCTATCTTCAGCATTTATCAGCAAAAGTTGATCTTTGCAACAGAAAAATGATCAGCCTTTAAACCAATCATTTTTTGAATATATTTTATACTCAATGAAAATCAAAGAGCAAACTAGGAAGCTAGCCGCAGGTTGCTCAAAACACTGTTTTGAGGTTGTGGATAGAACTGACGAAGTCAGTAACAAATATACGGCAAGGAGACGCTGACGTGGTTTGAAGAGATTTTCGAAGAGTATTAGCTAAAAACTAAAAATAGATAGTTTAGAATAGATACCAGTACCAGCACTCCGTTATTTAGCAAATGAACAGCTATGGAATCAAGGATATTCCCTCTACGAGCATAGGCTAAGTAAAATATCACTCCCAGTAAAAAATAAGTTACAAACTCTATCGGATAAAACATATGCAGATAGCCAAAAATCGCAGAACTTATTAGCAATTTCAACCACTTTTGATCTTCTTTAAAAAAATAGTGGCTGAAGAATCCTCTAAATACTAATTCTTCCATGATTGGAGCAAATATACCAATTGCAAAATGAAAGGCGATGAAAAACAGAGGAAAAACTCGAGTGACCTGCTCACTTGTGGCCAGCAAGGCAGCATCGTTAGCGGATGTTGGATTTCCAGTAACCACTTGGATCAGGAGAGTACCTACAATCGCTACTAGTCGAGTAGCCACATAAAATAAAAGGGCTATTCCAAAATCCTTCCAGGTAAATTTAAGAGTCTTCTGCTGGTCTGGAACTTTCTTTTTATACTGTCTCCAAACAGCAACTAGTAAGAAAGTAGCCAGTACCAAATACCCAATACTAGTCGTCCACTTTAAGGACAGAGAACTAGAATCTTCGAGAGCCAGCATTCTCATGGGAAATGTATTTACATTTATAATCAGTAAGATCATTCCTACAAATTTTAAACTATTTTTCAACTTTTGCAAACCACTACCTCTTCTTTCCTGAACTCCAGCATCTCTAGTTACTAACGATGCTCACCTATGTTTTCTTTCTTCTTTATAGATTTCTACTCCCTTAATCAGGGATAATAACACAAGGATGACCACAATATCTAAATTGATCAAACTACCTCCATTAGCGAATAAATACAAACCCAAACAGGCTTGCGCTAAGGGATAGGCATATTTATTAAATTTCATAGATACTCCCCAAAGCTTTCTACAAATAAATAAATGAATAGAATAACTTCTTAGTCTTGCTCACATAAGAGCATCAAATTTCAGATTTTCTTTTTTCTACTAGCTATCTCTAAATCCAATCTAATAATACTCTTCAGATTAACTTGTAAGATCAGCTCTATTCTTTTAGGGTTGAACCAGACCACCGATCTACTAAATCATGTTTAGGAACAATTATAGTTTAGCATTTATTTCTAGGAAAAGATTGCTCTTTCTTAAATTGTCATCAAAACATCCTAAATGGTAGAAAAATTGACTTGCGACTTAACCCAATCTAAGGACTTCGTCAGGAGTTAAAAATATTCTGGTCAAAGAACTTCAATGACCATCAGCTTCCTCACTTTAAGAAAAAGCGAACAATACCAGATTCTGTTTATCAGAAAACTAGTTTTGTCCGCTTTTTATAATCGAGATTAGTCTCTTGATCCAATCTCTATGACTTAGATGCTTTTACATCATCTTATTCGTCGTCTTTTTTCTTTCCTATAGCAAACATACCAAGAAGTGCTCCTACAACACCAACGGCTGCAAGGCCGGCATTTTCTTTAGTACCTGTCTCTGGGAGCTTGTATAGATGACTTGCAGGTGCTTGGTAGGTCTTATCTTGTGACATAGCAAGAGCTACAAGAGACTGCTCATCTGTGTATTCTGGAATCTCATGGACAGCTCCTTCTGCCCCATTGACACCACCTGTGAATTCTGGAACTACTTCTTGAACAGCTGCTGCTTCACCATTCACACCACCAGTAAATTTTGGGACTTCATGGATAGCTGCTTCTGCTCCATTGACACTGCCTGTGAATTCTGGGCTTACTTCCTGAACAGCTACTTCATCGCCTGCTGTGCCAATAGCTCCTGTATATTCTGGAACTTCTTGAACAGCTGCTTCGACTGCGTTAACACCGCCTGTGAATTCTGGGACTTCTACTACTGGTGCTGCCTCATCACCTGCTGTGCCAATAACTTCAGTGTATTCTGGAACTTCTTGAACAGCTGCTTCGACTGCGTTAACGCCGCCTGTGAATTCTGGGACTTCTACTACTGGTGCTGCCTCATCACCTGCTGTGCCAATAGCTTCAGTGTATTCTGGAGCTTCATGAACAGCTGCTTCAACACCATTTACGCCACCAGTAAATTCTGGGACTTCTACTACCGGTGCTGGCTCATCACCTGCTGTGCCAATAGCTTCAGTGTATTCTGGAACTTCATGGATAGCTGCTTCGACACCATTTACGCCACCAGTAAATTCTGGGACTTCTACTACTGGTGCTGGCTCATCACCCTTACTTGTAGTTGGAGCTGGTTTCTCTGGTTCTTCTGGCAGTTCTTGGTGGAAGGTCGTCATTTCGTAGAACTCTGGTTTGCCACCTTCCCAAACGAGTTTGACATCCAATAATGGAGACTTATCTCTGACAGCAAATGTTTGGAAGCTTGAGGTAATCTCACCTAGTTCTGACCAAGCATCTACTTTATCTTCTTTCAGAGTACGAGCAAGCACACGAGCTTTCACTCCTTGAGGAAGACTTGAAACAAGTCGGATATGATTTGCATCTGTCGGTTCTGACAAGTGGTAGACAAGCTCACCTTGTTCTTTCTCAGCCTTGTAGCTTGTCAAGACTTTACCATCAACAATATTAGTGTAAAGGTTGCCTTGGCTTTCACCGCTGTTTCCTTCTACAGTTGGGTCATTGATTGGTTTCACAAATTCACCATCATTGATAACCAACTCAGTGAAGCCTACAAAACGAGCATCGTAGTCTGCTGTAAATAGAACGCGGAGGTAGTTGGCTTTAACTGGGCTTGAAAGTTCACCCTCGATGTAACGATTTCCTGGCATCTTAGAATCATGTGTCCATCCATCTGTCAAGGAATCATCACGAGTTTCATTGGCAACGCCGTCACCAACAGTGACAACATCGGTCCAAGTCTTACCATCTTGACTGACCTGAATCTTACCATCCCGAAGATAGTTTTGAGTGCCGTCTTGGATGTAAGCTCTAATCTTCTTGATGTCACGTTCGCTACCAAGTTTAAGAGTGATATGACCATCTTTACGAGCATAATCTGAGAATTCTACAAAATTATTGTAAACACCATCGAACAATTGATCCAAGTTCTTAATCTTACGAACATCATTTCTACCGTATGTCGGATGGATTCCCATTGATGTAGAATCAAGTGTGGTTGGTTGAACTTCTTTGGTCTGAACAAGTAGAGATGTTGCTGTCACTGCTTGTTCTTGATCAGTCTTATTAAACAGACGAACATAACGTACCAAGGACTTATCAGTCACTTGATCAGCTGAATACCATTCTTGGGCGTTTGGAGAGTATTCCAAGTTGAGGGATGGATTTGCTGTACCAAGTGCTTGAATGCTTTCAGCTTGGTGAAGACGATCAAGTTTCATACCCAAGTAGCTATGAGCTGGAAGCTTAGTTCCGCTTGGAATTTGCAGGTCATAACGGCCTAGGCTATCATAAACTGGAGTTGACTTCAAGCTTTCAACGTTTGTATCAGTCAATTCGCTATTGCCTGCACGTGTTTCAACTGAGAAGTCAGCGATACGCCACCATAGGTTGATGTTCTTAGTATTGCGAACACGGACGTAGCGAGCTGAAATTGGAGTTTCAATTTCTTTAGTTTGTTCACCAGTCAAGCGATCCAACTCTTGCCATGAAGTTCCATCTGTAGAATACTCAAGAACACCTTCTGCCAATTTATCTCCTGATCCTTGAACAAGACGAACCTTAGTCACAGGTTTGACTTCACCCAAGTCTAGTTGTACCCAACCATCAACAGGAGTTGTATCAGTGCGATCAGCATTTGCAAGCATAGCTTCCGTATTATCACGTCCGTCTGTAATTTGACCAACTGTTGTGTTGTACTTGTACATAAGATTTGGACTGATAGTCAAAGTAGCTGACTGTTTAGCACGAGTAACTTCTACAGGACGGTTCACAGCGATTTCTCGTACAGCAAACCAAGTGTTCTCACGATCTGAAGTCGCAATCATGCGAACAGCTTTAGCATTGATATTGAGATTTTCAAATTTAAGAAGAGGCTCATTACCAGTGTAGCTTGGTTCTGAAAGGGTTACCCACTCATCATTTTCATTGAGATACTCAACCTTAGCGTTGTTAAAGGTATCACGAGGATTTGCTTGAGTTCCCATTGCAAAGGTCAAGTTTTGAATTGAAACAGCTTTATTAAATCTCAAGCCAATGTAATCACCAGTCTTGATACTGTTTGGCGATTTGATTAATGCATGTGTTCCTAAATCTCCGTCAGTTACTTCAGCAAGTCCACCTTCGACACCTGTACGGTTTGTGATAAAGGTACTAATGACTTGGTCAGGATGCAAGGCTTTTTGAACTTCTGTTGCAAGGATTTCACGAAGGCCAAGCAAGAATGGACGGATATGTTGAACACCCAACTCAGCTCTCTCATCATGGTCTACATAATGAAAGGTATAAGTTTGAGACTGTTCATATAGTTTCAATCCCTTATAGTAGCTATCCCAAAGTTTTGCAGAATCATTGGTTTCGATAGCTTCTGTACCATCAAGAAGAGCACTCAAGGCATCCATTTGGTCAATGGTATTGTCCAACCAATAGTGGATTTGAGCACGCATCTTTTCATCACCAGATGCTTTATAAAGTTGTGCTGCAGCTTTTAGTTTAGCAAATTCTGCACGCAATTCTTGACGCTCTGCGCTGACATCTTGACCAGCTTTCAACTTAGACATGAAGGTTGCCAATTTCGGTGCAAGTTCAACAGACTCTTCCAACTTAACAACACGACCATCCATGTTTTGGTTAATCATGTGTTTACCAAGTTCACGGAAGGCAACTGATGCTTCGCTATCTGTAAACTTACCGTTTTCAACAAAGTTAAAGGCGATGTCATTTACTTTCTTAGCTTCTTCTTCAGACTTCCATTGTTTCCATGCATATTGAGCTGCAGAGAAGAGGGCAATTTTAGAAGGCTCAGATTGTTGCATTGGGTTCAACATGATTCCTGAAAGGAGACTAGGATCTACATTCGGATGAAGGAATTTCTCACCACCACCCAAGATTAAATGTTGTTTAGAGTTATCTGTAACAGGCCAATTGACCCATAGAGAAACTGGACGGTAGGTCTTACCACCTGCAGTAAGGTTATTCTTAAGATTTGAAAGGAAGTTTTCTGACACTTCACCCCAAATCTTACCACCAGTAAGGGTCATAGAAGTCGAGGTTGGAAGGTTTTCGTTGAGTGCTTTCAACTCATCTTCACGTCCATTACCCCAATACTGACCAGGGACAAAAATCATTTCCTTACGAAGGCCAACATAAGTTGCTTGTTTTTCAGTCAACCAGTCTGTCATGTCCTTCATCAAGCGGTTGTAGCTATTGTAGCCACCAACTGGACTTGGAGCATCATCTGCCAAAATACCGAACTCACGGACACCGACGTTCATCAATTGAGTGAACTTAGCCTTAATAGTTTCAAGGTCTTTTTGGTAGTCAGCATCGTTTCCGAATCGGATACGATTGTTCATGAATGGGTGAATGGTCCATACATAACGAGTTTTGTTTTGATTTCCGACACGTGCCAATTCACGGATTTCTGCAAGTTTTTCTTCTGGATAAAGTTCACGCCACTTCTTGTTGTGGTATGGATCGTCTTTTGGTGCGAAGAAGTATTGAGTCAACTTCAAGTCACCACCATAGCGCATCAATTCTGCACGATCAGCATTGCTCCAAGGGTTACCATAGTATCCTTCGATAAAGCCACGGTTCTTAATTTCAGCGTAGTCTTCAACTGTTACATTACGCAAGACTGGTGCCTCGCTCTCATTAAGCATGTGTTTGAGAGTCGTTAAACCGTAAAAGACAGCATCTGTGTCTTTACCGACGATAGAGATTGTATTGTTCTTAATTGACAAGGCATAGGCATCAATCTTATCAAAGAGTCCTTGAGAAATTCCAGACACTTCTTTTTCAGCCTGTGAATTTTGACCATGAACACCAAGGTAGATGTTAGTAGCACCCGCCACTGCTGTTTGACTGCTTGTGTATGAGATTTGATGATCTTGCAGAACACTCTTCAAGCGGTTGCGAGTATAGATGTCTAATTGATCTCCCATGACAAGATTGACTTGTTTATGGAGTTTCGTAACACCTTCATCATAAGTTACTTTTTGTGGTGTTGGGAAGACCTTGTATTCTTTTTTGAGATAGTCTTGACTTTGTGCTGCAGCAGTAACTACGTCGTCACTAGCAGGTTTGCTAGCTACAAAGTTATCAGCAAGTTCAGTTGTACCATCTCCCATTTCCTCAACTTTAGGTTTTTCTGGAGTTACAGGCTTCTCTGGAGTCACTGGTTTTTCTGGAGCAACTGGCTCTTCTGATTCGCTATCAGAAAGTGGCTTGAGTAGTTGAATTTCTGCGGCACTACCAAATCCACCGACACCTGATAAGACCTTAAATTCTACCTTATCCGTTTCAACTGCATCAAAGTTAACAGTCTTCTCTTTACTATTATTTTCCCAAGTTCCTGAAGCAACTTTAACCATTTGACCATCTTTTTGAGCATAGATTTCGTAAGAAGTCACGACTCCGTTGCCACCACCTGGACGTGAAAGATAGGTTAAGCCATTTACTTTTTCTGCTGCTTTCAAGTTCATAGCAACTGTATAAGGAGCATGGTCTCCAGTCCATTTTGAATGCCAGAAGGTATTTGGATCATTGTCGAAGGCTTTTTCTACTGGACCTTCTGCATTGGTTCCTGGTGTTTCCTGACTCGTTGCAGAAGCTGTAAAGTGATCCGTTGGAATCAAACGTGGGTTTACAAATGCTTCATTTGACAACTCAGCGCTATGCAAGATTCCTTTGAAGCCACCGATTGTTTCAAGAGGTAGAACTAAACTATTGTGAGCAAAGCGAGGGTAAGCAGGATTTGCAATACGTTCAACCTTTTCACCATCTACATAAACTTCAGTCACTTGTGGTTTGGTTACAACAGAGATTTGATAACGTTTGTTCTTCTCGAGTTTCTTGTTAAATTGGATATGGAATTGTTCAAATTTATAAGCGAGGTAGCCATCCTTATCCGCAAGATAAAGTTGGTTGTCTCCGCTAGTTGAGAAGGTTTGTTGACCATCACCAGTTACAGTAACATCCAATTTCAAGACATGACTAGGACCAACATCACCAACAAGACCTTCGATAGTGCTATCTTTTTCGAAGTTCAAACCTGCTTCAGTCTTCTGTACTTTCTTAGCAAGATAATCTTTGATAGTTTCTGGATTGATCTTGAACAAGTCGCTTTCTTCTACTGTCTTATCAGGGTTAGATTGCGGTGCATAAACACTTGTTGGCAAGGTACGCTCTGCAAAAGTCTTACCTGCACGATCAGATCCCCAAGTGCGTTCTGCAGTTGTTTGCATACTCTTGAAGAAGCGTTTAAAGATATCGTAAGAAGTAAGTCCAGTTTCGTGAAGGTCAATATTGTCATTCCATACAGCGTGACCACCACCGATGATATTTGGATTAGATGCTTCTAGGCGTGGTCCTCCACCTGTTGTAAAGTCATTTGGAGTCCAACTATTGTATTGGCGCTCATAACTTGCATAGTCTCCGTAACCACCTTGACTATTGCTTCCGCTTGGAACACTATAGGTTGGAATATCTGTGATATTGATAATCTTAGCACCTTGAGCAATGGCAGCTGCTGGGCGTTGCCATCCCAGACTCCAGATATCCACTTCTACATCTTTCCAATCAACTGGCGTAGTTCCTTGTTTAGCAGAGAGTGAACCCCAAATACGTGGTGTTAAGCCCTTGCCTTTGATATACTTGATGAGGTCATTGACATAGCGACGATAACTTTCTGGACTTCCATAGTACTCATCTGTACCGATATGAACTGTAGATACACCATGGAGCGGTGCGTCTTCGCCATCGAGCAATTTATCATAGACTGATTTGACAAAAGCAAGCGTTTCTTCGTACTTGTTGTCCAAGTCCAACATAGCCACACGTTCTACATTGTGTTTACCTCTATAGTCACTAAGACTGCCTTTATACATAAGATCAGGTCTAACCTTAACAAATGAAAGAGCGTGACCTGGTGTGTCAATTTCAGGAACAAGGTTGATATGCAAAGCTTTTGCCAACTTGATAATTTCTTGCATTTCTTCCTTAGTGTAATGCTCGTCAGATGTTAATTTTTCACCATTTTCACCGACAACATCAGTCTCTACACGGAAGCCTGTCTTGGCATTTTTAAGAACATAAGCCAGTTCTTCATCTTGAGAAAGATTCTTACCAGCCAAGTGGTCTTTTAAGAAGATATAGTTGTCATTCAAGTGCAACTGAAGATCGTTCATCTTGTAGTAGGCCATGTTGAGCATGATGTCTACAAGCGTATCATAAGGAATAAACTTACGACCTGTATCTAGCATAAAGCCACGGTGACTGAAGCTTGGGAAGTCACGGATTTCTCCGTTTTGTAGGTCGTTTTCCCCCATTTGAAGGAGAGTACGAGTTGCGTAAAAGGCTCCTGCGTTGGTCGCCGCTTCTACTGTAATAACTCCATCTTTAATGGTGATACCATAGCCTTCTTTACCATACCCCTTATCTTCAACCTTTTTAAATTCAATCCGTTTTTGAGCTGTTTGATCACCTGTAGCGATTTCTAGCCCACGACTTTCAAGGTCAGTCTGATAGAATTTTGCTTCTTGACCAAATCCAGAATCGCCAACTGAAATCACGGTATCAGCTGTAATAGAAGTTTTGCCTTCAGTTCCATACCATTGTTGAACTGCTGGAGCAACTGCTGGTTTGGTTCCAACACCTTCGTCTGCATGTAACCCTTTAATAAGGACTTCAAATTCTTTTGTGAAGGTATGAGTATCCTTGACTTGTTGGACCATGACCTTAACAGTTTGGTCTGTTAAGGGTTTATAGATTTTGTTATTTAGGTCAACAACCCCCTGTTTGTTGCTACCAATCAAGCTGACTTGACCTGGTAATTTAGGTAAAACAAGTGATTTCCCATCTTCAGCAACCGCTAATTCTGTGACTTGGCGAATATCTGTTGGTTTGCTAGCGTCTGGAATGTTTGAGTAGGCACGAATTTCTTGAATCCCAACATTTTTCCAATTCATTGTACCAGCTTGATAGTCTGTAATTTCAAGTTTGAGGTATTTAGCTTGGATAGCTTCTTTCAAGTCAACCTTTTCATCAAGTACAGGTGTTCCTGTTCTTTGATGAGCCAACTTCCATTCTTTGTTACCTGAACCATTTACATCATCCTGGCCAGCGTAGTAGAGATTCCAAGATTTGATATTTGGATCGTTTTGTTGACCACGAAGACGGCGATCCCAATCAATTTCCACATGCTTAATTACAGTTGTCTTCTCAAGTGTAAATTCGATTGTTGGTTTCTCAACGTTTTGGTCAGTAGCCCAACGAGTATCAGGTTTGCCATCAATTGCCTTTTCTGCTGTAAATGGTGTGTTGGCTTCATGGTTTGAAGTTGTTGCAGTAGCCTTTTCTAGATGATTGACATCTGGTGTATCTACTACATCTTTAGTCGCAGGAGTTGCAGCTGGTTTCGCCTCAGAAGCTGCTTCCTCTTTAGGAGCAGGAGTTTCAGTTGGTTTTGGAGTAGTTGTTTCAGCTGCAGTTGCTCCAGTTTCTGACCCTGCAGGTTGTTCATCTACAGTTCCAGCACTTGCTTCTGCTTTTTCAATAGCTGCTGCTATATCTGCTGGCAGTTTATCAAGAGGCTGAGCTTGTGTTACCGTACCTTCTGTCTCTGCAGGTCCTTCTGTTTCAGCAGCCTGAACCGCACTAGCTCCAAAGATACTGGCACCAATCATAACAGAAGCTGCACCGATTGTAAATTTACGTATACTGTAATGACACCGTTTCTCAAAAAAATGTTTTCCCATTTTTTCCTATTTCCTTTCATACGCTCACAAGTGGTAAGCGTTCTCATTCCTCTTTAGAAAAAGAGAGGACCTAGAGGGTCCTCTCTGGGTTTTCTTTTTCTCCACGACAATGATTGTGGAGTCTAAGCTCTCTTTTATTGAAAACTTTTTTGTATTTTAATCTTCTTTTCTTTTGACAGCTAAGAGTGCTGCTGAAACTGCCATGCTGACACTAGCGATGAAGAGAGCTGTTTCAGAATTATATTCACCCGTATTTGGAAGAACATTTGAATGTGACTCTTTAGATGTATCTTTATTCTCTACTAAATCTTCTCGATACTCTGGTTTTTCCACTACAGGGGCAGGTTGGTTACCTACTGTACCAATTTGGCCTTTGTATTCTGGAATTTCATGGATTGCGCCATCACTTCCATTCACACCTCCGGTAAACTCTGGTACTTCATGAATTGCGGATTCGGTACCATTTACACCACCTGTGAATTCTGGTGCTTGGCTCACAGCTGCTTCTGCTGCGTTAACTCCACCCTTGAATTCTGGAACTTCATTTACAGCTACTTCTTCTCCTGCCGTTCCAACTACTCCTGTATACTCTGGAAGTTCTACAACTGGCGCTGCTTCATCGCCTGCTGTGCCAAGAACTCCAGTGTATTCTGGAACCTCTACAACTGGGGCTGCTTCATCGCCCGCTGTGCCAAGAACGCCAGTGTATTCTGGAACCTCTACAACTGGGGCTGCTTCATCGCCTGCTGTGCCAAGAACTCCAGTGTATTCTGGAACCTCTACAACTGGGGCTGCTTCATCGCCTGCTGTGCCAAGAACGCCAGTGTATTCTGGAACCTCTACAACTGGGGCTGCTTCATCACCTGCTGTACCGATTGGTTCTGTGTACTCTGGAACTTCATGGATTGCGGCTTCAACACCATTTACACCACCTGTGAATTCTGGAAGGTCAACAACTGGCGCAACTTCGTCACCCTTGCTTGAAGTTGGAGTTTCAGGTTTAGGTTTTGGAGTTGGTTCTGGATCTGGAGTTGGAGTAGGTGTTTGGTCTTTCAATTGGTCGAGATAATCTGCAAAGTATTCAAGCATTCTATTTGTCAAGAGATGATTATCTGTTGCAAATTTCATGCTGGCAACAACACTTGCTACTTCCTCTTGATTGCTCTTATCAGTCAATTTTTGAGCTTTAGCCAAGGCTGCTTCATAAGCTGTAGTATCAAGACCAGTTTCAGCAACTTGTGGACGAGCGAAGATCAATTCTGCAGCAGATTGATATCTATTGCCACCATCTCCGTAAGTTCTTGTTCCTGTTAGGACAATCTTCTTAGCTTTGATAGTCTTGCCAAAGTCGATATCTTTTGGCTTATTGTTATCAGCCCAATTGGTTGCATTGAAGGTATGTTCCTTACCTGTTTCATCAGTAACCACAAGAGTGACATCTCTCAAGTTACCATTTGATCCTGAACCACGTGGAACGTAACGGAAGCCAGTAATTTCAGTTGGTTCCTTCAAAACCATAGTTGCAGGTTTACCAACATCTCCTCCGCTCCATGATGTATGCCATAGACTTGACACGTTGCCATCAAAGGCATTTTCAAGACCTTCTTGAGCCTGAGCAGGAGCTGTAAGACTTGCAAAGTCATCTGCTACAAGAGCTGTTTTCTTCATCACTAAAGCGTCTTTAAGAGCATTGACCTTAGCAATTTCAGACTTAGCTTCTTCTACACTGATATCATCATCTGCTTGACTGAGGTTGAAGACAGCTTCTTTCAAAGCATCCATTGTTTCTTTAGTGTAGTTGGTCATAGCAACAGTTGGAAGATAGTTCTTGACAGCATTTTCTGTCATCATCTTACCAGTCAAGACAATTTCTTCGATTTGAAGTCTGTCCATGATGAAGTCATTGTAGCCACGGAAGTTAGCATTACCACCAGAGTCTCCGCGAGTGTTGCTTGCATTACCTGTAGAGTAGATACCTACCCATGTATCGCCAGTTTCTGCACCTGTTACTAGGAAGGTTGCACGTTTCGCTTTCTTAGAATCTGTCCAAGTATTTGGCAATTCATGCACTTCCAAATTACCTGCTTGTCCAGATTGGAATTCTCCCTTACCGACTACAAAGGCGTAAGTATTGTCAGATCCAGCTTCATAGTCAAATGTAATACGGTAGGTCTTGCCTGCTTCAAAGCGGAAGTTTTGTGGAATTGTTTGGTAAACCAAGTTACGACGACTTACGAGACCATTTGTCTTGAGTGACCAATTTCCTTCGATAACGTCATCAACTTTCTTGCCATTCCAATCACGTTGTGTGTATGGTCCATGTTTTTCAGACAAGTGAGTACGGTTGTCTTCAACACCTTCGATACCACCGATGACAAATGGGAAGATACCTTGACCAACATTTTCAAAGTCTTGTTTGAAGACGCCTGTTGCAGTATCGTGACCATCCCCGTACATATTTGATTCATTTTCAAAAGTACGGATTTCATCAAAGTAAGTTGCTTCATCGCCTGCTTCACGACTCAAGGTCAAGGTTACATTTGATACATCTGAACCTGTTGTGAAGAAAGCATACATATTTTGGAAGTAACTTGTGTTATCAACTGTTGCATTACTTCGACGAGTATTGTGAGCATAGGCTTTTACATAGTTAAGAGCTAGTGACTTGTTGGTGTAGTTGGTTACTTCTTTTTCACCAGTATTAACGGTAATACTTGCTTTAGCATTACTACGGTTGTCTACACCGACATAGACTGCGTATTTAGTATTTGGCTTCAAGCCAGTCAATTTTTGAGTGAGACTAACTTTTTCTTTATTGCCTTGGATGCGGAGCATTTGGTTTGCACCTTGAGACTTCACGATTTCAGCCTTAGAAGCATCTCCCGAAATCTTCCAATGATCCAAAGATTCACTGTTAAATCCTTGGTCATAGATGTGCATTCCTTCACTCCATGACATTTCTGGATTTGTTTGTTTAGAACGATAGAGAACATAAGGTTGATTTGCAGTGAGGTCAAGGGTAATCTTACCATCTTTCACGGCAACTTCTTTTTCCTCAGTCTTACCTTGGTCAGTTAGTTTATAAAGGTAAACTTTACCATTTGCCCAGTCGCTAGGAAGTGTCCAAGTTGTTGCACCTGCTTCAGTATTGAAGTAGTACATTTTTTCCTTGTCACTTTCAAGTTTATTACCATTTGCATCCCAGTTCCAAGGTGTCAAGTAGGCTGAACCATCTTGGATCACACGACCATTGAGCGTAACTGTCCGTTCACGATATTGTGGACTGTTGACATCATTGGATTTACGAGTTACAACAACCTTGTTATTTGCAGCATCGACCAACTCGACTTTCATTTCTGGAGTCCATTTATAGGTACTACCATTGTCAGACATGGTTACTGGTTTGCCATTTTCCCATTTGCTGACTGTGAAGTGTTGGAAGTACTTAGTCATAACATCATGAGCAAACAAGTTTGTTACATAACCGTTATAGTCACTACGTCCTTGCCATCCTTCAAAGTCCTTCATGCTATAACCGCCTAGAAGTGGGTAGTCAGCTGCACCACCATAACTTCTGTAGTCACCAACCCAAGAATCTTTTTGGTGGTTACGGATAAAGCGAGTGATGGCACTGTTAATACCTTTATTTGTATAGCCACCGTAGGTCAAGTCAGCTGCCCAGTGTTGGAAGGTAGAATCATATTCACCACCATGGCCCCACTCAATAGCAAAACGCCAACCCTGTTTGTTAATTTCTTTCGCAATAACGTGAGTTGCCCAGGCACCGTTGTCACCTGATTGACCGTTACCCCATACGTCGACATAGATGAAGTCTAAACCTTCACCCAATTCCTTCTTCAACTCTTCCCAACGCGCTAAACGTCCATGAGCCAAGTCATAAGCTGCATCGATATTAATACCTTGGTCAAGCCAGTTCCAACCATAGCTGTAGCTTCCATCTGGATTCTTACGAAGAATATTTTCGTTAAAGTATTTAGACTCAGGATAAGTTTCAGAAGCGTTAACGTGAATACCTAGATGAGCTCCATATTTCTTCGCTTTCTCAATCAAAGCCTTGAAGTCTTCGACACCACCAATACGTTTACCAATATCAGCATAGTTCAAGTGTCCAGAGTCATGACCTTCACTTCCGTATCCCTTAAGAAGTACACCTTGACCAAGACCATCGGTGTGGAGGTTGATCTTCTTGATACCATCCAAGGTCATGAGGAATGGGTTTTGCGCTTGTGAACCAAAGTTCATAGCGATACGGTAAGCTGTAATGTCTTTAACTTTTTCCCAACCTTGAGGGTTGTTCATGATACTGCGGTAAGCAATCGCACCATCTTGCCAGTCAACCTTATGGTCAGCATTGGCATCTTCCGTGATGACAACTTTTGCACTTGGAAGTTCTTGAGTGTATGCTGGGAAGACAACTCCGTTGTGGGCTTTTTCCCATTGCCATTCAGAACTATGAATTTCCACGTAGTTAGCATTGCCAATCGTATTCTTATAAGCTGTCAAACGTGTCCAGTCGTAAGAACCACCACCATAGCTATTTTGTGAGTTGCTCCATACACCTGCTGCAAGCTTGTCTGTTGAAACAAATCCATACATGTAACCTTTTGCCAAATCTTTCATTGGATTTGTTACTTCGATATGGTCGTCACCACTTACGTGAGTGTTGTTTGACATGGTTGCCCCATCAAACTTAGCTCCTGCTTGGTCGCTTGATACAGATACCAAGGCATTTCCTAGGAAGCTGATTGAAGAAAGTAGTTTGCGTTCATCATCAATCTTCTGTCCTGGTGTTACTTGGTTATGGTTGACAATCTTAGTTACATCAAAGTGAAGTTGATTGTCCACCACTTGCAAACGAACGGTCATATCTGCATTGATGAGGTTTTCCTCATCACGGAGTTTCATTTCATACTCGGCAGTCGTTGCATTAATCTTCTTATAAGTAACTTCAGGAGTCACAGCGTGCTTGTTAATCACAACTTGATTAATCGGTTGCACTTGACCTGGAAGCTTGTTGCCATTTAGGACGTACTCTTTAATACGTGGGAAGGCTTGGTCGATGACTGCTTTCAATACTGTAGATTCGATCGTGTCATATTTGACTTTGCTATCGTCTACTGTATCACCTTTTTCTTTTTCAGCAGCCTCTTGGTCGTTTTTCACGCCTTCTTGGTCATCCGTTTTGACATTGACAATGGTTCTCTCACTGCTATAGCTTCCAGCCTTAAGAACGATTTTCTTCTCATCTTTGAGCTTGTCATTTACAGCAGATGGTAAGGTAAGTGTGTCAAAAAGTTTGACATCGTTGTTAGTTGCATTGAGCTGTCCATCTGATTTAAGGCTGATGGTCAAGTGGTTGACAGAACCATTTACTGGAGCTGCAACACGTCCACCTTGGTACCAAAGTCCACTTCCATTTGACTTGTATTCCCAGAACCATCCACCTTGGTCGTAACCTACAAAAACGTTGTTATCAGTGTCTTTGAATTTCATGAAGACACCAAAGCGTGATTTACCTGTTTCAGATTCTTCTTTAAAGGTCAAATCAACTGTAGCATTTCCATTAGCATCGACTGTCAAACCAGCTTTTTCAAACAAGGCTGGTTTCTTACCATTGTCATTTTGAGCAGTTGAAGCTAGTTGGTTGTAACGAACTCCATTTTCTTCACGGATTGTTACTGTTCCCTGTTGGTCTTTATTTTCAACTGTTTTCCATTCTGGAGTAACTTCTTTTGATTCAGTCGGTTTATTCTCAGCTGGTTTATTCTCAGCTGGTTTATTTTCAGCTGGCTTGTTTTCAGCAGGTTTATTTTCTGCTGGTGTTTCTTCTTTTGGCTTATCTTCCTTAGGTTTATCCTCTTTTGGTTTTTCTTCTTTATCTTCTACTTGCTTATCCAAAGCATCTAGACCAGCTGGTTTCGTTGTTTCAATACCCTTGATGTAGTTTTGAATCCACTCTAGCTGAGCAGGTGAGAAGAGAATACCTCCACTACGTTTACCAGATACACCATTTTGATGAATACCAATCAATTTCCCATTTTCATCGAAAATTCCACCACCGCTGGCACCAGGTTCACTTCCTTGATAGCTAATGCCACGAACACCTTCTCCGTGATTGTTAATAGCTTCAACAGTGGTATTAAGGATTGGATCGAGCTCGCCTTTTGGATAACCAAAAACATGCACCTTATCTCCCACCTTAATTGTAGATGGTTTATCCAAAACTTCAACTGGAGCATTTGCAAGTGGACTGCGAAGTTTGACAATGGCTAAGTCATTTTTATAACCTTTTAGGAAACCTTCACGATCCCAGTGTTTCACATCATTCTTACTGAATTTGACGTCCGGTGCCCCTTTGTAAGAAACTGTATAAACATCGTCATCACTTTCAACATTATCAGCTACTTTACGATTATTGCCATCTGGAACATCTTTGATAAAGTTATGAGAAACAGACAAAACGAGATTTTCCCCGATAACGATACCACTACCGAGCCCAGCAGAGCTTTTAATTTCGACAGTCGCACCGTAGTTTAATTCTCCATTTTTTGTTTTAGCTACTTCTTCTGGAACTAAGCTTTTATCTTCTTTTTCTAGTTCTTCTTTTGAGGCAGTGCGGCCATTTTCTTCAGCCTTATCAAGTTTTCCACGTAGTTCTTCAGGAAGAGTATCTGAAGCTGCTGAGCTTGTTGCAGTTGCAGTTTCTGTTGCCAGCAATTCTTCTTCAGTCTTTGGTCCTTCAGTTACTTCAGGAGAACCCTGATCTTCACCAGGTTTTGGCGCTTCAAAGTCATGCCCATCATCCTCTTTAGCATTGGCAAGAGCTGCCGCCAAATCAGCTGGCATATTCGCTGTTGAACCTGTTTGTGCAGAATCTGCGAGAACAGTGCTAGTTCCAAAGAAAGCTGCACCAATCATAACAGAAGCAACTCCTAATGAAAATTTCCGAATACTATATTTGCAACGTTTTTCAAATAATCCTTTATCCATCGGTTTTTTTGTTCCTTTCAGTTTACCAAGTAAGCGTTTGCATTTTATTTTAAAAAAATATCCTCCTCAATTTTTAAACACTTCTGGATAAACATATAATTTTTTCTATACCAATTTAATATATCAAAAACAGTTTGAAAAATCAATAGTTTAATAGGTAAAACTAGTAAAAGTAAAATCCAATTATTGGGCAAGTCTGAAACGATTTTCAGATGGCCTTATTTCTAAAGAAATCGCTATTAAAAAAGAAACTCTATCTAAAAAGTTAGACCAATTTTGACTAACTTTTCAATAAAGTTTCCATGCATTTTTATACTATTTTTACGTTTTTTATTGTTGTAAAACCTTTCGTGGTTTGGTTCCTTCTGCTGGACCAATAACCCCAGCCATCTCTAATTCTTCCATCAAGCGAGTTGCTCGGTTAAAACCAACTGATAATCTACGTTGAATCATGGATGCGCTCGCTTTTTGAGTTTCAATGACCAGAGCCTTAGCTTCTTCAAATAGTGGATCTCCACCTTCATCTCCTGTGCCAGACTCACCTTCTGTCTCAGAAACCTCTCCGGGATCAAAGCTTTCATCATAATCAGCATCTGCTTGAGCCTTGATAAAACTAACAATACGCTCAACATCATCATCAGAGATAAAGGAGCCTTGCAGACGAACAGGGTGATTTTCATCGATTGGCTTGAAGAGCATATCCCCTCGACCAAGCAATTTCTCAGCACCATTTTCATCCAAAATCGTACGAGAATCCGTTCCAGAAGATACAGCAAAGGCTACACGTGACGGCACATTGGCCTTAATCAGACCAGAAATAACATCCACTGAAGGACGCTGCGTAGCAAGGATCATATGAATACCAGCTGCACGCGCCTTCTGCCCAAGACGGATAATAGCATCTTCTACTTCCTTGCTAGCTACCATCATGAGGTCAGCTAACTCATCGACAATCACAACGATCAAAGGAAGAGGTACTTGTTTATACTCAGATTGAGCGTTGAACTCCTCCACCTTAGCATTAAAACCAGCAATATTACGAACGCCAATTTTTGCAAAGAGTTCATAACGATTTTCCATCTCATCCACGACTTTTTGAAGGGCCTTGCTGGCCTTACGAGGATTGGTCACAACTGGAATCAAAAGGTGTGGAATATCATTATAGACTGACAACTCAACCATCTTCGGATCCACCATCATAAACTTGACTTGGTCTGGACGCGCCTTCATGAGAATACTTGCAATGATACCATTGACTGCAACAGATTTACCAGAACCTGTCGAACCAGCCACTAGCAAGTGAGGCATTTTGGCTAGGTCAAAACTACGAGCTGTTCCGTTAACTGCTTTCCCAAGGGGAATTTCTAGCAGATTTTCAGGTTTAGTTTGCGATTGTTCCCAGAGCTCTCGGAAGGAGACTGTCGCAATCTCTGAGTTAGGCACTTCAATCCCGACTAAGGATTTCCCTGGAATTGGAGCTTCGATACGGACATCTTTAGCAGCCAAGGCCAGAGCCAAGTCGTCTGCTAGATTGGAAATACGATTGACACGAACACCAACTGCTGGCTTGACTTCGTACTTGGTTACTGATGGGCCAATTTCAGCGCGTTCAACCGTTACCTTGATACCAAAACTTGCAAAGGTTTCTTCCAAAATCTTGATATTCTCGCGAACGATTTTCTTTTCCTTGGACTGGTCTTTTGGCTTATCGGGTGCAAAGAGTTGCAAGCTTGGAAGTTTGTATTCCAAAGCTTTTTTAGCAGAAAAATCTACCTCAACATCTTCATCCTCTAAGAACTCATCTTCCTCTGGAAAATCAACTTCACTAGGAAGATCATAGTCTGCTTGAGGGAGAATAATTTCAGGTTCTATCCATTCTTCCTCTGGAAGGGGTGGTAAATCATCAAAGTGAACAGGAGGAGCTTCTAAAATCTCGCCAGTTTCCATATCAACAGGAGGTATATCCAATAAGGCTTGCTCTGCTTGTTCTTTTTCTAGTCTTTCCTGTTCCTCTGCTTCCTTACGAGCTTTTTCTTCTTCTCGTTTGATAAAACGTTCCTGTTTCTTCTGCTCGCGTCGCTCCATCCAAAGGGCAAAACGTGCTCCAAGGAAATCAGCGACATCATAGACAGACCAGGGACTAACTAGAAGAGCACCGATCAAGATTAAGATAGCTCCGATAAAGTAAGTACCAATATTTGAAAAGAGAAAGGCGACTGGAATATAAAGAGCAACACCTAGAAGCCCTCCTCCAGCAAAGCTAGTCACACGAAAACCTGTCAAATCTGTCAAAACTTGGGCTAAAGTTCCCTTTAAGACAGACTGCTCGATGCCATATTTCCATACTAGATAAGCTTCAAAAATCAGCAATAAGCCTGAAAAAATGCAAAGAAAACCTGAGATCAGACCTTCTTGCTTCCGAATCCATTTGAAGAAAAAAAGATAGACTAGAACGACAAAAATGACCAGATAGGCCAGACTTCCTACTAGTAATCGAATAAGGTTATAGAGCGTGAGTCCAACTGCTCCTAATCTCAGAGCAGCGAACATTAAGCAAAAAGCTATGACTAAAGAAATTAACATCCTTTGGATAGCTTGCTTTCTTTCTAATTCAGCTTTTGACGGTCTCCGTCTTGTTTTACTTGTATTCTTGTTTGCCATTCTTCTATTATACCATATTTCAGAAACATCTAGAGAAATCAAAAAATGACTGCCCACTTTCGTGTTCAGTCATTTGAATGTATTTGTAATTATTTTTCTAATGGTTTACGAAGATAACCGTAAACGACACCACTAACAAGTGCTCCAATCAAGACAAAGACAAGGTAAAGAAGGGCATTTGTTGTAAGGGCGATAACGAAGATTCCTCCGTGAGGTGCCATGAGTTTGATACCTGCAAGACCAACAAGTCCACCTGCCACTGCTGAACCAAGGATAAAGCTTGGGATAGCACGAGCTGGGTCAGCTGCACCAAATGGAATCGCACCTTCAGTGATGAATGACAAGCCCATAACGATGTTAGTCAAACCTGAGTTGCGTTCTTCTTTAGTAAATTTATCTTTGAAGAGAAGTGTTGCGACAAAGATTGCAAGTGGTGGAACCATTCCGCCAGCCATAACCGCTGCCATCGCTACTGAACCACCTGTTGACACTGTTGCTGCAAGAGTACCAGTACCAAAAACATAAGCTGCTTTATTGACAGGTCCACCCATATCGACAGCCATCATACCTCCAAGAACGATACCAAGGAGGACAGCTGATCCGCCTCCAAGACCGCCAAGGAAGTCGTTCATAGCAGTGTTGATTGCTGCCATTGGGATGTTAACAGCAAGCATGACAAATCCTGTCAAGACTGTTCCAAGAAGTGGCAAGAGAAGGATTGATTTAGCACCTTCAAGCGAGCGAGGAACCTTCACATATTTCTTAACCAAGAGTACCAAAGCTCCTGCGATAAATCCACCAACAAGGGCTCCAAGGAAACCTGATGATACACCTGCAAGGGCTGAAGTTGCTTCACCTCCTTGAGCGTAAGGGATTTTACCAAAGGCAAAACCTTCTTTAGCGATAGCTCCAGCTACGAAACCGGCTACCAAACCTGGTTTTTCAGCGATTGAGTAAGCAACATATCCAGCAAATACTGGAAGCATCAAACCGAAGGCTGAACCACCAATTTTCATGAACATAGAAGCGAGTTCATGGTATGATCCAAGATTTCCAAGGCTCTCATTTGGAACCCCAAAAGCACCATCAATCAAGAAGGCGAGGGCAATCATGATACCACCACCAATAACGAATGGCAACATTTGTGATACACCACTCATCAAGTGTTTGTAGAAGGCACCACCTAGACTTTGTTTTTCGTTAGACGCTGTTGAAGCTTGTGCTCCGTTAGCAGCTCGGTAGACTTCAGCATTGCCAGAAAGAGCAAGGTTAATCAATTCTTCAGTTTTACGGATACCGTCTGCAACTGGACGATTGACCAATGGTTTGCCATCAAAACGATCCATTTCAACTGCTTTATCTGCAGCGATGATGACAGCTTTAGCCTTACGAATATCTTCTGATGTCAATTTGTTGCCAACACCGCTAGCACCATTGGTTTCAACCTTGATACCGACACCCATTTCCGCAGCCACTTTTTGAAGAGCTTCTTGGGCCATGTATGTGTGGGCAATCCCTGTTGTACACGCTGTAACTGCTACGATAAAGTCACCAGATTCATTTGCAGGAGCTTGAACTGGTTCTTGAGCTTTTTCTGAAGCTTGGTCAAAGAGTTCAATGACTTGATCAGCTGATGTTGCTTGGCGAAGTTTGTCAGCAAAGCCGTCTTTCATCAAGTATTGAGACAATTCTGCCAAGGCAGCCAAGTGAGTATCATTGGCACCTTCTGGAGCAGCAATCATAAAGAAGAGATCAGTTGGTTGTCCATCTAAACTTTCGTAGTCAACACCCTTATTTGACTTAGCAAAGAGAACAGTTGCTTCCTTAACAGCAGCATTTTTGCTGTGTGGCATAGCGATACCATCACCCAAGCCTGTAGAAGTCAAAGCTTCACGCGCCAAGATTCCTTCTTTAAAAGTCTCAAAATCTGTCACGTATCCGTGCTCTACCAAGCTATGAATCATTTCTTCGATAGCTGCTGTTTTTTCAGTTGCTTGCAAATCTAGCAACATAACATCTTTTCTCAATAAATCCTGAATTTTCATCTTTTTTCTACCTCAACTTTTTCATAAGTTTCTTTAATAAATGCTGCAGTCGCCAAGTCATCTGAGAATGTAGTTGCTGTCCCGCAAGCTACTCCCCACTTAAAGGCTTCTACTGCGTCTTTTGATTTGACAAACTCACCAGTAAATCCAGCAACCATTGAGTCACCAGCTCCCACTGAGTTTTTCACTGTTCCCTTGATTGGCTTAGCAAAGTAGGCTCCCTCGGATGTTACCAGAAGGGCACCGTCACCAGCCATAGAGATGATAACGTTTTGAGCACCTTTAGCCAGCAACTCTCGAGCGTATTTTTCAATCTCATCTAAACTTTCGAGCTTGACTCCAAAGATAGCTCCAAGTTCATGATTGTTTGGTTTGACCAAAAGTGGTTGATAATCCAAACTATCAATCAAGGTCTGACCTTCAAAGTCACAGACCACTTGAGCACCCGTCTGACGTGTCAAGGCAATCAATTCCTTATAGATAACATTGCCTAAGTTTTTAGCACTTGAACCAGCAAAGACAACTGTATCTTCCGCTGTTAGACTTGAAAGAATAGCTTTTAATTCTTCTAGCTGAGCTGGTTCAACAGTTGGACCCGTTCCATTGATTTCTGTTTCTTGATCCGCTTTAATCTTGACGTTGATACGCGTATCTTCTGCTACTTGAACAAATCGCGTTTCAATTTGTTCTTCAGCTAAAGTATCTGTGATAAATTTACCAGTAAAACCTCCGATAAATCCAGTCGCTGTATTTGGAATATCCAAGCGTTTCAAGACACGGCTAACATTGATTCCCTTACCACCAGCAAACTTATCATCACTATCCATACGATTAACACTACCAACTTCCACTTTATCCAGACGGACAATATAGTCAATAGATGGATTTAGCGTGACTGTATAAATCATACTTCGATAACCTCCGTTTTTTCTTTGATAGCTGGCAAGAGTTCGTGACCCTTGCTTGTAATGACAATAGCTCGTTTTATAGGGGCGACCTTAGCGAAACAAGACTGACCAATCTTAGATGAATCAGCCAAAATATAGGTTTGTTTGGCATTTTCTAAAATAGCTCGCTTAACCGCTCCCTCCTCCATATCTGGAGTTGTATAATAACCATCATCCACACCGTTCATTCCGATAAAGGCACGGTCAAAGTGAAGCTGGTTAATCTGGTTAAGAGCTACTCCTCCGATGCTGGCATCAGTTGTCATCTTAACTCCACCGCCAATAATCACCGTTGGGATTTGCTTATCCACTAATTGAACCGCATGGTGAATGGAGTTGGTTACTACAGTAATGTCTTTTCGCTCCAATTCCTTAATAAGAAAGGCTGTCGTACTTCCTGCATCCACAAAGATAACATCTTTTTCTTTGATGAGGGAAGCTGCCTTTTGCGCAATCAATTTTTTCTCTTGAAGGTTTTTGACAGATTTTTCTTGAATGGTTTCTTCTTCTTGCAAGGAGTGAGGCAACTCTGCTCCTCCATGAACTCGGCGAAGTTTATTTTCCGATTCCAATTCATCTAAATCTCGTCTAACCGTTGATTCTGACGTGTCTAACAAACCTACTAATTTCTCTAGAGAAACGACTTTATGTTTGCCCAGCTCCTCTAAAATCAATTTTTTTCTCTCGGTTTTTAGCACTTACTCACCTCCTGTTAACGATTACAATAATCATTCTACCACAAAAAAAATCAAAGTCAAGCACTTTTTATCACTTTCTTTCATTTTCTATCATTTTGCCAATTGTTTGAATTTTATTTGCAAGATAAATCCCTTTATGATAAACTATTTTAGTAAGTATTGGAAGATTACTCAAGAGGCTTAAGAGGCCGTGTTGGAAACGCGGTAGGCGTGTGAAAGCGTGCGTGGGTTCGAATCCCATGTCTTCCGTTGCTATAGTGTGGCTGCATCTTGATGTAGCTTTTTATAATAATTTTCGTCTATCAAAGATTTGAATTGCAAAAAATCACCCAAGAGTTAACTCTCGGGTGATTTTTTCTACTTCATATTACAAGGTCTTAAAAAATATCAAATAGCAATTTCACATTGAGGACAGTTAAGATAATGGAAACAATATAACCAAGGATAGTATTCCACTTGGCATTGGTAAATTCTCCCATCAGTGATTTTTTTGAAGTGAGATAAATCAAAGGGAAGATTGAAAATGGAAGAGCGATTGAAAGAAAGACCTGTGAATAAACCAATAACTGATCCAAGGTTTTTTCTTGATGACCAAACAGAACCGCTACTATCATAACAGGCAGTAAGGCAAAGAGACGAGTCGCCAAACGAATGAACCACTGAGGCAATCGCATATGCAAGAAACCTTCCATAACGATTTGTCCTGTCAAGGTACCCGTAATGGTAGAATTTTGACCACTGGCTAAGAGAGCCAAAGCAAACAAGGTTGATAAAGTTGAGCTTGCTATAGCTCCTGCAATAGTAGAATCCTGCAAGGCATTATACATTTGAGAGAAGGCAGAAATCTCAGATGCATGGCCGAAAAAGAGAGCCGCCCCGAGAATTAATAGAAGGGAGTTAACCACAAAGGCCAAGGATAATTGGAGATTTGAATCCCAGGTCATAAAGCGTACGGCTTTTCGAACATCATTCTTGTCCTTGTGATTGATTTTCCGAGTTTGAGACAAGGAAGAGTGTAAATAGAGGTTGTGGGGCATCACTGTCGCACCCACGATACCTAACGCCAAGGTTAATTGACTTTCATACCCAGGTAGAGGACTCTCAAATAAGGTTGCACTTGGCAGATAACCTTCAACGATTCCTTGGAAGCTTGGATGTGACAAAGCTACTAGGTAAGTAAAGATTGCTAAGATTGTTAAAATTAGCGTGGTCACGATTGCTTCTATCTTCTTAAAGCCAAATTTCATCAAAAGCAATAAGAGAAAGACATCTAGAACCGTCAAAAGGATGGCTATCATAATCGGAATCTTAAAGAGAAGATTGAGAGCAATCGCTGAACCTAGAACTTCTGCCAGATCTGTCGCCATCAAGGCTAATTCTAAAATCACCCATAGACTATAACGAAGCCATTTAGGTGAATGATGAGCCGTTGCTTGAGCCAGGTCCATATGGGTTACAATACCAAGCTTTCCTGCCATCTGCTGAAGTTGCATGGCAATGAGAGATGAAATCAAGATAACAAACAAGAGACTATACTTATAGGAAGCACCACCGACTACACTGGTAATCCAGTTTCCTGGATCCATATAACCAACTGCGACAAGAGCACCCGGACCTAAAAAGGCCTTTAAATTTTGCCAGAAATGATTGTTATTTGGAGTATCGATAGATTGATTAATCTCAGAGAGTGACACTTTTTTATGAGAAGACATAGATACTTACCTCTTTCTAAACCTACTTTTTCATTATTTTCTATTAGAGAAAAATAAGATTGACTTTAAACTATTAAAACAATGAAAACTATATGAAAAACATTTAGTTTTTTCATTATTTTTCTTAAGGCACCTTAATATTTTTCTTAAGGCACCTTAATTATAACACAAAAAATGAAAACTATATGAAAAACATTTAGTTTTTTCATTATTTTTCTTAAGGCACCTTAATTATAAAAAATATGATAAAAACTTAAGAAAATTCAACAAAATTTTAGGGAAAGTCAGAATAAGTCTACTCATTAACGATAATGATAAATCTATTGATAAACTTTGACATTTAATAGTGAACTGTAACTATTTTTTCTAACTCGATTTCTCTATAAAAAAGTAAAAACCAGCGCCTTCTGACGCTGGATAAAAAGCTACTTAGATCATTTACAAGAAACTAAATTGCTTCTGTGACAAAACTACGGCTTTCCAATACTTTGAGCATGGCGTTAGCTGTATCTAGGGCTGTGAAGAGGGGCACCCCGTGTTCAATGGCTGAACGGCGGATTTGTTCACCATCTTCATCAGCAGTTCTCTTGGTACCAACCGTGTTGATAATGGCTTGAATTTTCCCTTTACGGACAAAGCTTGGGATATCGTGTTCATCGTCACCTATCTTACCTACAGGTTGAGCCTTCAAGCCATGATTTGCAAAGAAAGCTGCTGTTCCTTCAGTAGCAAGGATTCCGTAGCCAATATTTTGGAAACGACGAGCCAAATCCAAAGCTTCTTCCTTGGCATCGTCAGCGATAGTAAAGACAACATTCCCAAAGGTTGGCAAGTGAAGATAAGAAGCTTCAAAAGCCTTGTAGAGCGCTTTTTCTAGAGTTGTATCAGAACCCATAACTTCTCCTGTTGACTTCATTTCAGGACCGAGTAAGCTGTCTACTTTCGCGAGCTTAGTGAAGGAGAAGACAGGCGCCTTGATATGAACACGACTGCTTTCTGGGTAAAGTCCATCTTGGTAACCAAGTTCTTCAAGACTTTGACCAAGAATCAACTTAGTTGCAACCTGAGCCATCGGGATATTGGTTACTTTTGATAGGAATGGAACAGTACGGCTGGCACGTGGATTGACCTCAATAACATAGACTTTCTCATCCTTGATGACAAACTGAATGTTCATCATACCAAGACAGTTAAGGCCGATTGCTAGGCGTTTTGTGTAGTCTGCAATCGTTTCTTGCACTTTTTGAGACAAGGTTTGTGGAGGATAAACAGCCATGGAGTCACCTGAGTGGACACCAGCACGTTCGATATGCTCCATGATACCAGGGATAAGGACATTTTGTCCATCTGAGATAGCATCAACTTCACATTCTTGTCCAACGATATAAGAGTCGACAAGAACTGGATGGTCTGGACTTGCTTTAACGGCTGTACGCATGTAAGAACGAAGGTCTTCTTCGTTTTCTACAATTTCCATAGCACGTCCACCCAAGACATAAGAAGGACGAACGAGGACTGGGAAACCAATCTTGCGAGCTGCAAGCACTGCTTCTTCTTCGTTTGTTGCTGTTTGCCCAGGTGGCTGTGGAATATCCAAGTCTTTGAGAGCTTGCTCAAAGAGATCACGGTCTTCGGCACGGTCTAGGTCAGCAACCTGCGTACCAAGGATAGTTACACCAGCTTTTGCTAATGGCTCAGCAAGGTTAATAGCTGTTTGACCACCAAACTGAACGATAACGCCTCTTGGTTGCTCAAGGTCAATCACATTCATGACATCTTCAAATGTCAATGGCTCAAAGTAAAGTTTATCCGATACAGAGAAGTCGGTTGAAACTGTCTCTGGGTTTGAGTTCATGATGATGGCTTCGTAGCCAGCAGCTTGAATCGCCTTAACAGAGTGAACAGTCGCGTAGTCAAACTCAACCCCTTGACCAATACGGATTGGACCAGAACCTAGGACCAGTACAGATTCCTTTTCAGACTTGATAGATTCGTTTTCCCATCCATATGTTGAGTAGAAGTACGGAGTTTCTGATTCAAACTCTGCCGCACAAGTGTCAACCATCTTGTAAACTGGGACAATCTTGTTTTCCAAACGAATCTGGCGAACTTGGTCAGCTGTCGTTTCCCATAGTTCAGCAATCTTACGGTCTGAAAAACCATTGAGTTTTGCAGTTTTCAAAACTTCAAGATCTTGTGGATGTGAGCCCAATTCTTGCTCAATTTCAAAGATATGCAAAAGTTTATCAAGATAGAAGATATCAATTTTTGTGAGTTCAGCAATTTCCTCTATTGTATAACCACGTCTGATGGCTTCTGATACGTAAAAGAGACGGTCATCTTGAGCCTTAACAACTTTTTCAATCAAGGCATCATCTGAAATCTCTGCCAGTTCTGGAATTTCATTGTGGTGAACACCGATTTCTAGTGAGCGACAGGCCTTGAGAAGGGATTCTTCAATGTTACGACCAATGGCCATAACTTCTCCAGTCGCCTTCATCTGAGTACCAAGACGGCGTTCACCCTTTTCAAACTTGTCAAATGGGAAGCGCGGAATTTTGGCAACCACGTAGTCAAGGGCTGGCTCAAACATGGCATAAGTTGAACCTGTAACTGGGTTAATAACTTCATCTAAGGTCAACCCTACAGCAATCTTAGCCGCCAATTTAGCGATTGGATAACCTGTCGCCTTGGAAGCAAGGGCTGACGAACGAGATACACGAGGATTTACTTCGATAACATAGTACTTAAAACTGTGTGGATCAAGCGCAAGCTGAACGTTACATCCGCCTTCAATCTTGAGAGCGCGGATAATGCTCAAACTAGCATCACGAAGCATTTGGTTTTCATAGTCTGACATAGTCTGCGCTGGGGCAAATACAATAGAGTCCCCTGTGTGAATCCCAACGGGGTCAAAGTTTTCCATGTTACAAACAACAAGGGCATTGTCAGCTGAGTCACGCATGACTTCGTATTCGATTTCCTTAAAACCAGCAATCGAACGCTCAATCAAACACTGGGTAACAGGTGACAACTTCAAACCATTTTCAGCGATTTCACGCAATTCTTCCTCGTTGGCACACATACCACCACCAGTACCACCGAGAGTGAAGGCTGGGCGGACAATAACTGGGTAACCAATAGTTGCTGCAAAGGCAACGGCTTCTTCCACTGTGTTGACAATTTCTGATTCTGGAATTGGTTGCTTGAGTTCTTCCATCAATTGTTTAAAGAGATCGCGGTCCTCTGCTTGGTCGATAGCAGACAATTTAGTCCCGAGAAGTTCTACTCCCAATTCATCAAGAATACCATTTTTAGACAACTCCATTGCCATATTAAGCCCTGTTTGACCTCCAAGTGTTGGAAGCAAGGCATCTGGACGTTCCTTACGGAGAATACGCGTTACAAACTCAAGTGTAATCGGTTCGATGTAGACCTTGTCTGCAATCTCTTTATCCGTCATAATGGTTGCAGGATTTGAGTTAACCAAGACAACCTCATACCCCTCTTCTTTCAAAGACAAGCAGGCCTGGGTTCCAGCATAGTCAAACTCAGCAGCCTGACCAATAATAATCGGACCAGAACCAATCACCATAATTTTTTGAATATCAGTACGTTTAGGCATTTACAAGATATTAAGGGCGTCAAGCGGACAAAGCTAAAATAGGAGTTATGACGAAGAACCGTCAGTTCTAGGAATAACTATCTTTTTAGCACCGTCCGTAGCCCGTATTCAATTCAGCAAATACGGAACACCCTTCTCCTTTCTATTCGGCAACTCTCTGGTTGCCATTAAATAAATTCTCCGACGATTTTTTAGCGAAACGATTTTTTTCGATAAAAAATCTAGTGCAGGGAGTTTTTAGTTCGCCTAATAGCGACTAAAAGAAACGACCTGCCTTTCTATTCGTCGCCTCACTGAGCGACATTAAATAAGATACAAAGGACGAATAGAAAGTGATTGGATTTTAGGAAACCAAGGAAGGATTGACAATCCGAGTTGGGTTCTCTAAATTCCGAGCTTTCCGTCCGTGTTCAGTTACATAAAGTCTCCGACGATTTCACACTCGTCTTTAGTTTGCTTGTTTGAAGGCTTCCATCATTTCGATGAACTCGTCAAATAGATAACTTGCATCGTGCGGACCTGGTGCAGCATCTGGGTGGAATTGCACAGAGAAACCTGGTTGGTATCTGTGACGTACACCTTCAACTGACTTGTCATTGATTTCTTCATGAGTAATCATCAAATGGTCTGGAAAATCTTCACGACTCACTGCATATCCATGGTTTTGACTAGTGAAATCCACGCGCCCTGTTGCAATTTCGCGTACAGCATGGTTAAATCCACGGTGACCAAATTTCATCTTATAGGTCTTGGCACCATTTGCCATTGCAAAGAGCTGGTGCCCCATACAAATACCAAAGATTGGAATTTTCCCGAGAATACCACGAATCATATCGAGTGCTTCTGGTACATCTGCTGGATTTCCCGGTCCATTTGACAACATAACTCCGTCTGGATTTAAGTGAAGGATTTCCTCTGCTGTTGTAGTATAAGGAACGACCGTTACATTACAATCTCTCTTAGACAACTCTCTTAAGATTGAATGCTTGAGACCAAAGTCTACAAGTACCACACTTAAACCTACTCCTGGAGCTGGGTAAGCAGTTTTTGTAGAAACCTGTTTGATATTATCTATTGGTAAAACAGTTGCTTGAAGCTGATCTGTGATGTGATCGATACTATCTCCCACATGTGTCAGAGTCGCTCTCATAGTTCCATGTTTGCGAATGATTTTTGTCAAAGCACGTGTATCAATACCTGAAATACCAGGGATTTTCTTAGATTTCAAAAATTCATCCAGCGTCATCTGGTTGCGCCAGTTGCTGGCTCTACGAGCTTCTTCAAATACCACTACACCTTTACAGGTTGGACTGATAGACTCGTAGTCATCACGGTTAATTCCATAATTTCCAACCAAGGGATAGGTAAAAGTTAGAATTTGCCCATTATAAGACTGATCCGTAATGGATTCTTGATAACCGGTCATCCCAGTATTAAAGACGATTTCACCAGTTACATCAATATCAGCCCCAAAGGCTTTACCTTCAAAAATTGTTCCATCTTCTAAAACTAGAAGTCGTTTAGTCATAAATTCACCTCTCGTGGATGCTCTCAGGCATCTTTTAACGTTTTGTGTCTTAATTTGCTTTTCTGTATGCCAATACGGATTCCAAGATTGCCATTCTGACAAAGACACCGTTAGTCATCTGTTGAACAATCCGTGATTTTGGAGCTTCAACCAAGTGATCAGCAATTTCAACATCGCGATTTACAGGAGCAGGATGCATCAGAATAGCTTTATCTTTCAAGCGATCGTAACGTTCTTGAGTCAAACCATGCTGAGCATGATAGCCCTCTTTTGAAAAGACTGTTCCACTTTCATGACGCTCATGCTGAACACGGAGAAACATCATCACATCAACTTGGTCAATGATTTCATCAATGCTTACAAACTGTCCATAGTCTGCAAACTCTTGACTTCTCCATTCCTCAGGTCCAGCAAAGTAGAGTTCTGCTCCTAAGCGTTTTAAGATTTGCATATTGGATTTAGCCACACGCGAATGGTCAAGGTCACCAGCAATGGCTACCTTGAGTCCTTCGAAGTGTCCAAATTCTTCATAAATCGTCATTAAATCAAGCAAGCTTTGGCTTGGGTGTTGACCCGAACCATCCCCACCATTGATAATCGAAGTCGTAATCGTCGGACTATCGATCAACTCTCTGTAGTAATCTACCTCTGGGTGTCGGATGACACAGGCATCTACTCCCAAGGCTGACAAGGTCAAAATTGTATCGTAGAGTGTTTCACCCTTGTTGACTGAACTTGTTTTCACATCGAAGTCCAGTAGGTGAAGGCCCAGTTTAATCTCTGCTACTTCAAAAGATTTGTGGGTACGAGTCGAACTCTCAAAGAAGAGATTAGAGACGATGTGTTGGTCTTCATAAGAAGCCTTTGCTCCATTTTTAAATTCGATCCCGCGTTTAATCAATTTCATGACTTGTTCTACAGTAAGGTCTTCCATTGAGACTACATGTTGAATGGCTTGTTGATTTTCTGACATGGCTAACTCCTTTGGATATCTAAGCTTCTTCGGTAATAAGAACACGATCTTGTCCATCTAGTTCAGTCATCTCTACGATGATTTCTTCTGAACGACTGGTTGGGATATTTTTCCCTACATAGTCTGGACGAATCGGTAATTCTCTATGCCCGCGGTCAACTAGAACAGCTAAACTCACACGAGAAGGACGACCATGGCTTACGATGTTGTCAATAGCTGCTCGGATGGTCCGACCTGTGTAAAGCACATCGTCCACCAAGATGACCTCACGTTCTGTTACATCAACAGAAATTATAGAAGTATCTTCACCGCTTTTGACATCGTCACGGAATGGTTTGGTATCTAACTCAACGACTGGCACTGAGATAGATTCCAACTGTTCCAATCGCTCTTGGATACGGTGGGCAATGAAGACACCGCGTGTTTTTATCCCAGCCAGTACAATCTTGTTCAAATCTTTATTTCGCTCGATAATCTCATAGGTAATTCGAGTAATCGCTCGCTTGACGGTCAATTCGTCTACAACTTCTTTTGTCTTCATGACAAACCTCCAAAAAGAAAAGTCTCCTTAAACAAGGAGACTTCAGAATGTATAGTTAAGCTAGCCCTACCAAAACAGCAGAGACTCCACCCTTCTACTTGATTCAGCTCCTTGCCTGCCTCACGGGACAGGATTAAAGGAATATTTGATTGGTACTACTATAACACAAACCAGGAATCGATGCAAGAAAAAACACAAGAAATCAATTTTATAACGAACTAAAATCGTACAACTGTGGATAGTGATCGCATTCTGGATTTTTCGGATGACAGATAGCACGACCAAAGTAAATCATAGCCTGATGGGCTGCAAGCCATTCTTCTGGTGGCAAAACATCCATGACACGTTTTTCGACCTCAAGGGGTGTAGCTGATTTTTTAACAATATCGTGGTGTTTACAGATTCGCTCTACGTGAGTATCAACTGCAAAGGCCGGAATACCGAAGCCTACGCTCAAAACTACGTTGGCTGTTTTACGACCAACTCCTGCCAAACTCTCTAATTCTTCCCTAGTCTGAGGGACATGACCGTCAAAATCATCCAGGAGTTGTTGGGAACATTTTTTGAGGAATTTAGCCTTATTGCGATAAAGGCCTAGGCGAGAAATATACGAGGCAATCTCACTCTCACTTGCATCTGCCATGGTTTGTGGGGTTGGAAAAGCTGCAAAAAGGCCAGGTGTAGCCTTGTTGACTGCCGCATCTGTCGTCTGAGCAGACAGCATAACAGCAACCAGAAGTTCAAAATGATTGCGAAAATCTAGACTTGGTTTCGCATCTGGAAAAAGAGCAATGATTTCCTCAATGACATGACGGGCACGTTTCTTGGATAAAACCATCTATTCGTCTCCGTCAAACAGTCCTTGCAAACCTGCAAAAGGACTATTTTCTTCTTTCTTGACTGCTTGTTGGGCTTGATACTCTTCCTCAGACATGATTTGCCAGTCATTTCCAGATACAAATCCCTGACCTGCTTCTTCCTCAGCTGTTAAGACCTTGATTGGAATATTGAGCAAGATATTATCTGAAACACTTTCAGCCAGGTCGATTTCTCCATTTTCAATAGGCAAGACCAAGTCATCATCTAGAACTTCTTGGTCCAGTTGATTGGTAGCACCTTCCATAAAGACTTCTGTCACTGGATAAGACTCTTTCAATTCTACAGGTTCCATGCTACGGCTAGAGGCTAAAACGATTGTATAAGACAACTGATAATCTAGGAAAAACATACGGTCTTCGTACTGAACTTTTCCAATAGCGACAATATCTTTTACATCTATAATTTCTTGATTACGGGCACGCAAGTCAGCTGCTAAGTCTAAAGTCTGCTCAAAGTGCAAACCTTCAGGCTGCTTACGAATTTCTTGAATATTTAATTTCATACTTCCTCCATAAAGATTTACTATCTTGATTATACCATGAAAAAAGTTCAAACAAGGTATCTAAACATTTTAAATATTTTTCACTATTTTTTGATATATTTACTATGACATTTTTTGTTTTTGGTGCTATACTATAGACATCAATACATGAGCAAAGGAGGACGCTCATATGGAAGATAAAGAACTAATCTTAGAAGCTTATCAACTCATTTCCGAGTTAAACAAAGCTTACCAGACTTGCAAACAAGGATTGCCTGATGATCTGTGCTTGCAGCAAAATATTGACGAGCTACTCAGACAACTTAAAAAGACAAAGAAACTAGATAACTCTATCTTAGTTGATCTTGAGAAATTTTACCAACATACCAGTCTCTTGATTGGACTTGGCACCCTTAAACTCAATGAAGAAGCTCGCACAGCTTGGCGAAACTATGACAAATTCCACTACGATCAAGTCAAACACGTTTTGACACTCTATGGACCTGTTTTTGGTTTCTAGAAAGATTTGAATTTCTCATTTCTTTTGACAAAGTGTTCCAAAAGGTATAAAATAAACATAATAATTTTCGGAGGTAAGGGAGACATGAACAACTAAGTCTATCAAATAAAGAACCTTTATTTAGTAGATCTTGTTTCTGTCTCTTTTTGTGTGCTCTTTTATGCTCTTTTTCTGGCATTTTATACTCAATGAAAATCAAAGAGCAAACTAGGAAGCTAGCCGCAAGCTGTACTTGAGTACGGTAAGGCGACGCTGACGTGGTTTGAATTTGATTTTCGAAGAGTATTAATAGAGTTTTTTTGACATAGACATTGGCTCTACTAGGTAAAGTAGAGCTTTTTGTTATGCAATATGAACATTCTAGAAAGGACAATAATATGATAAAAATCAATCATCTGACCATCACACAAAACAAAGATTTAAGAGACCTTGTTTCCGATTTAAACATTACCATCCAAGACGGAGAAAAGGTCGCTATTATAGGCGAAGAAGGAAATGGAAAATCAACCTTACTACGAGCTTTAATGGGGGAAGCTTTGCCTGATTTTACTATCAAGGGCGACATCCAGTCTGACCTTCAGTCCCTGACCTACATTCCCCAACATCTCCCTGAAGAACTGAAAAAAAAATCTCTGCAGGACTACTTCTTTTTAGAGTCTACAGATTTGGACTACAGCCTTCTCTATCGCTTGTCTGATGAATTACACTTTGACAGCAGTCGTTTTGCAAGTGATCAAGAAATTGGTAGTCTCTCGGGTGGTGAAGCTTTGAAAATTCAGCTCATCCATGAATTTGCCAAACCCTTTGAGATTTTATTTTTAGATGAACCTTCAAATGACCTAGATCTTGAGACGATTGATTGGCTAAAAAGTCAGATTCAGAAGATGAGGCAAACCGTTATTTTCATTTCTCATGATGAAGACTTCCTCTCTCAAACGGCAGACACCATTATCCACTTGCGACTAGTCAAACATCGAAAGGAAGCTGAAACCCTAGTCGAGCACTTAGACTATGATCGCTATAGTGCCCAAAGGAAGGCTAACTTTGCCAGACAAAGCCAGCAAGCTGCCAACGACCAAAGAGCCTATAGCAAAACTATGGAAAAACATCGCAGAGTCAAGCAAAATGTCGAAACTGCCTTGAGAAATACTAAAAATGATGTTGCTGGTCGCCTATTAGCTAAAAAGATGAAAAATGTTCTTTCTCAAGAAAAACGCTACGAAAAAGCAGCTCAGTCCATGACCCAAAAGCCATTTGAAGAGGAACAAATCCAACTTTTCTTTTCAGATATAGAGCCATTAGCAGCTTCTAAAGTCTTAGTTCGACTGGAAAAGGAAAGTTTGTCCATTGGTGAACGTGTTTTGGCTCAAGGGCTACAATTAACTATCCGTGGTCAAGAAAAAATCGGCATCATCGGTTCCAATGGAGTTGGCAAATCGACTCTGTTAGGCAAGTTACAACAACTACTAAGTGACAAAAGTGAGATTTCACTTGGATTTATGCCACAAAATTACCAAGAAACATTGCAATTGGATTTATCCCCAATAGCCTATCTCAGCAAAACTGGGGAAAAAGAGGAACTGCAGAAAATCCAATCTCACTTAGCCAGTCTCAATTTCAGTTATCCAGAAATGCAGCATCAAATTTGCTCCTTATCTGGCGGGCAACAGGGTAAACTCCTACTTTTGGATTTAGTCTTGCGCAAACCAAACTTTCTCCTTCTGGATGAACCCACACGAAACTTTTCTCCAACTTCTCAACCCGAAATCAGAAAACTCTTTGCCAATTATCCTGGTGGTCTGGTCACTGTTTCACATGATCGACGTTTCTTAAAAGAAGTCTGTACCAGTATTTATAGTTTGACAGAGCATGGTTTAAAAGTAGTTGATTTACAGGATTTATAAATGTAGCAAATAGCAAGTGGCTGGGCAAAAACTAAATTTCAGCAGAAAATCAAGTAAATCTTCCCACAATAAAACGCATACTATCAAGGTTTTTCTGTACTGACCCCAAAAAGTTAGACAATTAATTTATCCAAAGGATTTAGTTCTGTATTGCACAGGACTGAGTCCTTTTCTACCATTTGTCAAGTATATCAAGGTATTTGATGAAAAGTAGTTTGAATTCCATAGTCAAACTAAGGA
>NZ_JALDUI010000012.1 GCF_023115445.1 Streptococcus sp. oral taxon 431 | reverse complement strand
TTTGGGACCAATTCGTCTATTGTATAGAAGCCATATTGCTTACGATTATAATCAGGTTTTTCTTTGTGAAACATAGGAAACACCTCACAACTCTTCTTACCTCTATTATACGACTTTACACAAAGAAAAGCCCTTAGAAACTTGAGTTCCAAGGACTTTGTCTTCAATCTGAATCCGTAGAAAGTTTCTACGGATTTTTTCTATTTAGGAGGGCGTTCCAAAACAGTCTTTTTTCAAGATTTTTGATAAAATAGAACTATCAATGAAAAGGATGAAAGCATGACAAAGAAAATCGTAGCCATTTGGGCTCAAGATGAAAAGGGTGTGATTGGTAAGGACAATCGTCTGCCTTGGCATTTGCCAGCAGAACTGCAACATTTCAAGGAAACAACTCTGAATCATGCTATCTTGATGGGGCGCGTGACCTTTGATGGGATGGGGCGTCGCTTGCTTCCAAAACGGGAGACCTTGATTTTGACACGTAACCTAGAAGAAAAGATAGATGGAGTTGCTACTTTTCACGATGTCCAGTCTGTCTTGGACTGGTATCAGGTTCAAGAAAAGAATCTCTACATTCTCGGTGGGAAGCAGATTTTTCAGGCTTTTGAGTCCTATTTGGATGAAGTGATTGTGACTCACATTCATGCTCGGGTGGAGGGAGATACCTATTTTCCTGAGGAGTTTGACTTATCTCTTTTTGAGACAGTTTCAAGCAAATCCTATACCAAAGATGAGAAAAATCCTTATGATTTTACCATCCAATACCGCAAGAGAAAGGAAGTCTAATGGAACGTAGTATATTTGGTTTTTTCACAGCTATGCTGTGTTTGGTCTGCTTGCTTGCAGGGGCACAGGCTTTTCGTAAAAAGCGCTATGGACTTTCTGTCCTGCTCTGGTTAAATGCCTTTACCAATTTGGTCAATAGTATCCATGCTTTTTACATGACCTTATTTTAGATAGAATGACAGTATAGAATAGAACGGAAGGAAATCATGCCTACAACTAGGAATAATGATATGATGGTTTATTGCTCATTTTGTGGCAAAAGCCAAGAAGAAGTACAAAAAATAATTGCTGGGAACAACGCCTTTATCTGTAATGAATGTGTGGAGTTGGCCCAGGAAATCATTCGTGAAGAGTTGGCTGAGGAAGTCTTGGCAGACTTGTCAGAAGTTCCAAAACCAATCGAACTCCTCCATATCTTGAACCACTATGTAATCGGTCAAGACCGTGCCAAACGGGCTTTAGCAGTAGCAGTATACAACCACTACAAACGCATCAATTTCCACGATACGCGTGAAGAGTCAGAAGATGTGGATTTGCAGAAGTCAAACATCTTGATGATTGGCCCAACTGGCTCAGGGAAAACTTTCCTTGCCCAGACCTTGGCTAAGAGCTTGAATGTGCCTTTTGCGATTGCGGATGCGACAGCTCTTACCGAGGCTGGTTATGTGGGTGAGGACGTGGAAAATATCCTCCTCAAACTCCTGCAGGCCGCTGACTTTAACATTGAGCGCGCAGAGCGTGGCATTATCTATGTGGATGAAATTGACAAGATTGCCAAGAAGAGTGAGAACGTGTCTATCACACGTGATGTTTCTGGTGAAGGGGTGCAACAAGCCCTTCTCAAGATTATTGAGGGAACAGTTGCAAGCGTGCCGCCTCAAGGTGGACGCAAACATCCGCAACAAGAGATGATTCAAGTGGATACCAAAAATATCCTCTTCATCGTGGGTGGTGCTTTTGATGGTATTGAAGAAATTGTCAAACAACGTCTGGGTGAAAAAGTCATCGGATTTGGTCAAAACAATAAGGCGATTGACGAAAACAGCTCTTACATGCAAGAAATCATCGCAGAAGATATTCAAAAATTTGGCATTATCCCTGAGTTGATTGGACGCTTGCCTGTCTTTGCAGCTCTTGAGCAATTGACAGTGGATGACTTGGTTCGTATCTTGAAAGAGCCAAGAAATGCCTTGGTAAAACAATACCAAACCTTGCTTTCTTATGATGATGTCGAGTTGGAATTTGACGACGAAGCCCTTCAAGAGATTGCAAATAAGGCCATCGAACGCAAAACTGGTGCGCGTGGTCTTCGCTCCATCATCGAAGAAACCATGCTAGATGTCATGTTTGAAGTACCGAGTCAGGAAAATGTGAAATTGGTCCGCATCACAAAAGAAGCTGTCGATGGAACGGATAAACCAATCCTAGAAACAGCCTAGAGGTGACTATGGAACTTAATACACATAATGCTGAAATCTTGCTCAGTGCGGCTAACAAGTCCCACTACCCACAGGATGAACTGCCAGAGATCGCTCTTGCAGGGCGTTCAAATGTTGGTAAATCCAGCTTTATCAATACCATGCTGAACCGTAAGAATCTGGCTCGTACGTCAGGGAAACCTGGGAAAACCCAGCTTCTCAACTTCTTTAATATTGATGATAAGATGCGTTTTGTAGACGTGCCTGGTTATGGTTACGCCCGTGTTTCCAAAAAAGAACGCGAAAAATGGGGTCGTATGATTGAGGAGTACTTGACTACTCGAGAAAATCTTAGAGCAGTTGTCAGTCTTGTAGACCTTCGACATGATCCATCAGCAGATGATGTACAGATGTACGAATTTCTTAAATATTACGAGATTCCTGTCATCATTGTTGCGACAAAGGCAGACAAGATTCCGCGGGGGAAATGGAACAAGCACGAATCAGCTATTAAAAAGAAATTAAATTTTGATCCAAGCGATGATTTTATCCTCTTTTCATCCGTAACAAAAGCAGGAATGGATCAAGCTTGGGATGCTATTTTAGAAAAATTGTGAGGAATACAAATGGCAAAAACAATTCATACAGATAAAGCTCCAAAGGCAATCGGACCTTACGTTCAAGGAAAAATCGTTGGCAATCTTTTGTTTGCTAGCGGTCAAGTTCCTCTATCTCCTGAAACTGGAGAAATCGTAGGAGAAACGATCCAAGAACAGACTGAACAAGTTTTGAAAAACATTGGAGCTATTTTAGCAGAGGCAGGAACGGATTTTGACCATGTTGTTAAAACAACTTGCTTCTTGAGTGATATGAACGACTTTGTACTTTTCAATGAGGTATACCAAACAGCCTTTAACAAGGAATTTCCAGCTCGTTCAGCTGTAGAAGTAGCTCGTCTTCCTCGCGATGTAAAAGTCGAAATTGAAGTCATCGCAGAGATTGGATAAGCGAGTTGAAGTTTGGTTCTTCCAAACTTCTTTTGATATAAGGAGACAAAGATGACAAAGAAACAACTTCACCTGGTGATTGTAACAGGGATGAGTGGTGCAGGAAAAACTGTAGCTATCCAATCCTTTGAAGATTTAGGATATTTTACCATTGATAATATGCCACCAGCCCTCTTGCCAAAGTTTTTGCAGTTGGTAGAGACCAAGGATGACGACCACAAGTTAGCCCTAGTGGTGGATATGCGAAGCCGCTCTTTCTTCTCAGAGATTCAAGCTGTCTTGGATGAATTGGAAAACCAAGATGATTTGGACTTTAAAATCCTCTTTTTGGATGCGGCAGATAAGGAATTGGTGGCACGCTATAAGGAAACTAGAAGAAGTCACCCTCTAGCAGCAGATGGTCGTATCTTGGACGGGATTAAGCTGGAACGCGAACTCTTGGCACCATTAAAAAATATGAGCCAAAACGTGGTAGACACGACAGAGTTAACTCCCCGTGAACTTCGAAAGACCATTGCAGAGCAGTTTTCAGATCAAGAACAGGCTCAGTCCTTCCGTATTGAGGTTATGTCTTTCGGGTTTAAATATGGCATTCCTATTGATGCTGACTTGGTATTTGATGTCCGTTTCCTCCCAAATCCTTACTATCTACCAGAACTTCGCAATCAGACAGGTGAAGACCAGGCCGTTTATGACTATGTTATGAATCATGAAGAATCTGAAGATTTCTACCGCCATTTGTTGGCCTTGATCGAACCAATCCTACCTGGCTACAAAAAAGAAGGAAAATCTGTTTTAACCATTGCAGTAGGTTGTACAGGAGGACAACACCGGAGTGTTGCCTTTGCCAAACGATTAGCCAATGATTTGTTTAAGAATTGGCCTGTAAATGAAAGCCATCGTGATAAAGACCGAAGAAAGGAAACGGTAAACCGTTCATGAGAAAACCAAAAATTACGGTGATTGGTGGAGGAACCGGAATCCCTGTTATTTTAAATAGTTTAAGGGAAAAGGATGTGGAAATTGCAGCCATTGTAACCGTTGCGGATGATGGCGGTTCTTCAGGCGAATTGCGTAAAAATATTCAACAGTTGACACCTCCAGGGGATTTACGTAATGTCCTTGTGGCCATGTCAGATATGCCAAAATTCTATGAAAAGGTCTTTCAATACCGTTTTTCTGAGGATGCAGGTGCTTTTGCTGGTCATCCATTAGGAAACATTATCATAGCTGGCTTATCTGAAATGCAGGGTTCAACCTATAATGCTATGCAATTACTGAGTAAATTTTTCCATACGACAGGAAAGATTTATCCATCTAGTGACCATCCTTTGACACTCCATGCCGTCTTTAAAGATGGAACAGAAGTAGCTGGAGAAAGTCACATTGCAGACCATCCAGGCATGATTGACCATGTTTATGTCACCAACACTCTAGACGATGAGAAACCGCAGGCTAGCCGCCGAGTTGTCAATACCATTCTTGAGAGTGATATGATTGTCTTGGGTCCAGGCTCCCTCTTTACTTCGATTTTGCCGAATATCGTCATTGAGGAGATTGGTCAGGCTCTTCTGGAAACCAAGGCTGAAATTGCCTATGTCTGCAACATCATGACTCAGCGCGGAGAGACAGAACATTTCTCAGATAGTGATCACGTAGCAGTCTTGCATCGTCATTTGGGTAGACCATTTATTGATACAGTACTTGTTAATATCGAGAAGGTACCTAGAGATTATATGGATACCAATCGTTTTGATGAGTATTTAGTACAGGTTGAGCATGATTTTGACGGTTTGCATCAACAAGTTCCCCGTGTCATTTCATCCAACTTCCTACGTTTGGAAAATGGTGGTGCCTTCCATGATGGGGATTTAATCGTGGATGAATTAATGCGTATCATACAGGTGAGAAAATGAGTTTCACAGTAGCAGTAAAAGAAGAAATCCTAGGTCAACACCACCTGAGTCGCTATGAGTTATCAGCTATTATCAAGATGTCTGGAAGCGTAGGTTTGTCTAGTTCTGGCTTGACCTTGTCCGTTGTTACAGAGAGTGCCAAGCTTGCCCGCCATCTCTATGAATCGTTTTTACACTTTTATGGTATTAAGTCGGAGATTCGTCATCATCAGAGAAGCAATCTTCGTAAAAATCGGGTCTATACTGTGTTTACAGATGAACAAGTCCAAGAACTTTTAGCGGATTTGCGTTTGGCTGATTCTTTCTTTGGTCTGGAGACGGGAATTGATCCGGATATTTTAGGAGATGAAGAAGCAGGTCGTGCCTATCTTTGTGGTGCATTTTTAGCAAATGGGAGTATTCGGGATCCCGAGTCAGGCAAGTATCAGCTGGAAATTAGTTCAGTTTATCTGGACCATGCCCAAGGGATCGCTTCGCTCTTGCAGCAGTTCTTGTTAGATGCCAAGGTGATTGAACGAAAAAAAGGTGCAGTGACCTATCTCCAGCGAGCAGAAGATATTATGGATTTCCTGATTTTAGTAGGAGCTATGGAGGCACGTGATACTTTTGAAGGTGTCAAGATTCTCCGAGAAACTCGAAATGACCTCAATCGTGCCAATAATGCAGAGACGGCAAATATTGCTCGTACGGTTTCTGCAAGCATGAAAACCATTAATAATATCAGTAAAATCAAAGATAGAATTGGCTTGGATAATCTGCCAGCAGACTTGCAGGAAGTTGCCCGTCTGCGTATCCAGCATCCAGACTATTCTATTCAAAAGTTGGCAGATAGTCTGACAAATCCCTTAACCAAAAGTGGTGTCAATCATCGCCTGAGAAAGATCAACAAAATTGCAGAGGAACTGTAAAATATAATATATTGATGTTCAAAAAAGATATATCGAGATTGATGTTTAAAAATTTTTAAAATAACCTCAAATCATAACCACCCGTCTAACGGGTGGTTTGCACCAGGGCTATAAGCCCAAATTACCAGCCAGCGCCTAAAGACGCTGGCTTTCACGTTGTTCAAGCCTCATTGCTCTTGACTCGTCACTTGCCTCTTAAAGAGGCGTGAGTATTACTTGCCACTATCCCTAAAGGGATCCTCATATTCTTTTACACTTAATTTATCTAGTGCTATATCATGCTTTTCCTGACCTTGTATGTATTTCCTTATCGTGGCTTCATTAAGCCCTACTGTACTCACATAATAACCTTCTGCCCAGAAATGCCGATTCCCAAACTTATATTTCAAATTGGCGTGTTTGTCAAACATCATGAGTGCACTTTTACCCTTTAAATAACCCATGAAACTAGAAACACTTATCCTTGGTGGAATACTTACTAACATATGTACATGATCTGGCATCAAGTGTCCTTCGATAATTTCAACTCCTTTATAGCTACACAAACGATGAAATATTTTACCTAAACTACTCCGATATTGATTATAGATGACTTTTCGTCTATACTTAGGGGTGAACACAATGTGATACTTACAGTGCCACTTTGTGTGTGATAAACTATGAGACTTTTGTACCATGGTTTTCTCCTTTCGCTTTACAATTGGCTTGAACACCTTTATTGTATCGCGTTTGGAGTTTTTTTGGTATAACCTTCGACGCGCACCCGCATAGCGGGTGGTTTATTTGTCTCGCACCTCACGGAGCGAGACGGACTAATAGTCACATAAATTTAAAAAATTCTACTGAAGTTTCATTCAGTAGAATTTTCATTTTCAGAGGATTCGTTGTTTTAATAGATTAAGGTTCTAGATAGAATACTAAAAATTTCAAATTTTTATTTTTAATCTTCATTAAATTGCGTATTTATAGTTTATTTTTTAGATCAATAAAAGTTATGTATTTTCTTTATAAAATCTTTAAATTTATATTTTATTATTGAAGTGTAAATTTAAGGAGGATCAAAATGGAAAAAAATATTTTAGAGACACGGAATTTGTCAAAGAAATTTGGGAATCAACTTGTAGTGAATAATATTTCATTACAAGTGAAAGAGAATAGTATCTACGGATTACTTGGTCCAAATGGTGCTGGGAAATCAACTACACTAAAGATGATAACAGGAATGCTCCATAAATCGTCCGGAGATATTATATTTGATAATCATATATGGAGTAGAAAGGATCTCGAACAAATTGGTGCCTTGATAGAGTTACCTCCGTTGTATGAGAACTTAAGTGCAAGAGAAAATTTAAAAGTAAGAACAATGTTACTTGGATTACCCGAATCAAGAATTGATGAAGTTCTAAAAATCGTTGGTCTATCAAATACAGGTAAAAAAAGAAGTGGAAAATTTTCTTTGGGAATGAAACAACGATTAGGAATTGCAATAGCACTGTTAAATAATCCTAAATTATTAATTTTAGATGAGCCAACCAACGGCTTAGATCCATTGGGAATTCAAGAATTAAGGGAGATGATTCTTGGTTTTCCAAAACAAGGCATTACAGTAATTCTATCCAGCCATAATATTTCCGAAGTTGAGCAAGTTGCAGATTATATCGGAATAATATGTGAAGGTGAATTAAAATACCAAGATATAAAAAACTCTCAAGAAAGTTTAGAAAATTTATTTTTGGAAGTAGTAAAGAAGGGGAATTAAAAATGATAAATTATATCCTTAGTGATTATTTAAAATATAAAAGAACTTTTTTAAAAAAAATAATCTATATAATACCTATATCTTTGATAATTCTTTCTTATATACTGGCACCACCATATTTTACAGTAGATTCATATAATTGGTGGTATACTATAATTATGCCAATTACTTATGCACTGATTCTTGCTTTAATGAATCGATACGAAGATAAAAAAATAAAATATAGGGCAGTTTATCCTCTAAGTATTGATTTAAGAAAGATTTGGATATCAAAAATTATTGTAGCAAGCTGTTTGATTCTGATGACAAGTTTGGTTCATTTGATAGCAGTTTTAATTGTGCAATTTATTTTTGGAGAACAAATATTTTTAAGCTATAGCTTTAGTACTTTATTAGTTTCGAGTATAGCATTAGTGGTATCAAGCATATGGCAAATTCCATTTTGCCTACTATTAGCTAAAAAGTTTGGTTTTTCTATTAGTCTTATGATAAATGGTTTACTAGGTGTTGTACTTGGAATTATGTTTTCTGCTGGAGATTATTGGTTGTTTTCCCCATATAGTTGGAGTATAAGAGCTATGGTTCCAATGCTGAAAATTATGCCAAATGGACTACCAGCAGATGCAGGAAATATGATGTTAAACACATCCATTTTGCCTCCATGTATCTTCTCAATTCTGTTATTTCTTCTATTATCTTACTTATCATCTATTTGGTTTGCAAAACAGGAGGTGGGATAGTGATAAATATTTTAAAGTCTGAACTATATAAGATAAAACATACTTGGTTACCCTGGTTATATCTGTTTCTCCCAATACTATTTGTGATTATGATATATGCTGGTTTTAAATTTACGAGCCTAAGTAGGTATTCAATTGAGGATGTCACATTAAATTATTTGATTACGTTAGGTGCATTGTTCCCGATTATTATTGGTTTTATTACTGCAAAGGTAATAGAAATGGAAGCAGAAGCAGGTTGTTTTCAGATAATGTTAACTGGTTCGCAATCAAGAACTAGTATGTATATTGGTAAGTTATTATCCTTATTGTTGTGTGCATCTCTATCACTTGTTATACTCCAAAGTAGTTTTTTGATGTTTTTTAATTATCAAGAATTTTATGATTTGATATTGGAATCAGTCTTAATGATTATAGGAGTTGTTCCGTTATATTTAATACATCTGGTTATTAGCCTCAGATTTGGGAGTGGAGCCTCTATTGGTCTTGGTTTTTTTGAAACTTTGATAGCGCTACTTGCTGTTACAAGTATGGGGGATAATATTTGGTATTACTTACCAAGTTCATGGCCTTCCAGACTTTGTGGTCTTTATTTTGTAGATAAAATTTCAGGTGAAAACTCATTTTATTTTGAATTTTTTAAATGGTCTTTAGTTGCAACACCAATAATAGTTGTAATGTTATTTGTAAGTTTGATTTGGTTTAATAAATGGAACGGCAGAACTAATATGGAATAGAAATGAAGGTGGTAATAAGATGGTGAAAATATTAGCCATAGATGATGAAATGGATCTTTTGGTCTTAATCAAAAATATTTTAACGCAAAAATTATATCATGTAGATATTTTTCAAAATCCAACAGAAGTACCTATTTCTAAATTATCAGAGTATGATTTAATCTTGTTAGATATAATGATGCCAAAAATCGATGGTATATCTTATTGTAAATCTATTAGAGATAGAGTAGACTGTCCCATCTTATTTTTAACTGCAAAATCTTTGGAAAGTGACATTGTTTCGGGTTTTTCAACAGGAGCTGATGATTACATTTTAAAACCTTTTGGAGTAAATGAATTAATTGCGAGAGTTGATGCCCATTTACGTCGAGAAAACCGAGAGAGACATTTAAGTTTAAATCTTGGAGAAATTAGATTTGATTTATCAGCGAATTTAATTTATGTAAATGATAAGAAAATTCCTTTTACAAAATCTGAGTATCGAATTTGTGAACTTCTAGCTCGTAGGCGCGGGCAAGTATTTTCAAGAGAACAGATTTATGAGATGATATTTGGATATGATGGGATAGGTAATTCTTCAGCTATTTCAGAACATATTAAGAATATTCGTGTAAAACTACAGAAGGAAGGTGTATCTCCAGTTGTAACTGTATGGGGGATTGGATATAAATGGGAATAAAATTAAAAGGGCAATCGCTAAGAATAATATTTTTAGAATATCTAATAAGTGTAGGAATTGTACTGTTTCTTTCAGTTGGTTTAGTAATTCTGATGTTCACCACCATGTATTCATTAGGATTTATTTTACCTGCCGATTACACAGAAAATCAGATTTATGAGCGGAAGAATGCGATAGCCAATACAGAGACTTTTGATAAAAATCTTATACCAGATAATGCTTCATATCTATTAATTTCAAAGGATGGGAATATCATTTCTAGTTCAATGAGTAAAGATGAAGAAGATAGAGCAATTCGATACTATAATAATGAGAAAGTATATAATACCCCATCTTATAGCTATATAGAAATTTTACGAAATGACGGTTATTGTATTATTCAATATTCAGTAAAACCCTATTTTACAAATAACTTCATGGCAAAATATTTTCCTAATGTCAATACAGTGTATGTCAGTATTCTTATTTTAGTTAGTTTACTAAATACATTGGTTGTTACAATAGTATGGGCTAAGTATCTTGTAAAACAGCTCTCACCTATATTTGCTGTTTCCGAAAAAATATCAGAACAAACTTTAGATTTTGAACTGCATTATTCAAGAGTCAAAGAATTTAATGAAGTTCTATTTAGTTTGGAGAAAATGAGAGATGCTTTGCAAGAGTCATTAATCAAAGAGTGGATACAGGAAGAAAATAAGCAAAAACAGATTTCTGCCTTGATACATGACTTGAAAACCCCAGTATCTATTGTTCAAGGAAATGCTGAGTTGCTTAAAAATACATCTGTAACAGCGGACCAGAGTATTTATATAGATTATATATTGAGGAACAGCAATAGAATATCTGAATATATAAAAACACTTCTAATCATGAATAAGAATTCTAATGCCACTGAATATCAGCCACAATTGTTGGTAGTAAAAGCTGTATCAGAACAATTGGTAACAGTTTCTAAAGAATTAATGTCAATTAATTCTAACAATCTAAAAACTAATGTAGTAGTTGAAGATGGTATAATGAGTGTAGACATGAAACTCTTAGAGAGAGCTTTACAAAATGTCTTAACTAATTCAATTGAAAATAATAATGGAATAGTTACATTGGAATTGGATATAAAAACTGTAGATAAATTTTTAGAAATATCAGTATTAGATGATGGGAAAGGTTTTTCTGATATCGATTTAATTCACGCAAAAGAACAGTTTTATCGTGGAGATTATAGCAGGCATTCTGCAACCAATTATGGTATTGGACTATTTATTACTGAACAAATAATTAAATTACATGGTGGATCAGTAATCTTGAAAAATAGAGAAGCTTGTCGTGGTGCTGAAGTTAAATTTAGATTACCGATACGGAATAATAAATGAGCCAGATTAACACTTAACTTAATCTACCAACCACTAACATCAAACTTTATAACATGTTCATAACTGTATTTAACGTCAATTTGTAAATGTTAACTTCGAAGTTTCACTACAAATTACACTAAGATAGAATATTATCTAGTATTACTCATACGGTGCACAGAGTTTGTTAGTCTTAATATGTCGGAATAAGGGAAATATTAAAAAAATTAATCAATAAGTATTAAACTTTCTATAAAAAGCAAATAAAGGTGGTTAGTGGAAAAGTTTTTAAAATCATGAAAACGCATAATAGCAAGTTCTTTAGATACTTGTTATTATGCGTTTTATCATGAAATTTCACTTGATTTTTTAATAAAATTGTAATTTTGACATTATAGACTTGTAGAGTGTTTTGGTTGTACTTTTTGTTCGGGGTCGATATAGTTGATAGCATTATTAACAGCAGTTGGTGCTTCACCTAGACCTGTCGCAATCAAGTCAATCTTACCTTCGTAGTAGCAGCAGTCACCGATAGCATAAATTCCAGCTTGGCTTGACTCTTGCTTGCTATTGACGATAATCTTGTGGCGGTTCAGTTCTAATCCCCATTTTTTAAGATTACCTACAGAAGATTTAAAGCCATAGTTGACAAAGAGGTGGTCCAATTCAATGGTTTCAGTCTCATCGGATTTAACTTTTGTAATTTCAAGTTTATCTAAAGTTTTTCCATCTCCAAGAAGTTGACTCGGCACAAATGGTGTTTTGATAGTTACAGAAGACTCTTGCAAGGCTTGTACGCTATGCTCAAGTGCACGGAAGTTATCGCGACGGTGAACAAGTGTAGTTGGAGCAATCTTTTCAAAAGCTAAAGCCCAGTCAACGGCTGAGTCACCACCACCCAGGATGGTTACCTTCTGACCAGCATATTGTTGAATATTAGAAACGTGGTAGTGGATATTGTCATAGCCTTCAACACCTTCTAATTCAAGTGGACGTGGTTTAAAAGCACCGCCTCCCATAGCAATAATAACGGTTTTAGAAGTATGATTTCCCTTATTAGTTGTAATCTTAAAAACATCATCCTCTTTTTCAATCTCAAGAACAGTTTCATTGAGGTGAACAGGTGTCTCAAACCCTTCAAGTTGTTCCAAAAGGCGGTTAGTCAATTCTTCCCCTGTGAGGTTTGGAAAACCTGGAACATCGAGAATTTGTTTTTCAGGATATAGGATGGCAGGTTGACCACCTAGTTGAGGAAGAGAATCGATGATTTGTACTTTGGCTTGACGAAGGTGAGCATAAAAGGCTGCGAAAAGACCGACAGGTCCACCTCCTACAATGGTAATATCATATAGTTCAGACATGGTTTCTCCTTAATTCATTTCTATCATTTTATTCTATCATATTTTCTACCAATTTAAAATGAAGTAGGGGGAAGAAAATTTTCATATAAAATGATATAATGAAGAGTAGCTTTTTTATGGAGAGGAGGCCTAGAATGAATTTTCAGCAATTATCTAATCTTCAATACTGGTCTAGTTTGTTTTCCAGTCCTTGGAGTATTCTGATAAATGTGATTGATATTCTTATCGTTGCCTATATCTTATACCAATTTACAAAATCAATTGCAGGAACCAAGATTATGATCCTGGTTCGAGGTGTTTTAGTGTTTATCTTAGCTCAGATAGCAGCAAATACCCTAGGCTTAACGACTATTTCTTGGTTGATCAATCAATTGATTACTTACGGTGTTATCGCAGCGGTTGTTATTTTCTCTCCAGAAATTCGGACAGGTTTAGAGCGATTAGGACGTGCGACTGATTTCTTTTCAAGTACACCAATGAGTTCAGAAGAACAGATGATTCAGGCCTTTGTCAAAGCAGTTGAATATATGAGCCCGCGGAAAATTGGAGCACTTGTATCAGTTCAGCGTGTCAGAACCTTGCAGGAATATATTTCCACGGGGATTCCTTTAGATGCTAAGATTTCTGCAGAACTCTTAATCAATATCTTCATTCCAAACACACCTTTACATGATGGTGCAGTCATTATAAAAGGTGATCGAATAGCTGTAACATCTGCTTATCTTCCGCTTACTGAAGACACTGGTATTTCTAAGGAGTTTGGAACGCGACACCGTGCAGCCATTGGTTTATCTGAGGTTTCTGATGCTCTCACTTTTGTGGTATCAGAGGAAACTGGAGGTATTTCCATTACCTATAATGGTGTCTTTAAGCATGATTTAACGATGGAAGAATTTGAGGAAGAGCTACGTCGTATACTGATCCCGGAAAATTCACAAGAGCCAAGCTTAACAGAGCGTATATTAGGAGGCTGGAAGAATGAAAAAAAATAGTTTATATATCATCTCCTCACTCCTCTTTGCTTGCGTTTTATTTATTTACGCTACCTCTATAAATTATCAAAATAATAATAATGCAAGACCGGCTCGAACAGAAACCTATACCAATACGGTCGTAAATGTACCGATTGATATTCAGTACGATAGTGAGCAGTATTTTATTAGCGGTTTTAGTTCAGAAGTAACAGTATTTTTGACTGGATCCAATCGAGTAACCTTGGCTAGTGAGATGCAAGAAAGCACTCGTAAATTTAAGGTTACTGCAGATTTAACACAAGCGACAGAAGGAACCGTTGAGGTTCCCTTGACCATTGAGAATCTACCGAGCGGTTTAACAGCCCTAGCAACACCGCAGAAAATCACCGTTAAAATTGGGAAGAAGGCAACACGGGATAATTTACCAGTCACTCCACAGATTGACTCTGGTAAGGTTGATGAACGAATTCTCATCGATAGTGTGACTGTTTCAGATGAACGCGTTTCGGTTACTAGTGATGCTGATACCTTATCCAAGATTGATAAGATTGTGGCTGTTTTACCAACTAGTGAAAAAATTACAGGAAATTATACGGGTTCAGTTCCTCTACAAGCTATTGATAAGAATGGAACAGTTTTACCAACGGTGATTAAACCGTATGAAACAACCATGAAGATAACAACGAAACAAGTTCGATCAGCAAGTAGTTCTAGCTCATCAACGACAAGCTCATCTTCGGGCAGTTCGTCTTCAACTGGTTCTGAAACCAAGCCAGACTCTTCAAAAAAAGATTAATAAAACAATAGAAAAGGATAAAAAATGGGTAAATATTTTGGAACGGACGGAGTCCGTGGAGAAGCAAACGTAGAATTAACGCCAGAATTAGCTTTTAAATTGGGACGTTTTGGAGGTTATGTCCTCAGTCAACATACGACTGAAGCACCGAAAGTGTTTGTAGGACGTGACACTCGTATCTCAGGTCAAATGCTTGAAGCAGCGTTGATTGCTGGTCTCCTTTCAGTCGGAATTCACGTTTATAAGCTTGGAGTTCTTGCAACACCAGCAGTAGCTTACTTGGTGAAAACTGAGGGAGCGAGTGCAGGTGTCATGATTTCAGCAAGTCACAACCCAGCTCTTGATAACGGAATTAAATTCTTTGGTGGTGACGGCTTTAAACTAGACGATTACAAAGAAGCAGAAATCGAAGCCTTGCTTGATGCAAGTGAAGATACTCTTCCACGTCCAAGTGCAGAGGGCTTAGGTACGGTTGTTGACTATCCAGAAGGCTTGCGTAAATATGAAGCCTACCTCGTTTCAACTGGAACTCCTCTTGAAGGGATGAAGGTTGCCTTGGACACTGCTAACGGAGCAGCTGCAACAAGTGCTCGTCAAATTTTTGTAGACCTAGGTGCTCAATTAACAGTTATTGGTGAAACACCAGATGGTCTTAACATCAACTTGAACGTTGGTTCAACTCATCCAGAAGCTTTGCAAGAACTTGTAAAAGAAAGTCAATCTGCCATTGGTCTAGCCTTTGATGGTGATAGCGACCGCTTGATTGCTGTTGATGAAAATGGCGACATCGTCGATGGTGACAAGATTATGTACATCATTGGGAAATACCTCTCTGAAAAAGGTCAATTGGCTCAAAACACAATTGTGACAACAGTTATGTCCAACCTTGGTTTCCATAAGGCCTTGGATCGTGAAGGGATCAATAAAGCAGTCACTGCAGTTGGAGACCGCTATGTCGTTGAAGAAATGAGAAAATCTGGCTACAATCTCGGTGGTGAGCAGTCAGGTCACGTTATCTTGATGGATTACAATACAACAGGTGATGGTCAGCTTTCAGCAGTTCAATTGACCAAGATCATGCAAGAAACAGGTAAGAGTTTGTCTCAATTGGCCTCAGAAGTGACCATTTACCCACAAAAATTAGTCAATATCCGAGTTGAAAATGCCATGAAAGAAAAAGCTATGGAAGTGCCAGCTATCAAGGCCATTATCGAGAAGATGGAAGCAGAAATGGCAGGCAATGGTCGCATCCTCGTTCGCCCAAGTGGAACGGAGCCACTCTTGCGTGTCATGGCTGAAGCCCCAACCACTGAGGAAGTAGACTACTATGTAGACACTATTGCTGAAGTTGTTAAAACTGAGATTGGTATTTAGTAAATCTAGCAGAAAATAAAAAAATATGGTACAATGGCAACTATATTGTACCAATGGAGATGAAAATGAATTTAAAACGTGAACAAGAATTTGTTAGTCAGTATCACTTTGATGCGCGTAACTTTGAATGGGAAAATGAAAATGGAGCACCTGAAACTAAGGTAGATGTAAACTTCCAGTTGCTTCAGCATGATCAAGAAAATCAAGTTACCTCTTTAGTAGTTGTTTTGAGCTTTATGATTGTCTTTGATAGATTTGTCATTAGTGGAACGATTTCTCAAGTCAATCATGTTGAAGGTCGTATTATCGACCAACCAAGTGATTTCAGCCAAGAAGAAGTTGAGACACTAGCTCGTCCATGTTTGGATATGCTTAATCGTTTGACTTATGAAGTAACAGAAATTGCCCTTGATATACCGGGAATTAATTTGGAGTTTTAAGAAATGAAATTAGCGGTCATAACAGACTCATCTGCTTTTCTACAAGCGGAAACCTTGCGGAAAGAAGATTTATTTGTGCTAGACATTCCTGTGAATATCGATGGACAGGAGTATGTTGAAGGTGTAAATCTAACCGCTCAAGAATTTTATGAAAAGATGGCTTCAGCAAGCGAATTGCCAAAAACGAGCCAACCAAGTATTGCCAAGTTGGATGAAATTTTATCATCATTAAAAGATAAAGGCTATACACATGCCTTGGGGCTTTTCCTATCTTCTGGAATTTCAGGATTTCACCAAAATATCCAGTATATGAAGGATGAATATGAAGGGTTAACCATTGCCTTTCCTGATACCCGTATTACAAGCGCTCCCCTAGGCTATATGGTTGAGAGTGTCTTTAGATGGGCAGAGCAAGGCGAAGAGTTTACTACCATTTTAGATCAGTTGGAAAATCAAATCCAGAAAACTTCAGCCTTTATCATGGTGGATGATCTTGACCATCTAGTTAAGGGGGGACGACTCTCTAATGGTGCAGCCATTTTGGGGAATCTCCTTAGTATCAAGCCAATCCTATATTTCAATGGCCAGGGTGTGATAGAAGTATATGAAAAGGTTCGTACAGAGAAAAAGGCTACAAAACGCTTAGTTGAAATTGTTAAAGAAGCAACAGCTAATGGGAATTACCAGATTACTGTCATTCACGGGAATGCTCCTCAAAAAGCAGCAGATTTGCGCCATCTTTTAATCGATGGTGGAGTGGCTACAGATGTTTCAATTGCAACCTTCGGTAGTGTTATTGGGACTCACCTGGGAGAAGGAAGTATTGCTCTGGGCTATACACCCATAATCTAGACTATTTTTCATGGACAGTTAAGGTCCTTTGTATCTTAGAAATTGAACACGGACTACCTACTTACCTTTTGAAAAAAGATGTCTGTCTTGCCTTTCGTGTATAGTCAGCGCCATTCCCTATTTTTCATGGGCGACTAAGGTCCTTTGTATCTTAAACAGGAGTAGAGATTGAGATGAGTATTCGAGTAATTATTGCTGGTTTTAAGGGGAGAATGGGCCAATCTGCTTGTCAGATGGTTTTGTCTGATCCTGAACTTGAACTAGTAGCAGTATTGGATCCTTTTGAGTCTGCATCTGACTGGCAGGGAATTCCAGTATTCAATGATAAGAATGACTTGGCAGGTTTTGAGGCAGATGTGTGGGTGGACTTTACAACACCAGCTGTTGCCTATGAGAATACCCGTTTTGCGCTTGAAAATGGCTTTGCTCCTGTCGTTGGAACAACAGGTTTCACTAGTCAAGAGATTGAAGAACTAAAAGAATTTTCTCGTTCTAAAAACTTGGGTGGCTTGATTGCTCCTAACTTTGCTTTGGGTGCTGTCTTACTCATGCAATTTGCGGCACAAGCTGCAAAATACTTCCCAAATGTAGAGATTATTGAGCTTCACCATGACAAGAAAAAAGATGCCCCTAGCGGAACAGCTATCAAAACAGCGGAATTGATGGCAGAGGTTCGTGAGTCTATCCAACAAGGTGCTAGTGATGAGGAAGAACTCATCGCTGGTGCACGTGGAGCTAATTTTGATGGTATGCGAATCCACTCAGTCCGTTTACCAGGTTTGGTAGCTCATCAGGAAGTTATATTTGGAAATCAGGGAGAAGGATTGACCCTACGTCATGACTCCTATGATCGTAGCTCCTTCATGACAGGGGTGAATTTGGGAATCAAAGAAGTTGTCAAGCGTCATGAGCTTGTCTATGGATTAGAACACTTATTATGAGATTAACACAAATGCCTTCTGAATTTCAGAAGGCTTTACCAGTATTAGAAAAAATTAAAGAAGCAGGCTTTGAAGCCTATTTTGTTGGAGGCTCTGTTAGGGATGCCCTACTCAATCGTCCCATCCATGATGTAGATATCGCGACGTCATCTTATCCAGAAGAGACCAAGCAGATTTTCCCTCGTACAGCTGACATTGGCATTGAGCATGGAACCGTTTTGGTTTTAGACGGAGATGAAGAGTACGAAGTGACCACTTTTCGAACAGAAGATGTCTATGTAGACTACCGTAGACCAAGTTCAGTTTCTTTTGTTCGTTCGTTAGAAGAGGACCTCAAACGCCGAGATTTCACAGTCAATGCCTTTGCCTTGGATGAAGAAGGGGAAATCGTTGATTTATTTGATGGTTTACAAGATCTAGAAAATCAAGTTTTACGAGCAGTTGGTGTAGCTAGTGAACGTTTCAACGAAGACGCGCTACGCATTATGCGCGGATTTCGTTTTCAAGCCAGTCTTGGTTTTGAACTCGAGCAAGAAACCTTTGAAGCGATGAAGACCTTAACGCCACTCTTAGAGAAAATCTCTGTGGAGCGTACTTTTGTTGAATTTGATAAACTTTTACTGGCTCCCTATTGGCGAGTAGGTTTATCTTCCATGATTGCAAGTAAAGCTTATGATTATCTTCCAGATATGGCTGGTAGTCAGGACAAACTCCAATCTTTGTTTGACTTAGAGGTTGATTTTACCTTTGAATCTTCTGAGCAAGCCTGGGCAGCACTTTTATGGGTTTTAGAAGTGGAAGATGCTCAACAATTTTTGAAACATTGGAAAACTTCGCGTCAATTTGCCAAGCAAGTTCAAGATTTACTTACAATCTTAGAACTTCGTGAAGAAGGAGAACTAAGCAAGCGCGATTGTTACCGCTTTGATCTAGATTTACTTTTACAGGCTGAAAATCTTCGCCGAGCTCAAGGGAAAGAAGTCAATCCGCAAGCTATCACAGAAACCTATGAGAGTTTGACCATTCATGATAAGAAAGAAATTCAAATCAATGGTGGGATTTTGATCAAAGAATATGGCTATCAACCAGGACCAGAAATGGGAGAAATTTTAGCAGAGATTGAGAATGCTATTGTGGATGGAGATTTGGAAAATAACTTGGAAGCTATTCATACCTACTTGAGGGAGAAAAAATGAGTGATTTTATTGTTGAAAAACTAAGTAAATCCGTTGGAGACAAGACTGTCTTTAAGGATATTTCCTTTATCATCCATGACTTGGACAGAATCGGTCTTATCGGTGTCAATGGAACTGGAAAAACAACCCTTTTAGATGTTCTTTCAGGAGTTTCTGGTTTTGATGGTGACGTAAGCCCTTTTTCGGTAAAAAATGATTACAAGATTGGCTACTTGACTCAGGACCCAGATTTTGATGATAGTAAGACTGTCTTGGATACTGTTCTATCGAGTGATTTGAAAGAAATCCAGTTGATCCGTGAGTATGAATTGCTCATGCTCAACTACAGTGAGGATAAGCAGGCACGTTTGGAAAGGGTTATGGCGGAGATGGATTCCCTCCAAGCTTGGGAAATTGAGAGTCAGGTCAAGACCGTTCTCAGCAAGTTGGGTATTCAGAATTTATCAACTCCCGTTGGAGCCCTGTCAGGTGGTTTGCGAAGACGGGTTCAGTTGGCGCAAGTCCTTCTGGGCAACCATGATCTTTTGCTTCTTGATGAGCCTACCAACCACTTGGATATTGCGACCATTGAGTGGCTAACCCTCTTCTTGAAAAATTCCAAGAAAACAGTGTTATTTATCACCCACGACCGTTACTTCCTAGATGCGCTTTCAACGAGAATTTTCGAGTTGGACCGAGCTGGTTTGACAGAATATCAAGGAAATTACCAAGACTATGTTCGTCTCAAGGCTGAACAGGATGAGCGCGACGCAGCTCTTCTTCACAAAAAGGAACAGCTTTACAAGCAAGAATTGGCTTGGATGAGACGGCAACCTCAAGCTCGTGCAACCAAGCAACAGGCACGCATCAATCGATTCCATGACTTGAAAAAGGAGGTTTCTGATACTAGTGTTGAAACAGACTTGAGCATGAATTTTGAAACTAGCCGTATCGGTAAAAAGGTCATCGAGTTTAAGGATGTTTCCTTTGCCTATGACGACAAACAGATTCTGCAAGATTTTAACCTTTTGATTCAAGCCAAAGACCGTATCGGAATCGTTGGTGACAATGGTGTTGGTAAGTCAACTCTTCTCAATCTCATTGCGGGGAGTCTTGAACCTACTGAAGGACAAGTTATCATCGGTGAGACGGTTCGAATCGCCTATTTCTCTCAACAAATCGAAGGTTTGGATGAAAGCAAGCGAGTTATCAATTACCTACAAGAAGTGGCAGAAGAGGTTAAGACCAGTGGTGGCTCTACAACATCCATTGCAGAATTACTAGAACAATTTCTTTTCCCGCGTTCAACGCACGGTACCTTGATTGAGAAGTTGTCGGGTGGTGAGAAAAAACGACTTTACCTCCTTAAACTTCTCCTAGAAAAGCCCAATGTACTTTTATTAGACGAACCGACTAATGACCTAGACATTGCAACCTTGACAGTTCTAGAAAATTTCTTACAAGGTTTTGCTGGTCCAGTTTTAACTGTTAGTCACGATCGTTATTTTCTTGATAAGGTTGCGACTAAGATCCTTGCCTTTAAGAATGGGACCATCCGTCCTTTCTTTGGGCATTACACAGACTACCTAGATGAAAAGGCCTTTGAAGAAGAAGCGACAAGTCAAGTTCAAAAGGCTGAGAAAGAAAAAGTCGTCAAAGTCCGCGAAGAAAGGAAACGGATGACCTACCAAGAAAAGCAAGAATGGGCAAGTATTGAAGGTGACATCGAAGCCTTGGAAAACCGCATCTCTTCTATAGAGGAAGAAATGCTAGCAAATGGTTCTGACTTTGGGAAACTAGCGACTCTTCAGAAAGAATTGGACGAGAAGAATGAAGCCTTGCTGGAAAAATATGAACGCTATGAATATTTAAGTGAGTTAGCTTAATGGAAGAAAAAATTATCAAATGGAGCAGTAAGAAAATCATTTGGACTATTGTTCTCTGCTTAGTTGAGTTAGCTTTTCTTCTTTGGATCCTATCTTTTATGATGACCTATCCCAAGGAGGCACCTGTGGGATTGGTGGCATTAAGACTCTTTGTCTTATTCTTAATCATCATTGTTGGATGGATTTTGTATGAACGTTTGCGACTTCTTTTTTCAGATAAAGAGTATTTGAAATGTACGGTCCAAGGTTTTTCCTATAAGCCACATCCTAAAAAAGATTGGCAGTTTTATTCCTGGGGGTAGGTAGAAACGTTTTCTCTTATGAGAATCAAGGGTGGTAGAAGTTCAAGGGATTTTTATACTATTGAAGTTCATTTTTATGACAAGGATTTTAAAAAATTCAACTCTTTATGGAATCGTCTACGAAGTAGATTTTTGACTGCAAAGCAAGCAAATGTTTTGAAAATCCCAATCTATTTGCTGGATGTTGGTTTACCACGCAGAGTATTTGAAACCATGTCCTACTTTGAGCGAGAGTGGCGCATCCAACAAAATCGTCAACGCAATCAAAAATCTAAAAGCAAAAAGAAGGAAAGATTTCATTAAACGAGCAATAGTTACAGATTTGATCAGAAGCCTTGGACTCAGTTTCCAGGGTTTCTTTCTATTTCTCTTTTCTAAGATTTATGGTATAATAGGGAGTAAAAACTTAAAAAGAAAGAAATGCTATGAACTTAAAAGATTACATTGCAAGTATTGAAAATTATCCACAAGAAGGAATTACATTCCGTGATATCAGCCCTTTGATGGCCAACGGAAATGCCTACAGCTATGCTGTTCGTGAAATTGTTCAATATGCTACTGACAAAAAGATCGATATGATCGTAGGACCAGAAGCGCGTGGATTTATCGTTGGATGTCCAGTTGCTTTTGAGTTGGGAATTGGTTTTGCACCTGTGCGTAAACCAGGAAAATTGCCACGCGAAGTCATTTCAGCTGACTACGAAAAAGAATATGGTGTTGATACTTTGACTATGCACGCAGATGCTATCAAACCAGGTCAACGTGTTCTGATCGTAGATGACCTTTTGGCAACAGGTGGTACTGTGAAAGCAACCATCGAAATGATTGAAAAACTTGGTGGTATCGTAGCTGGCTGTGCCTTCTTGATTGAGCTTGATGAGCTTAAAGGTCGCGAAGCTATCGGAGATTACGATTATAAAGTGCTTATGCATTATTAATGAAAAACAGTCCCTAGGGCTGTTTTCTCTTCATCTGATATAAAAAAAGGCTATATCTAGTTAGAGAAAAACTATAATTGAAAACTATATCTTCTTACAGTATAATAAAGGGAAGGACTTTCGTCAGCTGATTTTTCATTTGACGACTGTATGTTCGTTTGAGCCTAGAATTGATACAGTAAGGAGATTTCCATGCCGATTCGAATTGATAAAAAATTACCAGCAGTTGAGATTTTACGAACGGAAAATATTTTCGTCATGGATGACCAGCGGGCGGCTCATCAGGATATTCGACCACTGAAAATCCTGATTTTAAACTTGATGCCACAGAAGATGGTTACAGAGACTCAGCTTTTACGACATTTAGCTAATACTCCCTTGCAGTTAGATATTGATTTCTTATATATGGAAAGTCATCAGTCGAAAACAACTCGTTCTGAGCATATGGAGACTTTTTATAAGACCTTCTCGGAAGTTCAAGATCAGTATTTTGATGGCTTGATTATCACAGGAGCTCCAGTTGAGCATCTCCCTTTTGAAGAAGTGGATTATTGGGAGGAATTTACTCAGGTCATCGATTGGTCAAAGACTCATGTCTTTTCAACCCTGCATATTTGCTGGGGAGCACAGGCTGGCCTCTACTATCGTTACGGCGTAGATAAACACCAGATGGCTCAAAAACTTTCGGGAATTTATCCTCAGGATGTTTTAAAAGAAGGTCATCTTTTGCTGAGAGGTTTTGATGATTTGTATGTATCCCCTCATTCTCGCCATACAGAAGTCCACAAAGAAGATATTCTAAACAAAACAAATCTAGAGATTTTAGCATCTGGAAAAGAAGTGGGAATCTCTATCCTTGCAAGCCGAGATTTAAGAGAAGTTTATAGCTTTGGGCATTTGGAGTATGATCGTGATACGCTAGCCAAGGAATATTTTAGAGATCTAGATGCTGGTTTAGATCCCCATATACCAGAAAATTATTTCAAAAATGATGACATCCATGAACTTCCTTGTATGCGTTGGAGTTCCTCAGCAGCTCTCTTTTTCAGTAACTGGGTAAATTATGCAGTCTACCAAGAAACGCCTTTTGAGTGGAAGAGTGCAGAAGAAGATGTGTCTCATTTTGGATATTTATAAGAGGAATTATGACATATTTAGATGCTTTCAAATCAGGGAACTTGGTCTTACCAAGTGCTCTGTTCTTAAACTACAATCAACTTTTCTCATCAAGCGATGATTTCTTAGTTTGGCAATTCTTTTACCTACAAAATACAACAGTTTTAGGGGAATTGTCCCCAAGTCAAATCGCTGAGAAAATAGGCAAGCAAGTCTATGAAGTCAATCAAGCGATTTCCAGATTGACAGAAAAAGGCTTACTCCAATATCGTACGATTGAACTCAATGGAGAAATAGAAGTTATTTTTGATGCGACCCTTGCTTTAGAACGTTTGGACCAGCTTTTTGAAAAACAAGAATCAAGCCAAGTGGCACCTGCTAAAAATGATTTGAAAGACTTGGTGGAAACCTTCCAACAAGAACTAGGGCGTCTCTTGAGTCCTTTTGAGATCGAAGATTTAGAAAAGAGTTTGAAAGAAGACGGAACCAGTGCGAACCTAATCAAAGAAGCCTTACGTGAGGCCGTTTTGAATGGAAAGCCAAATTGGAAGTATATCCAGGCTATCCTACGAAACTGGCGTCATGAAGGCATTAAGAGTGTAGTCCAGGTAGAGGCTAAGCGTCAGGAGAGAGAAGCGACTAATCCTCAAAATGTTCAAGTTTCTGCAGATTTTCAAAATGCCATGGATCTTTGGAAAGACTAAATTTAAGTACTGATAATAGAAAAAATGCCTACAGACTAGAAAGAAAATCTAGCTTGTGGGCATTTTTTTTTGTGTTTTATACTCAATGAAAATCAAAGAGCAAACTAGGAAGCGAGCCGCAGGTTGCTCAAAACACCGTTTTGAGGTTGTGGATAGAACTGACGAAGTCAGTAACACATATACGGCAAGGAGAAGCTGACGTGGTTTGAAGAGATTTTCGAAGAGTATTAATTGATTAGTTAGCCAGTCCCCATACACTAAGAGAGCGTTCTGTAACTGGGAAATCTCCATAACCTTCAGCATTGATGGTTACTTGGTCAGGATGGTTACCAAGCAAATCAACAAAGGTTTGGTCAGTCCATTCTTGACCGACGAACATGGTTTTAGAGTTTGCTTGGGCATTAGAAATCACGATGGCAAGTGGTGATTGATTTTCAGCTCCTGAACGGACCCAACCGATACAATTAGGATCATCAAGGTAGTCAATCTGCTCTCCGTAAGCCAAATCTTTTCGGATAGCAAGTAGACGGTCAAGAACATCTTTGAAATCTTGCTGAGCATATTGACCAGAAATACCGTAGTAGTCTCCGTAAAATACACATGGAAGCCCCTGCTCTCGCAAAAGAATGAGGGCGTAGGCTGCTGGTTTAAACCATTCTTCAACAGTAGACTCCAGAGCTTGACCTCGTTGGGTGTCATGGTTATCGACAAAGGTTACAGCTCGGTCTGGATTGAGTTGAACTAGACTATCCTCAAAGATGGTTGTCAAATCATAGTCTTCTCCAGATTTGCTTGCTTCAAAGAGATTTTGGTGAAGGCGAACATCGACAAGATCAAAGCGTTCTTCAATTTTATCGAGGTATTCTAGGTTGGCTTCTTTGTCTGGATTCCAAAATTCACCAAAAACATAAAAATCTTGACCATATTTTTCTTTGATATCGCGAATGAAATTGCGCATAAAGAAAGAGTCAATGTGTTTAACTGCATCCAAACGGAAACCAGATACACCAGTTGTTTCCATAAACCAATCTGCCCAATCGTAGATATTTTTTATCACTTCAGGATGTTTGAAATCTAGATCGGCATACATGAGATAGTCGTAATTGCCATTCTCATTGTCGACTAATTCTTCATGAGCCCAGCCTTTGTTGTCTCCCTGTATCAGATAGATCCCAGATTTACGGCGTTTGGCATCATAGTCAGTTCCAGTAAAGTGGTACCAGTGCCAGTGGAAGTCATTGTAGGTGTTTTGTCGTCCGTCAAAGGTAAAACCAGTCCAGCCATTGATGGTAAAAGGTTCTCCTAGTTCCACAGTTCGATCTTCTGGATCCACTTCGATGACTTGGAAAGATTCTAAATGGTCAGCGGCTGCCTTATGATTTAAGACGATATCAGCCATTGGTTGAATCCCATGAGATTTTAAAGTTTGGATGGCATGAAGATAGTCTTCTTTAAAGCCATACTTGGTACGTACAGTACCTTTCTGATTAAATTCTCCAAGGTCAAATAGGTCATAGACGCCATAACCAACATCCTTTTCATTTGTTGCTTTAAAAGCAGGTGGCATCCAAATGTGACTAATACCTAAGTTGGCTAGATGTTCAGCGTCGTCAGCTAGGCGTGTCCAGTGATTTCCATCGTGGGGGAGATACCACTCAAAATATTGCATTAGGGTTTGATTTTTCATAGTTGATCCTCTTACTTACAGTGATGAGAATTATTGTAGCATAAAGTTAGCTTCTGCGCAAACGTTTGCGTTAGAATTATACTCTTTGAATTTTATGTCTATTTTTCGACTAGAAGTGTTGAAATACTATAAAAGAAAAATAGCAGGACTGATGGGAAGAAAAATTCTCTCAGATAGGGTAAGATGATGGATGAATCAATAGTTTCTATTTTGTGAATTGTCACAAAATTTGTTATAATAGTGTTTATGAATAAAGTATTCGTCAGTAGACGTGTTGAAAAAAAACTAAACCAAGGTCTAGTACTTTTGGAGGAAATTGATTTTCCAGAACTATCTGAAACTGATCAGGAAGTTGAGGTATTTAGTCAAAGCAAGCAGTTTTTGGGCAAGGCTTATTTATCTCGTCAAAATAAGGGGATTGGTTGGTTTGTAACGAACCAGCAGCTTTCTTTTAACCAAAAATTCTTTGAAAGTTTGTTTGAAAAAGCCAAACAAAAACGTTCTTCTTACTATCAAGATGAGTTGACAACTGCCTTCCGTTTGTTTAATCAAGAAGGCGATGGTTTTGGTGGAATGACTTTGGATCTCTATGAAGATTATGTTGTTTTCTCCTGGTATAATTCCTATATCTATGGACTTCGCCAAGAGATTTTAGCAGCTTTTGCTCAGGTTTTCCCTGAAGTCTTAGGTGCCTATGAAAAGATTCGTTTTAAAGGTCTAGACTATGAGTCTGCCCATATCTATGGTCAAGAAGCACCAGAAAATTTTACAGTTCTTGAGAATGGAGTTCTCTATCAAGTCTTTATGAACGACGGTCTTATGACAGGCATCTTCTTGGACCAACATGAAGTGCGTGGTAGCTTGGTGGATGGTTTAGCTATGGGGAAATCCTTGCTTAATATGTTTTCCTACACAGCTGCCTTTTCAGTAGCTGCAGCAATGGGAGGAGCTAGTGAAACAACCTCTGTAGACCTAGCCAAACGTTCGAGAGAACTGTCAGAAGCTCATTTTCATGCCAATGGACTCAGTCTTGACAATCATCGTTTCATTGTTATGGATGTCTTTGAATACTTTAAATACGCTAAACGTAAGGGCTTATCTTATGATGTGATCGTTCTAGATCCACCTAGCTTTGCCCGTAATAAAAAGCAAACTTTCTCTGTAGCTAAGGACTATCACAAGTTGATTTCCCAGAGTTTAGAGATTTTAAATCCGGGAGGTATGATCATTGCTAGCACCAATGCTGCCAATGTTTCCCGTCAAAAGTTCACCGAACAAATCGACAAAGGTTTTGCAGGAAGAAGTTACCAGATTTTAAATAAATATGGACTTCCAGCAGATTTTGTCTATAACAAAAAAGATGAAAGCAGTAATTACCTCAAGGTGATTAGCATGAAGGTAACTAAATGAAATTAGTCGTTTCAGTAATGCCAAAGAATTTAGAAGAAGCACAAGGGCTTGATGCCATGCGTTATATCGATGCAGATATCATTGAGTGGCGTGCTGATTTTCTACCAAAAGAAGCTATTTTACAGGTAGCGCCTGCCATTTTTGAAAAGTTTGCAGGTCGCGAACTTCTCTTTACCTTGCGCACACGTGCTGAAGGAGGAGAGATAGACCTGTCATCGGAAGACTATGTTCAGATTATCAAGGATGTAGCTCAACTCTATCAACCTGAATACCTTGATTTTGAGTATTTTGGTCACAAGGATGTTTTTGAGCAGATGCTAGATTTTCCAAATTTGGTTTTGAGTTACCATAATTTCCAGGAAACTCCAGACAATATGATGGAAATTTTGTCAGAGCTAACTAGCCTAACTCCGAAAGTAGTTAAGGTATCTGTAATGGCACATACAGCACAAGATGTATTAGACCTCATGAATTTCACACGAGGATTTAAAACCCTCAACCCTGAACAAGAATATGTAACGATTTCTATGGGCAAAGTGGGTAAGGTATCTCGTATCACTTCAGATGTAACGGGTTCAAGTTGGTCGTTTGCAAGTCTAGATGTAGCTAGTGCCCCAGGACAAATCTCGCTCTCCAACATGGTAAAAATTCGGGAGATTTTGAATGAAGATTAATGGCTACACACGTCTGGCAGCTGTAGTCGCGAATCCTATCAAACATTCCATTTCTCCTTTCATTCATAATAGTGCTTTTGAGGCAACTCATACCAATGGTATTTATCTAGCTTGGGAAGTAGAAGCTACTGACTTGGCAGAAACAGTTGCTAATATTCGTCGCTATCAGATGTATGGAATCAATCTTTCTATGCCCTACAAGGAGCAAGTGATTCCTTATCTGGATCAGTTGAGTGAGGAAGCTTGTCTTATTGGTGCAGTTAATACAGTTGTGAATCGAGAAGGAACATTAATTGGATATAACACAGATGGCAAGGGATTCTTTAAGAGCTTGCCTTCTTTTAAAATATCAGGGGAAAAAATGGTTTTGTTAGGTGCAGGCGGTGCAGCCAAGGCAATTTTGGCACAGGCAATCTTGGATGGAGTCAGTCAAGTTTCTGTCTTTGTTCGTTTGTCATCCATGGAAAAAACAAGACTTTACTTAGAAAAAATACAGAATGCGACTGGATTTAGAGTAGATTTATTTGCTTTAGAAGATGTTTCTGAACTGCAAGCAAGGATAACTGATTCGGATTTACTGGTAAATGCGACTAGTGTTGGTATGGATGGAACCTCTCAGCCAATACCAACAAGCATCGTTTTACCAGAAAAGCTTTTGGTAGCTGATGTGATTTATCAACCCTTTGAGACACCATTTTTAAAGTGGGCAAGAAACCAGGGCAATCACGCTGTTAATGGCCTAGGCATGTTGCTTTACCAAGCTGCGGAAGCTTTTCAGTTATGGACAGGTAAGGAAATGCCAGCCGATCAAATCTGGGATTTATTAAAACAAAAGTATCAATAAAGAAAAAGGAGACCTGCTATGAAAATCAGAATAGCCCTTCCATATCATCCCTATGATATTCAGATTGAAAAAGGATGCCTGTCTAAAGCAGGAAAATGGTTGCGAGAACTTTGGCAACCACAAAAAGTGGTCGTTGTAACAGATAATCGAGTGGCTTCTCTCTATGCAGAGAAGGTCAAGCTCAGCCTTGAAGACGCTGGTTTTCAAGTAGCTGTTTTTGATTTTTTAGAAGGTGAAGAACGAAAAAATCTGACTACAGTTCAGAAAGTCTATGAATTTTTAGTTAAGCAAGGTTTAACTCGCAGTGACGGCATCGTAGCTTTAGGTGGTGGTGTCGTTGGTGATTTGGCTGGCTTTGTAGCCTCAACCTATATGCGAGGTATTCACTTTGTTCAAATTCCGACCAGTTTGACTGCTCAAGTCGACTCTTCAATCGGTGGTAAGACAGGAGTGAATACTCCTTTTGCCAAGAATATGGTGGGAACTTTTGCCCAGCCAGATGGCGTTTTGATTGACCCAACCGTTCTTGAAACCTTAGGTAAGAGAGAGTTGATGGAAGGAATGGGTGAAGTCATCAAGTATGGCTTAATTGAAGATCCAGAACTCTGGGACTTGTTATCTGAAATGGATGGTTCTGTAGAGAGTATTTTGGAGCATTCAGAAAGTTTGATTGAGCATTCTTGCCAGGTGAAACGCAAGATGGTAGTTGAGGATGAATTGGACAATGGCATTCGTCTATATCTCAACTTTGGTCATACAATCGGCCATGCTATTGAAGCAACTGCTGGCTATGGACGTGTCATGCATGGCGAGGCAGTAGCGATGGGAATGGTTCAGGTCTCTAAAGTAGCCGAACAAAAAGGCCTCATGCCAGCTGGAATCACTCAGTCTATCCGAGAAATGTGTCAGAAATTTGGGCTTCCTGTGGATTATGAAAACTGGGATGTTGATAAGCTTTATCAGGCTTTGACTCATGATAAAAAAGCGCGTGGTAACACCATGAAATTAGTTCTGGTACCAGAGCTTGGTTCAGCTACTATTCACCCCGTCTCACTCGAAGAAATGAAAGATTACTTGGTAAAATAAGGAGAATGTATGAGATATTTAACAGCAGGAGAATCACACGGTCCTCGTCTGACAGCAATTATTGAAGGAATCCCAGCAGGCCTTCCTTTGACTACCGAGGATATCAATGAGGATCTCAAACGTCGCCAAGGTGGCTACGGCCGTGGTGGCCGCATGAAGATTGAGAGTGATCAGGTTGTCTTTACTTCTGGCGTTCGCCATGGGAAGACGACAGGGGCTCCCATTACCATGGATGTCATTAATAAAGACCATCAAAAGTGGCTTGATATCATGTCTGCCGAGGACATTGAAGATAGCCTTAAAAGTAAACGAAAAATCACTCATCCTCGCCCAGGTCATGCCGACTTGGTAGGGGGGATCAAATACCGCTTTGATGATTTGCGAAATTCCCTGGAACGTTCATCTGCCCGTGAAACGACTATGCGGGTGGCAGTTGGGACTGTGGCTAAACGTCTATTGGCTGAGCTTGATATTGAAATTGCCAACCATGTTATTGTCTTTGGTGGCAAGGAAATCGATGTTCCAGAAAACTTAACAGTTTTAGAGATTAAAAAACTGGCTGCTCAATCAGAAGTTTCTATCGTTAACCAAGAACGTGAGCAGGAGATCAAGGATTATATTGATCAGATTAAACGTGATGGAGATACTATTGGTGGTGTTGTCGAAACAGTTGTGGGTGGTGTTCCTGTTGGTCTGGGTTCTTATGTTCAATGGGATCGCAAACTAGATGCGAGACTAGCTCAAGCAGTTATTTCAATCAACGCCTTTAAGGGTGTGGAGTTTGGACTAGGCTTTAAAGCAGGTTATCTCAAGGGTAGTCAAGTCATGGATGAAATTCTCTGGTCTAAAGAAGAAGGCTATACTCGTCGAACGAATAACCTTGGAGGTTTTGAAGGTGGCATGACCAATGGCCAACCGATTATTGTTCGTGGGGTCATGAAACCAATTCCGACTCTCTATAAGCCATTAATGAGTGTCGATATTGAAACCCATGAGCCTTATAAGGCAACGGTGGAGAGAAGTGATCCAACCGCTCTTCCAGCAGCAGGTGTTGTTATGGAAGCAGTTGTAGCAACAGTTTTAGCCCAAGAAATTCTAGAGAAATTCTCTTCTGATAATCTGGAGGAATTAAAAGAAGCTGTTGCTAAACATCGGGAGTATACAAAGAATTATTAAGGAGTTCTTATGGCTAAAACCATCTATATCGCAGGATTGGGTTTGATTGGTGCTTCCATGGCACTCGGAATCAAGCGGGATCATCCTGATTATGAAATTTTAGGATACAATCGTAGTCAAACGTCTAGAGATATTGCCTTGGAGAGAGGAATGATTGACCGTGCGACGGATGATTTTGCCAGTTTTGCTCCACTAGCGGATATTATTATTTTGTCACTTCCTATCCAGCAAACACTTGATTTTATCGAGAAGTTGGCAAACTTGGATTTAAAGGAAGGTGTCATTATTTCCGATGCTGGCTCGACCAAGTCAGCTATCGTGGCTACAGCTGAGAAGTGTTTTGCTGATAAGTCTGTTCGCTTTGTCGGGGCCCATCCCATGGCAGGAAGTCACAAGACAGGAGCGGCTTCTGCCGATGTTAATCTCTTTGAAAATGCCTACTATATCTTTACGCCTTCGAGTCTGACAACTCCAGATACGCTTGAAGAAATGAGAGACTTGCTGTCAGGTCTTCATGCTCGTTTCATTGAAATCGATGCTGAAGAGCATGATCGAGTGACTTCTCAGATTAGTCATTTTCCGCATATCTTAGCATCAGGCCTGATGGAACAAACTGCAAGTTATGCTGCGGAGCATGAAATGGCTCGACGCTTTGCGGCAGGTGGTTTCCGTGATATGACTCGGATTGCTGAAAGCGAGCCAGGTATGTGGACTTCTATCCTCTTATCCAATCGGGAGACCATTGTTGAACGCATCGAGGACTTCAGGGGCCGTTTGAACGAGATTGGACAAGCTATCAGTAAGGGTGATGAAAACCAAATATGGAATTTTTTCAATCAAGCGCGTGAGCAACGTCAGGCTATGGAAATCCATAAACGCGGAGGAGTAGATAGCTCATTTGACCTTTATGTAGATGTTCCCGATGAGGAAGATGTGATTTTACGCATCTTGGAATTGCTACGTGGAACTTCTTTGGTCAATATCCATATCAATGAGGAAAACCGTGAAGATATTCACGGGATTCTACAAATTTCATTTAAAAATGCTCAAGACTTGGAACGAGCCGAGCACCTCATAACAGAAAACACCGACTATACAGTCGTTGTCAAATAAGGAGGACAATTATGTCAAATATTTATGATAGTGCAAATGCACTAAGTCGTGGACTACGCGAATTGCCAGAATACAAGGCGGTTAAAGAAGCCAAGGATGCCATCCAAGCGGATGCAGAAGCAAGCAAAATTTTTGCAGATTATATTGCTTTTCAACATGAAATCCAAATCATGGCACAAACTGGTCAAATTCCAGATGCTTCTTTCCAAGAAAAAATGGAAAGTTTTGGCAAGCAGATTCAAGGTAACTCTCTCTTGTCAGAATTCTTTGCCAAACAGCAACAACTTTCTATCTACCTTTCTGATATTGAAAAAATTGTCTTTGAACCAATTTCAGAATTGCTAAAATAAAAAAATATTTTGTTTATGATTTATCGGCATTTCTCAATCGTATTTTTATTATCGGTAACTACTGTATAAGCTAGAATTATTAGCCTGGTCTGTTTAATAATGACTGTGGAAATGATTGTCTTTACTAATAAACAAAATGCAAAACAAATTTGAAAGTTTCTAACTATAGAGCTGAGTTAATTGGAGCAGAGAAAGATGCAAAGTTTATCCCTAAAATCAATTTAACTGATTAGTCTTGTGGGGGATCTCCTATGAAAAAGTTAATTTTACTCTTAATTATCCCTTTATTCTTTTTTATGCCGCTAGTGGCGGCTAATATAGCTGTTCCAGATCGGCCTTTAAATGGGATATACGATCCTAATGGTTATTTAACCACTAGTGTTGCAGAAACGTTAGAGAGTATGAATGCTGGAAGTGAAACCCAAGTAGGTATTTACATTATAGATACCCTGGACGGTTCCAGTATCGAAGAGGTAGCCAATGAGGTTGCACGCAAATGGAAAATTGGGAAACAAGATTCCAACAGTGGAATTTTAATCGCTATTGCTATAAAGGATAGGAAGTTTCGTATTGAAACATCCAATGAAGCAGCAATTTGGCTTACTGACTCGAAGGCCAGTTCTTTACTAAATGATTCGAAGCCTTACATGAAAGAAGGGAAATATACTGATGCTCTTAACAGAATTCTAGTAGGTATCTCTAAAGCCGAATCTGGGAAAGCTGAAATCATAAACAAGAAAGAGAATAAGAATACTCAGCTTCCAAAAATCTATGAAAAATCATTAAAAAATAATGAAGGCCTTAGTAAGTATTTCGATTACATTCCGTTTCCGATATTGTTCTATCTAATGTTCTTTCTTTTACTGAGTTTAGTAACGTGGTTCAGGTACTTAAAAAGATGTCGCTTTTCTAAGTATGAGTATGAGGGAAAGGGGAAGCTATATCCAGATTTTCCTGACTTTGTACCTAACGATACGTGGACTGAAGAACGTAAATCTTACTATAAAAAAATAAGCGTTTAATTAGGTCTCAGTATAACTACACAGGAGATAACAAACTCTATCCAGACTCAAAAGGTTTTTTACCTAATGATACTTGGACTACATTACTGATAGAAGAATACTACGCAGAAGTTAAAAGAAAGAACTAGATAGGCTGAACCGCTCTCAATACTCTTATAATGGGAAGGGAAAACTCTATCCAAACGATAAAGATTTTGTGAAGAATGCTTCTTGGACTTCCGAGCTCAAAAAAAGCTACTATGCTTCACAAAGAGTACAGTCAAGTTCTTATGGTAGATTAGATTCTTCTACATCTAGATATGATACTAGTAGTTCTAGTTCATCTTGGTCTTCAAATGATTGGGATGGCGGTGGATTTGATGGTGGTGGCTCTTCAGATAGCTGGTAAATTGAAAATGAAAAAGAATTGCTATTAAAAAGCTTCAGGTTGAAATAAATCAAAAAGGTAAAAGTCTATTGAAAAAATATTATTAACTATCATAAAGTCAGGAATTTTTAAGAAATTTCTGACTTTTTATGATAAAATAAGAAAAAGTATTGTCAGTATGAGGTCTAGTATGAAGTTAAAAACAAACATTAACCACTTGAACGGTAGTATTCGAGTACCAGGTGATAAGTCTATCAGTCATCGCTCTATTATTTTTGGAAGTTTGGCTGAAGGTGAGACTAAGGTTTATGATATCTTACGTGGTGAAGATGTTCTATCAACTATGCAAGTTTTTCGTGACCTCGGTGTTGAGATAGAGGATAAAGACGGTGTCGTTACCATTCAAGGTGTTGGGATAGATGGATTGAAAGCCCCTAAGGACGCTCTCGATATGGGGAATTCTGGGACCTCTATTCGTTTGATTTCAGGTGTCCTTGCTGGTACAGACTTTGAAGTAGAGATGTTTGGAGATGACAGTCTTTCTAAACGTCCTATGGACCGTGTGACCCTTCCTTTGAAAAAAATGGGAGTTAGCATTTCTGGTCAGACAGAGCGAGACTTGCCACCGTTACACTTAAAAGGAACAAAAAACTTAACACCTATTCATTATGAATTGCCGATTGCCTCTGCTCAAGTCAAGTCAGCCTTGATTTTTGCAGCTTTGCAGGCTCAGGGCCAGTCTGTCATCATTGAGAAGGAGTGCACTCGTAATCATACAGAAGATATGTTGCGTCAATTTGGCGGAGACTTGAGTGTCGATGGTAAGAAAATCACTGTCCAGGGACCACAGAAACTAAGTGGACAAAAGGTTGTCGTTCCAGGAGATATTTCTAGTGCAGCCTTTTGGTTGGTGGCAGGTTTGATTGTTCCAAATTCTCATGTGGTACTTAAGAATGTCGGTATTAACGAAACACGTACAGGTATTATCGATGTCATCCGTGCTATGGGTGGCAAATTAGAGATTACTGATATTGATCCAATTGCTAAGTCTGCAACCTTGACTGTTGAAACTTCAGATTTGAAGGGAACAGAGATTGGCGGAGCCTTGATTCCGCGCTTAATTGATGAATTACCAATTATCGCTCTCCTTGCTACCCAAGCTCAAGGGCAAACGGTCATCAAAGATGCTGAAGAACTTAAAGTCAAAGAGACAGACCGTATTCAGGTTGTTGCAGATGCTTTAAATAGCATGGGAGCAGCGATTACTCCTACAGCAGACGGCATGATTATCGAAGGGAAATCTGCTCTCCATGGAGCTAGAGTCAATACCTTTGGTGACCACCGTATCGGCATGATGACAGCCATTGCAGCGCTTTTAGTGGCAGATGGAGAAGTTGAATTGGATCGTGCAGAAGCCATTAATACTAGCTACCCAAGCTTCTTTGATGATTTGGAGACTTTGATTCATGGCTAAGGTTTTACTAGGTTTTATGGGTGCAGGAAAATCAACTATTGCTAGAGGATTAGATCCTGACTTTGTAGACATGGATGCCTTGCTTGAAGACCGACTGGGGATGCCAATTGCTCGTTTCTTTGAAGAAAAAGGAGAAGCAGCCTTCCGTCAGATAGAAGAAGAAGTTTTGGCTGACCTACTAAAAATGGACCAAGTCGTGTCTACTGGTGGTGGGGTGGTCATTTCTCAGAAAAATCGTGCCTTGCTAAAGCAAAATCCAGACAACATCTATCTTAAAGCAGATTTTGAGACCCTTTACCAGCGAATTTCAGCTGATAAGGACAATCAACGCCCACTATTTCTGAACAATAGCAAGGAAGATTTGGCTGCAATTTTTAATGAAAGACAGACTTGGTATGAGGAAGTGGCTAGTAAAGTTATCGATGTGTCCAAGCTAAGCCCAGAGGAAATTATAGAGGAATTGAGATGAAAATTGCCTATCTAGGTCCCAAAGGATCTTTTTCGCACCATGTTGTGCAGACGGCTTTTCCACATGAGGAACTAGAGCCTTTTTCAAATATTACGGACGTTATAAAGGCCTATGAACAGGGAATGGTAGACTATTCAGTAGTTCCAGTTGAAAATTCCATTGAAGGTAGTGTTCATGAAACCTTGGACTATCTTTTCCATCAGGCTCGCATTCAAGCTGTGGCAGAGATTGTTCAGCCAATCCATCAACAGCTGATGGCAGTGCCAGGGCAATCTAAAATTGAGAAAATCTTTTCTCACCCACAGGCCTTGGCACAGGGGAAGAAATTTATTGACGAGCATTATCCAGATGCGCAACTAGAAGTCACTGCCAGTACAGCCTACGCTGCGCGCTATGTTTCTGAGCATTCTGATCAACCATTTGCGGCGATTGCTCCAAGAAGTTCTGCAGAGGAATATGGTTTAGAACTCATCACTCAAGATATTCAAGAAATGGAAGCCAATTTTACTCGTTTTTGGGTTTTGGGACCTAACTTACCACAAATTCCCTTGAGTCCAGGTTCTGAAAAGATGAGTCTAGCTTTGACTTTGCCAGATAATCTTCCAGGTGCATTATATAAGGCACTTTCTACCTTTGCTTGGCGAGGAATCAACTTGACTAAAATTGAGAGTCGTCCTCTAAAAACAGCCTTGGGAGAATACTTTTTTATCATTGATGTGGACTATGCTGATAAAGAACTGGTCCATTTTGCTCAAAAAGAACTAAAAACGATTGGGATCCACTATAAAGTACTAGGTGCTTATCCTATCTATACCATACAGGATAAAGGAAAGGAGAAGGAATGACTAGAGAGAATCCTTTGACACACCATGAAAAACTGAGATATGACTATCTTTTGAAAAATATTCATTATTTGAATGAGAAAGAAAAGAGAGAATTTGACTTTTTACATGCTAAGTTAGAAGGTCAAAAAGATTCAGCGGAAGTTTTCAATCCAGAAACCAAAGAACAACTTCTTTCAGACTCTGGTATCGACCTGCCAACCTATGCTAATCGTAGTCGCTCTAGCCGCCGTAGTAGTGGAGCTCAACTGGAAACGAAGGCTAAGAAGCCAAAGAAAAAAAGAGGTTTTCGTTTTAAACGCTTATTTGCTTGGTTAGGGATGTTATTGCTTTGTGTAGCAGTTGGAATGATCGTCATGTTCTTAAAGGGATTCCAATCGGCAAATCCTAATAGCTCAAATGGGTCCAAAGATGCCAAAGCTGCTCAGGTTGAGGTTTTTAATGGACAGGATACCCGAGATGGTGTTAATATTCTTATTTTGGGAACAGATGGCCGTATCGGACAGAATAGTTCAGAAACACGGACGGATTCTGTCATGGTTCTGAATGTTAGTGGTAAAGATAAGAAGCTTAAGCTGGTTAGTTTTATGAGGGACAACCTAGTTTATATCGATGGATATAGCCAAGTTATTAACGGTCAAAAACAGACCGACCATAAATTAAACTTGGCCTACGAATTAGGGGAACAAGAAGGTAAACAAGGAGCTGAAATGGTCCGCAAGGTCCTCAAGGATAATTTTGATCTAGACATTAAATATTATGCCCTTGTCGATTTCCAAGCCTTTGCGACTGCCATTGATACGCTCTTCCCTGATGGTGTGACCATTGATGCTCAGTTTTCAACTCTAAACGGGGTCCCAGTTACAGAAGCGACTGTAGGAGATGACTTGCACGCAACGGAAACTGAGTCACCGACTCAAACCATTAAAGTAGGAAAACAACAGATGAATGGTTCGACTCTTCTTAACTATGCACGTTTCCGTGATGATGATGAAGGGGATTATGGTCGTACTCGTAGACAGCAACAAGTCATGACTGCTGTTTTACAGCAAATTAAAGATCCGACAAAACTTTTCACAGGCTCAGAAGCACTAGGAAAAGTATTTGCCATGACCTCTACAAATCTTCCATATACTTTCTTATTGACCAATGGCTTATCAGTTCTTGAAGGAGGTCAGAATGGTATTGAAAGATTGACAGTTCCAGAACTTGGAGACTGGGTAGACGACTTTGACGTATACGGTGGTCAATCCCTTCGAGTGGATCAAAAAGCTTACCAAAATAAATTGGCCCAAATGGGATTTAGATAAAATATAAGATGAATCAGAGCTTGAGATACCTATGGAAATAGTTATCTTGGGCTTTGATTTTTCACATGGTCAGATGGATTTATAAACTATTTTTATGGTATAATAGAATGATGTATTCTATAGAAGAGGAAGAGAATGAGATGAGTGATTTAAAGGCAATTCAAGCTCGTAGCCTAGAGATGGCTGAATATTTTGTCGCCTTTTGTAAAGAACACGGATTGCTCTGTTATTTGTGTGGTGGAGGAGCTATTGGCGCTCTACGAAATAAAGGTTTTATCCCTTGGGATGATGATTTAGACTTCTTTATGCCCCGCAAGGATTATGAAAAATTAGCAGAGCTATGGCCTTGTTATGCGGATGAGCGTTACTTCCTATCAAAAAGTGATAGAGACTTTGTTGACCGCAACCTCTTTATCACTATTCGAGATAAGGCAACAACTTGCATCAAGCCTTACCAACAAGATTTGGACCTCCCACATGGCTTGGCTCTGGATGTTCTTCCCTTGGATTATTTTTCCAAACATCAGATTTTTGCTCTAATAAAAAAGAGAATAAGTTGGAAATTTTCATTAAACTATAAGCACGTATATGAGGAGGTACTAAGATGAGTAGAAATTTTTTTGAAAAATTAAGATTAATTTCTATAAGAGATATTATTTCGCTTATATTTATTTTTCCTATAGCCTATGTTATTTCTCTTTTCTTTAGACGCAAGAATAAGAATCTAATACTAATATGTGAAAGTGAAAAAGAAGCTAGAGATAATGGCTATTGGTTGTTTAAATATATTAGAGAAAATCACCCAGAGGAAAATGTAATATATGTTATTGATTTGAAATCTCCTGATGCTCAAAAAGTCAAAGAGTTAGGAGAATGTATACAGTATTGGTCTTTGAGACACTGGATTTATTATTTAAGTGCAGGAGTAAATGTAAGTACACAAAAAGCGGGAAACCCTAATGCAGCTGTTTTTAATCTTATGGAAGTATATTTAGGATTAAAAACCAATAAAGTATTTTTACAACATGGAATAACAGTTTCAGATGCTAAATGGCTATATTATGAAAATACAAAGATGCGTGGCTTTATATGTGGAGCAGAACAAGAGTACAAGGAAATAGAGGAAAAGTTTGGTTATCCTAGTGGGTATGTAAAATATTTAGGTTTTCCTAGATTTGACAACCTCCATAATAACATTGTAAAAAATAATCAAATTCTTGTAATGCCTACATGGAGAGAATGGTTAAACCTAAATACTAAAGCTAGAACTAGCTTTAATGAAGGCAGTATTTTTACAGAAAGTGAATATTTTAAAAAATGGAATGAGTTTTTATTAAGTAAGGACCTAAAAACTTTTTTAGAAGAAAATGACTTAACGTTAATTTTTTATCCGCATAGAAATATGCAAAATAATTTACAAGAATTTCAAACTTCTTCGGATAATATAATATTGGCAGATTGGAAAAAATATGATATACAAGAATTATTAAAAGAGTCAGCTTTTTTAATTACAGATTACTCAAGTGTATTTATGGATTTTGCTTATATGAGAAAGCCAGTTTTGTTTTATCAATTTGATTATAAAAAATTTAGGGAGGGTCAGTACGAAGAAGGATACTATGATTATAAAGATGGCTTCGGAAAATCAATAGATACCCTAGATGAATTAATATCAGATATTCAAAAACAATTTAATAATAAGTGGATCCTGGAAGATAGATACAAAGAAAAAATTGAAAAGTTTTTTAGAATATACGATGACAGAAATTCTAGAAGAGTATATAGATTTATAAAAGAGATAATAGGAAAAAAAGAATGAAATTAACAATAGGCATACCAGTATACAACGGAGAAAAATATATATCCCGTTGTATAGATTCTATACTCAAAGAGTATGAGAAAGCAAAAGAAAACATAAAGTTAGAATTATTAATAGTAAATGATGGTTCAAAAGATAATAGTAAAACAATATTAAAAGAGTATAGTGAAAAAATATCCCAGATAAAAGTAATAACACAAACCAATTCAGGTTTAGCTCATGTAAGAAGAGTAATTCTAGAAGAAGCTAGTGGAGATTATCTATGGTTTGTTGATGTAGATGATGAGATAGATGAAGGGGCAATAGAATTTATAGCTAATCAAAAACTAGAAGAAGTAAATATATTTGATTATCGAGTAGGATATGAGAATAGTAAACTAGAGACTATAAGTATGGGAATACAAGAAAATACGATACTTATTCCTAATACAGAAAAGAAACTTTTTACTCTTCCAAATGCTGTTTGGCATTATATATATGATTTAGAATTTTTAAGAAAAACTAAAGTAACCTTTAAAAGTGGCTATTTATATGAAGATTTTGAGTTTGTAGCAAAACTATGGCCTAATGTAAGTAGAGCAAAATATTTTAATTATAGTATATACAAATATTATTTAACAGAAGGTTCTATTATGCGTGGTGGCACTGCTATAAATAAAATAAGAGATATAGAAATTATGGTAAAGAGTGTAGAAGAATACTATGCAGAAAATTATCCAGGAGAATATAAAGAAGAGTTAGAATATTTTAACTGGTACCATATTTTATACGGAGGATACGCAAATATCTTAAGAATAGATGAAGCCTCTCCTCTATTAGACGAATATCTAAAAAAAGTTAAAATTAAATATCCAAATTGGATAAAAAATAAATATTTAAAGAGTCAACCTTTAAAGAGAAAAATACTAATGTATTTGATAAAATATAATCAAAAAAAAATAGTGAAAAAACTTTTGAAATAGGTGAGATATGGATAAAAAGAAAATTTTGTTTATAACCTGGTCTTTTAGTATGGGGGGCGGAGCTGAAAAAATTCTGGAAAATATTTCAAAAGGCCTAAGCGATGAATATGATATTGATGTTTTAGAGATAAATCATCATGGTATTGTAGTGAGTGACGATGAAAATATTAATGTATTAGAACCTGTATTCAAAAATTTAGAAAATACTAGTCTTTTTAAAAGTATTAAATGGAAGCTGTTCTTGTTCTTTCCAAAATTTTTTAGAAATAGAATAACTCGAAAAAAATACGATTATGAGATTGCTTTTAATTATCTTTATCCAGTTTATTTACTTAATGATGATGTGAAAACAATATCGTGGAATCATGGAACAATTTATAATTTGCAAAATCATAAAATATCTAGGATTAGACAAGGTAAAAAACTAAGATCTGTTAACAAAATAATAGCTATTTCAGAAAAAACAGAAGAATCCATCAAAGAAATTTATCCTGAGTATAAGAAAAAAATAGAACTAGTATATAATGGATATGATTTTAATGATATCAATGCTAAATCTCTTGAAAATGCGGAAATTAAATTTGAAGAGGATAGTCTTATCTATATAGGACGAATAGAAGAATCAAAGGGCATAAAGAGACTGTTAGAAGTTTTTAAGAATGTGGTTGAAAAGATTCCCGATAAAAAATTATATCTATTAGGCAAAGGAGATTTAGAGGAATATGTTAGTAAATTTATACATGATAATAAGTTAGAGAACAATGTTTTTATGTTGGGCTATGTTAAAAACCCGTATCCATACATAAAAAAATCCTCTTATGTCATTTTATTATCAGAAGCAGAGGGCTTTCCTACCGTTTTAGTCGAAAGTTTAGCTTTGGGAAAGGGATTCATTAGTACACCTGTAGGGGGAACAACTGAACTATATAATTCTCAAAAATGTGGCTTTGTTTCAGACAACAATGAAGAAATTACAAATTATATTTTAGAAGAACTTAGTAAAAATAAGGAAAATAGAATAATTAAGTCGGAAGTGTGTAGAGAACATGTAGATAAATTTTCCTTGGATAAACAAATTGCTAGTATAAAAAAAATCATTAAAGAATTATAGGATGATAAAAATATGGATAAAATCATAGTTCCTATGAGTTATATGGGAAGTGGATCTTCTGCTGTGACAGATTTATTAAAAGAATATGAAGGAATAAACACAAAAAATTCAGACTTTGAGTATGTATTCTTATATGCACCCGATGGATTATTTGATTTAGAATATAAATTACTATATAATAATAATGCTATAAGAAGCGATGAAGCCATAAAGAATTTTAGAAAACTCATGGAAAAGTTGTATCATTATGATGGTTGGGGAATAGCTGATTATAAAGATAAAATATCGCATAACTTCATGAATGTGGTAGAATCTTATTTGGATTCTATAATAACTAGTAAATATCAGGGGATTTGGTATTATCATCAAAAACCTTCAAAAATTGCCTGGCTTATGAGAGTTATAAAGAGAATTATCTTTAAAAAGACAACAAAGCCAAAACAAGTGCAATTAGAAATGAGTATGGTAGCGTCGGATGATTTCTATGAAAAAAGTAGAAAATTTATTTTGAATGTAATAAAAGAAATTTCGGATAAAGAAGAGTATATAGTCCTAGATCAGCTTTTATTGCCCCATAATCTTAATATAATTGATAATTATAAAATTGAAGAGTTATTTCCAATAATAATTTCTAGAGATCCTCGGGATGTATTTATAATGAATAAATACTTTTGGAAGCCAAGAAATCAAGAGGTGCCATATCCAACCGATGTTAAGGAATTTTGTAATTATTACAAAATGATGAGAGAAAATGAGAAAAAAACAAATACTTTAGCATTACGATTAAATTTTGAGGATTTGGTTTTGAATTATGAGGAAACAAAACAAGATATAGAAAATTTCATCGGTATAGATTCTGTCCATCATAAAGCAAAGTTTGAGTATTTCAACCCAGCTATTTCTGTGAATAATTTACAAGTTTACAATAGAGATGATAAATACAGGGAGGAAGTAGAAATGATAGAGTTAGAATTATCAGAGTACCTATATAATTTTAAGAAACGTATTGTTTCTACTGGGGATGTTTTTTAATTACCGTGTAGAGGAATGAGGTGAGTATTTGATATTAGATTGGAAAAGAGTGTATTATCTAATTACGCTATTTAGCTATGTTATAACTATTTTTTTGGGTATTGCATATATATATAACAATTCGATTATTACGTTATTGATAACTTTAGTTATGCTTATTATAAGTAGTATCCTATACTGTTTTAACAATATAAAGTATTATATAATCCACCTTATTTTTTACATTACAATTTTTCTATTTTTAGTGTCTAGACCAACCATAGATTATTTCAAGCAGGGGTTGATAAATACTTATCAGGAAGATGTCTATAGATTTTCATTTTTGGCTGTTATTGTTTCTATTATTGGATTAACAATAGGAGGTTTATTAATTTCTAAAAAAGAAAACAATAAAAAAGAGGGCTATAAAACTCAAAAATCTATATTATTTATAAATAGTATAAGAAAAGTATCTCTAGCAGTATTTCTAGTTTCATATCCGTTCTATTTAATTAGGTTAATCGAACGGCTAATGTATAGAGTAAATGTATCATATTATGAGTATTATGCAGATTTCAAAAGCGAGCTACCTTATTTTACCTATACATTATCAACGTTTGTAGTTTATGCCATGTGTATCTATTTAGCTACTAAGCCCAACAAACGTCATTCAACAATAGTGTTAGGTATGTTTGTCGTTGGAAATGTGATTAATCTTTTAATAGGAACTAGAAATCCATTTGTATTAAGTTTGATATTTTCTTTTATTTATTATTTTATGAGAAATCAAACAGAAAAAGGGATATGGATAGGTGTAAAAGAAAAAGCTATGTTCTATATAGGTGCTCCTATCATGATGCTTGTTATGGGATTTTTGAATTATGCCCGTGATGGAGCAGGGATTGGGAATATGAGTATTTCTGAACTTTTTTTAGATTTTATCTATAAACAAGGAACTAGCTTTGGTGTTTTAGCAAGGGGATACTTATATGGAAGTAATTTACCAATAAAAGAGTTTAGAAATTATACATTTAGTCCTATAATTGAGTATATCACTAGAGGGAATTTAGGTATTTTATTTGGTGGAACTCCCTTTACTAGTGCTAATAATAGTCTAGAATTAGCTCTTGAAAGTGACAGATACGCTCACAATATTTCGTATATTGTTTTGAAACAGGATTATTTGGCAGGTCATGGCATAGGTGGAAGCTATATAATGGAAATGTATACTGATTATGGAATGCTTGGACTATTTCTGTTGAGTATTCTAATGGGAATAGGTTTCATATTTATGATAAAATCAGCTTATAAATCTGGAGTACTATTATTCGGTATTACGTTATTAATTTTAAATAATCTATTCTTTATGCCGAGAGGAGGCTTTACAGAGAGCTTCTTTAATTTAGTTACATTGCAATATTGGGGAATTATTTTTGTTATCTTTTTTGTAGCAACCCTAATAGAAAGAAAATTAAAATACACAGTTGATAATAAAGGAGATGTATAATGTTTGATAATTATTCGATTGCAGATTTATTTGCAAATATTTATAAGAGAAGAGTATTAAATCTGGTTTCACTAATAGTTTTATTTCTTTGTTTAGCTATTCCATACTCATATAAAGTACTTACAACAAAGTCTGTTGTAAAGGATGCTAGTAATTATTCTAGTTATCTTTCGTATAAAATCATAGCGCCAGAAGATGAAACTAAAACTCCTAATAGTAACACAATTGGAGGATATAGTGATTTCTATGGACGTTTGATTCAAGCCAATTTAAATGGAGCTTATTTGTTCAATGACCAATCAGAATCAGATATGAAAAAAATTGCGTCAGAATTACTGACATCTGAGGTTACACTTAAAAACTCAAATTTTGATTTTTGGAACAAAAAGATAGAAGTAAATTCCTTATTAAATAATGCGGGAATTACAGTAAAAATATTAACACCAAGTAAATTGGCGAATGATATTATTGAACAGAAATTGGATTATTTGATTGATAAATATAAACAGACATACTCTGGGGTCACAATTGAAAAATTGGAGACAGTTTATTCAAAAGAACTTGAAAAAAATGACATAGAATCTGGAGTAAATAAAGTTACTTTATTCATTCGTGTGATTATACTCGGAATTGGAGCTCTGTTTTTAGTAATATTTGTTAACGTAGCAGCGTATATTTTTAATCCAACTATTAATAGAGCTGGAGATTATGAAAAATATGGTGTAGATTTTGTAGTGAAATTAGATAATGTAGCTAATTTTAAAGATGTTATACAATATAAGAATGGAAATAAGAACTTATTAGTGATAGCAACGAATAAAAATGTTTTTGATAAATTTTCTAAGCAATATGCTAAAGCCTTACCAGAAAATATTGTCATTGGAAATTTAAATAACATTAAGTCTGTACTAGATTCTGACAACATTTTATTTGTAGAAGAGTATGGTATAACTAGATATAAAAACTTTGAAGAAAATCTTCAAGTTGTTAAAAATTTAAATAAGAATCTACTAGGTGTAGCTACGTATAGCTTGTAGATTATGTCAATTTTGAAGGACAGTATGACATTATATTAGAGTATAGACTCTTTTGCCACTGTAATGAGTCGAAGAAAAGTTACCAACTGGATAGGAAAATCCTTGCCTTCTCCAGTTGAACATACAACAAGTTTTCTAGACATATGTATCTCCCTTCTACTTTAGTGTAAAAGACTTTATAAATTCTGTCTCGTCTAGTATAACCTATTCAATTTTAAGATTTTATCCTAAAAAGCTAGAATATGATATAATACGGGAGAGCATTTTACAGTTAAGAAAGGAAGTGTAATGAAAAATATAAAAGTCAATGCTTTGGCTAGCTTGCTAGTTAATATTCTTAATATCGTCTTTCCGCTGATAACTAATCCTTATTTGACGCGGATTCTAAGTAAATCTAACTACGGATATTTTAATACTGCTAATACATGGGCCAGCTTTGTTATTCCACTCGCTGCCTTTGGAATATATAATTATGGGATTCGAGCTATCAGTAAGGTTAAGGATGATAAGAATAAAATTAATTATGTCTTTTCTAAGTTATTCTATATCTCTGTTTTTACTTCTATCTTTACAACTGGCATCTACTTCACCTTCATCTTCTTGGATACTAGTATTGAGAATCTTAAAGTTCTCTACTATATCTTAGGTACACAAGCGCTATTTCAATTTCTCAATATTGAGTGGATGAATGAAGCCTATGAAAATTATTCCTTCATACTTTACAAGACGTTGATCATTAGAATTACTATGCTAGTTACTATCTTCACATTTGTAAAAACAGCGGATGATATTGTTCCATATGCAATTGTCATGAGTGCAACAACTGTACTGAATTATTTACTTAGTTTTCTTTGGATCAAGAGAGAAGTTTCCTTTGTCAAGATTGGCTTCCTTGAGTTGGTAAAAGCATCTAAACCACTCTTGACCATGCTGTTATTGGCAAATTCCAGCATGCTCTATACTTTGCTTGATAGGTTGTTCATCACCAAGGGACCTGATGAAAACTACGTTTCTTATTATACCATCGCTTCCAACATTGTCATGTTGATTGCCGGTGTTCTGGGTGGAGCTATTAACGTAAGTGTCCCGCGTCTGGGATATTATCTTGGAAAAAAAGATTACAATTCTTATAAGAGCCTTGTAAATCAAGCAGCATCATTATTTTATTTCCTTACAATTCCAACTAGTATTGGAATCATGATTTTAGGTAAGTATGCAACGGTTATCTATTCATCTGAGAAGTATCTTGAAGCTGGTATCGTTACTAGCCTATTCGCTTTTAGGAGCATTATATGGGCAATCGAGTTGATTCTTGGTAGACAAATTATATTCATTAATGACCACGAAAATCGGTTAACTGCTTTTTACTTTATTGGTGGTGGGATCAATATTTTATTTAACTGTCTCTTATATTTCAATAATATTTTCTTACCAGAATATTACATCAGTACTACTATTATTGCAGAAATTATCGTAGTACTACTAGAAATTTATTTTATCAAGAAACATAAATTGCATGATTTGAAAGAAATTTTCTTGACTCTACTACGTTACATTATTGTCTCTCTTGGATTTATTCCTATTTATTTAGTTTTTAAAACGCTTTTCCAGGTTGACTCCTTTACGGTGAATCTTAATATGATATTCATGGTTCTATCGACAATTGTCTCTTGTGGTGTTTATTATTTCGTTATTCTTTTTATAACAAATGATAAAACATTACACTATGCACTTAATCTTGCACTGGCTAAAATTAAAAGATCAACTCACCTATCATAATTGTTATTAACTCAATTCATTCAATACTCTTTTCAACCATTCATCAAGTCTATCAAGGCTTTAAGAATTAAATAAGACAGTAGCTATCCAGAGGCTACTGTCTTATTTTTAACACTTATTAATCTAAAAAAGGTATACTAAAATAACACCTCATCTGGTATTTATTGAAACAAGGTATTGAAATAATGCAGCATTAATAGTTTTATCTATTTTGGGTCGAAGTGTAATCGTAAAGTTTGTTATGCATGATGAGATAATACATTGAACGAATGAAATGATGTGTAGAGGTAATTGAATGTGTCTGGTTGAAGTTATTGCTGATTATCTTTTTCTTTTCTCATAGAAGTTAGCGATATAGCAGAGTTTGGTATGCCTAGCTGAAGCAATGTTGTGAATGTACTTGAACATAATTTTCCTGTCATAGTGATTATCTCGTTTTTCAAAAGTAGTGGGATGATGAAAATGAAATAAATTTTCTAGATGTCGATGGCACTCGTTATTATCTCAATGCAAGTGGAGCTATGCAGACTGGTTGGAAACAATTGAATGGCAACTGGTATTATTTCCAAGCAGATGGTTCCTTATTGAGAAATGGCACAACACCTGATGGCTACAAGGTCAATCAAGATGGCATTTGGAGCTTGAATCCTGATAAAGTAGAAGTTCAGGGAAGTCAAGAAGATCCTAAGAAGGATTCTGATAAGCCAGTAGAGAAGGGAGAAAAATCAGCAGAAGCGACTGAAAAAGATGAAGCTGCTGAAACAAAACCGACTTTGAAGGCAGATAAAGAATAATCTTAGTTGCTTTGCTAGAAAGTTGATTAGGTGCTGTGTTCAGACCTGTCAGATACTTTTCTTTTAAAATAGTATTTATATACATCTCAGAGAATCAATCAATGTTTTTTGGACAAGAAACTTGATCAGCTCTGAGATGTTTTTCGATTTCTCACACACTAAATGATTGAGAATACCTCTCTCGTCTTCAAATAGAAATATTTTGATAAGAAATTTTAAAAAACACCGATTAGATAAATAAGAAAAATTATGGTATAATAAAACGATACAAAAAAGGAGTATATATGGACATTTCAGAAATTCGTCAAAAAATTGACGCCAATCGTGAAAAATTAGCTTCTTTTAGGGGGTCTCTTTGACCTCGAAGGGTTAGAAGAAGAAATTGCCATTTTGGAAAACAAAATGACAGAACCTGATTTTTGGAACGATAATATTGCAGCCCAAAAAACGTCGCAAGAATTAAATGAACTAAAAAATACCTACAATACTTTCCACAAGATGGAGGAGTTGCAGGATGAAGCTGAAATCTTACTAGACTTTTTAGCAGAGGATGAGTCTGTTAAGGATGAGTTGGTGGAGAAGTTAGCTGAGCTAGATCAGATGATGACTAGCTACGAGATGACTCTGCTCTTGTCAGAGCCTTATGATCATAATAATGCTATTTTAGAGATTCACCCAGGTTCTGGTGGAACAGAAGCCCAAGACTGGGGCGATATGCTTCTTCGTATGTATACTCGTTATGGTAATGCCAAAGGTTTCAAGGTTGAAGTCTTGGATTATCAAGCTGGTGATGAAGCAGGTATTAAGTCAGTGACCTTGTCTTTTGAAGGGCCAAATGCTTATGGACTTCTCAAGTCAGAGATGGGAGTTCACCGTCTGGTACGTATCTCGCCATTTGACTCAGCTAAGCGTCGTCACACCTCGTTTACTTCTGTAGAAGTTATGCCAGAGTTGGATGATACTATTGAAGTTGATATTCGAGAAGATGATATCAAGATGGATACTTTCCGCTCAGGTGGAGCAGGTGGACAGAACGTCAACAAGGTTTCAACAGGTGTCCGTTTGACCCACATTCCGACAGGGATTGTCGTTGCATCAACCGTTGACCGTACTCAGTACGGAAACCGTGACCGTGCGATGAAGATGCTCCAGGCAAAACTCTATCAGATGGAGCAGGAAAAGAAAGCTGCTGAGGTAGATGCCCTTAAGGGGGACAAGAAAGAAATCACATGGGGAAGCCAGATTCGCTCCTATGTATTCACCCCTTATACCATGGTGAAAGACCACCGTACCAGTTTTGAAGTTGCGCAGGTAGATAAGGTCATGGATGGGGACTTAGATGGTTTCATCGATGCTTATCTAAAATGGCGTATTAGTTAAAAGAAAGGAAGTCACATGTCGATCATTGAAATGAGAGATGTTGTCAAAAAGTATGACAACGGGACAACAGCCCTACGTGGCGTCTCTGTGAAAATTGAACCAGGAGAATTTGCCTATATCGTAGGTCCTTCGGGTGCAGGTAAGTCAACTTTTATCCGTGCCTTGTACCGTGAAGTTAAAGTTGAAAAAGGAAGTTTGCAGGTTGCAGGTTTTAATCTTGTTAAGATTAAAAAGAAAGATATTCCGCTTCTTCGTCGAAGTGTTGGAGTTGTCTTTCAGGATTACAAACTATTGCCAAAGAAAACCGTTTATGAGAACATCGCTTATGCAATGGAGGTTGTCGGTGAAAGCCGTCGCAATATCAAAAAACGTGTTATGGAAGTTTTGGATCTTGTCGGCTTGAAGCATAAGGTTCGTTCATTCCCTAATGAATTGTCAGGTGGTGAGCAGCAACGTATCGCCATTGCTCGTGCTATCGTAAACAATCCTAAGGTATTGATTGCCGACGAACCGACAGGTAACTTGGATCCAGATAACTCATGGGAAATCATGAACCTCTTGGAGCGCATCAATCTCCAAGGTACGACTGTTTTGATGGCCACCCACAACAGCCAAATCGTAAATACCTTGCGCCACCGTGTCATTGCCATCGAGAATGGTCGCGTGGTTCGTGACGAAGCGAAAGGAGAGTACGGATACGATGATTAGTAGATTTTTCCGCCACCTATTCGAAGCTTTAAAGAGTTTAAAGCGTAATGGGTGGATGACCATTGCTGCTGTCAGTTCAGTAATGATTACTTTGACCTTGGTTGCTATTTTTGCCTCAGTTATCTTTAATACTGCAAAATTGGCAACGGATATCGAAAACAACGTCCGCGTCATGGTTTATGTCCGTAAAGACGTTGAAGACAATAGTGAAACCATTGTCAAAGAGGGTCAAACAGTTACAAACAATGATTACCACAAGGTTTATGATGCCCTCAAGGCTATGCCAGCTGTTAAAAGTGTAACCTTCTCAAGTAAAGAAGAGCAGTACCAAAAGCTGACTGAAACCATGGGTGACGAGTGGAAGGTTTTTGAAGGAGATGCCAATCCTCTTCATGATGCCTACATTGTAGATACCAATTCACCAAGTGATGTGAAACCAGTCGCTGAAGAAGCTAAGAAAATCGAAGGAGTTTCTGAGGTTCAAGACGGTGGTGCCAATACGGAACGCCTCTTCAAGTTGGCTTCCTTCATCCGTGTTTGGGGATTGTTCATTGCAGGACTCTTGATTTTCATCGCGGTCTTCTTGATCTCAAATACCATTCGTATTACTATCATTTCACGTAGTCGTGAAATCCAAATCATGCGTTTGGTTGGTGCTAAAAACAGCTACATCCGTGGCCCATTCTTGCTAGAAGGTGCCTTTATTGGTTTGTTGGGAGCAGCTCTTCCATCAGTTCTGGTTTACTTTATCTATAACCGAGTATTCCAATCTGTCAACCCATCCTTGGTTGGACAAAACCTATCCTTGATTACCCCAGATACCTTTATTCCATTGATGATCGGTCTTTTGTTCCTCATCGGAATCTGTATCGGTTCACTTGGTTCAGGAATCTCAATGCGTCGATTCTTGAAAATCTAAGTAAGATAGTTTACTAAAATCTATAAAAGTAGGATACCATCAAGGCTTCGCCGAGTCAGATGGTCCTACTTTTTATGTTGAACTTATAAAGCAGTTGCTTGCCAATTTTTGGGAAACAGTGTATGATAGGAAAGGACCTTTTTGCTAAAAGAGTGATAGGGACTAGATGAAAGAAATCTTTGATCTCTACAGTAATATCTAGCTCTTTTGACTTAACATAAATAATGAATGAGGATAAAATGAAACAATTTTTGGAAAAAGTGAGTATACTTTCTCTATCGTTAGTATTGATCACATCATTTTCAATATCAAGTGCCCTACCATCCATGTTTGACTATTATCAGGGCTATTCGACTGGTCAGGTTGAACTTCTAGTCAGTCTCCCATCCTTTGGGATTATGGCTATGCTCCTTTTAAATGGAGTTTTAGAACGGATTTTTCCTGAACGACTTCAGTTGACCTTGGGACTCTTGATCTTGTCAATCAGTGGAACAGCTCCCTTCTGGTATCAGGATTACTACTTTGTCTTTGCTACTCGTCTTCTTTTTGGGATTGGTGTGGGGATGCTAAACGCCAAGGCTATCTCTATCATCAGTGAACGGTACCATGGCAAGACTCGTATCCAGATGCTTGGTTTTCGTGGTTCAGCTGAGGTAGTGGGAGCCTCTATCTTGACCTTGACAGTCGGTCAGCTTTTGGCCTTTGGCTGGACTGCAACCTTCCTAGCCTACGCTGCAGGTCTAGTGGTTCTTGTACTCTTCCTTCTCTTTGTCCCTTATAACAAAGAAGAAGTTCATGAGTCCAAGCAAAAGACAGAAGAAGCAGCGAAACTAACTCGCTCCATGCTACAGCTGATTTTCTTCCTAGCTGTCGGAGCTGCAGTCATTGTATGTACCAATACAGCTATTACCTTCCGTATTCCTAGTCTCATGATTGAGGCAGGCTTTGGAGATGCTCAGTTGTCTAGTCTGGTACTCAGTGCCATGCAGTTGATTGGGATTCTGGCGGGAATTAGCTTTTCTTTCCTCATCTCCGCCTTTAAGGAAAAATTGTTATTGGTTGCGGGTGTAACCTTTGGTATTGGGCAAATCATCATCGCTCTTTCACCTTCTCTTTGGGTTGTCGTTGCAGGTTCTGTCTTAGGAGGATTTGCCTATAGCATTGCTCTGACGACAGTCTTTCAGTTAATTTCTGAGAGAATCCCTGCAAAGCTCCTCAACAAAGCGACTTCCTATGCGGTTTTGGGATGTAGTTTTGGTGCCTCCTTAACACCTTTTGTTCTTTCAGGAATTGGCTTAGTAACAACGAATGGTCGAATGACATTTATTATTCTAGGAGCATGGATGATTGCGACATCAGTCCTTGTTTCTCTCTTATTGAAAAAAGAAGCTTAACAAAAAGAGGTTGAGAAAAAATCTTTACAATCAGAAAAACGCATAATATCAGGTGTTGAAAAACCTTGATCCTATGCGTTTTATTTTTTTTATTTTCTGATAATACTCTTCGAAAATCAAATTCAAACTGCGTCAACGTCGCCTTGCCGTATATATGTTACTGACTTCGTCAGTTCTATCCACAACCTCAAAGCAGTGCTTTGAGCAACCTGCGGCTAGTTCCCTAGTTTGCTCTTTGATTTTCATTGAGTATAAAATTGAGTTTTTGATCAACTTTTTTTAGTGATCAGGCGAACATTTGCCAAAAGTAATCAATGATGTAGGTCAATCCATAAGTGTAAACAACCAGGGTAAAGGGCTTGGTCAAGATGATGATGGTCATGTAGCGCTTGAAGCTCATCTTGGTCAGAGCAGCCAGCATACAGAGAAAGTCCGCTGGGCTAACTGGCCAAATCATCATAAAAATAAAGAAACGGTCAAAACGATTGCCCTTATCCAACCAGCCAATGTACTTGTCATAGGTGCGCTTGCTGACGACAGACTGAACAAAGGGGGCTCCGTAGAGACGCACCAGGTAAAAGATAATGGCGCAACCAATAACAATACCGAAATAGTTGTAGATCGTCCCCACGATATGACCGTAGATAAAGACACCTGCCACAGAGGTTAGAGCACCAGGAATGATGGGAACGACCGTCTGCAATATCTGTAAAAAGATAAAAAGTGGTGGTCCCCAGATACCGGCCTGTTGGATAAAGGCAGATAGGGTTTCCTTAGAATGCAGAACACCAGCCTGATAGGCCCAGATACAGAAAATCAAAGTACCAACTCCACCGATGATGGAAGAAATATTGATTGCTTGCTGTAGAAGGGGAGAAACAGCTTTCATTTGTTTATCGTGTGACATGTAAACTCCTCTTGAGTAGTATGATTCTACTATACCATATTTTAAGGAGAAAGACTATTTGTATTACGAAAGTGAAGTTAGTGAAATCAGAAGTTTTTCTGATAGGACTATGATATAATAATAGCAAGAATATTGTCCCTGAAGGAGGAATATAGATGCAGGTAAAACCAGAACTGGAAATAGAAAAACAACTGATTAACCAGCTGGTAACTGGTGAAAGCCAATGGACTTATAGAGAAGACTTAAAAACAGAAGAACAACTATGGGACAATTTCTTTGAGAAAATAGCCCAAAACAACGTTGCTCTGCTAGCAGACCATCCCTTGACTGAGCAGGAAAAACGCCAGATTCAGAACCAACTCAACTTTGTCAGCTACTATGATGCTGCCAAGTGGTTGGTCGGAGAAAACGGCATTGCCAAAGTCGAAGTTCAAAGAGAAGATGCTAGCTTAGGTACCATCCGTTTGTCAGTCATTTGGCGTGACAATATCGCAGCAGGAAAGTCTAGCTACGAAGTTGTCAATCAAGTCCAACGAGAAAAAGTAAATCCTATGGATCAAGACCGTAGACTGGATGTTACTCTTCTCATCAACGGCTTACCCATGATTCAAATCGAGCTCAAGAGTTCCCAAGCAGCCTTTATCGATGCCTTTCATCAGATAAAAAAATATGACCGTGAAGGAAAATTCCGTGGTATCTACTCTAGCTTGCAGATGTTTGTTGTGACCAACAAAGTAGATACTCGCTATATTGCTGCAGCTCGTGAAAATAAACTTAACAAACAATTTCTAACCAAATGGGTGGATAAGGACAATCATCCTGTGACAAACTTGACTAGCTTTGCCCATGAAGTTCTTTCGATCCCTCGTGCTCATCAGATGGTCATGCAGTATTCTGTCATTGACGATAGCAAGAAATCTCTCATCCTTTTGCGCCCCTATCAGATCCATGCCATCGAAGCGGTGCAGGAAGCCTCTCGCCAGCAAGCATCAGGCTATGTTTGGCATACAACAGGTTCAGGGAAGACCTTGACCTCTTATAAGGTAGCTCGCAATCTCCTTCAAATTCCATCTATCCAAAAGACGATTTTTGTCGTTGACCGTAGGGACTTGGACCAACAAACCACATCTTCCTTCCTCTCATATGCGACCAATGACGTCATCGATATCGACGAGACGGACAATACACATGATTTGGTCAAGCGCTTAGGAAGTAATGATAAACGTGTCGTGGTGACAACCATCCAGAAAATCACGACCATGATGCGCAAGTTTGACCAAGGTCTTTACCAACGAGATGCGGACAAAATCAAGGGACTCCGAGTGGCCTTTGTCGTGGATGAATGCCACCGTGCCGTTACTCCACAAACACAAAAAGACATTAAAGCCTTTTTCCCTCAGTCCCTCTGGTATGGTTTTACAGGCACCCCCATCTTTAAGGAAAATAAACGCCAGCAGGTCGGAGACCTAGCCCAAACCACCCAGCAACAGTATGGAGACCGTCTCCATGAGTATACGGTCAAGGAAGCCATCCATGACGGAGCTGTCTTAGGCTTTAAGGTAGATTATCGCAATACCCTCATCACAGACCAGTCTGAAAATGAAATACCAGATACCGTCTACGAGAATGAGGAGCATATGCTGGAAGTCTTGGATGCCATTATCAATAAATCCCGCCAACAACTAGGCATCCAAAAAGGTGTGGGCAATACCTACAATGCCATTCTGACGGTCAAGTCTATCCCTCAAGCTCAAGCCTACTATGACCTTCTCAAAAGAGTCAAGGCTGGTCAAACACGGGTCAAGGTATCAGAGAGAGTCAAGATGTTCCTTCCAGACTTTCCGAAATTTACCATTACCTACTCTGTCACAGAAAATGAAGAGGACTCAAGAGCCAACCAAGACCATATGAAACAGGTCTTAGAAGACTATAACCGAGAGTTTGATACTCACTTTACCATGGCAGATCTCCGTGGCTTTAATACCGATGTCAATAACCGCCTTGCCCGTAAGCAAGACAAGTATCTCTATCGCAATGAGCAGTTGGACTTGGTTATCGTGGTCAATCGTCTCTTAACAGGATTTGATGCACCTTGTCTATCGACCCTCTTTATCGATCGTAAACCAATGCAACCGCAGGACTTGATTCAGGCTTTTAGTCGAACCAACCGGATCTTTGATTCTAGTAAGACCTATGGTCATATCATCACCTTCCAAAAGCCACTAGCCTTTAAGGAAGCAGTCGATAATGCCCTCAAGCTCTACTCAAATGGTGGTGAAAATGATGTCCTAGCCCCTAGCTGGGAAGAGGAAAAGAGAAACTTTTTGAGAAGTTGTAGCGACTTTCGAAATCTAATCACCGATGACCCCGAAGAAGGACTCCAAATCGAACAAATCTCTACGCCTGAATTGAGAAAACTAGCCAAGGCTTATCAATCCTTTGATAAATACTTGGCTTCTATCCGAGTTTATAAAGAGTATGACGAGGAAGAAATCTATGCAGAGACTGGACTAACCGCAGAAGAATTGGAAAACTATCTAGGCTTCTATCAAAATATCCTTGCCGAACTTAAAAGTCGTTCAGAAGATGGTGATGAAGATGGGGAGCCACTGGATATCCACTACGAACTGGAGTCTATTCAAGTCGATGAGATTAACTATGCCTATATACTGACCCTGATCCAAAGCCTGATCGAGCAAGAGCAAAGTCAGGAAAAGAGTCTCAGTGCACAGGACAGAGAAGCAGTGGATACCTATATCCAAAGTCTAGAGAAGACCAATCCAAACCTTGCCCAGATCATCTCAGAACTTTGGCAAGAAGTACAGGCAAATCCTGACTGCTACAGAGGTCAATCCATCGCCAATATCCTTGACCAGATGATTGAAGCAGTCATCCAGCAGCATATCCAAGAATTTAGTAAGACCTGGTATGTGGGTGAAGATGAACTCCGCTACTATGTCAATCACTACCGCAAGGGCGCTAAAAAGCAACTAGGAGAAAGCCAACTGACCAAGAGTCAGCGCTACAAGGACTATAAAGTTGACGTGGCAGATGCCCTCAACCCACTCCTCTATAAAAAACAAATCAAAGAAGCCTATACCCAACTGATAGAAGAGGTGATTGAACCGTTGAGAGTTGGGAGGTAGTTCTTCGAAGTCTCGTAAATATAAATCGTCCAAAATTTATATGTATTCTAAACTTAGAAAGACAAGAAATACATAAATTTATTAGTGTTCTAAGTTTCGAATGCTCAAGCTGAAAAAGTTTTGAGGTCTTCGAACTTTCGAATAGTCGTCTTTCCTAAAGTTTAGATGTATTATAAGGCTAGAAAGGTTAAAATCTAAAAATAGTAAAAGTCTCTATCTGACAGACAAGGTATTTGTTTAGCCAGATAGGGATTTTTCTTTTTGAAATGTCAGATTTGTCCTGTGAACATTACAAAAAATCTAAAAGTGTGCTGTTGAGCTGAAAAAAGAGTCAGTTGAGCTAACGGTGCTTAAAATTTCATTTTTATCTGTTACTATTTATTTATAAACTTAAAGGGGAAATTCTGATGAAGAAAAACAAAACAGTTGATGATGATTGGTACTCTAGTTTTATGATGCTATGTCTAATCGGACTAATAGCTATTTTAATACAGGCCTATAAAACAGAGGGAAGTTCTTTGGTTCCAAAGGAAAGACAAAGAAGTATCGTAAAGACAAATCAAAAACATTTTTATCTGTCAGAGTTAATCCACGATTTGTTTGAACAAATAGAAGCTAAATAATTTAAAATAGAAAGGTCACAACATGACAAAAACTTATAACATCCGTCCGCTAAGCTATACTAACTTTACTAATCGAGAATTTGAAAGTCTCATGATTGATACAAGTCAAGTTTTAGAAGATTTCACGAAGTCTCACAAGGATGAGACTATGTACGGCAAGCATCTTGATCCCTTCCAAAGTAAGCTATCAGATTATCAAGCTCAACTTGCTAGTGTGGAGAAAAAAGAGACTACCAGTCTGACCATAGTGGATAAGGAAAGAGATAGTGCTCTAGTAGGTCTCTTTACCCTTCATAGAGGATTTGCTAAAATCAAGGAAAGTAGTCTTAAGGAAGCCTATGAGACACTCAAGCCAGTCTTTACTAAGTACAAGGATATCACCAAGCACAGTAACGATGTTGAAACAGCAGAAGTCAAGAGTCTTCTCAAAACACTGAGTGAAGAACCCTATTATGGAGCAGTAACCAGTCTAGGACTGAATCCAATGCTATTGGCAGTTACTAGTGCGCAAGAGGAGTATGATCAAGTGGAAAGTAAGGCGCGTGCTTCTAAGTCTGCCAAGGAAGTTGGCAAGACCAGACAACTCCGTACCGAACTTTCAACTATCTATGACCTTTTTATGCGCTATACCGCAGCAAGTGCAGAAGCTTTCCCTGAAAAAGAACATCTGAGTAAACTCCTCAAAGACTTGAATACAATCCGAGATAGCAAGCGACGATTGACTGGCTCGAGTAAGAAGGAGAAAAAAGATAAAGTAGAAGAAGCAATAACAGTGGTAGGATAAAAAATAACCCTTTAGAAATCCGTTTCTAAGGGGTTGTGTTGTGTATAAAAGCTTTATATACTGAGTCAGAATTGATATAATGGTATATATAGATGAAAAGAATATTATAATCGTAAGGAAATAGAAAAGTCAATGGGAAAAGAATATAAGTTTAGAGCACTTACTTCAAATAAAAATGTTGAAATAAAGCCAGTAACACAAAAAGCATTTGAGTTTGCGATTGACGATAATTCGGAAGTGACCAATGTAGCTATTACTGGGAATTATGGAGCGGGGAAAAGTAGTGTTGTTGAGAGCTTTGAGAGAAAATATACTGATAAAACATTCCTCCATATATCTTTAGGGCAGTATGATGAAACAATAGGTAGTGAAAAAAATGGGCTAAATAATCGTCAAATTAATACCATAGAAGGAAAGATAATCAATCAATTACTTCATCAAATTAATCCTAATCGAATAAGAAAATCAATTTTTAAAACTCTTGATGCAGAATCACAGATTAAACCTTTTAATATTTCGGTCTATGTAAGTTTAGTATTATTATCCTTATACTTACTAAATATTTCTTCATGGAATGGTTTGATTCAGAACTTTTCTTGGCTATCTTGGACTACGAAACCTATTATTTCCCTTCTTGTACTAGTAATTTTATTTGTTTTAATTGTATATGGATTTTATTTTTTACTGAAGCTACAAAAAGATTTTGGTTTTATCAAAAAATTATCCTTAAAAGCAGAAAAAATTGAAACTGATATCGAAATTTTTTCAAATGATAATTCTAAAGTATCCTATTTTGATCGATACTTAGACGATGTCCTTTATTTATTTAAGCAATCAGGAGCAGATATCATAGTATTTGAAGATATTGAACGTTTTAATGACTCTAGAATTTTTGAAAAATTGAAGGAATTAAATATAGTTATCAATAGAAATCGAAAGGCAAATCACAAACGTAAACTAGTCTTTTTCTATCTTGTAAAGGATGATTTGTTTGAATCACAAGAAAGAACGAAGTTTTTTGATTTTATTATCCCTGTAATTCCTGTAGTAACTGCTTCTAATTCTCATGACATATTAAAAAAATTGCTAACAGAAATGTGGGAATACGATAGTTTAGATAAAACTTTTTTATTTAATATCTCTTTGTATCTCGATGATATGAGATTAATCAATAATGTTTGCAATGAGTATCTGACTTATAAAGAAACATTAAGTAAGTTACCGTTAGAGCATGAGAAAATTTTTTCAATGGTAGTCTATAAGAATATTTTCCCTAAAGATTTTTCACTTTTGCAAAGAAATCAAGGGTATTTATATGAATTGTTGAACTCAAAAGAAATAGCATTAAAAAATCTTAGAGAGGATTTAAATAATAAGAAAAATGCATTGGAGAGAAAGATAGAGAATGCTGAGGAAGAACATTTAAACGATGAAGTTGAATTATATGGAACTATCTTAAAAATACCATCTGGAAGAAAAATAATTAAAGTAAATGGAAAATTTGAAAAAGATTTTTCAACACGTTATGATTACATAAAAGAGTTAATTGCAGGAGATAGTGAAATTTATTCTTTTGATAGTTATCATGATGCAGAGTATAATCAATATAAACGAAATGAGGATATTGATTCTTTATTTCCTAGTAGGAATACTCCAGAATTCCAAGAGCGTTTAAAGAATACTAAAAATAAAAAAATAATAGAAAAATTAAAAGAAGAAATTAAGAAAATAAATGATGAACTTGGTGAACTAGACAGCTATAGATTATCAGATATTTATCAATATGCGTCAAATATTGATGATTTTAAAAATGATTTTACAGAAGAAATAAGAAAGAATCCTCAATTCTCTATAATTTCTTTCCTAATTAGAAATGCTTATATTGATGAGAGTTATCAAGATTATTTAACTCATTTCTATGCGAATACGATAACGGTAGAAGAAAAAGAATATTTAAGAAATGTAATTTCTGGCAGACAGAATAAATATAATATTTCTCTAAAAAATTTTGATGAAATCTTTAATTATTTAGAATTAAAAAATTATAAAAGTAGTAATGTGTTAAATTATGATTTATTTAGATTTCTGTTATATTCAAATGAACATAATGAGAAGTTGAAATTAATCTTTTACCAAGATAATATTTTGGAATTTTTACTGGACTTTTATAACGAATTATTTAGATTAAATGTTGAAAATAAATCGTTTTTCTCAGAGCGTGATATAAGGGTATTTTTGAGAAAATGGCTACATCATAACTCGGATCTCTTCAACGAATATATTAACCAAGAACATAGCGATTTTATTTACGTTGATAAAAGAAAATTGATATTATCTTTAATGAATTTAGTTGATTTGAGTGATTGTACAAAAGAAACAAAAGAACAGATTTCTAAATATCTAGAGATGACACAAGAGGTTTTTCTTAACATTTTTCATAATAATTATTGTGATTTTGAGAAGTTTAATTTCAATTTATCGGCTATAGATTTTAAAATTAAGGAATTTGATTTTGAGAGTTCAGGATATGAGGAAAATGTGCTGAATTATATTTATAAGAATGGCTTATACGATATTGGCAAATCTAATGTACTATTTTTCATGGAACGGTATTCTGATATGGGCACAGAGTTATCAGATATAAAACATAAAAATTATGAAATCATGACTAGTCAAAATGGATTAAAACCTTTACTAGATTATTGTCAATCTTCTGATGAAGAATTCCTGAAGTATATTTTAATGTATGTTACTTTATCAGAGGGAGAGATGCGTGATAAACCTGAGTATATTGAGCAATTATTGAATAATAATGTTGTATTTAATCATCAATTACCTCAAGAAAAGTTAGGAAGTGATGAATCTGATTACCTATATAATGATGAAAGTATCAAAAAAAGTACATTAGCAGATAAAATTATCGCTAGTGTCCCAGATTTTTATATCACTTTTACACAAGGTAAGTTCAATGCCCTTTCGAATGAAAATAGAGAAATACTAGTACAAAATTTTGTTCAAACTAAAAAAGCAGAAGTAAATACTGAAATTGTTTTAGAATATTTCGGTCAAAATAAGGAAGTTGATAACTTTTTGGTAGATTTTATTAATCTGAATCCTAATTTTGAGTTGGATAAAGAAATTTATTCAAAATTGAATAATGATTTACAAGATGATTTTAATGACAATATTATTAATTCTTTGGATTTAAATGATAATATTCGAAAAAGAATACTTAGTCAGCTTGGACTCTATTTTAAAAGAATTGATAATACTGATATTGATGAAGAAGATTTATGGAATTTAATAAATGGTAATCGTATTGAATTCAATAAAGAAAATCTTGAGTTTATTCGTAAAAGACCAATGGAATACCTAGAAGAATTTATATTCAAAAATATAGAAGATTATTTGAATGCTACTAATGTTGTTCGAAACGATATGGAAATGAGAGAATTGTTAAAGAAACCTGATATAGACGAAAAATATGTAGTTGAATTATTAGTATTGCTTTTAGATAATAAATTTAATGAGTATTACTTTGATGATTTAATAAATCAAAATAGATATGATTCGCTAGATGTTACGCTTCAAAATAAAATACAAAAAATAGTTAAAAAATATATAAGACAATTTATAGCATTAGATGAAAATGAAATTAGCATTCCATTGTATGAATCTATCCTAAATGCGAATGATGTTTTACTTAAATATAAGAAAGAACTTTTCGAAAAATTAATTTCTGATTCGGAAAGTCAAATAGAAGTAGATAGGCTTACTTTGCTAGGTTCTTATTTAGATTTATTGGAACTATCTGATATAATGAAATTTTTGAAGGAAGAAATCGACAAAGATATCTACTATGAATGGAGAATTGCCTTTGACAAATTAAATCAAAATGAAGGTAACGGGAGAAATGGTAATCAAGAAGTGGAGGTTTCGTATTCTGAATTTAATGAAAAACTTCTTGATTACTTAAAGACAAGGAAGTTGATTTCTAATAAATCAAAACATGAAAATTCTGTATTAAAGCTATATGGATATGGATTTAGAAAGAAGCGGATTGAATTTAACGATAGCCTAGGAGAAAATAATGAGTAAAAATAGTATTCCTAAAATTAGATTCTATGATTTTAGTGATAACTGGGAAAGTAAACAAATAGGTGAACTTGGATCGGTTGCTATGAATAAGAGAATTTTTAAGGGGGAAACTTCTCAAACTGGAGAGGTTCCATTTTATAAAATTGGCACTTTTGGTGGCGAACCAGATTCATTCATAACACGTGACAAATTTGAGGAGTATAAATCTAAATATCCATATCCTGAGATTGGAGATATTTTGCTCTCCGCTTCAGGAAGTATCGGTAGAACTGTAGAATACCAAGGAGAGGAAGCTTATTTTCAAGATTCAAATATAGTTTGGTTAAAGCATGATGAACGGTTGGATAATTCTTTTCTGAAGCAATTTTATTCAATAGTGAAATGGGAAGGGATTGAAGGAACTACTATCAAGCGATTGTACAATAAAAATATTTTAGAAACTCTAATAGCACTTCCTAGTCAAGAGGAACAATCTGCTATAGGCTCCCTCTTCCGCACCTTCGACAACCTTTTGACGAGCTACAAGGACAATCTTACCAACTACCAATCTCTCAAGGCGACCATGCTTTCCAAGATGTTTCCCAAAGCTGGACAGACAGTGCCTGAGATTCGATTGGATAGATTTGAAGGTGAGTGGGAATGTTTAAAAATGGCAGAGATTTTCCAAATAATAGATGGAGATAGAGGTAAAAGTTATCCAGGAGAAGATGACTTCCATAGTGTTGGTCATACCTTGTTTTTAGACACAGGGAATGTAAAAAAGACAGGATTAGATTTTAGTTCAACTAAATTTATATCAGAAAAGAAGGATAAGGAATTAAGAAATGGTAAGTTAATCTTAGGGGATTTTATTCTAACTAGTAGAGGGACACTTGGGAATGTAGCGCATTATAATGAAATTATCCAAAAAAGATATAGTTCCGTTAGAATAAATTCAGCTATGCTAATTTTAAGACCTTTATTAGGCAACAAAATATCTCCAGATTATATTTTAGCTGTTTTACGTGGAAACTTGATTAGTGATTTTATGAAAGTAAATCAAGTTGGTTCTGCACAACCTCATATTACAAAGAAAGAGTTTTCTAAGATTAAAGTATTAGTGCCTTCTAATATTCGAGAACAACAAGCCATCGGTGCCTATTTCTCTAACCTAGATAACCTCATCAACTCACACAAAGAAAAAATTTCTCAGCTTGAGATATTGAAAAAGAAACTATTGAAAGATATGTTTATATAAAAGGAGAATTCATGGTATCTGTAACACAACGTATCAAAGAAATTAACCAACCTCGAGGTGGTTATCTGCCCATCAAGTTATTTTCAGTTGAGCAGTTCGAAGATCACAGAGTTCTGTATCCTGTAGAGTCTGTATCTCCTAGTTTAGTGGGGATTTGTGTGGACTACTTGACCCGTCTCATGAAAGGGGCAGAAGCCCGTGATGCTTTCAGAATTTCTCTCATGGGAGCTCATAGGGTTAACATGGGAGACCTAGCAGAAGCACTGCTCGATTTGGTGACAGGATTGGACGATTTATCGATAGAAAGTGCTTGTCGTTTGGTTTCTTTTGATGTCGTTTTTCGTGCGGGGAAACAGTATTATAAGCCTTTTGAGGAAATTTCGGTGGATGCAGAAACGATAGAGAATATTCGCATCATGGTAGAGCGAAGTCTTTGCTTTTTCGACCTCTATGGTCCTTTGGTAAAGGATGGCTTTAACTTTTTGGGAGGCTATACAGATACGATTGATAAGGGGGATGGAGATTTTCTGACCAAAGATACATTATGGGATTTTAAGGTGACTAAAACAGCTCCTAATAAAGACCATACACTACAAGTGCTCGTCTACTATATCATGGGTCTACATTCCTATGATCCCGACTTTCTATCTATCAAAAATCTTGGATTTTATAACCCTCGAAAAAATATCGTTTATCAACTTCCTGTCTCTGATATTCCTTTAGATTTGATTCGAACGATTGAGAATGAAGTGATTTGTTATAAATGATTGCTTGTTTAAAAAAATTAATTGCAGAACTTAGAAAGAAACACTATGGAAACAACACAAACTTCCCAGTCGCTCTACCAAGCCCTGTGGAACTCAGCGGATGTTCTCCGCTCCAAGATGGATGCCAATGACTACAAGTCCTATCTCTTGGGCATGGTCTTTTACAAGTATCTATCTGACAAGATGCTCTTTTTCGTGGCTGAGACTATGGAAGAAGGGACAGATAGTCTGGAGGATGCCCTTGAGGTCTATCGCAACTACTACGAGGATGCGGATACCCATGAGGATTTGGTCTCTGTCATGAAGGGCGAGCTCAACTATATTATCAAGCCAGACTTGACCTTTACAGCTCTGGTAGCTCGTGTCAATGAGGGGACTTTTCAGCTGGAAGAACTAGCTCAAGGTTTTCGTGATATCGAGCAGAGTGACGACCTCTATGAAAATCTCTTTGAAGACATCGACCTCTACTCTAAAAAGCTAGGGGCTACTCCGCAAAAGCAAAACCAAACTGTGGCAGCAGTCATGAAAGAGTTGGCTGTGCTAGACGTAGCTGGTCATGCTGGCGATATGCTGGGGGATGCCTATGAGTATCTGATCGGTCAGTTTGCGACTGACTCGGGTAAGAAGGCTGGTGAGTTTTATACACCTCAGCCTGTTGCCAAGCTCATGACTCAGATTGCCTTTTTAGGTCGTGAAGACCAGCAAGGTTTTACCATCTATGATGCGACTATGGGGTCGGGCTCTCTCTTGCTCAATGCCAAGAAATATTCTCATAAACCGCAGACAGTCGTCTACTTTGGTCAGGAGCTCAATACTTCGACCTATAACCTAGCTCGGATGAACATGATCCTACACGGCGTTCCTGTTGAGAATCAATTTCTACACAATGCTGATACACTGGATGAAGACTGGCCGACTCAAGAACCGACCAACTTTGACGGTGTTCTCATGAACCCTCCATACTCAGCCAAGTGGTCTGCAAGCTCTGGCTTCCTGAATGATCCTCGTTTCTCTCCTTTTGGGAAACTGGCGCCCCAGTCCAAGGCTGATTTTGCCTTTCTCCTACATGGATATTACCACCTCAAGCAGGATAATGGGGTCATGGCTATCGTCCTTCCTCACGGTGTTCTTTTCCGTGGAAATGCGGAGGGAACCATTCGCAAGGCCTTGTTAGAAGAAGGAGCTATTGATACGGTTATCGGTCTACCAGCCAATATCTTCTTTAATACCAGCATTCCGACAACGGTCATCATTCTCAAGAAGAACCGTACCAATCGTGATGTCTACTTTATCGATGCCTCTAAGGAGTTTGATAAAGGGAAAAACCAGAATATCATGACAGATGCTCATATCGAGAAGATTCTGGAAGCCTACAAGTCTCGTGGTGAGATTGACAAGTTTGCCCATCTATCAAGCTATGAAGAAATCGTTGAAAATGACTACAACCTCAATATCCCTCGCTATGTAGATACCTTTGAGGAAGAAGAAGTCGAGCCACTGACAGATATCGTTGGCAAGATTAACACGACCAATCAAGCAATCCAAAATCAAACCGCTTCTCTACTTGAAATGCTCGGTCAACTACACGGAACCACACCAGAAGCCGATGCTGAACTCAAAAAGTTTTTGAAAAACTTTAAAGGATGATGAGCTTGATCAATTCGCTCATATTCCGCTCATGATTCGCTCATTTTATAGAAATAACTTTGTTTCCGTATTTCCTGGGAACTAGTAGAAAGTAAGGAAAAATATGGAAAATAACAACCAACGTGCCCTTTGTCAGCAACTCTGGGCAGAAAATAAATACCTTGTTTTGAGCCATTCCAGCAATATTTACAAGGACATTCGCCAGTATCTAAAGCAAGAAGTGGTGGAAGTGAGTCAGGTTCAAGAGCTGATTGACCGTGCCTGCCAGATTCCAGAACACCGGGGTCAGGTTTGCAATGCCTTCCAGCATATTTGGGGCTATTTTAAAAAGCAAGCCAGTCTTGACGAGTGCAGAGACTATATGCTCTTGCTAGATCGCTACCGCTTTGGTCAAGCCTCTAAGCAAGACTTGATTGCTAGAACTAGAGATTTGCTCGAACGTTACCCAAATGCTTATCTGCAACATTCTACCTTGCTGAAAGGAGACTCCCATGAGACTTTGGCATGAGGATTTGATCCCACAACTCCCCCGTCCTCAGCTCTTGGGGCAACATCGAGAGTGTTGCGCCCTTCGTGGCAATGGCTGGGGCAGAAAGCATGAGACAGTGGACTATGTCTTTACCCACTCGCCCTATCGTCTCTATGCCTATCATCGCTTGATCATGGAGGAGATGGCTGACCGTGGCTACAATGTCAGTCCAGAGTGGCTGGACAAGAACTACCGTGGCAAGACCTGCCCTCCTTATCAAGACTTAGCAGAGGAAAAGCTGAAAAGTCCTATTTACAGCGAACATGATGCTGCCTACTATGAGGAGTGTCTGGCTAATCTCCGTGACAAGGGGATAGAGCTGGAGTAAGAGTCAGGATTAACTCTAATTTAGAACTCTTTTCGTATTTTTTCGAATAATAAAAATGAGACCTTTAGAATGATTTTAAGGTCTTTTTTTATGACTATTTGGATTTACTTTTATAGTCATTTAGTTTTAAAAAAGCGCTCTAAACATTCAAAGATATTTGGAACTTCCCTTAATAAATTTGTCACTTT
>NZ_JALDUI010000011.1:50053-68277 GCF_023115445.1 Streptococcus sp. oral taxon 431 | reverse complement strand
TATCAGATGATGAGACAAAATATTTTTGAAAACAGAAAAAGACAAACACCAAAAATGACGTTTGTCTTCGTTCTGAGCTTTATCTTTAAAAGCTTTTTTTTGTTTTATCCAATTGATAAAACTAATTTTTATAGTATTATTCATTTGTATGAGTTTAAGGAGTTTTTAGAATATGCAAGAAAAGAAAAAAGCGTCACTTGTTTTAGGGATCTTGTCTATCATTCTTGGTCTGCTGTCGCCGGTGGTAAGTTTGATTTTGGGTATTATTGGTCTAGTCTTAGCTAACTCACATCAAAAAGAATCTGGGCTTGACTATAAGATAGAAAAAAATCTGTCCATCCTAGGGATTGTAATTTCTGCACTTCACTTTATTTTAGGTGTCATGGTATTTATACGCTAAATTAGATTTTAAAAAGCTTTATTTGTTTAAAGCTTTTTTTGTTTTATCCACTGTTTTCTAAGTAATTTTTAATAACCTGTAATTCTTCTTTGTTTAGAAGTCGGAAGTCACCTTCTGCTAGTTCAGGGTCCAATATAAAATCTCCAAATTGAACTCGTTTGAGAGCAGTGACCTTGACACCGGCTGAGAGGAACATTTTTTTGACCTGATGAAATTTCCCCTCAGAGATGGTAATGGTGGCTTGGCTGAGACTAGGACTTGAGGATAAAATCTCAAGTTGAGCAGGTTTACAGATAGTTCCATCAAGAAAGACAATCCCATCTTTAAACTCTTGAATATGGTCGGGAGTTAGTGGCCCATTGACCTCTACTTGGTAAGTTTTATCCACATGATACTGAGGATGGAGGAGTTGAAAACCTAGGGGACCATTATCCGTTAAGAGGAGGAGACCCGTCGTATCCCGATCCAGACGGCCGATGGCGTAGAGTTGGTCAGACTGGAGATGCTGAGGAAGAAGGTCCATGACAGTTGGGAGTTTTTTATCCTTGCTTGCAGTTACGACTCCATTTGGCTTGTGTAGCATGAGGTAGGTGTGATCATATCCTTGGATTTTTCTATCTTTGAAAATCAGCTCTTGCAACCCTGTATCAACATTCTGTGCAAGGGAACGAGCAAGGTGTCCATCTACAAAGATTTCTTTTTTCAGAAGAGCTTGTTTCATGGCCTTACGGCTGATTTTTTCCTGGGCTAATAATTTATCTAAACGCATACCAGCCTATCTTATCACAAGTCGGGATTTTTGAAAAGAGAAAGAAATTTTTTTGCAATGTCAAGCCAAGCGTGACAAATTAGTCCATATGGTTATCGAGAATCTTTTAAGTTATTTGGACTAGCTCGATAGTTTTTGGCAGATTTATAGCTAGGAATCTTTTGGATTTCTTTTTTTGAGTGGGTCAATGTAACGAATTCTTTCAAAAAGCTTCAATCCTTTCTGATGCATAAATTTGAAATCAGAGTTTGTATGAATAATTTTGATCAGAATAAAAAAATAAACATATCCATCGTTTATTATAGAGTTTTGTAATTCTAGTATATTAGATGAACCTATCTTTTCTGTTAGGCTTCATTTTACAATAGGGGAATACAAAAATTCCTAAATATTGTAACAAAAAGGCGTTTTATACAAAAAATGGATTTACAAAGCATACAGATTTCTGATACAATGATAGTATGGGAGCGAGCACATGAAAATTTTGAAGTTTAGTTTATCACTAATTATAATAATTGTGGTGTTATTTTTAGGTTTAAAAGTCTTAGATGGCTTTGAACAGATGGCTGTGGAACAACATTCTCAAAACGCAGTTGAGAAGAAGTTTCATCAGAATCCAGATGTCTTTGCTTGGCTAACAGTTGAAGGGACTCGAATAGATTACCCGGTTGCTCAGCATCCAAGGGATGATGCTTATTACCTTTCTCATGATATAGATGGTGAAGAGACCTATTATGGCGCTATATTTACAGAGCTGGTTAACAAAAAAACATTTGAAGATCCTGTCACGATTATCTACGGACATGCTATGTTAGATGATTCGATGTTTGGGTCTTTAGATTATTTTGCGAAGCCAGCTTTTTTTAAGGAGCATGAACGTATTACGATTGACACCTTGACTCAACATTTTGAATATGAGGTGATGGCAGCTCACTCTTATACAGATGATCATCTTTTTCATACATTCAAATTAGGAAGTCGAGAAGGCCTCAGATATTATTTAGAAACATTACAGATAAGAACATCAGACTATGGGGGATTCTATCGTCAGATTGCTACTGATCCTCAAAAAGATCGATTTTTAATCTTATCAACCTGTGATGCTACTGGAAATGATCAACGATTTGTGGTTACTGCTCGTTTAAAAAGTGTTAAAGAAAGGACAAGTGAATAATGAAAATATTAAGACTCTCAAGGTTTTGGAGACTAGCTACTGGCTTACTGTTTTTAGGAGTGGGGCAACGCCTTCTATTTACAGGTGCGATTTCCCCTGTGATAGTCGAGGAAGGTTTATCACTCATTCTAACCTTATTCAGCCTACTATTTTTAATAATAGGAACAGTTCTTATTTTTCCAATAACAATCTGGTTTTATAGGCAGTACCGATCAGATAAACGTTTAAATCACACTATTCTGATTTACTTGTTTAGTGCAATTTTATGTGGCATCCTCATCGGAGGTTTGGGTCAAGTTTTATACGATCATACAAGTTTGGAATATGGCCATGTCAAGATTGCTATCTGGGCATTTACTACAATTGTACAAACTTTTCTTAAAGTAATCTTATCCTATAGTCTGGTTAGTATTTACAAAGCTTTACCAATTAAAAGTAGGGTAGATCAATTGCGACTACCTGTTCTGGTATCCATGCTTATTGTCGCCTTTTGTTTAGCTATTGCTGTTTGGTTCCCAATACTAGGTTCTTTCGTTTTATCCATCGGCGATGCTCTTATTTTAATTTTTACACTTTATTATTTTATTTATCTTACAAAGGAGAATGATGATGAAAAGACTGCGTAAGTCCATACAGTGGTTATTATTGCTGAGTTTGTTTGTTTCTAACATGCCGTTGATCTATGCGGAAGAAATAAACCAAGCAATTAAACAAGGCCAGGCTGAGGAAGCTTATAAAAAAGCTGTTACAGAGGCGAGTAGCCAGACTGTTAGTTCTGAAAATGCAAATACGGAAGGTTCGACAAGTGTTGACTCCTCATCAAAACCAGCAAAAGATGGTGGAGATGCCCTTCAACAGCCCAAAGTGGTCAATGGAGAGAGTAAGGCAGAGGCAGAACTGAAAAAACAATACGGGGCACCAGTAGCGGTTAGTGGGCAAGAACAACTGTTTCGGGTTGATGATACTCACTTTGTGACGCATATCGGTAGTGATATCAAAACATATATTGATAAAGAAGGGGTAGAAGTTCCTGTAGATTTATCTCTTTATTATTATCATGCTAATGGGAAGCATTATTATATACCAAAAGAATCTCCAGTAGGTGTGGTTCTCCCGAGTGAAGTTAAGAAAGAGACTCCCATTGATATTACACATAAGGATGATAAAATTTCTTTGTATCCGCTTGATAAAACATATGAACAAGCAACTGTAGAAAAGAATGCGATCTTATACAACAATGTCGATGGCAAAACAGATGTGCAATATACGGTACAGCCTAATGGAGTCAAAGAAGAAATCATCTTAGCCGAGTGGGGTGGGAAGAACTCCTTTACTTATGGTTTGGATGCATCTAAGTATGATGTTTCTTTGAAAGACAATCAAATCCTTGTTCGCGAAAAGGGGAAAACAAAAATCCTCTTTGTACTAACTGCCCCAATGATGGTGGATAGTGTAGGCGCTACAAGTAATGCCTTAACCCTTGGATTGAAAAAAGGGGATGGACGTCATGAAGTGACAGTCACAGCTAGTAAAGAGTGGTTGTCTGATTCTGAACGTAAGTATCCTGTTCGGATAGACCCGACTGTAACAGTTCCACGAGAAAAAATTCTTGACATTGTTACCTCATCTGTACATGGGCAATATCAAGGTTACTCTTATGGGTATGTTGGATATCTAACAGCCGAAATGATCGGAATGGCGGGTGTTCCAGGTGTTCGTGACATCGGGCGTGCAAGGATGTACTTTAAGATTAATTACGATTTTCAAAAGAGTATTCCTAAGGAAGCGCGTATTGATAGTGCGAGTTTAAATATCTATGAATACACTGCTCCAGATTCTCAATCAACCCAGTTTGCAGCTTATCGCTTGAAACAAGACTTTGATATTAATAACCTCACATGGGATACTTCTGTGGGCCTTGATATGGAAATCGCAGGAAAGAATGCGACCAGTGGTAAAAAGATTGGGATGCATAACTTTGATATCCGCGAGACTGTAAATGCATGGGTTCAAGGTTTGGAACCAAACTATGGTTTAGTTGTAGCTGCAACCGACGAAGGCTCAGACGGTGGTGCTTTCTATACAACTGAAGCGACGGCAGAAAATGCAGGACAGATTGGGTTTACTCCAGACAAGGCTCCGAGTTTGACGATTAATTGGTCCGTTCCAGATCCAGTTGATGTTAATTATCCAATAGGGAACACAACCATCAATCTTCGGACAATGGTGAAGACAGATAAGAAAGGAAAGTTGCAATTCCAGGGTGTCTTTGCGGATGGTCTGACAACGCCGGGAGCTCAGGTTGATTATAACCTAAGTGACACTGCGAAAGACTACAAGGGTCAAAGTTCTGCAAGTTTTTCTTACAAATACCCAGATAGTAGTTCCTTTGATGCAGCCTTTGAAAAAGGAACGACCAAATATAAAGACAAGCTTTCAAACTGGCAGACTCAGGTGCCTTTTACAGAACCTGAACTAAACAAGGTTTATACGATTGACGCAGAGAGTAAAAAGGATGGTCAAACTAGTGGTAAAAAATCAAGTGATACATTCTTGATTTACAAAGTTACCCAGTTTGATACCCTTCCAAAGATTGCGGCATACTATGGAGTACCACTCAATCAACTTGCTTACGATAATCGTATCCAAGATATGATGCTTGTGCAAAATAACACCCTTTTTATTCGTAATCCAAGAAAGAATGCCGACAAACCTTATAATCCACCAGCTTTGACATCCAACACCAAGGCGGAAATAGACAGGCTTTTAATGGGGCGTGGCCTTCACTGTGAATTTGGATTTGAGCCAATCAATCTAAACACGGGGAATTTCTACCTAGATCGAACAGATGTTTCTATCACTGATGTTGACGGTAAATTTGAAATTACTCGCGCCTATAATTCTAAAGCAGCAGGCATCAATAGTCTCTTTGGACGTGGTTGGTCATTTGCCTTTAATGAACAGTTATCAAGCGATGAAGATCAAAATATCTACTATACTCGTACAGACGGTTCCATCCTGAAGTTTGCGAAGGATGGAGATGGATATCGTGCTCCAAGTGGCTATGACCTCACTCTCGAAGTAAAAACAGTTGAAACGAAGAAGGGTGACTTTGGCGGAGACGAAAAAGAAGACTATGATGTAAAGGAATACCGAATTGTTGATCACAATCATCAAGAGAAAACCTTTAACTATCACGGACTCTTAACGAGCCAGACGGATGAAAAAGGTAATAAAACAAGCTTTGATTATAATGAAAATTACCAGCTGACCAAGATCACATCTCCTACAGGCTTGGTTTATAGTATCACCTATAATACAGATGGCTATATTGGTGCGATTCAAATCCCTAATGGCTCAACTTTGACCTATGAATATGACACGAATGGTCATTTGACCACCTATACGGATGCGACGGGAGTTCCTACTCGTTATGAATATGACGATAAGGGACGTATGACAGCCTGGTATGATGGAAATGGGACCAAGGTTATCCAAAACGAGTACGATGAGGAAAATCGTGTCATTAAGCAAACAGATGGTGCAGGTGCTGTTTCAACTCTTTCTTATAGTGAAGGTCAGACAATCACTACCGATGGAAATGGCAATCAAACCGTATATACTTACGATGAGCAATATCGCACAACTGGCATTCGCTATGCAGATGGAACTAGTGTCTCAAAAACGTATGATGAAAACAACCGTCTGTCAAGCGTGACGAATGAAGCGGGGCAAACAACTCGCTACACCTATGACAGCAATGGAAACACCTTAACAGAAACGCGTTTCGACGGTGCGGTAAAAACTTCTAGCTATGATGAGAAGAACCATCTTCTGTCTCTCACTGACTTTAGTGGTGCATCAACAGTTCATAGCTATGATGCCAATGGCAATCTAATCCAGACAACATTGCCAGATGGGTCTAAGATTACCTATACTGTCGATCAGCAAGGGCGCATCTTGTCTACAACAGATGCGGCGGGGCATACAACTTCCTTTGCCTATGAAGGTGCGAATCTGGTAAGCCTCACTAATCCTTTGGGAGGCGTATCAACCTTTACCTATAATGCACACAATCAAGTCACTAGCATTACGAATCCTCTCGGTGGGACCAAGACTTTCACCTATGATGCAGAAGGTCGCAAGCTGAGCGAAAAAGATGCCGATGGTGTTGGGTCGAGCCATACTTTTGATAAGGCAGGTCAAGTGACAGCTGTGACAGAAGGCAATGGTAATACGACTACCTTCACCTATGATGGTTTTGGCCGTAAAATCGGTGCTTCGAATGGAGAAGGTGGAACCTATAGTTACACTTATGATGGTGTTGGAAACCAGCTTTCCGTGACTGATGCAGAAGGACACGCTACTAGCTATACATATGATAGTAAGGGTCGTTTCCTAACAGAAACCAATGCTTCAGGGCAAACAACTACCGTTACTCGTGATGCGTTGGGTCGAATTGTCACTCGAACCAATGAAGTAGGTAATAGTAGCAGCTTGACTTATGATGATAGAAACAATGCCGTTAAAACTATCACAGATGCTTTAGGTCAAGTTACTCAAAATACTTATGACGCGGCAGGAAATGTAACCTCAGTTTCTTATCCAATCGGTACAAAGGCAGAGACTACTTATGATATCATGGGTCGTGTGCTATCTTACACCGATGAAGCAGGTCAGACAGTGACATACACCTATGACAGTGTTGGAAATAAACTTAGCGAAACCAAACAGAAAAAGACTACCAGCTATACCTATGATGCATCGGGAAATGTGACAGGTGTGACTTACCCAGATGGTAGCAGTGTTTCATATGTGTTGGATGCGATGGGGAATATCCTGTCCATGACAGACGCCCTTGGAAAAGAAACGACTTATGAATATAGTAAGGCAGGGCGCCTGATCGCAACAACCAATGCCTTGGGTCACCGCACCAGCATGACCTATGATGCCAATGGCAATCAAAATAGTCTTACAGATGCGGCAGGCTATACTGCTAGCACGACTTATACAGGCCAAAATCAAGTTTCCAGTATTACAGATGGTTTAGGCAATGTCACTAAGATGGCCTACAACCAGATGGAACAGTTGACAGAATTGACAGATGCCTTGGGTGGTAAGACTCAGTATACCTATAATGAACTGGGCTATCCGATTCAGGTCACCGATGCCAATGGCAATGTCACTAATATGACCTATACCTCAACGGCTCAACTGGAAGAAGTGACTCTTCCAGACGGAACTACCGTAAGACAAGAATACGATGCCCTTGATCGTCTCATCAAGCAGACGCATTCTAGTGGTTTGGTAACAGAGTACAGCTACGATGCCGCCAACCGAGTAGTGAACAAAAAAGATAATCAGGATCTCAATGAGACCTACACCTACGATAAGGCAGGAAATCGTCTCACTTTAACCAACAGCTTGGGTGAGGTTACCCAATATAGCTATAATGGTGACAACCAACTGACTAAGGTGGTCTACGCAGATAAGACCAGCGAAACCTTTACCTATGATGTCATGGGCAATGTCGCAAGTTCAACAGACCAAGAAGGTAAGACCAAGACTTATCACTATGATCAAAACGGCAATCTGCTTAAGATCGTCGATCATCTGAAACGTGAAACCAAGTATAGCTACGATGCTCTCAACCGAGTGGTGACAGAGTCGGATGCTGATGGCAATACCTCTTCTTACGAATATGATGTCCTTGGCAACCTCTCTAAAATGACCGATGCCAATGGCCATTCAAGTAGCTATGGTTATGATGCCAATAAAAAATTGGTACTCTATACAGATCCAAATGGTCAAGCGACAGCCTTTAAGTACGACCCATTAGGACGAATCATCGAAACAGTAGCTCCAACAGGAAGCAAGCAAAGCTTCAGCTATGATGCTTTGGGAAATCGTTTGAGCGAAACGAGTGGCGAAGGACATACAACGACCTACAGTTATGACAGTATGAACCGTGTCAGCAGTAAGAAACGTCCAACAGGTGGAGAGGATCAGTATGCCTATGACACTACAGGTAGCTTGGCAAAAGAAACAGATGCCAACGGTCATAGCACCAACTATGTCAATGACCTTTATGGTCGTGTGACCAAACGCACCTTACCAAATGAGGCAGCATACACCTACGCCTATGATGCCTTGGGACGTCTCACCAAGCAAACAGGTCCACAGGGACTATCGAAAACCTATAGCTATGATGTGTCTGGGAACTTGGTGCAAGAGACAGACCAATCCGATCGAAGCAATCACTATAGCTATGACAAGGTTGGTCGTCTCTTAACGGCTAAGAACGCCCTTGACCTTGAAACCAAGTATAGCTACGATGAAGCGGGGAACCTAGCCAAACTGATCAAGCCGTCAGGTGCTACAACCACTTTTGACTATACGACCCTTGATCAACTAAAAACGATCAAAACGCCAACTGGTCGAACAGTAGAATCAAGCTATGACCCAGTCGGTCAGGTAACCAAACGAACCATCAATGGCAAGCGCGAAACGACCTATACCTATGATCCGAACGGTAATCTCCTTGAGGAGACGAATCCTCTCGGTCAAGTAACCAAGCGGACCTATGATAGCCTCAATCGCCTCACCTCAGAAAGCGATACGGCAGGCCAGTGGACTAAGTATGGCTATGACCACGATAACCATCTCACGAAAATCACAGATGAAGCTGGCGGCGTCGCAAGTATGACCTATGATGCCAATGGCAACCTCACCAGTGTCACATCCGGAAGCAAGCGTGTCAAGACCTACACCTATGACCTAAAGGATCAGTTGCTTACAGCGACACAAGGAAGTGGAGAGAAGGCTTCTACCTCTAGCTATACCTACGACAGTGTGGGCAATGTCACTTCGGTTACGAATGGAAATGGCAAGGTCACAAGATACAGTTATGACCAGCTTTCCAATCTAGTGGAGCGCATGAACAGTCTAGGAGATAAGGAGACCTATACCTACAATGTCAATAACCAGCTCGAAAAAGTAACCAAGTCCGATGGGAAAACCATTAGCTACGACTACAACAAGCTAGATCAACTACTCAAGGTGGAGTATTCTGAAAAGCAAGATGGTCAAGTCCTCTATACCTATGATGCGGATGGTCGTCGGGTGTCTATGAGTGACCTGACAGGAACTAGTCAGTACGCGACCAACGAAGAAGGCGAGATCACGGGTGTTCGTCAGGGAGATGGTAGCCTGATTCAGTACGAGTATGATGCCTATGGCAATATCTCGAAGATGATTTACCCAGATGGTAGCACAGTCTCTTATACTTACGATGAACTGGATCGTCTCACTTCCGTGACAGATGTCAAGGGACAACAGACCACTTATAGCTACAACCCAGCAGGGGATCTGACGGAAGTTAATCGAGGAGATGGAACCAAGAGCTTCTTGACCTATGACAAGGCTCACCGCCTCACCGAACTCCGTCACATGGACAAGCAGGACAAACTCATCTCCAGCTACGGCTATGAGTATGATGATGGTGGCTATATCGCCAAGGAAACCATCAAGCAGGATGGCGAAACCCTAGTCCATACCTATACTTACGATACTCTGGGTCAAGTGGAAAATATGACCGTATCGGATGCATCTGGTAAGGAACTCTCCAAGCTCTCTTACACCTATGACCTAGCCGGTAATAAACTGACCAGCACCGAGACAGTCGATGGTAAGGAGAGCCAGACACGCTTTACCTATGATGACCATAACCGCTTGACCAAACTAGAAGGTCCAGATGGCACTATCACCTATACCTACGACAAGAATGGCAATCGCATCGCTTCTGAGAAGAACTCAGAGAAGCTAGACTATATCTACGATACAGAGAACCGCTTGCTTGCGATCAAGGACAAGAAGGGTCTTCTCATGGCTGCACTTTACGACGGAGATGATAATCGTGTCTTCACTGCTAGTCGCAAGGAAGGCAAGAACACATATCAACTCTTCCAACGCAAGCCAAAGGAAAGCAAGTCAGGTCGTAAGTCGCCATATACAGCCCCAAGTGGGGAAGAAAACTCCCTCTTCTGGTATGGCTTTAGTCAGAATGTCCTCCAAGCTCTATCCACCCTACCACAGACAGTAGGAAGCATCTGGCACAGTATCTTTGACGATGTGTCGAGAGCCTATCACCAGAAAGTGGCTAAGGATCGAGCAAGTAAGGAAGGGATCGTGGTCAACCCACCAGAACTCGGTAACTTACCGGGTCAGGGAGAAGTGACCTATGCCAGTCAGGTTCAGGATGTCCTGATCCCTTACACCACACGAGAGGATACCTACAACTACTACGAGGAACGCAACTATGTCAACGATGTCAATCGTGAACATACAGAAGTCCTCGAAACCTATGATCATGATGGCAAGGCTCGTGTGACCTATAGCTATGGTCAGGGTCGAGCTAGCTACCTCAACAACCAAACAGGTGACAGCTACAACTATTTGACCAACCAATCAGGCTCTGTGACAGGTTTGACCAAGGATGGACAAGCCGTCGCATCCAGTCGCTATAACCTCTATGGAGCAAGAAAGACAAGCACAGATACAACAGGGAATCCATTCGCCTATAACGGCGAAGCCCGTGACGATACTGGACTTGACTATTTACGCGCAAGGTATTATGATAGTCAGGGAGGTACTTTCTTAACCGAGGATAGTTATCCAGGTGAGGAAACAGACCCTCTCAGCCAGAACCGTTACAGCTATGTGCAGAACAACCCCGTCAACTATACCGACCCGAGTGGGCACTTCTGGAACAGTATCAAAAAAGGCTGGAACTATGTTAAAAAGACAGCCTCTAATGCATGGAATGGTGTGAAAAAGGTTGCATCTAATACTTGGAATACTGTGAAAAGAGTGGCCTCAAACACCTGGAATGGTGTGAAGAGTGTCGCATCCAAGGCTTGGAATGCGACCAAGAGTGCCTTTAATTATGCGACTAACTGGGTTAGCACCCAATACAATCGTGCGGTTAATTGGGGTAGTCGACAGTGGAATAAGGTTCAAACGGCCTACAATAGTGCCAGTGACTATGTACAACATCAATATCAACTAGTGGCAGCACAGATAGAAGCTAAGCGCCAACAAGTGATCCAGTCTGCCTATGCGATAGCTACAGGCATTAAGTCTTCGCCAACAATCCGAGAAGGTCTAAATCTATATCGGAATTGGAATACGGCATTAGAAAACACCTTGAAACATGTCTGTGATCCAAAAACAATCGGTGCGTCCGATAAGGGAGAAAATAAGGCCAACTCGGTTGATGATTATAGTGTTTCAGCATACGAGTTTAAGCAAAATCTTAAAAAACAATATGGTTTTGATGAAGAAACTTCAGAATTATTGTGGAAATTATATAAAAATATTGAGAAAAAAGAAGGTAGAAATGCCGATTATGTCTATAATCGTTTAGTAGGTGGAATCATTTATAACGATGAGAATGCACAATGGAACGATTCTGTATTAGAATACTTGAAGGATATTGTTAAATGGAATGGAACTGCTGGACCAGGTTCAACAGGTGGAGCTAAACCCCATCACACCATAGAAGAACAAATGAACCGTTTCGGATTGTCTGGAGAGGAATATAAGATAATACAAGCTAGGATAAATGAACAGTATGAGAGAGCCAATACTGGGGGTGAGACTGTTACAGATTTCGCCCATCAAAGTATTACTACTGCAACTAATTTATACGATAACAAAAATCGTCTTGCGAATTTTGAAGGGCTTAGAAAAGGATATTGGGGTAATAGTCACCAACATACTAATGACCTATCTGGTTGGTTAGGAGATGTGACAATCGGTAATACTCCAAGTATGAATATACCTGATTATAAGGCAGACCTTGATGCAGTTAATATTATATCTATCATGAAAAATCAGAGAATATCCTATGTTGCAGCCACTAATCAATACTATGATCAACTTTCTACTAATAGCTATTCAAGGGAATCTGAATTTTTAAAGAATATAGGTGGAATGGAGTATGTTAAAAAGCAAATTTATAAAGAGACAGGAATCAATCATCAGGATGATACCCAAGCAATGGAGATGTTAAAAGAGAAGAACAATGTTGCTTATCAGTTTATCCAAGATTTAAGTAAGGAAAAAGGTAGATGAAAAAATTTTTAAAAATCGTACTCATAATTTTATTAGTTTTTCTAACTTTGTTTGGTCTATATCGTGTCTATCAAAAGAATTATTATAAGGGAGTGTATGAATCTTTAAGTAATGTTTTTTTGGAAATGAACTATGCAGAAACCCATAGTGGTGTTTTACCTGGACTTGCTGATTTTAGTAAAGCCGTTGACGGGAGTCAATCGTTTAGAGATCCAGACTGGATAATTCCTATAGGACTTGATGCAGGATTGTCTGAAAATGAAAGTTTAGAAGTGATTGTAGGTTTTGAAGAAACTTTTATTATTGAATACCAGCAACTATTATCTGATGGGAGATATCTATTTATTAGATACAATTATAAGAATAAAAATCTTAACCAAACTATCGAAATTTCGGATTCTAAAAGTTCACTGGCATACTACTTAGCTGGGTATAATATAAGAAATAAGGATAGCGGGGAGATAAATTTGGAGTCGTATTTTAAGAGAGCGGGCACTGTGGAAAAACCAAATTTTTACTTAACTAATCCCAACGAAGCACTAGAGTATTTAAAGCCTTATGGGATTGATGAAGCTTGGATTAAAGAAAAATCCCGCTTCATGCTCTATGATGTCGTTCTAGAACGCTGGTTTAAAAATGGCAGTCAACGTTATTCAGTTGACAATCTTGGGGATGTAGAGATTGTGCCACTAAGTTTTTCTGAATAGATTAACCGATTTTTAGGCTCTCAGTATTTAGTTGCTCTATATTAAACGGCTATCTTCTGTTGTAATACAAACATGCAAAAACTCTCGGGGAAGGATTTCTTCGAGAGTTTTATGTCACACCTATAACCTAAAGGATCAGTTGCTTACAGCAACACAAGGAAGTGGAGAGAAGGCTTCTACCTCTAGCTATACCTACGACAGTGTGGGCAATGCCACTTCGGTTACGAATGGAAATGGTAAGGTCACAAGCTACAGCTATGACCAGCTTTCCAATCTAGTGGAGCGCATGACCAGTCTTGGAGATAAGGAGACCTATACCTACAATGTCAATAACCAGCTCGAAAAAGTAACCAAGTCCGATGGGAAAACCATCAGCTGTACTATTTTCCGTAACTTTAGTACATTAGTTGAATATGCCTTTTCTACTGAATTTCAATTTATAGCAGAATAACGATCTTTTGAAAACATTTACACTTACTTGAGTTAAGTCATTTGCTCAAAATTGTGGTATAATTGTTCAGTTAGAAAATAAATTTTTGAATACAATAGAGGAAATCATGACAAAATTAAGAGAAGATATCCGTAATATCGCGATTATCGCCCACGTCGACCACGGTAAAACTACCCTTGTTGACGAATTGTTGAAACAATCTGAAACTCTTGACGCGCGTACAGAGTTGGCAGAACGCGCAATGGACTCAAACGATATTGAAAAAGAGCGTGGAATTACCATCCTTGCGAAAAATACAGCAGTTGCCTACAACGGAACTCGTATCAACATCATGGACACACCAGGGCACGCGGACTTCGGTGGAGAAGTTGAACGTATCATGAAAATGGTTGACGGTGTTGTTTTGGTCGTAGATGCCTACGAAGGAACCATGCCACAGACTCGTTTCGTATTGAAAAAAGCCTTGGAACAAGACCTTGTACCTATCGTTGTGGTTAACAAAATCGATAAGCCATCAGCTCGTCCAGCAGAAGTAGTGGATGAAGTCTTGGAACTTTTCATCGAGCTTGGTGCGGATGATGACCAGCTTGACTTCCCAGTTGTTTATGCGTCAGCGATCAACGGAACCTCTTCATTGTCAGATGATCCAGCAGACCAAGAAAAGACTATGGCGCCGATCTTTGACACTATTATCGACCACATTCCAGCTCCAATCGATAACTCAGATGAGCCCCTTCAATTCCAAGTGTCACTTCTTGACTACAACGACTTCGTAGGTCGTATCGGTATCGGACGTGTCTTCCGTGGTAGTGTAAAGGTTGGGGACCAAGTTACCCTTTCTAAATTGGATGGTACAACTAAGAACTTCCGTGTCACAAAACTCTTTGGTTTCTTTGGTTTGGAACGTCGTGAAATTCAAGAAGCCAAAGCTGGTGACTTGATTGCCGTATCTGGTATGGAAGATATCTTTGTCGGCGAAACCATCACTCCAACAGATGCAGTTGAAGCTCTTCCAGTTCTTCACATCGATGAGCCAACACTTCAAATGACCTTCTTGGTCAACAACTCACCATTTGCTGGTCGTGAAGGTAAATGGGTCACTTCTCGTAAGGTTGAAGAGCGCCTTCAAGCAGAATTGCAAACAGATGTTTCTCTTCGTGTTGAACCAACTGACTCACCAGATAAATGGACTGTATCAGGACGTGGGGAATTGCACTTATCAATCCTTATCGAAACAATGCGTCGTGAGGGCTATGAGCTTCAAGTATCTCGTCCAGAAGTTATCGTAAAAGAAATTGATGGCATCAAATGTGAACCATTTGAACGCGTGCAAATCGACACACCTGAAGAATACCAAGGATCCGTTATCCAAAGCCTTTCTGAACGTAAAGGTGAAATGTTGGATATGATCTCAACTGGTAATGGTCAAACTCGTTTGGTCTTCCTCGTTCCTGCGCGTGGTTTGATTGGATACTCAACTGAGTTCTTGTCAATGACTCGTGGTTACGGTATCATGAACCATACCTTCGACCAATACTTGCCATTGATTCCAGGTGAAATCGGTGGACGTCACCGTGGTGCCCTTGTTTCTATCGATACTGGTAAGGCAACGACTTACTCTATCATGTCTATCGAAGAACGTGGAACAATCTTTGTTAACCCAGGTACTGAGGTTTACGAAGGAATGATCATCGGTGAAAACTCTCGTGAAAATGACTTGACTGTTAATATTACGAAAGCGAAACAAATGACTAACGTTCGTTCAGCAACTAAGGACCAAACAGCGGTTATCAAGACTCCTCGTATCTTGACTCTTGAAGAATCACTTGAGTTCTTGAACGATGATGAATACATGGAAGTAACGCCTGAATCTATTCGTTTGCGTAAACAAATCCTTAACAAGGCAGAGCGTGAGAAAGCAAACAAAAAGAAAAAATCAGCTGAATAAGAGCTAGAAAGAGCAGAAAATGGTCTATTTAATCATAGGGATTTTATTACTCTTACTCTATATATTTGCGACACCTCAAAGTATCAAGGGAACGGTTAATATTGTAATTCTTGTTTTTGGTCTCGTTTCCCTCGTGATTTTGCTCATGTTGTCCATCCTGCAAATCTTTCAGCTACCAACAGAATTCTTTATTACAGTAGCCATGCTGGTCCTTGCTTACTTTAGTTTGCGAGATATATCCTTAATGTCGGTGAAAAAGAGATAGGTAAACGTCTGTGGAGTTCTGCTAGAATTCAGTAAAGATATTTATTAAACATACCACAAGTGAAGTCAGAAAAACTGATTTCACTTGTGTTTTTTTTACTCTGTAACAAAGAAATAAAAGTTAATCGACTTGTATAGTATATTGAATCTAGAATAGTACACTACAACTGCTAAAAATATTTCTAGAAATTAGTTTGACTTTCCTAATCTCTCTGTTCATATCTTATTTCAATCAACTATATCATTGTTATAGTGGATTGAACTTAGAGTAGCACGCCATGGATTCTAAAACATTTATTAGAAATTGTTTTGACTTTCCTAACCTCTTTGTTCATATCTTATTTCAATTAACTATATCTTTCCCTTCTTAGATTTTCCTTCAGTGGCAGAATATTGGAAGAACATTGAAGAAATCAAGCTCGAACTTCGAATCTTTACAAAGGATAAGGATGTATCTCTTTAAAATTGGATAAAGAAGCTAGCTATGGCAATTTTATTATTCAAATCTTTTGTAGGAGTCTACTATTTTTGATATACTGTGAGAAGGAATAGATACAAAATTGGAGTTTGTCATGAAACAACATCATGTTAAAGAAAAACAACGCTTTTCTTTGAGAAAGTATGCAGTAGGAACTTGTTCCGTCTTATTAGGAACGAGTTTATTTTTTGTAAGCACAAGTGGAAATACTGTGCTTGCAGAGGAAAGGATTCCTCAGCTAGTGTCACACTATGTAGAAGATAAAGACTTGCCTGAATCTTTGAAGGCTGAACTACGTTGGTTTGAAGAGAATGCTATCCAAGTGGAGGAAGGTAAGGATTATTACTTCGTCTACCGTAAATCTACTGCGAAGTTACCGGATACTGGCTTGTTTTCAAATGCTATCCTGCCTGTGCTAGGTACAGGAATCTTGTTAGTTTCGCTCACTCTCATTAAAAAGAGAAAGGGAGCCTCTCTCTTTCTAGTGACAGTTTTGGCTGTGGGTGGGACTGCTCTATCGGTTTCTGCCTTGGAGAACTTAGTGGAGCTTCGTCCAGCTCTTGTCAAAACAGTTGTAGGAGAATTTTTGCCTAGTCCAGAAAGGATTGAGGGTTATGAATTTACAGGTTATTACTTTGTAAGAGAAAATGAGGAAATTTCTAAGACTGAAGATACAAAACCTCATTCCCTACAAGCAGATAAGGTAGACTCTACCTCAATCCCAAGTGAAGGTGCACCAAGCTTGGTCGAGGTGAAACCAGAGCTTGAAATTACGACAGAATCCGTTGCTTATGATACTCTTCATCAGGAAGATCCAGACTTGCTTAAGGGTCAAACTCGTGTTGTTCGAGCAGGCGTAGCAGGTGAGCGTACTATTTTAACCGAAGTCACCAAGGTTGATGGTAAGGAAACCCGTAAAGTAGTTTCTAATGAAGTCACCACCGCCCCTGTATCAGAAATCATCGCAGTAGGCACTAAGGTAGAGTTCACTTCAATTCCAAGCGAAGGTGCTCCAAGTCTTGTTGAAGATAAACCAGAATTGGAAGTTACGACAGAAGCAGTTGCCTATGAAACTATTCATCAGGATGATCCAAACTTGCTTAAGGGTCAAACTCGCCTTATCCAATCAGGCGTAGCAGGCGAGCGTACCATCTTAACCGAGGTCACCAAGGTTGATGGTAAGGAAACTCGTAAAGTAGTTTCCAATGAAGTCACCACCTCCCCTGTATCAGAAATTATCGCAGTAGGCACTAAGGTAGAGTCCACCTCAATCCCAAGTGAAGGTGCACCAAGCTTGGTCGAGGTGAAACCAGAGCTTGAGGTTACAACAGAATCCGTTGCCTATGATACTATTCATCAGGACGATCCAGACTTGCTTAAAGGTCAAACTCGTATTATTCAAGCAGGCCTATCAGGTGAGCGTACTATCTTAACGGAAGTGACGACTGTAGATGGCAAGGAAGTCCGCCAAGTCAAATCCAACACTGTAACCTTGGCGCCAGTTACTGAAATCATAGCAGTAGGCACTAAGGTAGAATCCACTTCAATTCCAAGTGAAGGTTCTCCAAGCTTGGTCCAAGAGAAGCCAGAGCTTGAAGTTGTGACAGAAGCCGTTGCTTATGATACTATTCATCAGGAAGATCCGGACTTGCTTAAGGGCCAAACTCGTGTTGTTCGAGCAGGAGTAGCTGGCGAGCGCACTATTTTAAAGGAAGTGACGACTGTAGATGGTAAGGAAAATCGCAAGCAGGTCTCTAATGAAGTCACCACCGCCCCTGTATCAGAAATCATAGCAGTAGGCACTAAGGTAGAGTTCACTTCAATTCCAAGCGAAGGTGCTCCAAGTCTTGTTGAAGATAAACCAGAATTGGAAGTTACGACAGAAGCAGTTGCCTATGA
>NZ_JALDUI010000011.1:0-49953 GCF_023115445.1 Streptococcus sp. oral taxon 431 | reverse complement strand
AAGTGACGACCGCGCCCGTTACCGAAATTATCGCAGTAGGCACTAAGGTAGAGTCCACCTCTATTCCAAGCGAAGGTACTCCAAGCTTGGTTGAGGTGAAACCAGAACTTGAAGTTACGACAGAAACCGTTGCTTATGATACTCTTCATCAGGAAGACCCAGACTTGCTCAAGGGTCAAACCCGTGTCATTCGAGCAGGGGTAGCAGGCGGACGCACTATTTTAACGGAAGTGACGACTGTAGATAGCAAGGAAGTCCGCCAAGTCAAATCCAATAGTGTTACCCAAGAACCGATTTCAGAAATCATCGCAGTAGGTACTAGGGTAGACTCCACCTCAATCCCAAGTGAAGATTCTCCAAGCTTGGTCCAAGAGAAGCCAGAGTTAGAGGTGACGACAGAAACCGTTGCCTATGACACTCTTCATCAGGATGATCCAGACTTACTTAAGGGTCACACCCGCCTTATCCAAGCAGGCCTAGCAGGCGAGCGTACCATCTTAACCGAGGTTACGACTGTAGATGGCAAGGAAAATCGCAAGCAGGTCTCTAATGAAGTTACGACCGCACCCGTTACCGAAATCATTGCAGTAGGTACTAAGGTAGACTCCACCTCAATCCCAAGTGAAGGTGTACCAAGCTTGGTCGAGGTGAAACCAGAGCTTGAAGTGACGACAGAAGCAGTTGCTTATGACACCATCCATAAGGAAGATCCAGACTTGCTTAAGGGTCAAACTCGCCTTATCCAAGCAGGGGTAGCAGGCGAACGCACTATTTTAACGGAAGTGACGACCGTAGATGGCAAGGAAAATCGCAAGCAGGTCTCTAATGAAGTTACGACCGCGCCCGTTTTCGAAATTATCGCAGTAGGTACTAAGGTAGAATCTACCTCAATCCCAAGTGAAGGTGATCCAAGCTTGGTCCAAGTGAAACCAGAACTTGAAGTTACGACAGAAGCAGTTGCCTATGATACTATCCATCAGGAAGATCCAGACTTGCTTAAGGGTCAAACCCGTGTCATCAGAGCAGGAGTAGCCGGTGAACGTACCATCTTAACCGAGGTGACGACACCTAACGGCAAGGAAAGTCGCAAACTGATTTCTAATGAAATAACAAGAGCCCCGGTTTCAGAAATCATCCTTGTAGGGACTAAAAAAGAGCCTTTGCCTGTACCACAACCAAAAGTTGAAACCCAAACGATCCCATATAAAACAATTTATCAAGCAGATGACAGTCAAGAGGTCGGTTCTAGAAAAACTAAAACACATGGTGTCAATGGACAAGTAGAAACCACTACCCGATATACAAGAGATCAAACAAGTGGCCAGATTACAGAGTCTAGTACATCAAAAAACTTGGTGGAAAAGGTAGATGAGATTATTCTAGTTGGAAGCAAACCAAGTGTGGAAACGAAGGTTATCGCTAATAAAACGATATATGAAGCGGACCCAACACTTCCTTATCAAACAGAAAAAGTTGCTGTTTCCGGTAAGGAAGGAAGCGAAAAAACGACTACCACCTACCAAGTAGATACTCAGACAGGTCAGGTTACAGAAAGAGATCACCAAAAAGAAGTAACAGTTCCGATTGATAAAGTTATGAAAGTCGGAAATGTCGAAATCGTCGTGACACCAATTCCAATCAAGGAGGAACGCCGTCAGGATCCAAGACTTGATAAGAATCTTGAAAAACTAGAAAGCCAGGGCGAGCCTGGCGAGACCACCACTATCAGAGTCTATGAAGTAAATTCTCAAACAGGTGAATTGCTATCACACACGGAAACAAGTGCTGTGACAAAAGCAATGAAGCCAAAGGTCATCTTGGTGGGAACCAAAGAAAACAAACCACATCTTCTTCCAGTGAATACGGAGTTAGAAAATGCTATCGATGTACGGCCTGCTAGCCAAGGAATGAAGGCTGTGGATTTGCTTTCCAATCCTTACGTGACAAACGCCCTCAGACCAAATATTCTGGGACGAGATGTGATTAGTAAGAAGATTGAACTCAAAAAGACAAATCCTGCTATTACAGATGAAGAGGTCAAAGAAGTCCTTCGCAAAGAATATCTAGAGAGATTATCTATTAAAGATACGCTTGAAGAAACGAAAAAGACCCTAGATACAGACCTTAAAAAAGTTGTAGCCCATACCTTGAGTGTGCTCGGAAACACAGCAGAAACCAGAGCCAAGGTTCAGGCAGATTTAGAAGCTAATAAGGAAAAAATTCTCCTAGGTTTGACCTATATCAATCGTTTCTACAATATTGACTTTGGCAAGACCAATATCCGTGATATTCTTGCCTACAATCCAAGCTCTTTTGGCAAGAAGGTGACGTCATTAGAATGGCTAACATCTCTGGGTTCAATGAGCTATGATGAGATGAAACTTGTCAATAGTCCTAGAACATTTGAAGCATACTTTGGAAAAGTAACCGATAAGTCAACCCTATTAGACTTTCTTGACTATAACCGAACAACCTTTACAATCATGGATGGTGATACTTGGTTGAAGGATGCTACAAAAGCCATCGTTGTTGAGAAAAAATCTAAAGAAAAAACAGATGAAAATGTCAGTCTTTACACGAAGTTGACCTCTGACCCTGCCAAGTACGGGGCAGAACCTCAACAGATTGATAATCGCAAACAATATAACATGGCTACCCTTCTAGGTCTAGTAAACATCAAGGAACCAAGTATTTATGCCATTACAAATATGGCGACCGTTTCTTACGGGAATATCGGAACTTATATGGATACCTCACTGGCTCAGAGCAATCCTACTCAATATAAGGCTGAATTGGAAAAAGTGAAGGCTCTGGTTGAATTGACAGCTGAGCGTCAGGCTGCTTATGTTGATACGCTTTATAGAATCACTAAAAAAGACAATCAATCAAAACTAGTAACCAACCGTTTGATTGTGGATACTATGAAAAAGTATACTAGCAAGCAAAATGCAGGTATCAAGGAAACCTGGTCCAAGGAGTTTGGTTCAGAGGCGGATAAGGGAGTCAAGGACTTTATGTCTCCGCTAGGCATGTATTCTCCGCCTCAATCAGTAGGTGCTGAGGCTAATGGGGCTGGTGTTCGCTACTTTATTGATAGGGTTTTGGACGATCGAGGGTCAGCAACCTATTCTCATGAAATGACTCACTTGTTGGATCGTACAGTTCTCTTTAACAATTATGGTCGACGAGATGGTACAGGAGCAGAATTCTATGCACGTGGAATCTTTGAAAACTCCTACACTCCTGAAACAGATAGTTACTTTAACTTGAACTTTGTTTATGATGAGAGTGACAAAGAAAGTTTTTACAACAAAACACCAGAACGCTTTAAATCAGCCGCAGATTTGAAAGAATATATGCACGGTAGTTTCGATGTTCTCTATACTTTAGATTATCTAGAAGCTGAGGCAAGCCTGGGTTTGTCAGTAGCAGATAAGGCAGTCTACTTCAAGCAACTCTTTCCGACTGCGACAAGTGGTTCAAGAACTCCTGTTTCTTATCCAAATCCATCTGTCAAACCAACCCACCAGAGTGAGGAAATCAAGGCCTTGACAGAGGCAGATGCTAGCAAGTTAGGCGATGTTCATAGTTTGATTGACAACCACATCGTAGTAAACCGCTATATTATCAAGGGATTCACGGCTACAGGCAAAGTAGATGCCAATGGTTATTACACCGTTGATATGTTTGATACGATTTATGGTGTCAACGAAAATGATAAGGGAATGAGTGGGGATATCAGCTTTAGGAAGCAAGCCTTTGAACTCATGGCAGGTCTTGGCTATTACGAAGGTTTCGTTCCTTATGTCTCTAATCAGTACAAGCAAGATGCAGAAAAAGAGAATCGTCCCTTGTCAGACCAATACATCTTTGAAAAGATCTTAGCTGGTAAGACCTATGCTCAATTCAAGAAGGAACAAATGGATGAACGGATTGCGAATATCAGTAAGTTAAAACCGATTACCATTGACTACAAAGGTAAGCAGGAAGTGATTTCTAGTCCTGAACGAATGAAGCAATTGATGGAAGTAGCGGTAGAAGAAGAGCTTGCTCAGATTAAAGCAGGAAATATCAGTCAAAAACAATACCGTTTCATTGAAACTCCTGTTCAGAAGTTGAAAAAAGCTATATACAAAGCATATCTCAAGGAATCAAATGAGTTTAGAAATTCCATCTATACTTCTTAAGGGAAAGATAAGTCTATCATTAGGAGTTCATAGCAATTTTGCTACTCGGTAAGATTAACTAGTTAGCTAGGTTCGAGACAGAAAAACACCTTTTGAATTGCAAGTTCTCGCAGTTCAAAAGGTGTTTTGTTTATGATGATAGATTGCTTTTTTCTTCAGAATAGCGTTGATAGAAGTCAACTTTCAGTTGAATAAAGTTTTCCAATTCGCGCAGGAGTTGAAGTAAGGTTGCGCGCGTTTCAAATTCTTCCCTTGTTTTAGGGAGGTTACGATTGCGAAATACCTGCAGGTAGCTTTCAATATCATTTAATAAATCGTTGGCAGGATTGGTCTGGCTGAGTTGATCTGCAATTTTAGCGAATAGCTGGGCAAGGATTAGGCTTTCGCTTGCGGCTAGATTACAGGTGTTGATTTGCTGGGCCATATTACGAAGAATGCGACTCTGTCTCTGTCTCATTTCGAAATAGTGGATATGATAGTCGGTCTGATGAAAGAGGTGGTCAGAGTGATCAAGATAGACCAGTTTGAGAGCTTCTTCAAGGAGCTGATCCAGTTCTTCAACGAGTTGGGCACGGTTACGACCATCGCCCTTTCCAAGATAATATTCAAAACGTTGTAAAATGTGTTTGAGTTTTTCTTCTACCTTGAGATGATAGAGATGGATTTCTTCTTGCCGAGAAGGCATGTAAAGATTGACAGTCAAGGCGAATCCCGTACCGATCAGAAATAGGAGGAGTTCATTCACTAGCAAATCAGGTGATGTAGACTTCTGAACCAAGAGATGACTGACTAGGACACTACTCGGGGTAATGCCAATCTCCCAGCCAAGTTTATAGGCCAGAGGGACATAGAGAGCCAAATAGAGACCAAAACTCCAGATGTGATAGCCAGTCAGGTAAAAGGAAAGGACGCCAATGAAAAGAGCAAGAAGGGTTGAAAATAAACGATTGCGAGCCAGCTTAATGGTGCTTCGACGGGTATCCGATAAGCTCAATAGGGCAATGATACCAGCGGACACTGCTGAAGATAAATCCAGAAAGTAGGCTAGAACACAGGCCAAACAGGTCGCCAGAACGAGTTTAAAAGTACGTTGGGTGATAGACATGAGACATTTCCTAAAATGAATGATAGAAACCAGACAAAACAAGCCCTAAATAGGCTTGCCTTGATTATTTATTGCGAGCAGAGGAAAATTCAGCTACTGCTGTAAAGAGGACATCTGTTGAGGAGTTGAGGGCTGTTTCGCAAGAGTCTTGGATAACACCGATGACGAAACCTACACCTACAACCTGCATAGCGATATCATTGGTAATCCCAAAGAGGCTGCAGGCAACCGGGATAAGTAGGAGTGAACCTCCGGCGATCCCTGAAGCACCGCAGGCAGAGATGGCTGCAACGATACTGAGTACAAAGGCTGTTGCAAAATCAACTGAGATTCCAAGGGTATTGACAGCTGCTAGGGTTAAGATGTTGATGGTAACAGCAGCTCCAGCCATATTGATAGTTGAACCAAGTGGGATAGAGACAGAATAGGTATCTGGATTAAGCCCTAGATCCTCACAGAGTTTCATATTAACAGGGATATTAGCAGCTGAACTTCGAGTGAAAAAGGCTGTGACTCCACTGATACGCAAACATTTCCAAACAAGTGGATAAGGATTTTTCTTGATAAAGAGAAAAGCAATCAGAGGATTGATCACTAGGGCAACGAAAACCATAGTGGCAATCAAAAGTCCGAGTAAGATTCCGTAATTTGCTAAACTCGCAATTCCTTGGCCAGAGATGGTTTCGAAGACTAATCCGAGGATACCAAATGGCGCAAGGTTAATGATCCATTCGACGATTTTTGAAGTCACACTGGCCATTGTTTTGAGTAGCTCCTTGCTATTTTTGCTAGCTTCACGCATGGCAACTCCAAAGACGATAGCCCAGGACAAAATTCCGATATAGTTAGCTCCGATGATGGCATTGACAGGATTGTCTACTATTTTTAGTAGGAGATTACTGAGTACTTGTCCGATGCCGTCTGGAGGAGTAACTTCTGTACTAGCACTACTCAAGACCATCTGAACAGGGAAGAGAAAGCTAGCCAAAACTGCTACAAGAGCCGCAGCAAAGGTCCCCAGCAAATAGAGGAAAATGACTTTTTTCATATTGCTATCTTGACCTTTCTGGTGTTGGGAAAGGGCGTTAGCGACTAAAGCAAAAACTAGGATAGGGGCGATGGCCTTTAGTCCTCCTACAAATAAATCTCCCAATAAACCGATGCCAGTTAGATTAGGAACGAGTAGACCCAGAATTGCTCCTAAGGTCATTCCGATTCCGATCCGTTTGATAAGATTTGTTTTGTTCCAAGCACGAATAATTCTTTTCATAAAGGTCTCCTTTTTGTGTATTGTTTATGATTATAGTATAAATATACTTGAAAAGCAAGTGTCTTATAGATTTTATTAGAATAAATGAATATTTATGAAAAGGATGGCGAGGAAGGATTTATGGTATAATGAATAGAAAAGGAGTTTTATATGCAAGAATTTTTTCAACGTTATCTGGATAAATTAGATGTAACAACTGTTTTAGAAAATCTCTTGACCAAGGTGATTTCTCTTCTACTTCTTATCCTTCTATTCTATATAGCTAAAAAGTTCCTCCATGTTGCTGTACGAAAGATTGTTAAACCTTCACTTAAATTTTCAAATCGAGATGCAGGTAGACAAAAGACCATTTCTCGTTTGCTTGAGAATATTTTTAACTACACACTTTATTTCTTCTTGATTTACTGTATCTTGTCTATCTTAGGGTTGCCTGTATCTAGCTTGCTTGCTGGGGCTGGGATTGCTGGAGTGGCTATCGGTATGGGGGCACAAGGCTTTCTATCAGATGTCATCAATGGCTTCTTTATTCTCTTTGAGCGCCAATTGGACGTTGGAGACGAGGTTGTCTTGACAAATGGGCCTATTACCGTATCAGGTAAAGTTGTCAGTGTTGGAATTCGGACGACTCAACTGAGAAGTGACGACCAAGCCCTTCACTTTGTTCCTAATAGGAATATCACCGTCGTTAGCAATTTTTCAAGAAAAGAAGAGAACTGAAATTTTACTTGATTTATGGTACAATAGAAAGAGTTTGGTGAAGGAGAAACGATGTTTTTAGATAAGCAGTTAGGAAATGGTTGTACCTGGATTAATCTAGATGTGGAAATCATCAAAAATCTTGAAGATTTATCTGAAATCTATGGATTGGATAAAGAAACCATCGAATATGCGCTGGATAGAAACGAACGAGCCCACATGGATTATAATCGTGAAAATGGGACAGTCACCTTTATCTACAACGTTCTTGACTTAGAGAAGGACAAGGAATACTATGAAGCCATTCCTATGACCTTTATCGTTGAAAAACAACGAATGATTACCATCAGCAATCATAAGAACGCTTATGTCATTGATCAGATGCTAGGCTATCTTGAAAATCATGAAATCATTTCAATCTACAAGTTTCTATTTGCCGGTTTAGAGCTTATCAGCAATGCTTATTATCCCGTCATTGAACAGATGGATAAGAGCAAGGATGAAATCAGTGCCTTGTTGCGTCAAACAACCACTAAAAAAAATCTCTTTGCCCTCTCTGACTTGGAAACTGGTATGGTTTACTTGACAGCTGCGGCTAAACAAAATCGCCTCCTCTTGGAACATATCCAAGGACACGCGCTTTATCGGAACTTTAACGAAGTGGAAAGAGAGCAGTTTGATGATGCTATGATTGAAGCTCATCAGTTGGTGTCCATGACAGATTTGATTTCTCAAGTCTTGCAACAACTCTCCGCTTCTTACAACAACATCCTAAACAATAACCTGAATGATAGTTTGACAACCTTGACCATTATCTCAGTTTTGCTAGCCATTCTTGCAGTCATTACAGGATTTTTCGGAATGAATGTCCCTCTGCCATTTACAGAAGAGCCCAATGCTTGGATTTATATCTTAATAGCAAGTTTGATTTTATGGGCAGCCTTATCTCAATGGCTGAAGAAAATTACTAGAAAATAAAAGAGAAGGAGACAGAATGGCGATTGAAAATTATATGCCAGATTTTGCCGTGGAAGCAGTTTATGATCTGACAGTTCAAAGCCTGCAAAAACAGGGAATCAAAGCTGTTTTGGTGGATTTGGACAATACCCTGATTGCTTGGAATAATCCAGATGGAACAGTAGAGATGAAGCAATGGTTGCATGATCTGCGTGATGCTGGCATACGGATCATTGTGGTATCTAACAATACTCCCAAACGTGTCAAACGAGCAGTTGAAAAATTTAATATTGACTATGTTTACTGGGCACTGAAGCCCTTTACTTTAGGAATTAACCGTGCCATGAAACATTTCCACTATGAAAAAGACCAAGTGGTCATGGTTGGCGACCAGCTCATGACTGATATTCGAGCAGCCCATCGAGCAGGCATTCGCTCGATTTTGGTCAAACCCTTGGTTCAACACGACTCTATTAAAACTCAGATCAACCGAGCGCGTGAGCGTCGTATGATGAGAAAAATCGCTGAAAAGTACGGCCCTATTACTTATAAAAAAGGAATCTAATTATGGAAGAAATTCTCTGTATTGGTTGTGGAGCAACCATTCAGACGGAAGATAAGACTGGTTTAGGTTTTACACCTCAGTCAGCACTTGAAAAAGGTTTGGAAACTGGAGAAGTTTATTGCCAGCGTTGTTTCCGTCTTCGTCATTATAATGAAATCACAGATGTGCAGTTGACGGATGATGATTTCCTAAAACTCTTGCACGAGGTTGGAGATAGCGATGCCTTGGTGGTCAATGTCATTGATATTTTTGACTTCAATGGCTCTGTTATCCCAGGTTTGCCACGCTTTGTGTCAGGTAATGATGTGCTTTTGGTTGGAAATAAAAAAGACATTCTACCTAAGTCAGTGAAACCAGGTAAGATTAGCCAATGGCTGATGGAGCGTGCTCACGAAGAAGGCTTGCGTCCTGTTGATGTCGTCTTGACTTCAGCCCAAAACAAGCATGCCATTAGAGAAGTAATCGACAAGATTGAACACTACCGTAAGGGACGTGACGTCTATGTTGTTGGGGTGACCAATGTCGGGAAATCAACCCTTATCAACGCCATTATCCAAGAAATTACAGGTGACCAGAACGTCATCACAACTTCACGCTTCCCAGGAACAACCTTGGATAAGATTGAAATTCCACTCGATGATGGTTCTTATATCTACGATACGCCGGGGATTATCCACCGTCACCAGATGGCCCACTACTTGACTGCTAAAAACCTCAAGTATGTCAGTCCTAAAAAGGAAATCAAGCCAAAAACCTATCAGCTAAACCCTGAACAAACCCTATTTTTAGGTGGATTGGGACGCTTTGACTTTATTGCAGGAGAAAAGCAAGGTTTTACAGCCTTCTTTGACAATGAACTCAAACTTCATCGTACCAAGCTAGAGGGAGCTAGTGCCTTTTACGACAAGCACCTTGGAACCCTCCTTACACCACCAAATAGCAAGGAAAAAGAAGATTTTCCAAAACTAGTCCAACATGTATTTAACATCAAGGATAAGACTGACCTAGTTATCTCAGGCCTGGGCTGGATCCGTGTAACAGGAACTGCCAAAGTAGCCGTCTGGGCACCAGAAGGCGTCGCCGTCGTCACACGAAAAGCAATTATTTAAAATAAAATCACCGAGCGAACAAAGTGAGCTCATAAAAAGATAGTTATTGCCGTGGTGTCTTGCCAATCTTTAGATTAGCAAGGGGCACAATTGAGACCTAGGCTCAATTGTGAGGTCAGGAAATCCATTTTTCAAAGATGAAATCATTGAAAAATTAGTTCCGACCGTCCCCCACCACCTAAAATAACTATCAAAAAAGGAAGAAAGAATATGTCATTAACATCGAAACAACGTGCCTTCCTCAACAGCCAGGCACACACCCTCAAACCCATCATCCAAATCGGGAAAAATGGTCTCAACGACCAAATCAAAACCAGCGTTCGCCAAGCACTTGACGCGCGTGAATTGATCAAGGTTACTCTCTTGCAAAACACAGATGAGAATATCCACGAAGTTGCTGAAATCTTGGAAGAAGAAATCGGTGTGGATACAGTCCAAAAAATCGGACGCATCTTGATTTTGTATAAACAATCAAGCAAGAAAGAAAATCGTAAGATTTCTAAAAAAGTTAAAGAAATCTAAAAATATACTCCAAAAAACTGTTTTTACAGAAGACTAAAGGAGATTAGCCTATGGCAATCGAATTATTAACTCCCTTTACAAAAGTGGAGTTAGAGCCAGAAATCAAGGATAAAAAACGTAAGCAAGTTGGAATCTTAGGTGGAAATTTTAACCCTGTTCACAATGCTCATCTTATCGTAGCAGACCAAGTCCGCCAGCAGTTGGGATTGGATCAGGTTCTGCTCATGCCCGAATATCAGCCCCCTCACGTTGATAAAAAGGAAACCATTCCAGAACACCACCGTCTCAAAATGCTTGAGTTAGCGATTGATGGAGTCGAAGGTCTAGCTATTGAAACCATCGAGCTAGAACGTAAGGGTATTTCTTACACCTACGACACCATGAAGCTTCTAACAGAGAAGAATCCAGATACAGATTACTATTTCATTATCGGTGCCGACATGGTAGACTATCTGCCTAAGTGGTATAGAATTGATGAGTTGGTGGATCTAGTTCAGTTTGTAGGGGTTCAGCGTCCACGTTACAAGGCAGGGACTTCTTATCCAGTTATCTGGGTGGATGTGCCTCTCATGGATATTTCATCCAGCATGGTGCGTGATTTCATCGCCCAAGGACGCACACCTAACTTTCTCCTACCTAAGCCTGTACTAGATTACATTGAGAAAGAAGGACTTTACTGATGGCATACCAGGACTATATCAACTGTTCCCGTGAGGAATTATTGAAAAAAATGGCAGAGCTTCTACCTGAAAAACGCTTAACCCATTGTTTGGGTGTAGAGCGCGCAGCCATTGAACTTGCAGAACGATTCGGAGTGGATGCCGAGAAAGCAGGTCTAGCAGGTCTCCTTCATGACTATGCTAAAAAGTTGTCAGATCAGGAATTTCTAGACTTGATTGACCGTTATCAACTAGATCTAGACCTCAAAAACTGGGGCAATAATGTCTGGCATGGTATGGTCGGGATTTACAAGATTCAGGAAGATTTGGATTTGCAAGATCCTGAAATTTTACGGGCTATTGAAATTCATACAGTTGGATCGAGTCAGATGACCGACCTTGACAAGGTTATCTACGTCGCAGACTACATCGAGCACAATCGTGCCTTTCCAGGAGTAGATGAGGCGCGTGAAATTGCTGAACTATCGCTAAATAAGGCGGTGGCCTACGAGACAGCTCATACCGTGGAGCATTTAGCGCATCAGGGATTTCCCATCTATCCCCAAACCCTTGAAACCTATAACGCCTATGTGCACTATTTGAAAGAGGATTAAATGAAGACGGCTTTTATAATCATTGATGTTCAGAATATTTTAGTGAAAACTGGGTTTCAGATAAAAAGTCTATTGGAAAAAATTTCTTATTTACAAAACCAGGCTAGAAGCAAGAATATCGAAATTATTTATGTTCAACATATTGAGAACTCTGCAGCTCAAACATCAGAAGATTGGCAGTTATCTGAGCTTTTAAGTCGAAAACCTAATGAAAAGGTCTTTCAGAAGAAGTATAACAGCATTTTCAAAGAAACTGGTTTAAAAGAATACTTGGATAAACAGGGGATTGAAAAATTAGTTTTATGTGGTATGCAGACAGAATATTGTGTGGATACCTCTGTCAAGGTTGCCTTTGAATATGGCTATCAGCTTATTATTCCAGAAGGAACTTGCACAACGTTTGATGGCGATGACATTCCAGCAGAAACGATAAATGAATTTTATGAGGACATTTGGGAGGAGCGCTTTGCAGATGTCCTAGATTACAAACATATTTTCTAGAAAGAGGACTAAATGAACGAAAAAGAATTACTAGAACTAGTCGTGAAAGCGGCTGATGAGAAACGTGCCGAGGATATCCTCGCACTTGATGTACAAGATTTGACCAGTGTGACAGACTACTTTGTTATCACTAGCTCTATGAATAGCCGTCAGTTGGACGCTATCGCTGATAATATCCGTGAAAAAGTAGCGGAAGCTGGTTTTAAAGGCAGCCATATCGAAGGCGATGCAGCTGGAGGTTGGGTCTTGCTAGACCTCGGTGGAGTTGTAGTGCATATCTTCTCAGAAGAAATGCGTGCCCACTATAACCTAGAAAAACTATGGCATGAGGCAGATTCTGTAGATATTTCAGAAACCTTAGCATAGGAGATGAACTCAGTTGCAGTCAACTGGGTTTTATTTGCTTATTTTAGAAAAATTGATTGAAAGGTAAAGGGCGAGTGGTGTTTGCCATGGACGCTCTTGGTATCATGATTATGGCAACTTATGCAACTTTTGCGGCGGTCTATGATGCGGTCATGGATGATAGTTTATATGACAAATGGACGGACTTTTCGCTACGCCATTTGCCTAAAACCAAGGACAGAAAGAAGCTTTTGGAATTGACTTGTGGGACAGGGATCCAGTCCGTTCGCTTTTCGCAAGCTGGTTTTGATGTGACTGGATTTGATTTGAGTGCGGATATGTTGAAGATTGCCGAAAAGAGAGCGGCTTCAGCCAAGCAAAAGATTGATTTCATTGAAGGTAATATGCTGGATTTGTCCAAGGCAGGTAAATACGACTTTGTGACCTGCTACTCGGATTCTATCTGCTATATGCAGGACGAGGTGGAAGTAGGGGACGTCTTTAAGGAAGTTTATAATGCCCTCAATGAGGATGGGGTCTTTATCTTTGATGTGCATTCGACTTACCAGACAGATGAGGTCTTCCCAGGTTATTCTTATCATGAAAATGCGGAAGATTTTGCCATGCTTTGGGATACCTATGAGGATGCAGCACCACATTCTATCGTGCATGAACTGACCTTCTTTATCAAGGAAGCGGACGGTTCCTTTAGTCGTCATGATGAAGTTCATGAGGAACGAACTTATGAGGTCTTAACCTATGATATTTTACTTGAGCAGGCTGGTTTCAAGTCCTTTAAACTATTTTCGGACTTTGAAGACAAGGTGCCAACAGAGACTAGTAACCGTTGGTTTTTCGTCGCACAGAAGTAGGAGAATATCATGACCATTACAGGTATTATCGCGGAGTTCAATCCTTTTCATAATGGACACAAATACCTGCTGGAACAGGCGGAGGGATTGAAAATTGTGGCCATGTCTGGGAATTTCATGCAGCGGGGCGAGCCGGCTATCGTGGACAAGTGGACACGGGCTCAGATGGCGCTGGAACATGGTGCGGATTTGGTCGTAGAATTGCCCTTTTTCGTCAGTGTCCAAGCAGCGGATTTTTTCGGCCAAGGTGCAGTGGCTATCTTGGAACGGTTAGAGATTGACACTCTAGCATTTGGGACAGAAGAAGTTCTGGATTACCAGAAAATCGCAGACCTATACTCAGAACGTGTTCAAGAGATGGAGAAATTTGTGGATAATTTACCTGATTCTCTTTCTTACCCACAGAAAACCCAAGCCATGTGGAAGGAATTTGCAGGTCTTGATTTTTCTGGAGATACCCCCAATCATGTCCTTGCTCTGGCCTATGCCAAGGCAGTCGCGGGGCGCAACATCAAACTTCATCCAATTCAACGTCAGGGAGCTGGTTACCATTCTGTAGGCAAGGATGTGGACTTTGCCTCGGCGACAGCTCTTCGTCAGCACCAAAATGACCAAGATTTCTTAGAACGTTTTATGCCTTCTGTTGAAATTTTTGAAAATGCTAGTAAGATAAATTGGGAAGATTATTTTCCACTCTTACGATATCAAATCTTGTCAAATCCAGACCTAACTGCCATCTATCAGGTCAATCAAGAAATGGTAGTGCGCATCAAGGAAGCCATCAAAACAGCCCAATCTGTCGAGGAATTGGTTGAGTTAGTGGCTACCAAACGGTACACTAAAGCGCGTGTCAGACGCCTCTTGACCTATATCTTGGTGCAGGCTAGAGAAAGTGACCTGCCAGAAGCCATCCATGTCCTTGGCTTCACTGAAAAAGGCAGACAACATCTTAAATCCTTGAAAGTCCAAGTCCAGCTAGTTAGCCGAATCGGCAAAGAGCCTTGGGATGCTATAACTCAAAAGGCAGACCAAATTTATCAACTGGGACACCCAAGTATCGCAGAACAAAATTTTGGTCGAGTGCCAATTAGAATAGAAACAAACTAAGTCTACTGAAAGGTAGGCTTTTTTTGGTCTTTTTCGAATAAATAGATATAAAAGAAAAAACTTGTACAAGTTCCTGACAATTTCTTTCTTTTTGTGTATAATAGTGGAAAAGAGGTAAAACGAGGTATGGTTATGGAAGCAGTTCTTTACTCAACATTCCGAAATCATTTGAAGGATTATATGAAGAAGGTAAACGATGAATTTGAGCCTTTGACGGTGGTCAATAAAAATCCAGACGAGGATATTGTAGTCCTTTCAAAAAGCGAGTGGGATAGTATTCAAGAAACTCTAAGAATCGCTCAGAATAAGGAGCTTTCTGACAAGGTCTTGCGAGGAATGTCCCAAGTTCGTGCGGGACACACTCAGGTGCATGTGATTGAGGAGTGATGGATGCTACTCAAGTTTACAGAAGATGCCTGGTCAGATTATTGCTATTGGCAAAACCAAGATAAGAAAACATTAAAAAGAATCAACAAACTAATCAAGGATATTCAACGCGATCCTTTTTCAGGAATTGGTAAACCAGAACCGCTCAAGTATGATTACCAAGGAGTTTGGTCACGTCGGATTGATGCAGAAAATCGCTTGATATATATGATGGATGGTGATAGCGTCGCTTTCTTATCCTTTAAGGATCATTACTAAGTCTACTGAGAGGTGGGCTTTTTCTAATTTGTGTGTAAAAAAATTCTTTAAAAATTTGCTTAGTAACAATACCCTAGTTTATTAGGGAAATAAGGATTTTAATCGCCGAAATAAGCAAAACAACTTAAAATTAAGGTTTGTTAAAAATGATTTTTTATGGTATAATGTATGAGAATGCATATCATTCGGATGAACAAATAAATTGAGGTAAAAACATGGAAATTATGGCGATTGTTATCGTTGTTTTTGCCGTCATCATTGGTTTAGTCATTGGATATGTCAGCATCTCAGTCAAGATGAAATCATCACAAGAGGCTGCAGAGCTGATGCTTTTAAATGCTGAACAAGAAGCAACTAATTTACGAGGACAAGCTGAGCGCGAAGCGGATTTATTACTCAATGAAGCTAAGAGCGAAAGCAAGTCTCTTAAAAAAGAAGCACTATTGGAGGCCAAAGAAGAAGCCAGAAAATACCGTGAAGAAGTGGACGCTGAATTTAAATCAGAACGTCAAGAACTCAAGCAAATCGAAAGTCGTTTGACCGAACGTGCTAGCAGTCTTGATCGTAAAGATGACAATTTGACGAACAAAGAAAAAACACTTGAACAAAAAGAACAAAGTATTTCTGATAGAGCAAAAAACCTTGATGTACGTGAAGAGCAACTAGAAGAAATTGAGAAACAAAAGCAAGCTGAACTAGAGCGTATTGGAACTCTGACTCAGTCGGAAGCAAAAGACATTATCTTGGCCCAGACAGAGGAAAACTTGACTAAGGAAATTGCTAGTCGCATTCGTGAGGCTGAGCAAGAAGTTAAGGAACGTTCAGACAAATTGGCTAAGGATATCTTGTCTCAAGCCATGCAGAGAATTGCTGGTGAGTATGTAGCTGAGTCTACCAACTCTACAGTTCATCTGCCTGATGATACCATGAAAGGTCGTATCATTGGTCGTGAAGGGCGTAATATTCGTACCTTTGAAAGTTTGACAGGGGTTGATGTTATCATTGACGACACTCCAGAAGTGGTAACCTTGTCAGGTTTTGATCCTATCCGTCGCGAGATTGCCCGTATGACGATGGAAACCTTGCTTAAGGATGGACGTATCCACCCAGCTCGTATCGAAGAGTTGGTTGAGAAAAATCGTCAAGAGATTGATAACAAGATTCGTGAATATGGTGAGGCAGCAGCCTATGAAATTGGTGCACCGAACCTTCACCCTGACTTGATGAAGATCATGGGTCGCTTGCAGTTCCGTACTTCATACGGACAAAATGTCTTGCGTCATTCGATTGAAGTTGCTAAGTTGGCTGGTATTATGGCCAGCGAACTTGGTGAAAATGCTACCCTTGCTCGTCGTGCGGGATTCCTTCACGATATTGGTAAAGCCATTGACCGTGAAGTAGAAGGTAGCCACGTTGAGATTGGTACCGAGTTAGCTCGCAAGTACAAAGAGCATCCAGTTGTAATCAACACCATTGCAAGTCACCACGGAGATGTAGAACCTGAAAGTGTGATCGCAGTTATCGTTGCTGCAGCGGATGCCTTAAGCGCAGCCCGTCCAGGAGCTCGTAGTGAGTCACTCGAAAGCTACATTAAACGTCTCCATGATTTAGAGGAAATTGCGAATAGCTTTGAAGGTGTTCAAAATAGCTTTGCCCTTCAAGCAGGTCGTGAAATCCGCATTATGGTAAATCCAGGTCAAATCAAAGATGACAAGGTCACAATCTTGGCTCATAAAGTTCGTGAGAAAATCGAAAACAATCTCGATTACCCAGGAAATATCAAGGTAACCGTGATTCGTGAACTTCGTGCAGTTGATTATGCAAAATAAATAAGAAAGAGCAGTTGAAAAATTACTGCTTTTTTGTTACACTAGATAGAAAGATTGTAGCGAGCAGAAATGGCTTTAGATATATAATCTTACAGAAATTTTCAAGTCATTTCACAAACTATCCAAAGGAGACATAATGGCAGACCGAGGCTTACTAATCGTTTTTTCAGGTCCTTCAGGAGTTGGAAAAGGAACGGTTAGACGAGAAATTTTTGAGAGTTCTGAAAATCAATTTCAATATTCTGTATCTATGACAACGCGGGCACAACGTCCAGGTGAAGTAGATGGTGTTGATTATTTCTTCCGTACACGGGAGGAATTTGAAGAGTTGATCCGTCAAGGGCAAATGTTAGAGTATGCAGAGTATGTGGGTAACTATTATGGAACTCCTCTGACTTATGTTAATGAAACGCTTGATAAGGGAATCGATGTCTTTCTTGAAATTGAAGTGCAGGGAGCTCTCCAGGTTAAGAAAAAAGTTCCAGATGCGGTCTTTATTTTTTTAACACCACCAGATTTGGAAGAATTGCAAGACCGTCTCGTTGGCCGAGGTACAGATAGTGCAGAAGTGATTGCTCAGCGTATCGAAAAAGCCAAGGAAGAAATTGCTTTGATGCGTGAGTATGACTACGCTATTGTAAATGACCATGTTCCTCTAGCGGCCGATCGTGTTAAACGTGTGATTGAAGCAGAACATTTCCGTGTAGACCGCGTGATTGGTCATTATCAGGATATGCTACCAAAGTCTCCGACTATTCGATAAAATTTAGAAAACAGGTACAAACAAATGATGCTTAAACCCTCTATTGATACCTTACTTGACAAGGTACCATCAAAATATTCACTCGTTATCTTGGAAGCAAAGCGTGCTCATGAATTAGAAGCTGGAGCACCTGCTACTCAAGAATTCAAATCTGAAAAATCAACTCTTCGTGCCTTGGAAGAAATTGAATCAGGGAATGTAACCATCCACCCAGATCCAGAAGGAAAACGCGAAGCTGTTCGTCGTCGTATCGAAGAAGAAAGACGATTGAAAGAAGAAGAAGAAAAGAAAATTAAAGAGCAAATCGCGAAAGAAAAAGAAGAAGGTGAAAAAATTTAAGGTTGGGGGGACTCAATCTTATTTTTTCTATTGCAAGAATACTCAATCAATTAAAAGGATTTAAGAAGAGAAGGAGGTGAGGATATGGCTATTGCAAAAATCATTGTGGATGTTCCCTTGATGCAGACAGACCAGCCCTATAGCTACAAGATTCCAGAGGAATTTGAAGAGATGCTGGAAGTTGGCATGCGAGTTCATGTACCTTTTGGGAAGGCCAATCGCTTGATTCAGGGAATTGTTCTTGGGTTGGAGTCTCAATCTGATGCAGATGTGGCAGACGAGGACTTAAAAGAAATTGCCGAGGTGCTGGACTTTTCTCCTGTTTTAACAGAGGAACAACTCTGGTTGGCCGAAGAACTACGTAAGACAGTTTTTTCATACAAGATTTCTATCTTAAAAGCCATGCTTCCAGGATTTTTGAATTCTAGCTATGATAAGATCCTCTATCCTCTGGAAGGCTTGAGTCAGAAAGATAGAGACCGTTTGTTTGGTTCGCAGGAGTCTCTAGCATTTTCATCTCTTGACCTAGAAAAGCAAGCTGAGATGATGCGTTTGACCCGAAAAGGGATCTTGAAGCTAGAGTATCAGGCTGTGGATCAGAAGAAAGTTAAGACGCAGTCTTGGGTTGAAGTTCATCTTGAACAGTTAGAAAAGCTAGAAATCTCAAATCGTGCCAAGAAGAAATTGGAACTGCGAGAATATTTATTAGTACATCCTGAAACAGTTCCTTTAGCTGATTTGTTAGAACATTACTCACGGGAACAAGTCAATTTCTTTGTGGAACAGGGGGCTTTGACGATTCTTCAAAAGGAAGTTCAACGCTCAGCCGCCTACTTTGAAGGAATCGAGTCAAATCAAGCCTTAGAGTTAAACCCAGAGCAAAAACAAGCCTGTGAGGCGGTTGTTGGAGCGATTGGGAAGCAATATCCTCCCTTTCTTCTACAAGGAATCACTGGAAGTGGGAAAACCGAGGTTTATCTGCAGATTATCCAAGGTGCCCTGGATATGGGAAAAACAGCGATTGTTCTAGTGCCAGAGATTTCTCTCACACCTCAAATGACGGAGCGTTTTATTGCTCGTTTCGGTGATAAAGTAGCCATTCTTCACTCAGGCTTGTCCAATGGTGAAAAGTATGATGAGTGGCGCAAGGTGGAGCGTGGAGATGCTCAGGTAGTTGTAGGGGCCAGGTCTGCTATTTTTGCGCCTTTAAAAAATCTAGGTGTTATCATTATCGATGAAGAGCACGAGGCTAGTTATAAGCAAGATAGCAATCCTCGTTATCATGCTAGAGATGTGGCTCTTTTACGAGCCCAGTACAATCAGGCTGCCCTAGTCCTGGGTTCTGCAACACCGAGTCTAGAAAGTCGTGCGCGTGCTGGCAAGGGTGTTTATCAACATCTCCGTCTGACGCAAAGGGCCAATCCTTTAGCAAGTATTCCTCAAGTTCAACTGATTGACTTCCGTGATTATATCGGGCAAAATGAAACATCAAACTTTACACCACCACTGATTGAGGCCATTCGAAATCGATTGGATAAAAAAGAGCAGGTTGTTCTCATGCTCAATCGTCGTGGTTATTCTAGCTTTGTTATGTGTCGGGAATGTGGGACTGTTGATACCTGTCCCAACTGTGATATTTCCTTGACGCTACACATGGATACTAAGACTATGAATTGTCATTATTGTGGTTTTTCTAAGGAAATCCCTCATGTCTGTCCAAACTGTCAGAGTCGTAGTATTCGATACTATGGAACAGGAACTCAGAAAGCCTACGATGAGCTAGCAGAACTCTTTCCGCAGGCAGGTATTCTGCGAATGGATGTGGATACCACTCGTAAGAAAGGCAGCCACCAAGCCTTACTGGAGCAGTTCGGAAAAGGGGAGGCTGATATTTTACTTGGCACCCAGATGATTGCCAAGGGCTTGGACTTTCCAAATGTGACCTTGGTTGGTGTTCTCAATGCGGACACAGCCTTGAACCTGCCTGATTTCCGTTCTTCTGAGAGAACTTTCCAACTCTTGACCCAGGTGGCAGGACGAGCAGGAAGAGCTGAAAAAGCTGGGCAGGTCTTGATCCAGTCTTACAATCCTCAGCACTATGCTATTCGCTTTGCCAAGGATCAGGATTACGAAGGATTTTATGCCTATGAAATGGGCATCAGACGTCAGTTGGGTTATCCACCTTATTATTTCACAATTGGAATTACCTTGTCTCATAAGAAAGAAGAAGAGGTTCTTAGAAGAGCTTATGAAGTCATGGAAATATTGCGGTCAGGTTTGTCGGATGCTAGTATCATCCTTGGACCAACACCAAAACCTATCGCTCGCACTCATAACCTCTATCATTACCAAATTTTGATTAAATACCGTTTAGAAGATGAGCTGGGCTCAACCCTTAACCAGGTCTTGGCCTTGACACAAGAACGGGAAAATAGCGAACTTCGTCTCAGTATTGACCACGAACCGCAACAATTTTTATAGAAGGAGAAAAGATGACAAAACTAATATTTATGGGAACGCCTGAATTTTCAGCGACTGTTTTAAAGGGACTTTTGACAGATGACCGCTACGAGATTGTTGCAGTTGTAACTCAGCCAGACCGTGCGGTTGGACGTAAAAAAGTCATCCAAGAAACCCCAGTCAAACAAGCAGCCAAAGAGGCAGGACTTCCTATTTACCAACCTGAAAAATTATCGGGTAGTCCAGAAATGGAAGCCATCATGAATTTGGGAGCTGATGGGATTGTAACAGCAGCTTTTGGACAATTCCTCCCAAGTAAACTCCTTGATAGCATGGATTTTGCAGTCAATGTTCATGCTTCCCTCCTTCCCAAACACCGTGGTGGTGCTCCTATCCATTATGCCTTGATTCAGGGTGATGAGGAGGCAGGAGTAACCATTATGGAAATGGTCAAGGAGATGGACGCAGGAGATATGATTTCCCGTCGTAGTATTCCAATTACAGATGAGGACAATGTAGGAACCTTGTTTGAGAAATTGGCGGTTGTTGGTCGTGATTTGCTTTTGGATACTCTACCTGCTTATATAGCTGGTGAAATTCAGCCTCAACCGCAAGATCCAAGCCAAGTAACTTTCTCACCAAATATCAAACCAGAGGAGGAAAAACTGGACTGGAACAAGACCAACCGTCAACTCTTTAACCAAATTCGTGGGATGAATCCTTGGCCAGTTGCTCATACTTTTCTAAAGGGCGAACGCTTCAAAATCTATGAAGCTCTGCCTGTAGAAGGTCATGGAACTCCAGGTAAGATACTCTCCATCGGTAAGAAAGAATTGATTGTCGCAACAGCAGAAGGGGCTCTATCTCTCAAACAGGTTCAACCAGCAGGAAAACCTAAAATGGACATTGGTTCCTTCCTTAACGGTGTGGGACGGACTTTAGCAGTAGGAGAACGATTTGGTGACTAAAGTAGAAACGGCTAGAAGTTTAGCCCTAGAGGTATTGGAATATGTCTTTATCCAACAAGCTTACTCCAATATCGCCTTAAACAAACACCTAAAAGCCAGTCAGCTGTCAGCAACAGACAAAGGCTTGGTGACCGAACTGGTCTATGGAACCGTAGCTCGTAAACTAACTTTAGAATGGTATTTGTCTCACTTTATTGAGGATAGAGACAAGCTAGACAGCTGGCTCTATGTTTTGCTTCTCATGAGCGTCTATCAACTCCAATACTTGGATAAACTTCCTGATCATGCAGTGGTCAATGAAGCAGTGGAACTGGCTAAACTTCGAAAAAAAGGTAGCGAAAAACTAGTCAATGCTGTTCTGCGCCGCATCTTGCGTGAGGGCTTGCCAGATATTGCCAGTATCAAACGTAAAAATAAGCGTGATTCCATCGCCTACTCTTTGCCAGTGTGGTTGGTTTCTAAGCTCAAGGAAGAGTATGGTGAAGAGAGAGCGCAAGCGATTTTTGAAAGTCTATTGAAGCGTAATAAAGCCAGTATTCGCGTAACAGATTTGAGCCGAAAAGAGGAAATCAAAGCTCTGCTTGGTGCAAGTGATTCTCATTTATCTCCTGCTGGTCTGGTTAAGGAACAGGGGCATTTTGCGGGTCATGACTTGTTTGCTGAAGGGGTTATTACTATCCAAGATGAGTCTAGTCAACTGGTTGCACCAACACTAGAGCTACAAGGAGAGGAGCAGGTTTTGGATGCCTGTGCAGCTCCTGGCGGAAAGACCGCCCATATGGCATCCTATCTGACGACAGGTCAGGTAACGGCTTTAGATCTCTATGACCACAAACTCACCTTAATTCAAGAAAATGCTCAGCGTTTAGGTGTAGCGGACCGTGTCCAAACGCAAAAACTGGATGCTCGAAAAGTGCATGAATTTTTTGGTAAGGATCAATTTGATAAGATTCTTGTTGATGCCCCTTGTTCAGGGATTGGTTTATTGCGTCGAAAACCAGATATCAAATATAATAAAGAGACAGCAGATTTCGCGTCATTACAGGAAATTCAGCTGGAAATATTAGGTAGTGTTTGTCAAACACTACGAAAAGGTGGTATAATAACCTATAGTACCTGCACTATTGTCTCGGAAGAGAACTTTAAAGTGGTTCAAGCATTTTTAGAAAGTCATCCCGAGTTCGAGCAGGTTAAACTAGAACACGAATGCAAGGATATTCTAAAAGATGGCTGTATCCTTATTACTCCGGAATTGTACGGAAGTGATGGATTCTTTATTAGCCAATTTCGTAAGATATCCAATTAGGAAGGAACTGACACAATGGAGATTTCATTATTAACAGATGTGGGTCAGAAGCGTACAAATAATCAAGACTATGTCAATCTTTTTATCAACCGAGCAGGTTGTACAATGATTCTCTTGGCTGACGGAATGGGAGGTCATCGCGCAGGAAATATTGCTAGCGAAATGGCTGTGACTGACTTGGGTGTGTCATGGGTAGATACCCAGATTGACACGGTCAATGAAGTTCGCGAATGGTTTGCCCACTACCTAGAAATTGAAAATCAAAAGATTTATCAACTAGGACGAGATGAAGCCTACAAGGGAATGGGGACAACCCTCGAAGCTCTTGCAGTTATCGGAAATCAGGCAATTTATGCCCATATCGGAGATTCTAGAATCGGTCTCATTCGAGGGGAAGAGTACCGTCAACTGACAAGTGATCATTCCTTGGTTAACGAATTGCTCAAGGCAGGTCAACTGACACCAGAAGAGGCAGAAGCGCATCCACAAAAAAATATTATCACCCAATCTATCGGACAAAAAGACGAAATTCAACCTGACTTAGGAATTGTCAGTTTGGAAGCAGGAGACTATCTCTTGCTCAATAGCGATGGTCTGACAAATATGATTTCAGCTAGTGAAATCTGTGATATTGTCACAAGTGATATCTCGCTTGATGATAAAGCGGCGACCTTGATTCGTTTTGCTAACAATGCTGGTGGCCTTGATAATATTACAGTTGCCCTTGTTTCGATTGAGGAGGAGGCGGCACAATGATCCAGATCGGCAAGATTTTTGCCGGGCGGTATCGGATTGTCAAACAAATTGGCCGTGGAGGTATGGCGGATGTCTACCTGGCCAAGGATTTGATTTTAGACGGGGAAGAGGTAGCTGTAAAGGTCCTAAGGACTAACTACCAGACTGACCCGATTGCTGTTGCTCGTTTTCAGCGTGAAGCGCGTGCAATGGCTGACTTAGATCATCCCCATATCGTTCGGATAACGGATATCGGCGAAGAGGACGGTCAACAGTACCTGGCTATGGAATATGTAGCCGGTCTTGATCTCAAGCGCTATATCAAAGAACACTATCCCCTCTCAAATGAAGAAGCTGTCCGTATTATGGGTCAGATTCTCTTAGCGATGCGCTTAGCGCACACTAAAGGTATTGTCCATCGTGACTTAAAACCTCAAAACATTCTTTTAACTCCGGATGGGACGGCCAAGGTAACTGACTTTGGGATTGCCGTAGCCTTTGCAGAGACCAGTCTGACTCAGACCAACTCTATGCTGGGCTCTGTCCACTACTTGTCACCTGAGCAGGCTCGTGGCTCTAAGGCAACTGTCCAGAGTGACATCTATGCCATGGGGATTATCTTCTATGAGATGTTGACAGGGCATATCCCTTATGATGGCGATAGTGCAGTAACCATTGCCCTCCAGCATTTTCAAAAACCGCTGCCATCGGTCATCGCTGAAAATCCATCTGTCCCCCAAGCCTTAGAAAATGTGGTTATCAAGGCAACTGCTAAAAAGCTTACGGATCGATACAAGTCGGTTTCAGAGATGTATGTTGATTTATCTAGCAGTCTATCTTATAACCGCAGAAATGAACCTAAACTTGTTTTTGATGATGCTAGTAAGGCAGATACCAAGACCTTGCCAAAGGTTTCTCAAACAACCTTGACCTCTATTCCTAAGGTTCAACCACAGACAGATAGCCATCAGGCAACTAAAGCTAGCCCAGAAGTAAGCGCTAAAAAATCTGTGGAAAAACCGGTGAAAAAACGTCGTTTTAAAGCACGTTATCTAGTTCTACTAGCAAGTTTCGTACTGGTTGCCGCTTCTTTGGTGTGGATTTTATCCAGAACACCAGCTACTGTTGAGATTCCAAAAGTTGCAGGTCAAACTGTTGCTGAAGCTAAGGAAACTTTGAAAAAAGCCAACTTTGAAGTTGGTGATGAGAAAACGGAAGCCAGTGAAACAGTCGAGGAAGGACGGGTTATCCGAACAGATCCAGATGCTGGCTCAGCTCGCAAAGAAGGGTCTAAAGTTAATCTAATCATATCTTCAGGTAAACAATCATTTAAGATTGGAAACTATATTGGACGAAAATCTACTGATGTTATTGCAGAATTGAAAGGGAAAAAGGTTCCTGAAAATCTGATTAAGATTGAAGAAGAAGAGTCCAGTGAATCAGAACCAGGTGTGGTTTTAAAACAGAGCCTAGCAGAAGGTACAACCTATGATCTTAGCAAGGCAACTTCTATCGTTTTGACTGTTGCTAAAAAGGTGACAACCGTGACCATGCCAAGTTATATTGGCTCAAGTCTTGAATTTACAAAGAATAACTTAATTCAAATTGTTGGTGTCAAGGAAGCCAATATCGAAGTAGTGGAGGTATCGACAGCTCCTGAGGGCGCTGCTGAAGGAACCGTTGTGGATCAAAGTCCAAAACTAGGTGAGAAAGTTGATCTAAGTACGACACGTATAAAGATTTCTATTTATAAACCAAAAACTCCACCATCATCTTCTTCGGTTCCGTCTTCGAGCCAGCGCAATACTAATAGAACGGACAATACAGTGCCATCACAAGGTCCAACAACTCCATCTTCGTCTTCGCAAACTCATGTGGACGAACATAGCACAAATAACTAACCAATCTTTGTCACAGTTTTTGTGACAAAGATTTTTTTTCCTTCAAATTTGTGATAAAATAAAAGAAGCTTATCAAGGAGGGAAATATGGACGAATCAAAAAAACTGAATGCAGTTATTGATGTCATTATGCTTGCAGGAACGATTCTGCTTCGAAATGGCTCTGAAATCCATCGTGTTGAGGATACTATGATTCGTATTGCGCACTCGCAAGGCATTATGGATTGCAATGTCCTAGCCATGCCTGCCGCCATTTTTTTTTCCATTGAAAATACAAATATCTCTCGTATGAAGCGAGTGACCTCCTCTGCTTATAATATTGAGAAGGTGTGTGATGTCAACCAGATTTCACGGCAACTTGTAGCAGGACAGCTGGATTTGGAGACAGCCTTTATCCAACTAAAGGAATTGAATGCCAAGGCATCTCCCTATACCAATGTTCAACTAATTGCTGCAGCGACCCTCAGTGCTCCTTTCTTTTCAATCATGTTCGGTGGGAATGTCTACGATGCAATCGGAGCAGGAGTGGCGACCTTGTTTGCCTTCACTTGTTCGCTCTATGTAGAAAAATTTATCCGTATTCCCTTTATGACTGCTTTCGCAGGAGCTCTTGTCTTTGGTTTGATTGCACAATTTTGGGCGCGCTATTCTGGTTTACCATCAACAGCTGATCTGGTGATTGCGGGTGCGGTTATGCCTTTTGTACCTGGAATTGCTCTGACCAATGCTGTTCGAGATATTATGACCAATCACATTAACTCTGGTATGAGCAAGATGTTTGAATCCTTGCTGATTACCCTTGCCTTAGGGGCTGGAACATCAGTCGCCCTCATACTCATGAACTAATATGACACTAACAACATTTTTATTGCAAGCTCTGGCAAGTTTGCTTGCCATTATTACCTTTTTAATCGTTTTAAATGTCCAGCGTTCCATGCTTATCCCTGGTGGAGTTTTAGGAATGTCTATCTGGCTACTCTATCTGATACTCAAGGAACCAACCAATGTTATTTTGGCAACCTTTATTGCTGCGGTGATTGGTTCTTGTGTTAGCCAGATTATGAGTATTCTCTACAAAACACCAGCAGTGGTTTTTGCCCTAGCCATTCTGGCACCATTAGTGCCAGGTTATCTGTCCTATCGAACCACTTCCTTCTTCGTTACAGGTGACTACGGCCATGCCATTTCTAGTGCCATGCTAGTTATGATGTTGGCCCTTGTTATCTCCATTGGAATGGCCAGTGGGACAGTTTTGTTGAAATTGTATCATTATCTCAAAAAGAATCGAGCTAGCTAAGACTCGATTTTTTGTAGCCCTAAAGTTCTATTTGAAAAATGAGATAATGAACTTGATTTGGTGAATCAAGTCTTTTTTAGCTCATTTGACCTCAATTGTGATAAAATAGAGGTGAACGATTTTTTACAATGAATGATAAAAATAGAGGTAAATATGACAATCGGTATTGATAAGATTGGTTTTGCAACCAGTCAATACGTTTTGAAATTACAAGATTTAGCGGAAACCCGAGGAATTGATCCTGAAAAATTGAGTAAAGGACTCCTTTTAAAAGAATTGAGTATTGCTCCTTTGACAGAGGATATTGTTACCTTGGCTGCCAGTGCAGGTAATTCTATCCTGACTGAAGAAGAGAAGCAAGAGATTGACATGGTTATCGTAGCGACAGAGTCTGGGATTGACCAGAGTAAAGCTGCAGCTGTCTTTGTACACGGTTTGCTAGGAATTCAACCATTTGCTCGTAGTTTTGAAATCAAGGAAGCTTGCTATGGTGCAACAGCGGCCCTTCACTATGCTAAGTTACATGTAGAAAATTCTCCTAAATCAAAAGTTTTAGTGCTGGCTAGCGATATTGCAAGATATGGTGTCGAAACTCCTGGAGAACCAACTCAAGGTGCAGGCTGTGTTGCTATGTTGATTAGCCAAAATCCACGTGTTATGGTCTTCAATAATGATAATGTTGCACAAACTCGTGATATTATGGACTTTTGGCGTCCAAATTACTCGACAACACCATTTGTAAATGGGGTTTACTCAACGCAACAATATCTTGATAGCTTAAAAACGACTTGGGAAGAGTACCAAAAGCGTTATGACTGTACTTTGGATGATTTTGAAGCTGTATGTTTCCACTTGCCATATCCAAAGCTAGCTCTCAAAGGATTGAAAAAAATCCTAGACAAATCCTTGCCTCAAGAGAAGAAGGACTTGCTTCAAAAGCACTTTGATGAATCTATTATTTATAGCCAAAAAGTTGGGAACATTTATACAGGTTCACTCTTCTTAGGTCTCTTGTCTCTTCTTGAAAATTCTGATAGCCTAAAAGCTGGGGATAAGATTGCCCTCTACAGCTATGGTAGTGGGGCTGTATCTGAGTTCTTTAGTGTAGTATTGGTTGAAGGTTTTGAAAAGCAATTGCAGAAAAATCGCTTAGACTTGCTAGACCAACGTCAAGCATTGAGTGTTGCTGACTATGAACGAATCTTCTTTGAGGAAGCCCAATTAGATGAGTCTGGTTCTGCAACGATGTCAGGCTATGAAGGGCAAGACTATGCCCTTGTTGAGATTGTAGAACACCAACGTCGCTACAGCAAGGTTGAAAAATAATGAAAAAAAATTGGAATGGATTTGCTAAAAAATCAATTCAAGAGCGCCTAGAGTTCGTTAAGTCTCAGGCGCTTACTACTATTGAAGCCCAAGAAAGTCTTGCGCAAAATGAAAATCTCAGTCTAGCAGTAGCGGACCAATTGAGTGAAAATGTGGTAGGAACCTTCTCACTTCCATACTCAATCGTTCCAGAAGTTCTGGTAAATGGTCAAGAATACACAGTTCCCTATGTGACCGAAGAACCATCTGTTGTTGCTGCAGCTAGTTTTGCCAGTAAGATTATCAAACGTGCTGGAGGTTTTACAGCTCAAGTTCATCAGCGACAAATGATAGGTCAGGTAGCCCTCTATCAGGTTCCAGATAGGGATAAAGCTTGTCAGGCTATTCTGAGTCAAAAAGCAGAGTTGCTCGAACAAGCAAACCAAGCCTATCCCTCTATTGTCAAACGTGGTGGTGGAGCCAGAGAGCTAACAGTTGAAAAAATTTCTGGTGAGTCTGACTTTTTAGTGGTTTATCTCCATGTAGATACTCAGGAAGCAATGGGAGCTAATATGCTCAATACCATGCTTGAAGCTTTAAAACCAAGTCTAGAGGCTCTAAGTCAAGGGCAAAGTTTAATGGGAATTCTATCCAACTATGCCACAGATTCTCTAGTAACAGCAACTTGTCGTATTGCCTTTCGTTATTTGAGTCGCCAGAAGGATGAAGCGCGTGAACTAGCGGAAAAAATGGTTTTAGCTAGCCAGTTTGCTCAGGCAGATCCTTATCGAGCAGCTACTCACAATAAGGGAATTTTTAATGGAATCGATGCCCTTTTGATTGCGACAGGAAATGATTGGCGTGCCATCGAAGCAGGAGCGCATGCCTATGCAAGTCATGATGGCGCCTATCGAGGACTCAGTCGTTGGACTATAGATTTGGAAAACGAAGAGCTTATTGGAGAGATGACCATGCCGATGCCAGTTGCCACTAAGGGCGGTTCGATTGGTCTCAATCCTCGAGTTGTACTCAGTCATGAGTTGCTAGGTCAACCATCTGCCAAAGAATTGGCTCAAATTATCGTTTCGATTGGTCTCGCTCAAAACTTTGCAGCACTTAAAGCTCTTGTCAGTACAGGGATTCAGCATGGACACATGAAGCTTCAAGCGAAATCTTTAGCGCTTTTAGCAGGTGCGACTGAGGCAGAAGTACCCAAGTTAGTAGAAAACTTGATTGCTGAAAAAACCTTTAATCTAGAAAAAGCGCAAACGCTATTGAAACATTTAAGATCATAAGAAAAATTTAGACTGGTTTGATTTTTAGCGCTTTTTACTGTTTTTTCAAATAAAAGAAACTCAAATACAGAATCGTATTTGAGTTTCTTAATTCAATGACATTATTTGCCAGTTTTTCTGTTTTTGTTCAAAAAAACAAGACGTATGTATTGACAACGCTTTCATTTTTTGTTATAACATAGTTGTAAATTATTAAGATTCATAATCAAAAAATATAGAGAGGAGGATTTTTGATTATGAATAAAAAAATAAAAATGGTGAGTGTTGCATTACTTAGTACAGTAATATTGAATATAGCACTTACAGAAGGTGTTTCAGTTGTTCATGCTAATGAGGTGGTTTCAGCTACAAAATTCGGATATGCTGTAGTTGACATGGGGTCTACTATTTTGGGAATTAAGGAAATTGGTGATAACTGTTTTGAATAAGAAATACAATGTAGTTTTATTTTTATTATTTATAGTCTATTTGTTTGGATACTTCTCGATTTCAAAAAATTTAATTCCTATAATGTGTGTGATCCAAATATTTTTGTTAGAAAATATATTTAAATCTCAAAGTAAACTTATCCAAATAGGTAAAATCATAGTTATTATTGCTTCTATAATATTATTTATTGATAGTATACTAAATTAAGAGTCTGAGAACTATTTTGTCTCAGACTCTTTTTGTTTAAATACTTTTACCTGGTAAGAGGCTGACTGGTAAGAAATAACCAGTCGTGGCAACTTCTTTTCCTTCGATTTTTTGAAGGAGTAAATCAACTGTCAGGCGAGCAATTTCTTCTAAAGGTTGTTTAATGGTAGTAAGATGAGGATAGAAATTCTCGATAAAATAAGTTCCATCGTAACCAATAACCTTGAGTTGTTCTGGAACAGAGATGCCAAGTTCCTGGGCGATCTTCATTACCAAGATGGCAGTCAAATCATCCGATGCGAAAATAGCATCTGGTTTTTGTTTTTTCAGAATACTTTTGATTTCCATTTCCTTGCGGAGGGGTGAAAAGTCACTGGAAATATTGATGATGGGAGCTTTTGGGAAGATAGAAGCAAAGCCTGCATGGCGAAGTCCAGTTGGTGAATTGGAGTTGTCATTACCTGTAATCATAATGACAGACTTGGATCCAGTTTTAGCCAAGGTTTGAGCTGCTAGGACTCCACCAGCATAGTTATCAGAGGAAACGACAGGAATGTCTGGTGATAGGTTTCGGTCAAAAGAAATGATTGGAGCCGTTACGCGATTGTAGTCCTCAATCCCTAAGTTATGGCTACCAGAGATAATGCCATCCACTTGATTAGCTTCTAGCATTTCAAGATATTCACGTTCTTTTTCCGAATCGTGCTCACTATTACAGATGATGGTCTTATAGCCGTTTTTGAAGAGTTCGTGCTCCAGTTTGTCAATCAATTCAGCATAGAAAACATGGCTGATTTTTGGGAAAATCAACCCAATTAACTTGGCTGATTTCCCTTGGAGGCTACGAGCAAGGTTGTTGGGTTTGTAGCCTAACTCCCGCATGGCCTCATTGACCTTTTGAATAGTTTTTTCTGACAGGTAGCCCTTTTTATTGATAACACGTGAGACAGTAGTTGGGCTGACGCCTGCTAGTTCTGCGACATCAGTTAGTTTTGCGACCATATTCTAATTCGTAGTAAGTTCCAGTTGGGGTTCCAGATTTAATGAGGATTCCATTTTGATCTTTGTGAGGGAAGACACGACCAGAAAATACTTTTTCTCCTTTATTGATGAAAATTTCAAAGACTGAATTATCGATGAAGATATTTACAGTAGTAGCTTGGTTGTCGATTGAACATGAGCGAGTAGTTCCAAATTCTTGAGCATATTGCTCACCTGCTTGACTGCGGTCAACAGTAACTTGACCATTGACAAGGTCAAAATTGATAGAGAGTCCTTTGCCATCTTTGTCAGCAAGAAGAACGATTTCACTTTGACTATTGGCTGCTAAGTTAAGCTCGAGCTCGTAGGTGTTTTTGGTTTCAGAACGATTTGAAAATTCCTCTTGTGAAGCACGGAGTTCTTTGATAGCAGCTACAGGATACTGATAGAGTTTGCCATCTTTAATGGTAAGTTCCTTGACCAATGAGAAAGTCCCTTGGTGATCAAAACGATCAGATGGATAAGACACATCTGGCAAACCAAGCCAACTAACTGCCAGAGCACGTCCATCAGGAGCATTGAAGGCCTGAGTGGCATATGCTTCGAAACCATAGTCTAGATTGTGTAGTTCAGACACATCTACCATACGAGCATTTTCAGGATCGAAGGAAACACCGATTTTATACATATTTGGATAGATATTATCGTAGTCAAGAACCTTTTTATCCAAACCTTGTGGGCAGTAGAGAAGGACAGGTTGTTCTCCAACAAAGACAAGATTTGGGCACTCCATCATATAGGCAGTACGGTCATTGTTGAAGTCAAGATCACCAACTTCTTGCCAGTTTGTATAATCATTTTCGACAGCTTTGTAAAGACGGATAAACCCTTTTTTCTCCAAGTCTTGACCACCAACGATAGCGTAGTATTGTCCTTTAAAGTTAAAAATCTGTGGATCGCGGAAGTGGTCAGTAGCATCAGCAGGCTGATCAATCAAGATCTTATCAATCTTTTTAATATTTCCATCCTTATCCATCAAGGCACCAATCTGATAAGGGTGGCGAACCCAATTTTCATCACGGACATTTCCTGTATAGAATAGGAACAATTGATCACCAAACTGCATAGCAGATCCTGAGTAAGCGCCGTGGCTATCCAGTGGAGTATCAGGTAAGATTTTTACACCTGTTTCAGTAAAGTGCACCAAATCGTCACTCTCAAGTTGAACCCAAGATTTCAAGCCGTGGGCTGCTCCAAAGGGGAAGTTTTGGTAAAATACAATCCACTTACCATCAAAATAAGAAAAACCGTTTGGATCGTTGAGAAGTCCTTCCTTTGGTTCAATGTGATAGCTGACATGCCATGGGGATTGCACCATCTTTTCTTGGATTTCTTTTCTTTCTTCTTGTGTCCAATCTTCATAACGTCTGTAACGACGTTCAGTAGTCCATTCCATTTCTATTTCCTCCATAAATTCTACTATCTTAATAGTAAACGTTTCCTTATAAAAAAGCAAGTCTTTTACACTAAATTAAAGAAAAAAATGTCAAACGATTGACAGAGTTTGGAAACGTAATTTTATGGAAAATGATGAAAATATGAAAGTTTTTGAAAAACTTTAAAGTAAAAACCTTGATTTTAGAGGGTGTTATGGCTGTGTTGATGAAAAAAATAGCAAAAACAATCAAAAAATAAAAAATAGCAAAATTTTTTCTGCAAAACGCTTGACATATTTTTTAAACGTGATAGAATAATATTCGTGGGGCGAGTAAAATCGCTTTCAAACAAGAACAAATTTTTTTATAAGGAGATTTTTGCAAATGACCAATACAGAAATTGCAAAAAAAGTCATCGAAGCCTTGGGCGGACGTGAGAATGTTAACAGTGTAGCTCACTGTGCTACTCGCCTTCGTGTTATGGTGAAAGATGAAGCGAAGATTAACAAAGATGCTATTGAGAACTTGGAAAAAGTTCAAGGTGCTTTCTTTAACTCAGGTCAATACCAAATCATCTTTGGTACAGGTACAGTTAACAAGATGTACGATGAAGTCGTAGCTCTTGGTTTGCCAACGACATCTAAGGATGAGATGAAGGCAGAAGCTGCTAAACAAGGAAATTGGTTCCAACGTGCCATCCGTACTTTTGGTGACGTCTTTGTTCCAATCATTCCAGTTATCGTAGCAACTGGTCTCTTCATGGGTGTTCGTGGTCTCTTGAATGCTCTTGGAATGACACTTCCAGAAGATGTTACAACTTACACTCAAATCTTGACTGACACAGCATTCATTATCTTGCCAGGTTTGGTTGTTTGGTCAACCTTCCGTGTATTTGGTGGTAACCCAGCTGTTGGTATCGTTCTTGGTATGATGCTCGTTTCTGGTTCACTTCCAAATGCCTGGGCTGTTGCTTCTGGCGGTGAAGTAACTGCTATGAACTTCTTCGGATTTATCCCAGTTGTTGGTTTGCAAGGTTCAGTTCTTCCGGCCTTCATCATCGGGGTTGTCGGAGCTAAGTTTGAAAAAGCTGTTCGTAGAGTGGTTCCAGATGTACTTGATCTCTTGGTAACACCATTCGTAACACTCCTCGTAATGTCAATTCTTGGTTTGTTTGTTATCGGACCAGTCTTCCACGTTGTTGAAAACTATATCCTTCTTGGAACAAAAGCTATCCTTAACTTGCCATTTGGTCTTGGTGGTTTCTTGATTGGTGGAGTTCACCAAGTTATCGTCGTATCAGGTGTTCACCACATCTTCAACTTGCTTGAAGTTCAATTGCTTGCTACTGACCATGTTAACCCATTCAACGCTATCATCACAGCTGCCATGACTGCTCAAGGTGCTGCAACAGTAGCCGTTGGTGTGAAAACTAAAAATCCAAAACTTAAAACACTTGCTTTCCCAGCTGCTCTTTCTGCCTTCCTAGGTATTACTGAGCCTGCTATCTTCGGGGTTAACTTGCGTTTCCGTAAACCATTCTTCCTTTCATTGATCGCTGGTGCAATCGGTGGTGGATTGGCATCTATCCTTGGTCTTGCTGGTACTGGTAATGGTATCACAATCATCCCTGGTACAATGCTTTACATTGGTAACGGACAACTTCCACAATACCTTCTTATGGTAGCTGTATCATTCGCTCTTGGTTTTGCTCTTACTTACATGTTTGGTTATGAAGATGAAACTGATGGAGAATCAACTGTAAAAAAGCCTGAAGTTAGCGAAGAAGTAGTAGAAACTGCATCTAAGCTAACAGACGAAACAATCCAAACACCAATCGTTGGTGACGTAGTTGCCCTTTCAGATGTTAATGACCCAGTCTTCTCAAGTGGAGCTATGGGACAAGGTATCGCTGTAAAACCTAGTCAAGATGTTGTTTACGCCCCAGCTGATGCTGAAGTGACAATCGTCTTCCCAACAGGACATGCTTATGGTTTGAAAACTGCAAACGGAGCTGAAATCTTGATCCACGTGGGTATCGACACTGTTTCAATGAACGGTGAAGGATTTGACCAAAAAGTTGCTCAAGGTGACAAGGTTAAAGCTGGAGATGTTCTTGGAACATTTGACTCAGCTAAGATTGCTGCTGTAGGTCTTGATAACACAACAATGGTTATCGTGACAAACACTGCAGACTTTGCTTCAGTAAATCCAGTTGCTTCTGGATCAGTTGCTAAAGGTGATGCAATCATCGAAGTTAAAGCTTAATACTCTTCGAAAATCAAATTCAAACTGCGTCATACTCGCTTTGCCGTATGTATGTGTTACTGACTTCGTCAGTTCTATCTACAACCTCAAAGCCGTGCTTTGAGCAATCCGCAGCTCGATTCCTAGTTTGTTCTTTGATTTTCATTGAGTACACTACTTTCGATTTAATAGATCAAAAAACGAACAAATGTCATGTTTGTTCGTTTTTGATTGAATCGTAAAATTTACAGAGGAAAAACTAAAATATAGAGCAACTTTCCTTCTTGAAATATGCTATAATAGAGAAAATAAAAACTAGAGGTTTATCATGACAAAATTATATGGAAGCTTGGAAGCGGGCGGTACAAAATTTGTCTGTGCTGTCGGTGATGAAAACTTTAACATTGTAGAAAAAACACAATTTCCAACAACAACTCCTATCGAGACAATCGATAAAACCATCGAGTTCTTTTCAAAATTTGATAATCTTGCAGGTCTTGCAATTGGTTCATTTGGTCCCATTGATATTGACAAAAACTCAAAAACTTATGGCTTTATCACAACAACTCCAAAACCTCACTGGGCAAATGTGGACTTACTTGGTGCCCTTCGTCGCGCCCTAAACGTGCCAATGTACTTCACTACAGACGTAAACAGCTCTGCCTACGGTGAAGTGGTTGCCCGTAACAATGCTGGTGGCCGTATCGAGAACTTGGTTTACTACACAATCGGGACAGGTATCGGTGCAGGTGTCATCCAACGTGGTGAGTTTATCGGTGGCGTGGGTCACCCTGAGATGGGACACTACTATGTGGCTAAACACCCAATGGATATTGAAAAAGAATTCAACGGTGTTTGTCCTTTCCATAAGGGATGTTTAGAAGGTTTTGCGGCTGGTCCAAGCTTAGAAGCTCGTACAGGAATTCGTGGTGAAAACATCGAACTCAACAGTTCTGTTTGGGATGTTCAAGCCTACTATATCGCTCAAGCAGCTGTAAATGCAACTGTAACCTTCCGTCCAGATGTCATCGTCTTTGGTGGTGGTGTTATGGCCCAACAACACATGCTTGACCGTGTACGTGAGAAATTCACATCCTTGCTCAATGGTTACCTACCAGTTCCGGATGTGCGTGACTATATCGTAACACCAGCTGTTTCAGGTAATGGTTCAGCTACACTTGGAAACTTCGTTCTTGCTAAGAGCGTAGCAAAATAAGTATAAAAAATGAGGTCGAGATTTATCCCGGCCTCTTTCTTTAGTCTTTTTCAATTTTCGTTTCCTGATGGAATATATTTTGCCAAGTTTCATGTCTGCGCCAGATACTTGTATGAATAGTATCACCTATCTGATAGCGGATGAGTTTTGTCTTCTGACTAATGGACGTTAAGTGAAGCTCTTTGATAGCAGTGGTTAATTCTTTTTCCTCCTTATAGGCTTCCTTGTCTAGTTCTAGTCCGTCTTGGCGAATATAAATGAAATCTTCAGCCAGTAATTCTTCCAATTGATTTCCTTGGTCAATTAGTTGCTCTCTCATGAGCAATTTTTTATAGACATTATCAAGAATTTCATCTTCAGGAATCGGTGCTGGTTCGATATGAATGTCTGTATCAAAGACACCAAAGCGTTCTGTCAGCATGGATTCGACCCTGTCAGCGATCTCGTGACTCTCATAAACAGACAGATCTGGGTTCATTTCCAGAGTAATGTCTAGATAAATATTGCTTCCATAAGTACGACCGCGTTGTGATTTGACCTTGCTAATCTTAGGAATTTCCAGGATAGCTTTTTGGTAATCTTCGAGCAAGTGTTCATCAAAACCATCAGAAAGGCTGAAGGATGACTCGATAAAGATATCATAAGCAGTTTTCAGAATAAAGAAGGTAATGATAATGGCGACCAACTTATCCACGATTGGATAGTTAAAGCTACTAGCCAGGATAGCAATAGATGTTCCAAGTGATGTTACGGCATCTGTCAAATTATCCTTGGCTGCTGCCTTGAGAGCTTTGGACTTAGATTGCTTACTCAGATGGGTATTGTAGAGATAAACTGCAAACATGATGATGGCGGAGCTGACTCCCAGAGTCGCCCCAAGTGGATCAATGACCGTTTGCTCTCGGCTGAGTATCTTTTGAATGGTGTCGCGTAGAACATCAAAACCAACGTAAAACATGATGATGGAAGTGATGAGACTTGCCAAATCCTCTATTTTCCAGTGGCCGAAGCGATGATCTCTATCTGCCGGTTGGCGAGCCAAACGAATCCCGATTAGAAGGGCCACGTTTCCGACAATATCTGAAACGTTGTTAAAACCATCAGCCACCAAACTGGATGAATGGAGCAAGTGTCCGGTTGCTAGCTTAGCTGCAGATAAGAATAGATAGGTCAAAATGCTGATGATGGCACCACGCTCAGCCAATTTTAAGTTTGAAACCGATTGATTCATCTAACTCTCTTCCTAGAATTTTTGTATTCTATCATTATACTGGTTTTGTAAGGAAAATTCAAATGGAGGTGACTCACTCCACTCCAGCACTTGAAAACTTTTGAAAATCTGTTATAATAGAACTACTCAAGGGAGTAGCTGGCGGGAAACCGCGATAGTGTCGTCATTACGAATTATTTCCGGCACTATATTAAACAGCGAGACTTGTTTTTTTAAAAAACAGGTCTCTTTTTTTGTAAAAAGAGGCCAAAAAGGAGGAGACTGTTTTGTCAAAAGAACAAAATAAAGACTTGTTTTATACGCAATCTTCTGAGGAAGTACTAAAGAATCTGGATTCATCTGTCGAAGGTTTGTCAACTGCTCAAGCTCAAGAACGCTTAGCAACTTATGGTCGAAATGAGTTAGAAGAGGGCGAAAAACGTAGCCTACTAGCTAAATTCCTTGATCAATTTAAGGATTTGATGATCATCATCTTGTTGGCGGCGGCCGCACTTTCTGTGATTACAGAAGGCATGGACGGTTTAACAGATGCCATTATCATCTTGGCCGTAGTTGTCTTGAATGCAGCCTTTGGTGTTTACCAAGAAGGGCAAGCTGAAGCAGCCATTGAAGCGTTGAAAAATATGTCTAGCCCGATGGCTCGTGTTCGTCGTGATGGTCATGTCATTGAGATTGACTCAAAAGAATTGGTGCCTGGGGACATCGTCTTGCTAGAAGCTGGAGATGTGGTGCCTGCCGATATGCGTTTGCTTGAAGCGGCGTCTCTTAAAATCGAAGAAGCTGCTCTTACTGGTGAATCTGTACCAGTTGAAAAAGATATTACTCAAGTGGTAGAAGCAGATGCTGGTATTGGGGACCGCGTTAATATGAGTTACCAAAACTCAAACGTAACTTACGGTCGTGGTATTGGTGTCGTAACCAATACTGGTATGTATACAGAAGTTGGTAAGATTGCAGATATGTTGGCTAATGCCGATGAGACAGAAACACCATTGAAGCAAAGCTTGGAACAATTATCTAAAGCCTTGACTTACTTAATCGTTGTGATTGCGATTATCACTTTCTTGGTTGGTGTATTCGTTCGTGGTGAGCATCCGTTGGAAGGCTTGATGGTTGCAGTTGCTCTTGCGGTTGCAGCGATTCCAGAAGGTCTCCCTGCCATTGTAACCATCGTTCTCTCTTTGGGAACAACAACCCTTGCCAAACGTAATTCGATTGTTCGTAAATTGCCAGCGGTTGAAACGCTTGGTTCAACAGAAATCATAGCATCTGATAAAACAGGTACTTTGACTATGAACCAAATGACGGTTGAGAAGGTTTACACCAACGGTCAATTGCAAAGCTCTGCAGCTGAGATTGCTCCTAGCAACAATACCCTTCGTATCATGAACTTTGCCAATGATACAAAGGTGGATCCATCTGGTAAATTGATTGGAGATCCAACGGAGACTGCCTTGGTACAGTTTGGTTTGGACCACAACTTTGACGTTCGTGAAGTTTTGAAGGATGAGCCACGTGTGGCAGAATTACCATTTAACTCAGAACGTAAACTTATGTCTACGATCCATAAGGAAGCAGACGGTACTTACTTTATCGCTGTTAAGGGTGCTCCTGACCAATTGCTCAAACGTGTGACTCGTATTGAAGTTAATGGGGAAGTTCGTCCTATCACAGAAGAAGATAAAAATGCTATCCTTGCTACCAACAAAGACTTGGCTAAACAAGCTCTTCGTGTTTTGATGATGGCTTATAAGACCAGCAACGAAATCCCAACCTTGGAATCTGAAATCGTTGAGTCTGACCTTATCTTCTCTGGTTTGGTCGGTATGATTGACCCTGAACGTCCTGAAGCAGCAGAAGCTGTTCGTGTCGCTAAGGAAGCGGGTATTCGTCCAATCATGATCACGGGTGACCACCAAGATACAGCAGAAGCTATTGCTAAACGTCTTGGTATCATCAATCCAAATGATACAGAAGACCATGTCTTCACAGGGGCTGAGTTGAATGAACTTTCTGATGAAGAATTCCAAAAAGTCTTCAAACAATACTCTGTATACGCTCGTGTATCACCTGAGCATAAGGTTCGTATCGTGAAAGCATGGCAAAAAGAAGGTAAGGTTGTTGCCATGACTGGTGATGGAGTTAATGACGCGCCATCACTGAAGACAGCTGATATCGGTATCGGTATGGGAATTACTGGTACAGAGGTTTCTAAGGGTGCTTCTGATATGGTCCTTGCCGATGACAACTTTGCAACCATTATCGTAGCGGTTGAAGAAGGACGTAAGGTCTTCTCAAATATCCAAAAATCTATCCAATACCTCTTGTCTGCCAATATGGCTGAAGTCTTCACCATCTTCTTCGCAACCCTATTTGGTTGGGATGTGTTGCAACCAGTGCATCTTCTCTGGATTAACTTGGTAACAGATACGCTTCCAGCCATCGCTCTTGGTGTTGAACCAGCTGAGCCAGGCGTGATGACCCACAAACCTCGTGGACGTAAATCTAACTTCTTTGACGGTGGTGTATTCGGAGCAATCATTTATCAAGGGATCTTCCAAACGATGCTCGTTTTAGGTGTTTATGGTTGGGCTCTTCTCTTCCCAGAGCACCAAAGTCATGCAGAAATCCATGCGGATGCCCTTACCATGGCTTTTGCAACTCTCGGTTTGATTCAATTGCTCCATGCCTTTAACGTTAAGTCGGTTTACCAATCAATCTTTAAAGTGGGACTCTTTACGAACAAGACCTTTAACTGGTCTATCCCAGTTGCCTTTGTCCTCTTTGTGGTGACAATTTTGGTTCCTGGATTTAATAATCTCTTCCACGTGTCACACTTGAGCTTGACTCAATGGATGGTTGTTGCCGTAGGAGCACTTATGATTGTGGTCCTTGTTGAGATTGTTAAAGCAGTTCAACGAGCACTTGGAAAAGATAAAAACGCGATTTAATCACTTATGAAAGGTCATCTTCGGATGGCTTTTTATTTATATAAAGATAAACTGCCAAAGATTTTGTGCTATAATCAAAGATAATGATATGGTATGGAGGAAAGAATCTTGGAAAAGAAAATTGTCAAAGATATGATGTTTTTATCGCAGGTATCTCAGCCTGCTAGTCAGGAGGATTTACCCCTAGCAAAGGATTTACAAGATACCCTACAGGCCAATCGTGAGACCTGTGTTGGACTAGCAGCCAATATGATTGGGGTACGAAAACGTGTCATTATTTTTAATATCGGCATGATTCCTATGGTTATGTTTAATCCCGTTCTCAAGTCTTTTGAAGGGCCTTACGAGACCGAGGAAGGTTGTTTGTCTTTGACAGGCGTGAGACCAACAACTCGATATGAAAAAATTACAGTAAGTTACAGAGATATTCATTGGCAAGAGCAGACCATTACCCTGACAGGCTTTCCAGCGCAGATTTGTCAGCATGAATTGGATCATTTGGAAGGTCGTATTATTTAGGCTCAAATCCTTGGTGCTCCTAGAAAAATATGCTACACTAAGACTATGAAAATTCTAATCCCAACCGCAAAAGAAATGAATACAAATGTTCCTAGTTTAGAGGCAAAACCTTTGTCTCCTGAGAGTCAGGCTGTTCTGGATGAATTAGCTAGATATTCTGCCCAAGAACTAGAGAGTTTTTATAAAATCTCTGCCGAAAAGGCGCAAGAGGAGTATGACCATATCCAAGCCTTGAAAAATGGAACGGCTAGAAACTATCCAGCCTTGCACCTCTTTGATGGACTTATGTATCGCAACATTAAACGAGAAAATCTAACCAAGAAAGAGCAAGCCTATCTGGAGAAACACCTCATGATAACATCAGCTCTCTATGGTGTGATTCCAGCCTTTGCACCGATTGCACCTCACAGACTGGACTTTTTGATGAAGCTTAAAATTGCTGGGAAAAGCCTGAAAAGTCACTGGCAGGTAGCTTATGAGGAGTCAATGAAAGAGCAGGAGTTAATCTTTTCTCTCTTGTCTTCAGAGTTTGAAACTGTCTTTCCTAAAAAAATCCGTGAGAAAATGGTGACCTTTAAGTTTATGGAAGAGCGAGATGGTAAACTAAAAATCCACTCAACTATTTCTAAAAAATCCCGAGGAGCCTTTTTGACAGCCTTGATGGAAGGTCAGGTAACTTCGGTTGAAGAGATTAAAAAGCTCAGCTTTGCGGGTTTCAATTATCGAGAAGACTTGTCTAGTGACAAGGAATTGGCTTTTGTGAAATAGGTAGAAAATAGAGTCTGTCCTAAATTGTATCAGGGCAGACTTTTTGTGATTTGATGCTCTTATTTTTAGTTTAGAATGGTAGGAATTTTCTCACAATTTTGGTATAATAGGACTATTAGAAAATTTCGAGGAGACAAACATGTCAGTTAAGATTGCTTTACTTGGATTTGGTACAGTAGCCAGTGGTGTGCCATTCTTGCTAAAGGAAAATAAAGAAAAAATTGTTCAAGCAGCCCAGTCAGAAATTGAAGTAGCTAAAGTTTTGGTCAAAGACGATCAAGAGAAAGCCCGCTTGCTTGAAGCAGGAAATGATTTTAATTTTGTAACAAATATCGATGAAATCTTGTCAGACAAAGACATCACGATCGTTGTTGAGTTGATGGGGCGTATCGAACCTGCTAAAACCTTTATCACTCGTGCTTTAGAAGCAGGGAAACATGTCGTGACAGCTAACAAGGATCTTTTGGCAGTCCATGGTGCAGAATTGCTTGAGGTAGCCAAAGCTCACAATGTTGCCCTATACTATGAAGCAGCTGTTGCAGGAGGAATCCCAATCCTTCGTACCTTGGTTAACTCACTAGCATCAGACAAAATCACTCGTGTTCTTGGTGTTGTCAATGGAACATCTAACTTCATGATGACTAAAATGGTAACCGAAGGTTGGTCTTACGAGGATGCTTTGGCAGAAGCCCAACGACTTGGCTTTGCTGAAAGCGACCCTACCAATGACGTTGACGGGATTGATGCGGCTTACAAGATGGTCATCCTCAGTCAGTTCGCCTTTGGGATGAATGTCAAGTTTGAAGATGTAGGCCACCAAGGAATTCGCAACATTACTCCAGAAGATGTAGCAGTAGCTCAAGAACTTGGTTACGTAGTCAAATTGGTTGGTTCTGTTGAAGAAACGGCATCTGGTATTGCTGCTGAGGTTACGCCAACCTTCCTTCCTAAAGCACATCCACTTGCGAGTGTTAATGGTGTTATGAATGCAGTCTTTGTAGAGTCTATCGGTATCGGGGAGTCTATGTACTATGGACCAGGTGCTGGTCAAAAACCAACTGCAACAAGTGTTGTGGCTGATATTGCCCGCATCGTTCGTCGTCTGAATGATGGAACAATTGGAAAAGCCTTTAATGAATACAGCCGTCCAGTAGTCTTGGCTAAGCCAGAAGATGTCAAAGCTAACTACTATTTCTCAATCTTGGCTCCAGATTCAAAAGGTCAAGTCTTGAAATTGGCTGAGCTCTTTAATGCAGAAGATATTTCCTTCAAGCAAATCCTTCAAGATGGTAAGCAAGAAGGCAAGGCTCGTGTTGTCATCATCACTCATAAAATCAACAAGGCGCAACTTGAAAATATTACATCAGCTTTGAAGGGTATAGCTGAATTTGAACTTCTCAACACCTTCAAGGTTTTAGGAGACTAAGATGAAGATTATTGTACCTGCTACAAGTGCCAATGTGGGTCCTGGTTTTGACTCTGTTGGTGTAGCTGTAACTAAGTATCTAGAAATTCAGGTTTGTGAGGAACGTGAAGAATGGATGATCGAGCACCAATTAGGCAAATGGATTCCACGTGATGAACGTAATCTTTTGCTGAAGATTGCTTTACAAATTGTTCCAGACCTACAACCCAGACGCCTGAAAATGATCAGTGATATTCCACTTGCGCGTGGACTTGGTTCTTCTAGTTCAGTCATCGTTGCAGGAATTGAGCTGGCAAATCAACTCGGAAATTTGAAATTAAGCGATCACGATAAATTGCAATTGGCGACTAAGATCGAAGGGCATCCTGATAATGTTGCACCTGCTATCTATGGCAATCTCGTAATTGCTAGTTCGGTAGAAGGTCAGGTTTCTGCTGTTGTGGCGCCTTTCCCAGAATGTGCTTTCCTAGCTTATATTCCAAACTATGAATTGCGAACTCGAGATAGTCGTGGTGTCTTGCCTAAGAAACTTTCTTATAAAGAAGCTGTTGCAGCAAGTTCTATCGCCAATGTGGCTATTGCAGCCCTACTGACTGGAGATATGGTCAAAGCAGGCCAGGCTATTGAGAGTGACCTTTTCCATGAGCGTTACCGTCAAGATTTGGTGCGAGAATTTGCGACCATAAAAAAAGTTGCCAAGAGAAATGGTGCTTATGCGACCTACTTGTCTGGTGCTGGGCCTACAGTCATGGTTCTAGCTGAGCCTGATAAGATGCCTAAAATTAAGGCTGAGCTTGAAAAGCAACCGTTCAAAGGAAAACTTCATGATTTGCAAGTAGATACACAAGGCGTTCGCGTCGAAGCAACATAAACATAGCAATGGGATGGGGAAACTCTCTATTAGAGGGCTTCCTGTCCTTTTTTTGAAAATGAAACATGGGATATAAATTGTTTCCCGTGTTTAGCGACCGACAGACGGTCAAGGAGGATTTGAAATGGCAGAAATATATCTAGCAGGTGGTTGCTTTTGGGGCTTAGAAGAATACTTTTCCTGTATTTCTGGAGTGCTGCAAACAAGTGTTGGTTATGCCAATGGTCAGGTAGAAACCACCAATTATCAACTGATCAAAGAAACAGATCACGCAGAGACTGTGCAAGTCGTCTACGACGAAAAGGCGGTCTCGCTTCGTGAGATTTTACTCTATTATTTCCGAGTTATCGATCCACTATCTGTCAACCAACAAGGAAATGACCGTGGTCGTCAATACCGCACAGGGATTTATTATCAAGATGAAGAGGATTTACCGACTATCTATGCTCTTGTCCAAGAGCAGGAGCGCATGCTTGGATGCAAGATAGCAGTGGAAGTGGAGAAACTACGTCACTACATCTTGGCTGAAGACTATCACCAAGACTACCTCAAGAAAAATCCTGGTGGTTATTGCCACATAGATGTGAGGGATGCTGAGAAACCACTGATAGACGCTGCTAACTACGAAAAACCGAGTCAGGCAGTTTTAAGAGAAAATTTGTCAGAAGAGTCTTATAGAGTTACCCAAGAAGCTGCGACGGAAGCTCCTTTTAGCAATGCTTATGACCAAACTTTTGAGGAAGGAATTTATGTCGATATCACGACTGGTGAGCCCCTCTTCTTTGCCAAGGATAAGTTTGCCTCAGGCTGTGGTTGGCCAAGCTTTAGCAGTCCTATTTCCAAGGAACTCATTCATTACTACCAGGACTTGAGTCATGGCATGGAACGTATCGAAGTTCGTTCACGTTCAGGGAATGCTCATTTGGGGCACGTCTTCACAGATGGCCCTCGTGAACTGGGTGGTCTCCGTTACTGTATCAATTCTGCATCCTTACGTTTTATCGCTAAGAATGAAATGGAAGAGGCTGGATATGGCTATCTACTTCCATATTTGAACAAATAAAAAAGATGGTGGTTTTTCCACCTTCTTCATTTTGGAAATAGAAGGGATACATGAAACAATTACTTTCTTACTTTAAACCCTATCTCAAAGAGTCTTTCCTAGCCCCCTTGTTTAAGTTACTAGAGGCTGTTTTTGAACTCTTAGTTCCTATGATTATAGCTGGGATTGTCGACCAATCTCTCCCAAAAAAAGATCAGGGTCACCTCTGGATGCAAATGGGTTTCCTCTTTGTTTTTGCGGTTATCGGCGTTTTAGTTGCCTTAGTTGCTCAGTTTTACTCAGCCAAGGCAGCAGTAGGATTTGCCAAGGAGTTGACCAATGACCTCTATCGTCATATTCTTTCCTTGCCCAAGGATAGTAGAGACCGTTTAACGACCTCGAGTTTGGTGACGCGTTTGACTTCAGATACCTATCAGATTCAGACAGGGATCAATCAATTTTTACGCCTATTTTTAAGGGCTCCTATTATTGTTTTTGGTGCCATTTTTATGGCTTATCGTCTCTCGCCTGAATTGACCTTCTGGTTTTTGGTCATGGTTGCCATTTTGTCCTTTGTCATTGTCGTGTTATCACGCTTGGTCAATCCTCTCTATAGTATTTTGAGAAAGAAAACAGACCAGCTGGTTCAGGAAACACGCCAACAGATACAAGGTATGCGTGTGATTCGTGCCTTTGGCCAAGAAAGACGAGAAATCGAGAACTTCCAAGTACTCAATCAAGTCTATACAGCTATCCAAATGAAAACAGGCTATTGGTCCACTCTCTTGCCCCCCTTGACCTATTTGATCGTCAATGGAACCTTGCTAGTGATTATCTGGAATGGCTATATTTCTATCCAAGGCGGACTCCTCAGTCAAGGCGCCTTGATTGCCCTGATTAACTATCTTCTACAAATCTTGGTAGAGTTGATAAAACTAGCCATGCTCATTAATTCACTCAACCAGTCTTATATTTCTGCCAAGCGGATTAAAGAAGTCTTCGCTGAAAAACCTGAAGATATACTGGCAGAAATTGCTCAAAAAGAAACTTCCTCGAACCAGTCCTTACGAGTTGAACACTTGAGCTTTACCTACCCAGATGCTGCTCAACCATCCTTGCAAAATCTTTCTTTTGCTATGCAACAAGGACAAATTCTTGGAATCATCGGTGGGACTGGTTCTGGTAAATCGACCTTGGTACAAGTCCTACTTGGGATCTATCCGGCAGATAAGGGAAGTATTTCCCTTTATCGAGATGGACGTAGTCCTCGCAATCTTTCTGAATGGCGGTCCTGGATGGCATATGTTTCTCAAAAGGTTGAACTCTTTAAGGGAACCATTCGTTCTAACTTGACTCTGGGTATGGAAGAAACTGTCTCTGACCAAGAACTCTGGCAGGCTTTGGAAATTGCTCAGGCCAAGGACTTTGTCAGTGAAAAGGAAGGTCAGTTGGACGCAGAGGTTCAAGCAGGCGGTCGTAATTTTTCAGGTGGACAAAAGCAACGCTTGTCGATTGCCCGGGCAGTCTTGCATCAAGCATCTTTTCTCATCTTGGATGATGCGACTTCAGCCCTTGATACCATCACCGAGTCCAATCTTCTGAAGGCTGTTCAAGATAAGCTACCAAACACCAGTTTGATCTTGATTTCCCAACGAACTTCAACCTTGAAGATTTCTGATCAAATTCTCCTTTTAGAGAAAGGGGAGCAATTAGCACTTGGAAATCATAAGGAATTGATGGAGACTAGCCAAGTCTATCGTGAAATCAATGCATCCCAACATGGAAAGGAGGACTAGAATGAAAGGCAAACATGCAAGTCAAACCCTTAAACGATTAGCAAAAGATTTAGCTGGCCATCCCGTCCTTCTTTTCCTGGCTTTCTTAGGTACCATTGCTCAGGTAGCCCTATCAATCTATCTACCAATCTTGATAGGACAGGTGATTGACCAAGTCCTAGTCGATGGTTCATCTCAGGTATTTTGGCAGATTTTCCTCCAGATGATATTGGTGGTCATAGGAAATACACTGGTACAATGGGCCAATCCCCTTCTCTATAATCGTCTCATTTTTTCCTATACCAGAGATTTACGTGAAAAAATCATTAAAAAACTCCATCGTCTCCCGATTGCCTTGGTAGACAGACAGGGGAGTGGAGAAATGGTCAGCCGTGTGACGACAGATATTGAACAGTTGGCAGCGGGACTGAACATGATTTTCAACCAATTTTTCATCGGAGTTCTGATGATTTTGGTCAGTATCCTTGCTATGCTTCAAATTCATCTTTTGATGACTTTATTAGTTTTGCTCTTAACACCTCTGTCTATGGTCATTTCACGCTTTATTGCCAAGAGATCCTACCATCTCTTTCAAAAACAGACAGAGTCTAGGGGGATTCAAACCCAGCTGATAGAGGAATCCCTTACCCAACAGACTATTATCCAGTCTTTCAATGCCCAAGAAGAATTTATCCAAAAACTTCATGAGGCAAACGATACTTATGCAGGATATTCTCAGTCGGCCATCTTTTATTCATCAACAGTCAATCCTTCAACTCGTTTTGTCAATGCCCTCATTTATGCCCTTCTTGCTGGAGTTGGGGCTTTCCGTATCATGATGGGCTCTACTTTGACAGTTGGACGTTTAGTGACCTTTTTGAACTATGTGCAGCAGTACACTAAGCCTTTTAATGATATTTCATCGGTCTTAGCCGAGTTGCAGAGTGCATTGGCTTGTGCAGAACGTGTTTATACTGTTTTAGAAAGCCCTGAGATTACAGAAACTGGCCTTAAAGAATTGAACAGCGACCAAGTCAGTGGAGCTATTTCCTTTAAACATGTTTCTTTTGGTTACAATCCTGAAAAGATATTGATAAAGGATCTGTCCATTGATATCCCAGCTGGTAGCAAGGTTGCTATCGTTGGGCCAACTGGTGCTGGTAAGTCAACCCTCATCAATCTCCTCATGCGTTTTTATCCGATTAACTCTGGAGATATTTTATTGGATGGTCATTCCATTTATGACTATACCCGAGCTTCTCTTCGACAGCAGTTTGGGATGGTGCTTCAAGAAACTTGGCTCAAGCAAGGAACCATTCATGACAATATTGCTTTTGGAAATCCTCAAGCAAGTCGAGAGCAGGTCATTGCGGCAGCCAAGGCAGCTAACGCAGACTTCTTTATCCAACAGTTGCCCCAGGGCTACGATACTAAGCTTGAAAATGCAGGGGAATCCTTGTCTGTTGGTCAGGCTCAGCTCTTAACTATTGCCCGTGTCTTTCTAGCCATTCCTAAGATTCTTATCTTAGATGAGGCGACTTCATCCATTGATACCCGTACCGAGGTGCTGGTTCAGGATGCCTTTGCCAAACTCATGAAGGGGCGGACAAGCTTTATCATCGCTCACCGTTTATCGACCATTCAGGATGCTGATTTGATTCTTGTCTTGGTGGATGGAGATATTGTCGAGTATGGCAATCATCAGGAACTCATGGCGAGAAAAGGGAAATATTATCAAATGCAAGAAGCAGCAGCTTTTAGCTCAGAATAGACTTTACCTAGTTTCTTAAGCAAATACAGAATAAAAGTTGCCTTCGGGTGACTTTTTTGTTACAATAGCTAGAAAAATTATCTGGTATGAAAGATAATACTCAATGAAAATCAAAGAGCAAACTAGGAAGCTAGCCGCAGGTTGCTCAAAGCACTGCTTTGAGGTTGTAGATAGAACTGACGAAGTCAGTAACATATATACGGTAAGGGGACGCTGACGCGGTTTGAATTTGATTTTCGAAGAGTATAATTTAGAAAAGGAGCCTATGAATGAAAGTCTTTCAGCATGTAAATATCGTTACTTGTGACCAAGATTTCCACGTATACTTAGATGGAATTCTAGCTCTTGAAAATTCTCAAATTGTCTATGTCGGTCAGGGAAATCAAGAAATTCTCAAGCAAGCAGATCAAATCATAGACTATCAGGGGGCTTGGATTATGCCTGGTTTGGTTAACTGCCATACCCACTCTGCCATGACAGGCTTGAGGGGGATTCGTGATGATAGCAATCTCCACGAATGGCTAGAAGACTGTATCTGGCCAGCAGAAGCAGAATTTACACCAGAGATGACTACAAAAGCCGTCAAAGAGGCGCTGACAGAGATGCTCCAGTCGGGAACGACAACTTTCAATGATATGTACAATCCAAATGGGGTAGAGATAGAGAAGATTTATGAAGTGGTCAAGGCTTCCAAGATGCGTTGCTATTTTTCTCCAACCCTCTTTTCTTCAGACATGGAGACGACTGATGAGACCATAGCAAGAACGCGTGCTGTTATCGAGACAATCAAAGGCTATCAGGATCCCAATTTCAAGGTTATGGTGGCTCCTCATTCGCCCTACAGTTGTAGTCGAGAATTGTTAGAGGCTAGTTTGAACCTAGCAAAAAAAGAAGATATTCCACTTCATATTCATGTGGCAGAAACAAAAGAAGAGTCAGGGATTATCCTGAAACGTTATGGCAAACGTCCAATAGCCTTTCTAGATGAACTTGGGTATTTAGATCATCAGGCTGTATTTGCCCATGGAGTGGAGTTAAATGAAGCAGAGATAGCACGCTTGGCAGATTCGCAAGTTGCAATCGCCCACAATCCTATCAGCAATCTCAAACTAGCTTCAGGGATTGCACCAGTCGTCCAACTTCAAAAGGCAGGAGTGCCAGTCGGTATTGCGACTGACTCAGTTGCTTCTAACAATAACCTTGATATGTTTGAGGAAGGGCGGACTGCAGCACTTTTACAGAAAATGAAGAGTGGTGATGCCAGCCAATTTCCAATCGAAACTGCCCTCAAGGCCCTGACGATCGAGGGTGCTAAGGTGTTGGGAATGGAAGATGAGATTGGTAGTTTGGAAATCGGCAAGCAAGCTGATTTTCTCGTCATCCAGCCCCAAGGAAAAATCCATCTCCAACCACAAGAAAACATGCTGTCTCACCTAGTATATGCTGTCAAATCCAGTGATGTTGATGACGTCTACATTGCAGGTGAGCAAGTCGTGAGAGCTGGGAAGGTACTAACAGTAGATTTGTAAGTGATACTCTTTCTAAATTTTTTAAAGCTAGGTCGGTGTTGTCTTGACTTCGTATGCTCTAACAAGTTTATTGAGTGAGTATTTATTGTGTAGGCCGTAAAGAAAAAAGAAGACCTTACAGAGTCTTCTTCAGAACGAAGACAAACGTCATTTTTGGTGTTTGTCTTTTTCTGTTTTCAAAAATATTTTGTCTCATCATCTGATAT
>NZ_JALDUI010000010.1:31950-74921 GCF_023115445.1 Streptococcus sp. oral taxon 431 | reverse complement strand
TAACGATTTTTTCCTTTTTTGACGAACTCTATTCCGTAACGATCAATCAATTTAATCATGTACCTAATATTAGAATTGTTTATCCCAAATTTATTTGAAAGCTTCTCTAAGCTATAGCCTTGTTTTCTAAGTTCATAGATCTGAACTTTATCATCATAAGTTAATTTCATAATAAAAATACCCCAAAAGTTAGATTTTTATGTCTAACTTTTGGGGTGCAGTTCATTCCAAGCGTTTTTTTCTTTTGTTAATTTTACTATATTTCAGTTCAATCTCTACCTTTTTCACTACCTTTTTTAGATAAATATATCATTTAGATATTGAAATTAAGCTCTGCTATCATTTCGATGGCAGAGCTTTTTAATGTTTGGTACACTACCTTCTTATCTATATTTTGATGGAGCTGAAGTTGACATCTACAAAGTTTAATGTTAAAATACATTCAAAAATATATTTGAATGAGGTGTTTTATGATTCAAAATGTTGTTACTTCAATAATCCTGTATTCTGGGACAGCCGTAGACTTACTTATTATCCTAATGTTATTTTTTGCCAAAAGAAAAAGCAGAAAAGACATCATTAACATCTATTTAGGACAATTTCTAGGCTCTGTTAGTCTAATATTGCTAAGTTTACTTTTTGCATTTGTCTTAAATTATATTCCTAGTAAAGAGATTTTAGGTTTGCTCGGTTTGATTCCAATTTTCCTAGGACTCAAAGTTTTGCTTTTAGGAGATTCTGATGGAGAAGCTATTGCAAAAGATGGTTTGCGCAAAGATGATAAAAACCTGATTTTTTTAGTCGCTATGATTACTTTTGCAAGTTGTGGTGCTGATAATATTGGTGTTTTTGTCCCATATTTTATTACCTTAAATTTAGCGAATTTGATAGTGGCTTTACTTACTTTTCTAGTCATGATTTATCTCTTGGTTTTTTCTGCCCAAAAATTGGCACAAGTCCCTTCTGTTGGAGAAACTTTGGAAAAATATAGCAGATGGTTTATTGCCGTTGTTTATTTAGGATTGGGGATGTATATCCTGATTGAAAACAACAGCTTTGACATGCTATGGACTATGTTAGGCTAGGAGAAAATATTATGAAAAAAGATAGTATCTGCCAAGTGAATATTATAAATCAACAAAATGTTACAACCGCAATGAACTACCTTGAAAAGGAAAAAGTCCAAAAATCACTTCGCATTTTAACAAAGTTTACCGATAATAAACAGATAAATATCATCTTTTATCTCCTTGCTGTTGAAGAACTCTGTGTCTGTGATATAGCCTGTTTACTAGATCTCAGTATGGCATCTGCCTCCCACCATCTTCGTAAACTAGCCAATCAAAACATCTTGGACACTAGAAGAGAGGGGAAAATTATATATTATTTTATAAAAGATGAGGAAATCAGAGATTTTTTTAATCAACTAGGATAACAACTATTTTTACGTCTAGAGCGTTTTTGTGTTGTTTAAGAAAATTAGATGTTGGTTTTAGATAACTACACATTTCAGATTTTTAAAACAAGATTTAATTGTTGATAAGTAGAAAGGATTATTGCTAAATATCTTGTTTATTGCCAATTAAAAGACGATAGAATCGTCATCCTACGGTGTTGTTGCTTTTTAAATGCAAGAAGTGACAGAAGGAAAATATAGAAAGCACCTTTTACATTTAATAGGCAGGCGGAAGGGTTCAAGAGGAAAAACTTGGAACTTTGAGTGTACCAATTGGGTAAATTACTAGTACATTAGATATTTTATAGATTTCGAAAGTAAATTGGAAGGATTTTCAAATTATCCCCTCAGCAAAAAAGCTGGAAACATTTGTCAGAGCTATTGACAAATGCGAAAGAATCAGATAGAATAGTAAAGTATGTTTAGTAACTGATCACTTTATAGCCGGCTAAACGAATACAAAATCTATGAGGAGGTATTCATCGTGAAACGTACTTATCAACCAAGTAAACTACGTCGTGCGCGTAAACACGGATTCCGTAACCGTATGTCAACTAAAAACGGTCGTCGCGTATTGGCAGCTCGTCGTCGTAAAGGACGCAAAGTTTTGGCTGCATAATCCAAACGAATTCAACAAAGAAGTCAGTAGGAACTCGAGTCTACTGGCTTTTGTTTTGCTCTAAAATAATAGTTTGTATAAGCTTTCTATTTTTTCTATAATAGTGTATAATATTTCATATACTATATAAATGGAGAATATTTATGAAAAAATCAAAAGCTCTCTTACTAGGGGCTGGAATTTTGAGTGCTAGCTTCTTGATGGTAGCTTGTAGCTCGACACAGTCAAATGCATCTGATAAAACCTACTCTTATGTATTTGCTAGCAATCCAGATACACTAGACTACATTACTTCGACACGTGGCTCGACATCCAGCATTACGACAAACTTGATTGATGGTTTGTTGGAAAATGATAAGTATGGCAATCTGGTTCCTTCCATGACTGAATCATGGACAGTATCAAAAGATGGTTTGACCTATACCTATAAAATCCGTCAAGGTGTCAAGTGGTATACCTCTGAAGGGGAAGAATATGCAGAGGTAACAGCTCATGACTTTGTGGCAGGCCTAAAGTATGCGGCGGATAAAAAGGCAGAAAACTTGTACTTGGTGCAAGACTCTATCAAAGGTTTGGCGGACTATGTTGAGGGTCAATCATCAGACTTTGAAACTGTCGGTATCAAGGCAGTCGATGACTATACTCTCCAATATACTTTGAACAAGCCAGAGTCCTATTGGAATTCTAAGACAACAGGTGGAATTTTAAGTCCAGTTAGTTAATGAAGCCTTTTTGAAATCTAAGGGGGATGAATTTGGAAGTGTAACTCCATCTAGTATCCTGTCAAATGGGCCATACTTATTCAAATCATTCACATCAAAATCTTTGATTGAGTTTGAAAAGAATCCTAATTACTGGGACAAGGATAATGTGAAGATTGAGAAAGTAAAACTTTCCTTCTATGATGGTTCAGATCAAGACAGTTTGGCTAGAGGATTCTTGGAAGGCAACTATACAGACGGACGTATCTTCCCGACAAGTTCTGTATTTGACCAGCTGAAAAAAGGGAATGAGGACAAGATTACTTATACTCCTCAAAATGCTATAACCTTCTACTATCTTTTCAATGTCAATCGTCAAAGCTACAAGCAAACCATGAAACAGACGGACAAAGAAAAGACGGATTCTCGTCTAGCAATGCAAAACAAAGACTTCCGTCAGGCTATTAACTTTGCCTTTGACCGTCATGCCTATGCTGCCCAGACGAATGGAGAAGATGGGGCTGATCGAATCCTTCGAAACACAGTCACACCAAGTAACTTTGTTCAAATCGGTGGCAAAAACTTTGGAGATGCTGTCAATGAAAAGATAGTCAACTATGGTACAGAGTGGTCTAATATCAATCTGAACGATGCTCAAGCTGCTTTCTTGGATCATGAAAAAGCCAAGGCTGAATTTGCCAAGGCTAAAGAAAGTTTGCAAGCAGAAGGCGTGACCTTCCCTATCCACTTGGATATGTTGGTTGACCAGACTGCTAAGTTGGACGTTCAGCAGGCAAGCTCCTTCAAGCAGACCGTTGAAGCAACGCTTGGATCAGATAATGTGGTTATTGATATCATTCAATTGTCACCAGATGAGAAAGACAATGCTACCTTCTTTGCGGATACCGCCGATCAAAAGGACTATGACATCGATATCTCAGGGTGGAGTGGAGATTTCTCAGATCCGAAAACCTATCTTGACCTTTTGGATCCAGACTCAGGTTCTCAGTTGAAAAATCTTGGCTTGACTCCAGGAAAAGACAATGAGATCAAGGAAAAAATCGGTTTAGCTACCTACAAGAAGTTGTTGGATGCGGCAGATAGTGAGAATGAAAATACGCAAACACGTTATGAAAAATTTGCCGAAGTTCAAGCTTGGTTGACAGATAGTGCTCTCTTCCTACCAGTTCAAAGTGCAGGAGCTAATCCAATCTTCCGTAAGACTGTACCGTTTACAGGGGCCTTCTCATTTGTAGGACACAAGGGAGATGCGGATAACTACAAATATGTTGAATTGCAAAAGGAACCTGTGACTGCTAAACAGTATCAAGAACTTTATGAAAAATGGCAAAAAGAAAAAGCGGAGTCTAATAAAAAAGCCCAAGAAGGTTTGGCTAACCACGTTCAATAGAAGAAGGTTATCAATAAAATTTTAATACTCTTCAAAAATCTCTTCAAACTGCGTCAACGTCGCCTTGCCGTAGGTATAGGTAACTGACTTCGTCAATCTTATCTACAACCTCAAAACCATGTTTTGAGCTGACTTCGTCAGTTTCATCTACAACCTCAAAGCAGTGCTTTGAGCAGCCTGCGGCTAGTTTCCTAGTTTGCTCTTTGATTTTCATTGAGTATAAGTCTAATTTTAGGGACTAGATTCAGAAAAAAGGCATTACCAGTAGCTTGTTGGTTCTGGTAATGCCTTTTCTTTATTCTTTCAAATGATATGAATAGCTGGCAACGACGACATCTTCGTGCCATCTGAGAGCATATTTTAATTTGAGGCTCATTTGATTGTGTAGGATATTTTGCCAAGGTTTGTTAGGGATAAATTGGGGTACTAGAACTGTAACTGTGTAGTTCTTTTTCTTGGCTTCTTGAGAGATTTTTCGAACATAGCGAACTGTAGGTGTGATGATATCGCGATAGCTAGTATTAATATTCTTTAAGGTAATATTTGGGAAATAGTCGGCAAATTCGTGGAGAATTTCTTGGTCTTTTTCTTCAGTTTCCTTGGTGGAAATGTGCATCGCCAAAACCTCATCTCCAATACTTTGAGCATAGTTAATCGCTCCAACGCTGACTCGAGTAACATTTCCTACTAAGACAAGGACGACATTGCCATCGTAGGCTTTCTTTTGAATTCCTTCATAAAGTCGAAGTTGTTTGGCCACTTTTTGGTAATGACTGTGGATGGACAAAAAGAGGAAGGTTAAGACTAGGATAATTGGGAAGAAGGGCCAGATATCTCCAAGTCTGAAGAAGAGTAAGATAAGAACGATGGCATAACAAATGATGGCACCTAGGATATTTGCAAAGGCAGATTTTAAGAAATGAGAGCCTTTTTCTTTTTTCCAGTGGCGAATCATCCCTGTTTGAGAAAGTGCGAAAGGTACGAAAACTCCAATAGTATAAAGAGGAATCAAGCGTTCTGTATTTCCGTTGAAAATGAGCAGAAGGATCATAGCGCCAAAGGCTAAGGTCAAAATACCGTTTGAATAACCCAGGCGGTCTCCCTTTTCCATAAAGAGATGGGGCATGTACTTGTTTTTAGCCATATTGTAAGCCAACATCGGAAAGGCAGAAAAACCAGTATTTGCAGCAACGGCTAGGATTAGAGCAGTTGAGAATTGGAAGAGATAATAAACAATCTGACCGATAGTTGAATCCCCTAAAATTCCTTTAGCCATTTGTGAGAGAATTGTTTCTCCGTGTTGAGGTGTAATCCCCATCCAGTAGTTTAGGAAGGTAATTCCTGCAAATAGAAATCCAAGAATCAGAGACATGATGGTCAGTGTCTGAGCAGCGTTCTTCTCTTTTGGGGTCTTGAAAAATGGAACAGCATTTGAGATGGCTTCAACCCCGGTTAATGAAGCTGAACCGCTGGTAAAGGCTCTTAAAATCAGGACAATTGAGAGACTTGGGACAGTTTGACCAATTGCAGAAGTTGCATGATAGCTGAGAGAACCTGTCAATAGTTGGAAAATACCAAACAATAAGAGGAAGACCGTACTAAAGATAAAGAGATAGACAGGGATCATCAGAGAACTAGCAGATTCCTTCAAGCCTCGCAGATTTAAAAGCATGAGTAAACAGACCAAAAAAATGGAGATGTGGAGGTTGTAGGGATGGAGAGCAGGAAGTGCTGCTGTGATCGCATCCGCACCTGCAGCCACGGATACGGCAACTGTTAGCATATAGTCAACAAGCAGACTTCCCCCAGCAATCAAACCTAACTCAGGGGAGAGGTTTTCTCGAGTAACCATATAGGCACCCCCACCTTGAGGGTAGGCGTGAATGATTTGTCGGTAAGAAATGGTTAGACTAGCAAGTAGCAAGAGGACAAAAATGCCGATAGGAAGACTCCACCAAATAGCGAGGGGAGAAAGACTAGCCAAGACAAGAACGACCTGCTCAGGTCCATAAGCAATAGAAGATAGGGCATCACTTGAAAGCATTGCAAGTGCCTGTGTTTTTCCAAGTAGTCCTCCCTCGCCTTCAGTTAAGGACTTAAGGGGACGACCAATAAAGGTATATTTTAATTTTGCAAACATTTTCTTTCCTTTTCTGAAAATTTCAACAAGAGTTATTATACTGCTATGAAAAAAGGTCGTCAAGAAAAAATGAATGATTTCAAAATATTTTTTCCTATAAGAATGAGACTAGTTTTTTGGTATAATAGAAGGTAGAAAAAACGAGGGAATATAAATGATTTTTGATACACATACCCACTTGAATGTGGAAGAATTTTCAGGAAGAGAAGCAGAAGAAATAGCCTTAGCAGCTGAAATGGGTGTGACTCGGATGAATATTGTTGGTTTTGACAAACCGACTATTGAGCGTGCTCTAGAATTGGTGGACAAGTATGACCAACTCTATGCGACAATTGGATGGCATCCAACAGAGGCAGGGACCTATACAGAGGATGTTGAGAATTACCTGTTGGAGAAACTAAAACATCCTAAAGTGGTTGCCTTGGGTGAGATTGGTTTGGATTATCATTGGATGACAGCCCCTAAAGAAGTGCAGGAGCAAGTTTTCCGCCGTCAGATTCAGCTATCTAAGGAACTAGACTTACCATTTGTGGTTCACACCCGTGATGCGCTAGAAGATACCTATGAGATTATTAAGAGTGAGGGAGTTGGTCCTCGTGGCGGGATTATGCACTCATTCTCAGGTTCTTTGGATTGGGCAGAGAAGTTCGTGGAGCTTGGGATGACTATTTCCTTTTCTGGAGTGGTGACCTTTAAAAAAGCGACAGACATTCAAGAGGCGGCCAAAGAATTGCCTTTGGATAAGATTTTGGTAGAGACAGATGCGCCTTACTTGGCACCCGTTCCCAAGCGTGGTCGCGAAAACAAGACAGCTTACACACGCTATGTAGTGAACTTTATTGCAGATTTGCGTGGCATGACAACAGAAGAATTAGCTGCTGCGACAAGTGCAAATGCGGAACGAATTTTTGGATTGGAACGTAAATCATGAAAAAGAAAATTTCCCAAGTCATCGTAGTCGAAGGGCGTGATGATACGGCCAATCTCAAACGTTATTTTGATGTGGAGACCTATGAGACTCGTGGCTCCGCTATTAATGAGCAGGATCTTGAGCGTATCCAACGTCTACACCAACATCATGGGGTGATTGTCTTTACAGATCCTGATTTCAACGGGGAACGCATACGTCGGATGATTATGACCGCCATTCCGACAGTGCAACACGCTTTTCTCAAACGTGATGAGGCAGTTCCTAAATCTAAGTCCAAGGGACGTTCTCTAGGAATTGAACACGCTAGCTACGAAGACTTGAAGATAGCCTTGGCGCAAGTGACAGAGCAATTTGAAGCAGAAAGCGACTTTGACATTAGCCGTAGTGACTTGATTCGTCTTGGTTTTCTAGCAGGCGCAGATAGCCGAAAACGCAGAGAATATCTAGGAGAGAGTCTACGTATTGGTTATTCCAATGGGAAACAACTTCTCAAGCGTTTAGAATTATTTGGCATCCGTTTAGCTGAAGTTGAAGATGCCATGAAATCGTATGAGTAGGTGTGAATGTAGCCTATAAAATCACTTTGCTTTCAAAGTTTTTTTCGAAGCAGGTAGAAGAGGAGGCGTCTGATGTTAATTGGTCAAAAAATTAAAGAGATTCGGGTGGGGAAAGGCATTAGCCGTCCAGATTTTTGTGGAGATGAGCAAGAACTGACGGTTCGTCAACTATCACGAATCGAAAGTGGCGCTTCACAACCAAGTCTTCCCAAGTTAGACTACATTGCACGCCGTTTAGGAGTTCCAGCTTATAGCCTTATGCCAGATTTTACAGCCCTTCCTTCTGGTTACCTGGAGCTGAAATACCAGATTTTACGTGAACCAATCTATGGTAAAGAAGAGGAATACGATAAGAAAGAAGCATGCTTGGAAGAGATAGAGAATTTATTTTATGAGCAACTTCCTAGTGAGGAAAAAGTATGGTTTGATGCTACTAGAGCAACGATAGATGTTATTCGAAGTGGACGATCGGAATATGGGGAGACTGTGCTGGACGACTATTTTAAAAGAATTTATAATAAGGAATTGTTTTTGATAAATGAATTAGAGGTTATAAATTTGTATTTTGCTACGGTGCTTACAAAGATAAAACAAGGTCACAATCAGAATTTAGAAATTGACAGAATTCATTCGTTTTTATTTCGTTTGACAAATCACGTAGAATTAATTGCACCAGAATATCTTTTTGCGTTAAGTAATACTTTGTTTTCAGGTCTAGCTTGCTTGGATAATTTATCGTCTTATGATTCGCTATCAACTTATATATTCAGCCTTAATCAGATAATGGAAAAGACACAAGATTTTCAAAAAAAAACCAATAGTATTAATGTTGGAGTGGAAATTATCCCTGATAATAGAGAAAGATTATGTCTCTGCCGAACAGCTCTATCAAAAATCAAAGATATTCGCTGATATAATAGGGAATTCTTATTTAGTTACCATGTTGGAAAAACAATGGCAAGAAGATTTAAAAAAATATTTATAAAAATAGTGGGACAATGACAAAAATGTCACTACGGTTATCGCAAAACAGTTCTAAAGTTCGTCTTTAGAGCTGTTTTTTTAGATATAAGCTAAAAATGACAAGAAATGGTTAGATTTGAAGGACATTGATGTCATTGGTAGTGTGATAAATATGGAGTATAATAATTATAAAAAATCATTTCAGGGTGTTATTTTAACAATTTAGATAAAAACAAATAATTTTAGAATATCATTTGATAATATAATAGTATCAACGTTGATAATGGAAAGAGGAGCAAGTAACTCAATAATCTTGCTATAAAATCAGAGGAGAAAACAAAATGAAAAACAAAATTATAACAAAAACAGTAGTTGCTTTAAGTTGTTTTTTAACCTTAAGTACTGTTGCTCTTCCTTCTGCAACTGTTTTTGCTACTACATCTTCGGTTTCAGATAAAGCAACTCAACTTTCAAAACGTTCTAAGGCAATTAATAGTGAAGGAAAGCATATCTATGTAGATAATGGACGTATCTTAGAGTTTGATAAGGACACTGTTTCACAAGAGGATATTCAAGCTGCCAAAATGGACAGAGGGAAGTGGTCTACTGCAGTTAAAGCTATTCGAAAAGGTTATAATAGAGTCCCTTCAAATGTTAAAAGATGGATAAATCAATATATAGGTTTAAATGCGATACTGGGAACACTAGATCACTTTACTGGTTGGATTGAAGACGGAATCTACCAGGCCTGTAAGAGTGCAGGTATGCCAGATTGGATGGCTTGGACAGTAGCTAAAGCCTTGACCTTAATAGCACTATAGTTTATGAAAAAATTAATAAAATATATCCCATTCTTCTTTTGTTTACTATATTTAATAAACGGAATACTTGATCTATACACTTTAAATATTTTAGGTGCAATTTTTAAAATTATAATTAGTACTTTGGGTATAATAGTCACATATCCGTTTTATAAAGAAGGAAACGAATAATTTAAAGAAAGAATTTTGTAGTCAGTCTTATTTAGTTGTTCTTGTGCATAGTATGAATAATTCGTGTTTACCATTTGCGAGTGATAAATAATGAACTTTAAAAAATCGAAGCCATAAAGAAGCTGATTTTTTTGAATGTATGTTTCAGGAGAATCAGTAAGCCAGCTTTTAAAGATTACCAAACACTATCTTCCTTCACGAGGGAAGATAGTGTTTTAGTGTGATTTTCACCCCAAAATACCAAGGGAATATGATACAATAGAAGTAATCATATACGGTTTAATCAGGCTTGATAGCAAGCATTAGAAAAGTGCTCCACGGTATTAGCCTTGTGTGGAGTTAATGAGGAAAAGTTATGGGAATCTTTGATTTTTTAAAAAAGACGGAAACTGCAGAGGCAACTGAAATAACTAAAGCACAGAATGAAAGAGAAGAATCTAAAAACAATGCATGTGTGGGAGTTTTGGACTTTCTCCCTATGAAGGAAACGAATCAATTATTGATTGTTGGGAGTTTAGAAGGGACTCTCAAGGTTGGGGATCAGTTGCAGTTTTGCAATCCCGACCAAGGAATGGAAAGTCTTGGTACTGTAGAAGTTAAAAAACTTAGCAGTCAAAACAAAGATGCAGATAGTCTAACTGATGAAGTTCTTGCCCATCTAGTGGTTGATAGGACTCCTTCTTTGGATAAACTGAAAAAGGGAAGTGTGCTCTTTAGCTCAGGTATTGAGGAAGAACAAAAATTATCTAGCTACTCGGATGCTCTGTATCGTGCTTTTGTAGCCATCCAAGAGGGTCAGTTAACAAATGAAGACTATTTGGCAGCTAGCCTTGATGACAGCGTAGAGATTTTACGTCTCTTTTTATGGAAATGCCGTCAAAATCAGAAAACTGAAAGTGAAGAAAGCTATCAATCCAACACTCGCAAGTTGGAAGGTCTAGCGGAAATCGTCAAGGACAAGTTGTTAGCAGCAGATTCAGTTTATGCAGTTTATTCGGAAAAAACAGGAGAACCTTACCTCTTTTCAACTACTTATGATAGAGGTGAGGAAGGTTATCTGTGTACTGATCCCATGATCATGCTTTTGACACCATCTTGGTATCGCCAATTCAAGGAAACCATTGATAGTCGACCAAACTCAGTCGTCAAACTGATTGAAAATACGGAAGATAAAAAAGGGATTGAAAATTTCCTAGGGACAGCTTTTTACTTAAATGGTGCCTTGGGAGCAATCTTTAATTCCAAGGAAGTCAGCATCAGTGCCTCAGCCTTGGTTCAAAAACCAGATTTTTCTGATTTACCAGAAATACAAGTTCCTGTCATGAATCCTGATTTAGTAAGATGGATGTTGTTGATGGGACAATTGGATAGCCCGACGACAGAAGAGCAAGAACTAGTTTATGGGCTTTACTACAAGTTCTTCTCTATGGCTATGCCTAAAGCAAAGTTCTTGCTGCCACTGGATGCGGAATCAGGATTCCCAGAAAATGGGCAAGAAGGTAACTCCTTTGTCTTGGAAAAAGATGCAAGCTTTAATATTCCGACCAGAGAAGGAAAAGATGGACGAAATTCTGTTCCAGTATTTACTGATTGGAAACGTCTACGAATGGTCTTTGATGAAAAGTGGAATGGCATGATTGAAGAAGCTGGAGGCATGATTGAAGGCTTTGACTATGCCATAAACCCAACTGAATACTATGAAGCGGGTGCTTATGTTAGTCTAACAGCTTTTAAAGACATGCAAAAGCTCAGTGAGAAACTAGAAGGCAGAGCTAACGGTTAAAGAGTGCTTTAATAAATAGAAAAGAGAATAAATGAGAATTGCAGATTATAGCGTGACCAAGGCAGTGCTGGAGCGTCACGGTTTTACCTTTAAAAAATCCTTCGGGCAAAATTTCTTGACCGATACCAATATCCTTCAAAAAATTGTGGATACGGCTGAGATTGATGATCAAGTCAATGTTATCGAAATCGGGCCAGGGATAGGTGCCTTGACGGAATTCTTAGCTGAGCGTGCAGCTGAAGTCATGGCCTTTGAGATTGATCACCGCTTGGTACCAATTCTAGCGGATACCTTACGTGATTTTGACAATGTGACAGTAGTCAACGAAGACATTCTCAAAGTTGACTTGACGCAGCACATCCAGAATTTTAAAAATCCTGATTTGCCAATCAAGGTAGTAGCCAACTTACCCTACTATATCACGACACCTATTCTCATGCACTTGATTGAAAGTGGCATTCCGTTTAGTGAGTTTGTGGTTATGATGCAAAGAGAAGTGGCAGATCGTATCTCTGCTAAGCCAAATACCAAGGCTTACGGCAGCTTGTCCATTGCCGTTCAGTATTACATGACAGCCAAGGTTGCTTTTATTGTACCTCGTACGGTCTTTGTGCCAGCACCCAATGTGGATTCAGCTATCTTAAAAATGGTACGTCGCCCAGAACCGGCTGTAGCAGTAAAAGATGAGAACTTCTTCTTTAAGGTTTCCAAGGCTAGTTTCACCCATCGTCGCAAGACCTTGTGGAACAACTTGACAGGTTACTTTGGGAAAACTGAGGAAATCAAGGACAAGCTGACCAAGGCTTTGGACCAGGCAGGCTTGTCACCATCTGTACGTGGTGAAGCTCTTGGCTTAGAAGAATTTGCTAGTCTAGCAGATGCGCTTAAAGGACAAGGACTCTAAGATGCAGGGACAAATCATTAAAGCCTTGGCTGGCTTCTACTATGTGGAGAGTGAGGGCCAGGTTTATCAAACACGCGCTCGTGGGAATTTTCGAAAAAAAGGCCATACGCCCTATGTTGGAGATTGGGTAGATTTTTCTGCGGAGGAAAATTCCGAGGGTTATATCCTCAAGATTCACGAACGAAAAAATAGTCTGGTTCGTCCACCCATTGTCAATATTGACCAAGCCGTTGTCATTATGTCCGTTAAAGAACCTGACTTTAATAGCAACTTGCTGGATCGCTTCTTGGTTCTTTTAGAGCACAAGGGCATTCATCCCATCGTTTATATTTCTAAAATGGATCTTTTGTCAGAACGAGGAGAGCTGGATTTTTACCAGCAGACCTATCGTGCTATTGGTTACGACTTTGTGATGAGTAAAGAGGAACTCTTACCCTTGTTGACAGACAAAGTGACAGTCTTTATGGGGCAGACAGGTGTTGGGAAGTCAACTCTCCTTAATAAAATTGCACCTGACCTCAATCTCGAAACAGGAGAAATCTCAGACAGTCTGGGTCGTGGTCGCCATACTACTCGAGCTGTTAGTTTTTACAATCTCAATGGTGGGAAAATAGCAGACACACCAGGATTTTCATCTCTGGATTATGAAGTGTCAACAGCAGAAGACCTTAATCAGGCCTTTCCAGAAATTGCCTCTGTTAGTCGAGACTGCAAGTTCCGTACTTGTACGCATACTCATGAGCCTTCCTGCGCGGTCAAGCTAGCAGTAGAAGAGGGGATTATTGCTACCTTTCGTTTTGATAACTATTTGCAATTCCTCAGTGAGATTGAAAATCGCAGAGAAACCTATAAAAAAGTCAGCAAAAAAATACCAAAATAAGGAGAAACCTATGTCTCAATACAAGATTGCTCCGTCAATTCTGGCAGCAGATTATGCCAACTTTGAACGTGAAATTAAACGCCTAGAAGCAACTGGGGCAGAATATGCCCATATCGATATCATGGATGGTCACTTTGTGCCACAAATCAGCTTTGGCGCAGGTGTGGTCGAAAGTCTTCGTCCTCATAGTAAGATGGTCTTTGACTGTCATTTGATGGTCTCTAATCCTGAACACCATCTAGAAGATTTTGCGCGTGCAGGGGCAGATATCATCAGTATCCATGTAGAAGCAACGCCTCATATTCATGGTGCCCTCCAAAAAATTCGCTCTCTTGGTGTCAAACCTTCTGTTGTTATCAATCCTGGTACGCCTGTCGAGGCGATTAAGCATGTCCTTCACCTAGTTGACCAAGTCTTGGTCATGACGGTTAACCCTGGCTTTGGTGGGCAAGCTTTTCTGCCTGAAACCATGGACAAGGTCCGTGAGCTGGTTGCCCTTCGTGGTGAAAAAGGCTTGAACTTTGAAATCGAAGTGGATGGCGGGATTGATGATAAAACGATTGCTCAAGCTAAAGAAGCTGGTGCGACCGTTTTTGTAGCAGGTTCCTATGTCTTTAAGGGAGAAGTCAATGAGCGAGTACAAACTCTCAGAAAACAACTGGACTAGGGTTGCCGTTTTTGCTGGCGGAGACCGCGGTCATTATCGAACGGATTTTGATTGCTTTGTTGGTGTAGATCGAGGCTCGCTCTGGGTCTTGGAAGAAAATCTGCCTCTTGCTCTAGCAGTCGGAGATTTTGATTCTGTGACCGAAGAAGAGCGACAGGTGATTCAAAAATGTGCCCAGCATTTTGTCCAAGCCCGACCAGAAAAAGATGATACCGATTTGGAATTGGCTCTCTTAACCATCTTTGAGCAAAATCCTCAGGCTCAGGTTACTATTTTCGGTGCTTTGGGTGGCCGTATTGATCACATGCTGGCCAATGTTTTTCTTCCTAGCAATCCCAAGTTGGCGCCTTATATGCGCCAGATAGAAATTGAGGATGGGCAAAATTTGATTGCCTATTGTCCAGAAGGGACCAGTCAGCTAGAACCCCGCTTGGACTATGACTATCTAGCCTTTATGCCGGTTCGGGATAGCCAGCTGACTATTCTCGGTGCCAAGTATGAGTTGACAGAGGACAATTTTTTCTTTAAAAAAGTGTACGCTTCTAACGAATATATAGATAGGGAAGTTTCGGTGACTTGCCCAGATGGCTATGTGGTCGTGCTACATAGTAAGGACAGGAGGTAGGATGGAAAGTTTACTTGTTCTATTATTGATTGCCAACCTAGCTGGACTCTTTCTGATTTGGCAGAGACAGGATAAGCAGGAAAAACATCTGACCAAGAGCTTGGAGGATCAGGCAGATCACTTGTCAGACCAGTTGGATTACCGTTTTGAACAAGCCAGACAAGCCAGCCAGTTGGACCAAAAAGATTTGGAAGTGGCTGTCAGCGACCGTTTGCAGGAGGTGCGAATCGAATTGCACCAAGGCTTAACTCAAGTTCGTCAAGAAATGACTGAGAATCTCCTCCAAACCAGAGACAAGACTGACCAACGCCTCCAAGCCTTGCAGGAATCAAATGAGCAACGCTTGGAACAGATGCGCCAAACGGTCGAGGAAAAGCTAGAAAAGACCTTGCAGACACGCTTGCAGGCCTCCTTCGAAACGGTTTCTAAACAACTGGAATCTGTCAATCGAGGTCTGGGTGAAATGCAAACTGTTGCGCGAGATGTCGGTGCGCTAAATAAAGTTCTTTCTGGAACCAAGACCCGAGGAATTCTGGGTGAATTACAACTGGGGCAGATTATTGAAGATATCATGACACCTGCCCAGTATGAACGAGAATTTGCAACGGTTGAAAATTCTAGTGAACGTGTGGAATACGCCATCAAGTTACCTGGGCAAGGTGACCAGGAATATGTCTATCTACCGATTGATTCTAAGTTTCCCCTGGCGGATTATTACCGTCTGGAAGAAGCCTATGAAGCAGGTGATAAGGATGAAATCGAACGCTGCCGTAAGTCTCTCTTAGCAAGCGTCAAGCGTTTTGCCAAGGATATCAAGAGTAAGTACCTGGCGCCACCTCGGACAACTAATTTTGGAGTCTTGTTTGTTCCGACAGAAGGTCTCTATTCAGAAATTGTTCGCAATCCAATTTTCTTTGATGATTTGAGACGGGAGGAGCAAATTATCGTTGCAGGTCCAAGTACCTTATCAGCCCTACTCAATTCTCTATCGGTTGGCTTCAAAACTCTCAATATCCAAAAGAGTGCTGACCATATCAGTAAAACCCTTGCTAGTGTCAAAACCGAGTTTGGCAAGTTTGGTGGGATTCTGGTTAAGGCACAAAAGCATCTCCAACATGCCTCTGGCAATATTGATGATTTATTAAACCGTCGTACTACAGCTATCGAGCGAACGCTTCGTCACATTGAGTTATCAGAAGGTGAGCCTGCGCTTGATTTGCTCCAATTCCAAGAAGATGAGGAAGAATATGAAGATTAGTCACATGAAGAAAGATGAGCTTTTTGAAGGCTTTTACCTGATCAAGTCAGCTGACCTGAGACAGACACGGGCTGGGAAAAACTACCTAGCCTTCACCTTCCAAGATGATAGTGGAGAAATCGAAGGGAAGCTCTGGGATGCTCAACCCCACAATGTTGAAACCTTTACAGCAGGGAAAGTAGTCCATATGCAAGGTCGTCGTGAAGTGTACAACAATACGCCTCAGGTTAATCAAATCACCCTTCGCTTACCACAACCTGGCGAACCAAATGACCCAGCGGACTTCAAGGTTAAATCTCCAGTAGATGCCAAAGAGATTCGTGAGTATATGGCGCAGATGATTTTCAAAATTGAAAATCCAATTTGGCAGCGAATTGTTCGGAATCTCTACACCAAGTATGACAAGGAATTCTACTCCTATCCAGCTGCTAAGACCAACCATCATGCTTTTGAAACAGGTCTTGCTTATCATACTGCCACTATGGTTCGTTTGGCAGAAGCAATTGCAGATATTTATCCTCAGCTCAATAAGAGTTTGCTCTATGCGGGAATTATGTTGCACGACCTTGCCAAGGTTATCGAGTTGACAGGTCCTGACCAGACAGAGTACACAGTAAGAGGAAATCTTATCGGTCATATCGCTCTGATTGATAGCGAAATTACCAAAGCGGTAATGGAACTTGGCGTTGATGATACCAGAGAAGAAGTTGTACTTCTTCGCCATGTCATTCTCAGTCACCATGGTCTCCTTGAGTATGGTAGTCCAGTTCGTCCTCGAGTGATGGAAGCAGAAATTATTCATATGATTGATAATTTGGATGCCAGCATGATGATGATGACAACAGCTCTGGCCCTTGTTGATGAGGGAGAAATGACTAATAAAGTCTTTGCTATGGACAATCGTTCCTTCTACAAGCCGAAATTAGACTAGAAACTAAAAAAATGAACTTTATTTAGGCAATAAAGTTCGTTTTTTTGCTTTAGTGTGATATAATGAGAAAAAGACTAAATAAAAAAGAATGGTAAAAATATAATGAAATTAAGAAGAAGTGATCGGATGGTTGTCATTTCCAATTACTTGATTAACAATCCATACAAATTAACCAGTCTCAACACTTTTGCGGAAAAGTATGAATCTGCCAAATCGTCTATTTCTGAAGATATCGTCATCATTAAGCGTGCTTTCGAAGAAATTGAAATCGGTCATATTCAAACGGTGACAGGTGCTGGTGGTGGTGTTATTTTTACACCATCGATCTCTACCCTTGAGTCTAAAGCGATTATCGAAGAGCTTCGTGATAAACTTTCAGAGAGTGACCGTATTCTTCCAGGTGGCTACATTTATTTATCTGACCTATTGAGCACTCCAGCTATTTTGAAAAACATCGGTCGCATTATTGCCAAGAGCTTTATGGATCAGAAGATTGATGCCGTTATGACTGTTGCGACCAAAGGGGTTCCGCTCGCAAATGCAGTGGCAAATGTCCTCAACGTACCATTTGTCATTGTCCGTCGCGACTTGAAAATCACTGAAGGTTCAACTGTTAGTGTCAACTATGTTTCAGGTTCTAGTGACCGTATCGAAAAGATGTTCCTTTCAAAACGTAGCCTCAAAGCAGGAAGTCGTGTCTTAATCGTCGATGACTTCTTGAAGGGTGGAGGAACCATTAACGGGATGATTAGCCTCTTGTCTGAGTTTGATTCAGAGTTGGCTGGTGTAGCTGTCTTTGCTGATAATGCACAGGAAGACCGTGAACAACAGTTCGACTACAAGTCACTCTTGAGAGTCACAAATATTGATGTGAAGAACCAACAAATTGCTGTTGAAGTTGGAAATATCTTCGATACAGAAAAATAAGAATTGACTTGAAATACAAAGGTTGGAACTTTCGTCCCAGCCTTTCTTTGATAATGAATATGAAGGAGTCCTATGAAAACACCATTTATTAAACGTGATGCCTTAGAAAAGATTGTTGAGGAGTTTCCAACCCCGTTCCATCTTTACGATGAAAAAGGGATTCGTGAGAAAGCACGCGCAGTAAACAAAGCCTTTTCTTGGAATAAGGGCTTTAAAGAATACTTCGCAGTTAAAGCAACCCCAACACCAGCTATCTTGAAGATTTTGCAAGAAGAAGGATGTGGAGTGGATTGTTCTAGTTATGTCGAACTCTTAATGAGTCATAAACTAGGATTTGCAGGTTCCGATATGATGTTCTCATCTAATAATACTCCAGATAGAGAATATGCCTATGCTCGTGAATTAGGTGCGACGATTAATTTAGATGCCTTTGAAGATATCGAGCATTTGGAACGTGCAGCAGGCATCCCAGAAATCATCTCTTGCCGTTACAATCCTGGTGGCGTATTTGAACTGGGTACGGACATTATGGATAATCCTGGTGAAGCTAAGTTCGGGATGACTAAGGAACAGCTTTTTGAAGCCTTTGCCATCTTGAAGGAAAAGGGAGCTAAAACCTTTGGGATTCATTCCTTCCTAGCTTCCAATACAGTGACCCATCTCTACTATCCAGAATTAGCACGTCAGCTTTTTGAATTGGCAGTAGAAATCAAGGAAAAGTTAGGTATTTCACTGGACTTTATCAACCTTTCTGGAGGTATCGGAGTTAACTATCGCCCAGATCAAGAGCCTAATGACATCGCTTTGATTGGTGAGGGAGTTCGTCAGGTTTATGAAGAGGTTTTGACACCAGCAGGTCTTAGTCAAGTTAAGATCTTTACAGAACTAGGACGCTTTATGTTGGCACCTCATGGAATTTTAGTCACAAAAGTAACTCATAAAAAGAAAACCTACCGTACTTATCTAGGAGTAGATGCGTCAGCTGTTAACCTGATGAGACCAGCTATGTACGGTGCTTACCACCACATTACTAATATGATGCATCCTGATGGTCAGACTGAAGTAGTTGATGTTGTTGGCTCTCTTTGTGAAAACAACGATAAGTTTGCAGTTAATCGTGAACTACCTCAAACAGAAATTGGTGATTTGTTAGTCATTCATGATACAGGTGCCCATGGCTTCTCTATGGGATACCAGTACAATGCTAAACTTCGTTCGGCAGAGATTCTCTATACAGAGGACGGTGGTGCTCGACTAATCCGTAGAGCAGAGCGACCAGAGGACTATTTTGCGACTCTCTATGGGTTTGACTTTGACAAGGATTAATAAATATTTTGAAAATCATGAAAGTTGAAAGTGAAAAACAGATTGTTTTCTAAAAAATAGGCAAAATCTGTGGTTTTTCTTTTCAGTCATGGTATAATAAAGACTATAAAACGTTTTCAAGGAAGGTAACGATATGTCTGAGGAAATAATTGACTATGGACAAGTGACAGGAATGGTGCATTCGACAGAGAGTTTTGGGGCGGTAGATGGCCCTGGAATTCGTTTTATTGTCTTTTTGCAAGGCTGTCAGATGCGTTGCCAATACTGCCATAACCCTGATACTTGGGCTATGGAAACCAATAAATCTCGTGTACGAACAGTAGATGATGTTCTAGAAGAAGCGCTTCGTTATCGTGGTTTCTGGGGAGACAAGGGAGGTATCACAGTCAGCGGAGGAGAAGCCCTCTTGCAGATTGATTTCTTGATTGCTCTCTTTACTAAGGCAAAAGAAAAAGGTATCCACTGTACCTTGGATACTTGTGCCCTTCCATTCCGTAACAAACCACGCTATCTAGAAAAGTTCAACAAGTTAATGGCCGTGACAGACTTGGTTCTCCTTGATATCAAGGAAATCAACGAAGCACAACACAAGATTGTAACCAGTCAAACCAATAAAAACATCTTGGCTTGTGCCCAGTACTTGTCAGAAATCGGTAAACCTGTTTGGATTCGTCACGTTCTTGTACCTGGATTGACAGACCGCGATGAAGATTTGATTGAACTTGGTAAGTTTGTAAAAACTCTCAAAAATGTTGATAAGTTTGAAATCTTGCCTTATCACACTATGGGTGAGTTCAAATGGCGTGAACTTGGGATTCCATATTCCCTTGAAGGAGTTAAACCTCCAACAGCAGATCGTGTCAAAAACGCTAAGGAATTGATGGATACAGAAAGCTATCAAGATTACATGAAACGTGTACATGGATAAAATGAAAGAAGAGGTCGGGATTTTTTCTCGGCCTCTTTTTGACTATAGAAAAGGCTCAGCATTTAAGCTAAGCCTTTTATTTTTTATTTAGAATGTTGTTTTCCAGCATTGCGTTTTTTGTTTTTCTTCTTGTTAGAAGTTGTGATAGCTGTTGCTGGTTCAGGGGTTACATCTTTACGAGTGCTTGAAGTTTTGCTTGCTTTTGGTGGGTTCTTAGCAAATTCTTCACGTACTTTTTTACGAAGTTTTGGACGAACGATGTAGTTGATGATAAATTGTTGAAGAATCATCATGAAACCACCGACAACCCAGTAAAGTGTAACGCTGGCTGGTGAGAAGACAGAGAACACGACAATCATGAGAGGGCTCATATAGAGCATCTTCTTGATTTGTTCTCTTTGAGTTTCATCCTCAACTCCATGAAGAGAAAGGAGTGATTGAAGATAGTAAAGGATACCAGCAAAGGCAACCAAAATCATACTAGGTGAGCCTAGAGGAATTCCTAGGTAGCTTGCTTGGGCAACTCCTTCAGTATGTTGGGCAGCAAAGTAGATAGCAGAGAAGAAAGGCATTTGAATGAGGATAGGGAAACATCCCACGCCGCCAAACATGCTGATGCCGTGCTCTTTTTGAGCAGCAAAGAGAGCTTGTTGAGCTTCTAATTTTTCTTCTTGAGTTGTTGCTTCTTTCAGGCGAGTCTGATGTGGCTCAAGGACATGCTTGAGAGCGTTCATCTTTTCAGAGTGGAGGGTTGCCTTCCATGATTGGTAGATACCAAGTGGGAGGATAATCAAGCGGACGATAATGGTTACGATGATGATTCCAACACCGAAACCGAGGCCTTGATCATTGGCGAAGTATTTGATAGCTTCTCCCATCGGAGCACCCAAGAAATCCCAAACAGGTCCAGTTGGGAGTCCTGTTGATTTATCAACCTGGACACAACCCGTTAAGACTAATAGCATAGTCACTCCCATGACTGAGAGAGCGATTCGTTTAATTGATTTCACTGTTTTTATTCCTTCTTTAAAAATTATACCTTTCTATTCTACTGTTTTTTTAGAAAATATACAATAGTTCTGGAGACCTAATTTGCGATTTTGAAGTCTGAATAAGATGGAAAGTTACTCAATTGAACATCAAGATAGGTTACTTTAGAGAATGGGGTAGGGCCTTTTCGGATCTCTTGGATAAACTTGGCCATGATGGCTGAAGATTCTGCTTGGGCAAGGATTTCAACGGTTCCGTCATCGTTATTCCAGACACGACCCGTAATGCCACCTAGTTCTAGAGCTAGGGTATAGACACCCCAGCGGAAGCCCACTCCTTGGACGCGACCTTGGGCGATCATTTTAACCTTTTGCATACCAAACCTCCTTGATTGTGTTATAATATTTCTATGACTATTATAACCTCTAAAGCCAATTCTGTGGTAAAAAATGCCAAGAAATTGCATCAAAAAAAATATCGCAAATCTTCTTATTTAATTGAGGGATGGCATCTGTTTGAAGAAGCTATTCAAGCAGGTGCAAAGATTGAGAAAATTTTTGCTCTCGCAGAGTATGGTGAAAAATTAGTAGACTATCCTCAGACTGTCCTTGTGACAGAAGAAATCTTGCTCGATTTAGCAGATTCTCAAACGCCTCAAGGCATTGTTGCCATTGTTCAAAAGGAGGAGGAGCATTTACCAGATTTGAGCCAAGGAAAGTATCTCTTTTTAGAAGATGTGCAGGATCCTGGAAATGTTGGGACCATGATTCGGACGGCAGATGCAGCAGGTTTTTCTGGAGTCATCGTTTCCAGCAAGTCAGCAGATATCTATAGCCTCAAAACGCTTCGCTCCATGCAAGGCAGTCATTTCCATTTGCCGATTTATCGTATGCCTGTTGAAACATTTGTTGAAGAGGCTAAAAAGAATCACCTGCCCATTCTAGCCACCACCTTGTCTCAAAATTCTAAAGATTATCGTGAACTGGTTCGTCAAGAGGATTTCGCCTTGGTCATGGGAAATGAAGGTCAAGGCATTAGTCCATTCATGACAGACCAGGCAGATCAATTGGTCCACATCAGCATGAAAGGACAAGCGGAAAGCCTCAATGTCGCTATTGCTGCAGGCATACTCATGTTTTATTTGAGTTAAATGATTTGATTTTTGTTATAATCAGTAAAAAGATTTCATAAGGAGAAAAAGATATGAATCAAACAATTATTCAAGAACGTTCAGGTTTGAATCAATTTTATGCAAAAGTTTATGCTTTTGTAGGAGTTGGGATTGCCTTATCCGCACTTGTTTCAGCCTTGATGTTAACAACTTTCCAAGACCTTCTTGTTCAGTTGATGTTTAATGCCCGCATATGGCTAATCGTGACAGGAGTAGTTGAAGTTGCTCTTGTAATTGCAGCAAGTAATATGGCTTATAAAAATAGCCCAGCAGCTCTTCCGATGTTTCTCATCTATTCAGTAGTGAACGGTTTTTCACTGAGTTTCATCGTATCACTCTATCTACCAGGAACAGTTCTAACGGCTTTCATTTCTAGCGCTGCCCTCTTCTTTGTCATGGCAATTATCGGAGTTGTGATTAAAAAGGACTTGAGTGGTATCGGGCGTGCTTTGATTGCAGCCTTGGTAGGTCTCATTTTAGCTATGATTGTTAATGTATTCTTAAACAGTGGTCTCTTCGACTACATTATCAGTATTGTCATGGTTCTTGTTTTTGCAGGTTTGATTGCTTGGGATAACCAAAAGATTCGCTATGTTTATGAAGAATCAAATGGTCAAGTCGCTACAGGTTGGGCAATTTCTTTGGCGCTTAGCCTCTACCTTGACTTTATCAACCTTTTTCTTAGCTTCTTGCGTATCTTTGGAAGTGACGATTAATACTTTTAGAGCTCAAATGAGCTCTTTTTTAAATTTTTACTTTTATTTTTACTAGCAAAAGGGTATAATCATCTTATTATTCAAAAGGAGAGATGTATGAAGAAAAGTTTTATCCATCAACAGGAAGAAATTTCCTTTGTAAAAAATACCTTTACCCAGTATTTGAAAGATAAGTTAGAAGTTGTAGAAGTGCAGGGTCCAATCTTGAGTAAGGTTGGGGACGGGATGCAGGATAACCTTTCAGGGATTGAACATCCAGTTTCTGTTAAGGTTTTGCAAATTCCAGATGAATCTTATGAGGTGGTACATTCGCTTGCTAAGTGGAAACGCCATACCTTGGCTCGTTTTGGTTTTGGCGAGGGTGAAGGCCTCTTTGTTCACATGAAGGCCCTTCGTCCAGACGAAGATTCACTAGATGCGACTCACTCGGTTTATGTTGACCAGTGGGACTGGGAAAAGGTCATTCCAAACGGACAGCGCAATCTTGCCTATCTTAAAGAAACGGTAGAAAAGATTTATAAGGCGATTCGTTTGACAGAGTTAGCAGTGGAAGCACGCTACGATATTGAGTCAATTCTACCTAAACAAATTACCTTTATCCATACTGAAGAGTTGGTGGAACGCTATCCAGACTTGACACCTAAAGAACGTGAAAATGCTATCTGTAAGGAGTTCGGTGCGGTCTTCCTAATTGGTATCGGTGGAGAATTGTCAGATGGAAAACCTCATGACGGACGTGCACCAGACTATGATGACTGGACAACTGAGTCTGAAAATGGCTATCATGGCTTGAATGGGGACATCCTTGTTTGGAATGATAATTTGGGTGCAGCCTTTGAATTGTCTTCAATGGGCATTCGTGTCGATGAAGACACCCTCCGTCGCCAAGTAGCTATCACAGGAGATGAAGACCGTTTAACTTTAGAATGGCATAAGGCTCTCCTAAATGGACTCTTCCCATTGACAATCGGTGGAGGAATCGGCCAATCTCGTATGGCTATGTTCCTGCTTCGTAAGAAGCACATCGGTGAAGTCCAAACCAGTGTTTGGCCGCAAGAAGTGAGAGATACCTACGAAAATATTCTTTAATCAATCGAGCCGTAAGGTTCGATTTTCTTTTTTTGATAAGAATTTGGTATAATATACGGTATGAAAATCGTATCAGGAATCTACGGAGGGCGTCCGTTAAAGACGCTGGACGGTAAAACGACAAGGCCAACATCAGACAAGGTTAGGGGCGCTATTTTTAATATGATTGGTCCCTACTTTGAAGGTGGACGTGTGTTAGATCTTTATGCTGGTAGTGGCGGTTTATCCCTCGAGGCTGTCTCAAGGGGAATGTCCAGTGCAGTACTGGTTGAGAAAGATCGCAGGGCCCAGAGTATTGTCGCAGAAAATATTCGGATGACTAAGGAAACCTCTAAATTTCAATTATTGAAAATGGAATCCAGTCGTGCATTAGAACAGGTTGATGGTGTCTTTGATCTAATTTTTTTAGATCCTCCCTATGCCAAGGAGCAAATCGTGTCAGATATTGAAAGAATGGCAGAGAGAAATCTTTTTTCAGAAGATGTCATGGTGGTATGTGAGACCGATAAATCAGTAGAACTTCCAGAAGAAATCGCTTGTTTGGGCATCTGGAAGGAAAAAATATATGGGATTAGTAAGGTGACGGTTTATGTCAGATAAGATTGGGCTATTTACAGGTTCCTTTGATCCGATGACCAATGGACATTTGGATCTCATTGAGCGTGCAAGTAAGCTCTTTGATCAATTGTATGTGGGAATTTTTTATAATCCTCATAAAACAGGATTTTTGGCGATAGAGAGCCGAAAGAAAACTGTTGAAAAAGCAGTGGCCCATCTGAATAATGTCAAAGTCATAGCTTCTCACGATGAATTAGTCGTTGATGTTGCTAGAAAATTAGGTGCAGAGGTCTTGGTGCGTGGCTTGCGTAATGCAACAGATCTTCAGTATGAAGCCAGTTTTGATTTTTACAACCATCAACTAGCAGGAGAAATGGAGACAATCTATCTCCACAGTCGCCCAGAGCATGTATACATCAGCTCTTCAGCTGTGAGAGAACTATTGAAATTTGGTCAAGATATCAGCGGGTATGTACCAAATGCTGTCCTAGAGGAGTTAAACAATGAAGAAAAAAACTAGATGGCCCTTATATCTCATTATTGGGCTCATTATCACTTTTATCGCTTTTACAGTGCCCCTGCCTTATTATATCGAGGTGCCAGGAACTTCTGAAGATATTCGAAAGGTTTTACAAGTTAATAACCAACCTGACCAAGAGGAAGGTTCCTATCAATTTGTGACAGTTGGAGTTAAGCACGCTAGACTGGTGGACTTAGTCTATGCTTGGCTAACACCTTTCACGGACATACATAGTGCCAAAGAGATGACTGGTGGTTCATCAGATGCGGAATTTATGAGAATCAACCAGTTTTACATGGAAACTTCGCAAAACATGGCCAAATATCAAGGCTTGAAAACGGCCGGTAAGGAAATTGAGCTTAAATACTTAGGTGTCTATGTTTTGACTGTAACAGATAACTCGACTTTCAAGGGAATTCTTAATATTGCTGACACCGTAACAGCTGTGAATGACAAGACTTTTGAGAGTTCTAAGGATTTAGTTGAGTATGTCAATTCTCAAACCCTGGGAGATAAGGTTAAGGTTACTTATGAGGAGGATGGGAAAGTTAAGACTGCCGAAGGAAAGATCATTACTCTGGAAAATGGGAAAAATGGTATCGGAATCGGCTTGATTGACCGTACTGAAGTATCTAGTGATATTCCAATCAAGTTTTCAACGGCTGGCATTGGTGGTCCTAGTGCTGGGATGATGTTTAGTCTATCCATCTATACGCAAATTGCAGATCCCACTCTTCGAAATGGACGCATCATTGCTGGTACAGGAAGTATCGACAGAGATGGGAATGTTGGTGATATTGGTGGAATTGATAAAAAGGTTGTGGCCGCAGCTAAGAAAGGAGCAACTGTATTCTTTGCTCCTAACAATCCAGTAACTGAAGAAACTAAAAAAGCAAATCCAAATGCTAAGAGTAATTATGACACAGCTCTAGAAGCAGCTCAAATGATTAAAACAGACATGAAAATCGTTCCAGTCAAAACGCTTCAAGATGCGATTGACTATTTGAAAAACAATCCCTAAACAGTAGGCAAATCCCTAAACTAGCGTAGAAAAAAAGAAGATGGTATAATAGGCAAATGATTCAATTGTTTTTTACCCTTAGTAGTCATATGTTTTTTATCTATCTAGTCTTTCAACTTTTGAAAGACCTGGTTAAATGGGATCGGATTTTGAAGGTGACCAAGGACAATGCGGGGAAGATTCGACTCTTGGTAGTATTGTGTAGTATCGGTTTAGGATATCTAATTAGTTCCTTTTTCCTAAATCTCTACCAACTCTGGCAAGAAGCAATTAGAGCGCTATTCTAAAATTGTAAGTAAAGGAAAATATTTTATGGAAAAAATTGTAGTTCGAGGTGGCGATAATCGCTTGGTTGGAAGTGTCACCATCGAGGGCGCAAAAAATGCAGTTTTGCCTCTGCTAGCGGCAACTATTTTAGCAAGTGAAGGAAAAACTGTTTTAAAAAATGTTCCAATCTTATCAGATGTCTTTACCATGAATCAAGTGGTTCGTGGATTGCATGCTCAAGTTGACTTTGATCAGGATGCCCATATTGTCGAAGTTGATGCGACTGGAGATATCACAGAAGAAGCTCCCTATAAGTATGTCAGCAAGATGCGTGCTTCAATTGTAGTATTGGGGCCAATCTTGGCTCGTGTGGGACATGCTAAAGTTTCGATGCCAGGTGGCTGTACTATCGGTAGTCGTCCGATAGACCTTCACCTAAAAGGACTCGAAGCAATGGGGGCTGAGATTACTCAGACGGCAGGTTATATTGAAGCTAAGGCGGAACGCTTGCACGGTGCACATATCTACATGGACTTTCCAAGTGTAGGTGCTACTCAAAACTTGATGATGGCAGCAACTCTTGCCAACGGCGTAACTGTCATTGAAAATGCTGCGCGTGAACCTGAGATTGTCGACTTGGCTGTTCTCCTAAATAAAATGGGTGCCAAAGTCAAGGGGGCAGGAACAGAAACTATTACCGTTACTGGTGTTGAGCAACTACACGGTGCAACCCACAATGTTGTGCAAGACCGTATTGAAGCAGGGACCTTCATGGTAGCAGCTGCCATTACAGGTGGAGATGTCTTGATTCTGGATGCTATCTGGGAACACAATCGCCCCTTGATTGCTAAATTACAGGAAATGGGTGTTGAAGTCATTGATGAGGACGAAGGAATTCGTATTCGTTCTCAACGTGGAAAATTAAAGGCTGTTCACGTTAAGACACTTCCACATCCAGGATTTCCGACAGATATGCAAGCGCAGTTCACTGCTCTAATGACCGTTGCTCAAGGTGAGTCAACTATGGTAGAAACTGTATTTGAGAATCGTTTTCAACATTTAGAGGAAATGCGTCGTATGGGTTTGCACTCTGAAATCATCCGTGATACAGCCCGTATTATCGGCGGACAGCGACTCCAAGGTGCAGAAGTTCTATCGACAGACTTACGTGCCAGTGCAGCCTTGATTTTGACAGGCTTGGTAGCTGAAGGCGAAACAGTTGTAGGAAAGCTTGTCCATTTAGATAGAGGTTACTACCGTTTTCATGAAAAATTAGCCCAGTTAGGAGCTAAGATTGAACGGGTAAGTGTGGAAGCTGATGAAGATGAATAAACAATCCAAATATGTCTTACGTCGCTTTATCCTAGTAATTGTAGTATTACTACTAGGAGTCTTAGCTCTTGCTATTGGTTTGATGATTGGCTATGGCATACTAGGAAAAGGGGAAGACCCTTGGGCTATTTTGGCGCCAGCAAAATGGCAAGAACTCATCACAAAATTTACAGGAAAATAGGCTGGGAGACCAGTCTTTTTCTAGGAAGTGAATGTAATACTCAATGAAAATCAAAGAGCAAACTAGGAAGCTAGCCGCAGGCTGCTCAAAACACAGTTTTGAGGTTGTGGATAGAACTGACGAAGTCAGCTCAAAGCACTGCTTTGAGGTTGCAGATGGACGCTGACGTGGTTTGAAGAGATTTTCGAAGAGTATAAGGAGAAAATATGAATAAAAAAACTAGACAGACTCTAGTAGGTCTCTTGCTTTTTCTGCTCTTGTCAGCAGGAAGTTATTATATCAAGGAGATGCAAGCTTCCAACTCTGCCCCTCAGACGCAAGTAAAGCAGAAGTCGCAAGCATCGGATGCTCCAAGTCAAGAATTAGCTGAAAGTGTCCTGACAGATTCTATCAAAAAACAAATTAAGGGTTCTCTTGAATGGAATGGAGCGGGAGCCTTTATCGTCAATGGGAATAAGACTAATCTAGACGCAAAGGTTTCAGGTAAACCCTATGCCGATAACAAGACAAAAACTGTAGGTGGGGAGACGGTTCCAACTGTCGCTAACGCCCTCATGTCAAAAGCGACAAGACAGTACAAAGATCGTGAAGAGACTGGGAATGGTTCAACATCTTGGACGCCTGCGGGTTGGCATCAGGTTAAGAATCTAAAGGGAAGTTACAACCATGCGGTCGATAGAGGGCATTTGTTGGGCTATGCCTTAATCGGTGGGTTAGATGGCTTTGATGCTTCTACTAGCAATCCTAAAAACATTGCCGTACAGACAGCTTGGGCCAACCAAGCGCGTGCAGAAGATTCTACAGGCCAAAACTATTATGAAAGTCTGGTTCGAAAAGCTCTAGATCAAAACAAACGAGTGCGTTACCGCGTAACATTACTCTATGCTACTGAGCAAGATTTGGTGCCGTCAGCTTCTCATATTGAAGCCAAGTCCTCTGATGGGGAGTTGGAGTTTAATGTCGTTATTCCAAATGTCCAAAAGGGAATTCAGTTAGATTACCGAACAGGTGAGGTCACAGTCACAAAAAATAGCTAATTGATCAAGAGGTTGAGGAAAAATCCCAACCTCGTTTTTTATTAGTCATGAACTGTAGAAACGATTGCTTGTTTTTTGCTCTTCTGATTTTAAAGAGCCTTTTTGAAGATTCACAAGGCTTGAGCTAGGGTGTCAGGACTTGGATTGCAGCTCTCTATTCAGCGCCCCTTTATCATAGAAATTGAAAATTAATGTGTAAAAATTGGAAAATATGGTATAATGGTTTCAATTATACTTTTTAGGAGAAGGAAAATGGAAGACCCGAGCAGTCAGGATTTGTTACTGCAATTTGTTTTATTAGTTGTTTTGACCTTTTTAAATGCCTTTTTCTCTGCAACAGAAATGGCCATGGTTTCACTTAGTCGTTCACGTGTTGAGCAAAAAGCTGAAGAGGGAGATAAACGCTATATCCGTTTGCTAAAGGTGCTTGAAAACCCTAATCACTTTTTATCAACCATTCAAGTTGGTATCACCTTAATTACGATCTTGTCAGGGGCTAAACTAGCAGATTCACTTGGAGAGTTGATCGCCTCTTGGATGGGAAATAGCGAAACTGCCTATGCGGTAGCTAGCTTCTTATCATTAGCTTTCTTGACCTATATTTCTATTGTTTTTGGTGAGCTTTATCCTAAGCGAATTGCTCTAAATCTTAAGGATGCCTTGGCTATCCGAACAGTACCGTTTATTATTGGACTTGGTAAGATTGTGAGTCCCTTCGTTTGGATGCTCTCAGCATCAACTAATCTCTTGAGTCAATTGACACCGATGACATTTGACGATGCAGATGAAAAAATGACTCGTGATGAGATTGAGTACATGTTGTCTAAGAGTGAAGAAACCTTGGATGCTGATGAAATTGAAATGTTACAAGGGATTTTCTCGCTAGACGAGCTCATGGCACGTGAAGTCATGGTTCCCCGAACAGATGCCTTTATGGTAGATATTCAGGATGATACTCAAACCATTATCCAAAGTATCTTGAAACAGAACTTTTCTCGTATTCCTGTTTATGATGGAGACAAGGATAATGTCATTGGTTTGGTTCACACCAAGAGCCTCCTTAAAGAAGCCTTTGTCAGTGGGTTTGACAATATCGTCTGGAAGCGAATTTTGCAAGATCCACTCTTTGTACCTGAAACGATTTTTGTGGATGATTTATTAAAAGAGTTCAGAAACACTCAAAGACAGATGGCAATCCTTTTGGATGAGTATGGTGGTATGGCTGGTCTAGTTACACTAGAAGATCTCCTTGAGGAGATTGTCGGAGAGATTGACGACGAAACTGACCGTGCTGAGGTTTATGTTCACACTATTGGTGAGAATACCTACATTGTTCAAGGTACGATGAACTTGAACGACTTCAATAGTTATTTCGATGTTGAACTTGAAAGTGATGATGTAGATACAATCGCTGGTTATTATTTGACGGGTGTCGGGACTATTCCAACAACTGAAAAACTTAGCTATGAATTGGAAAGTACCAACAAACATATTACATTGACTAATGACAAAGTCAAAAATGGACGTGTAACCAAGCTTAAGGTTCAAATCCAAGCACTCGAATCAGAAGAAGAAACAGAATAAAACAAAAGCTTTATCAGAGTAGAACTGATAAAGCTTTTTTAGTAGTAAAAAAGAAAAGACTCCTGTAGGAGCCTTGGATAATATAGAGGCGGTAGACGGATTTGAACCGACGATCAAGCTTTTGCAGAGCCGTGCCTTACCACTTGGCTATACCGCCTTAACTTTTATTATTATACCTTTTAAATTAAATCTCGTCAATAGTTTCTTTTCTGAAAATGTAAGTTTTCCTGCTTATCAGATGGTATGCGACAAAATATTCTGAAAATTCGTTTACTTTTGAAAGGGATTATGGTATAATCAACAGTATCTCATTAATTTTAATAGAGGAGTTAACTAAACATGAAAAAAAGTCGGATTTTTGCGGTAGCAGGGGTTGCCCTACTTGCAACAGGTGTTCTCGCAGCTTGTGGCTCTTCAAAATCATCAAATGCTGAAGCGCCAAAAGCATATGGTTATGTATACACTGCTGATCCAGAAACATTGGACTACCTTACCTCTGGGAAACAAAGTACAAAAGTTGTCACTTCAAATGGTATTGATGGACTCTTTACAAATGACCAATATGGCAACTTGACTCCAGCAGTCGCTGAAGACTGGTCAGTGTCTCAAGATGGATTGACATACACTTATAAAATTCGTAAAGGTGTAAAATGGCTCACAGCTGATGGTGAAGAATATGCAGAAGTAACTGCTAATGACTTTGTTACAGGTTTGAAACACGCAGCTGATAAGAAATCAGAAGCATTGTATCTTGCTCAAGATTCTGTAAAAGGTTTGGCAGATTATGTGGCTGGGAACTCAACTGACTTTTCAACTGTTGGTGTAAAAGCTGTTGATGACTACACTCTTCAATACACTTTGAACAAACCAGAGCCATATTGGAATTCTAAAATGTCTTACGCAATCTTCTGGCCTTTGAATGCAGAGTTTGAAAAATCAAAAGGTTCAGACTTTGGTAAGTCAACAGATCCAACATCATTGCTTTACAATGGTCCTTTCTTGCTTAAAGGATTAACTGCTAAGTCTTCTGTTGAGTTTGTGAAGAATGAGCAATATTGGGATAAAGATAATGTTCACTTAGACACTGTGACGCTTGCATTCTATGATGGTTCAGATCAAGAATCAATCGAACGTAACTTTACAAGTGGTGCATACAGCTACGCCCGTCTCTTCCCAACAAGTTCAAATTATTCTAAAATCGCAGAAACATACAAAGACAATATTTACTATACTCCACAAGGAGCCGGTATTGCTGGTTTGGGTGTTAATATTGACCGTCAAAGCTATAAATATACATCAAAAACAACTGATGAAGAAAAGACTTCTACTAAGAAAGCACTTCTTAACAAAGACTTCCGTCAAGCTTTGAACTTTGCATTTGACCGTACATCATACTCTGCTCAGCTGAATGGTGAAGATGGAGCAGCCCTTGCTGTTCGTAACCTATTTGTAAAACCAGACTTTGTTTCTGCAGGTGAGAAAACATTTGGTGACTTGGTTACTGAGAAAGTTGTTTCTTATGGTGATGAGTGGAAAGATGTAAACTTTGCAGATGGTCAAGATGGTCTTTATAATGCTGATAAAGCAAAAGCAGAATTAGCTAAAGCTAAGAAGACTTTGGAAGCAGATGGCGTGAAATTCCCAATTCACTTGGATATTCCAGTTGACCAAACTGCTAAGAGCTACATTGCTCGTATTCAGTCCTTCAAACAATCTGTTGAAAAAGTTCTTGGTGAAGAAAATGTAGTCATCGATATCCAACAAGTAACAAAAGATGAATTATTTAACATCACTTACTATGCTCCAAATGCAGCAGCTGAGGATTGGGATCTTTCAGGTGCCGTTGGATGGAACCCAGACTATCAAGACCCATCAACTTACCTTGATATCTTGCAAACAAGTAACAGCGAGCAAACAAAGACTTACATGGGTTATGACAATCCATCAAATCCAGCAGTTACCCAAGTTGGTTTGAAAGACTACGACAAGTTGCTTGAAGAAGCTGGTAATGAAACAAGTGACCTTAACAAACGTTATGAGAAATATGCAGCAGCTCAAGCTTGGTTGACAGATAGCTCACTCTTCCTTCCAGCTATGTCATCTTCAGGAGCAGCACCAGTTATTTCTCGTGTAGTACCATTCTCAGCCTCTTACACTCAATCTGGTGATAAAAGTTCAGATGTATACTTCAAGTACCTTAAATTGCAAGCTAACACTGTAACAACCAAAGAGTACAAAGAAGCTCGTGAAAAATGGCTCAAAGAAAAAGCTGAATCAAACGAAAAAGCTCAAAAAGAGTTAGCGAGTCATGTGAAATAAATAATGCTCATCAGAACTTTCTCTCCTAAAGGAGAAGGTTCTTTTGGGATTTAAAAGGAAATAATATGAAAAAATATGTTTTTATGCGTATCTTGCGGTCGTTGGTTTCTATTTTCTTAGTAACGACCTTGATTTACACAATCATCTATACGATGGTTCCACGGAAGTTGATCTTCAAACAAGATACTAACTACAATAAAATTGCAACCACAGCTGATAAACGTGATAACTATGAAAATACCGTCTTTGAACGTATGGGTTATATCGAATATTACGATACGAAAGAGTTGCAGGAAAAAGCTAGTAGCATTGACTCTTCTGTTACAGTAGATGCAAATGATACAAATAAAGCAATCTATGAAAAATATATCCAACAACTTGGGAATGGTTGGACTCTAGGTGAGTTTACAGAGAGTGGACAATTCTACGCTACACGTGAAATTCCTATTTTTGAGCGTGTGTTCAAATTCTATGCAAACTTGCTTGATATTGACCATACAAACAAGATCCAAGACCCTGAGAATCCTAACTTAGAGCGTTATTTGCGCTTTGAGAATGACCCTGCTATCGGTTGGTCTCTTGTGGGTTCAGGTACTAAACACAAATACCTCTTGTACTTCAATAGTCAGTTCCCATTTGTTCACCAAAACTTTGTCAACTTGAACCTAGGAGATTCTTATCCAACTTATGCCAATACTCCTGTTCTTCAAGTTATTACACAAGGACAAGGACAAACGAAGACTTCTGAAGTTCAATTCCCAACTGGTAAGAAAACATCATCAGTTAACATTTACTCAAGAACTTATAAATCTCCGAGTCAAGCTGATGCTCGTGAAGTAGCCAACTACGGTAAAGATGATCCATATACAGCTACTGAAAGCAACTATCAGTACCCATCTATGATTGCAAGTTCTGCTATCACTGGTTTGATTGGTCTTGCGATTTCATATGCGATTGCGATTCCTCTTGGTTCAGCAATGGCTCGTTTCAAAAACACTTGGATCGATAGTTTCGCAACAGGGACTCTAACGTTCTTGTTGGCTCTTCCAACGATTGCCCTAGTTTATATTATTCGTTTGATTGGTTCTTCAATCGGCTTCCCAGACTCATTCCCAATCTTGGGTGCTGGTGATTGGCGTTCTTATGTCCTTCCTGCAGTGATTCTGGGCTTGCTAGGAGCACCTACTATGGCAATTTGGATTCGCCGTTATATGATTGACTTGCAATCACAAGATTTCGTTCGTTTTGCTCGTGCTAAAGGTTTGTCTGAGAAAGAGATTTCTGATAAGCACATCTTTAAAAATGCTATGGTGCCACTCGTTTCTGGTATCCCAGGCTCAATTATTGGTGTTATTGGTGGAGCAACTCTTACTGAAACAGTCTTCGCCTTCCCAGGTATGGGTAAAATGTTGATCGACTCTGTAAAAGCTTCAAACAATAATATGGTAGTTGGTCTTGTCTTTATCTTCACTTGTGTTTCAATCTTCTCAAACCTTATCGGAGATATTTGGATGACCATTATTGACCCACGTATTAAATTGACAGAGAAAGGAGGCAAATAATGTCTACAATTAGTAATGAAAAATTTCAGTTTGTAAAACGTGATGATTATGCCTCTGAAGCAATTGATGCTCCTGCCTATTCATACTGGGGTTCTGTTTTTAGACAGTTTTTGAAGAAAAAATCAACAGTAATCATGCTAGGTATCTTGATTGCGATTGTTTTGATGAGTTTCATTTATCCAATGTTCTCTGATTTTGACTTCAATGATGTAAGTAAGGTAAATGATTTTAGCGCTCGTTACATTAAGCCAAATGCTGAGCATTGGTTCGGAACAGACAGTAATGGTAAATCTCTCTTTGATGGTGTCTGGTTTGGAGCTCGTAACTCTATCTTGATTTCTGTCATTGCGACCTTTGTCAACCTTTTTATCGGTGTTGTTATTGGTGGAATTTGGGGGATCTCAAAATCAGTTGACCGCATCATGATGGAAGTCTACAACGTTATCAACAATATTCCATCACTTTTGATCGTTATTGTTTTGACTTACTCTATCGGTGCAGGTTTCTGGAATTTGATCTTTGCCATGAGTGTAACCACTTGGATTAGTGTTGCCCATTCAATTCGTATCCAAATGTTACGTTACCGTGATTTAGAGTACAACCTTGCTTCACGTACTTTGGGAACACCAAGCTACAAAATTATTATGAAAAACATTATGCCCCAATTGGTATCTGTTATTGTTACGAGTACGTCGCAAATGCTTCCATCTTTTATCTCATATGAAGCTTTCCTTTCATTCTTTGGTCTAGGATTGCCGATTACAGTTCCTAGTTTGGGACGCTTGATTTCAGATTATTCTCAGAACGTAACAACCAATGCATACCTCTTCTGGATTCCATTGACAACTTTGGTCTTGGTATCCTTGTCCCTTTTCGTAGTAGGTCAAAACCTAGCAGATGCTAGTGATCCACGTACACATAGATAGGAGTAGAAATGACAAAAGAAAAAAATGTAATTTTGACTGCTCAAGATATTGTCGTGGAATTTGATGTTCGTGACAAGATTTTGACAGCTATTCGAGGTGTCTCCATCGATTTGATTGAGGGAGAGGTCCTCGCGTTAGTTGGGGAGTCAGGTTCAGGTAAATCAGTTTTGACAAAAACATTCACAGGAATGTTGGAAGAAAATGGTCGTATTGCACAAGGTAGTATTAATTACCGTGGACAAGATTTGACAACCTTATCTTCTCATAAAGAATGGGAAAGTATTCGTGGTGCCAAGATTGCAACTATCTTCCAAGATCCGATGACCAGTCTAGACCCTATCAAGACAATCGGAAGTCAAATCACAGAAGTTATTGTTAAACACCAAGGTAAGACTGCTCAAGAAGCTAAAGAGATGGCTATTGACTATATGAATAAAGTTGGTATTCCAGATTCTGAGAAACGTTTTGACGAGTATCCTTTCCAATATTCTGGGGGAATGCGTCAACGTATTGTTATCGCGATTGCTCTTGCTTGTCGTCCAGACATTCTTATCTGTGATGAGCCGACAACAGCTCTTGACGTGACCATTCAGGCACAGATTATTGATTTGTTGAAGTCACTTCAACACGAATACCACTTTACAACAATCTTTATCACCCACGACCTAGGTGTCGTAGCAAGTATCGCTGATAAAGTAGCGGTTATGTATGCTGGTGAAATCGTTGAGTATGGTACTGTTGAAGAAATCTTCTACGACCCACGTCATCCATATACATGGAGCCTCTTGTCAAGCTTGCCTCAACTTGCGGATGACAAAGGTGAATTATACTCAATCCCTGGAACACCTCCATCGCTTTATACTGAATTGAAGGGAGATGCTTTTGCTCTTCGTTCAGATTATGCTATGAAGATTGACTTCGAGGAAAAAGCACCTCAGTTTGCAGTATCTGATACTCATTGGGCTAAGACATGGTTGCTTCATGAACAAGCTCCAAAAGTTGAAAAACCATCGGTGATTGCAGATTTACACGACAAGATTCGTGAAAAGATGGGCTTTACACATCTTGAGGACTAGGAGGAAGGAAATGTCTGAAAAATTAGTAGAAATTAAAGACTTAGAAATTTCCTTCGGTGAAGGAAGCAAAAAGTTTGTCGCTGTTAAAAATGCGAACTTCTTTATCAACAAAGGAGAAACTTTCTCACTTGTTGGAGAGTCTGGTAGTGGTAAGACAACAATTGGTCGTGCTATTATCGGTCTTAATGATACCAGCAAAGGTGATATTATCTTTGAAGGTCAAAAAATTAATGGTAAAAAATCACGTGAACAAGCTTCGGAATTAATCCGTCGTATCCAAATGATTTTCCAAGACCCTGCTGCAAGTTTGAATGAACGTGCAACGGTTGACTATATCATTTCTGAAGGTCTTTATAACCACCATTTATTTAAAGATGAAGAAGAAAGAAAAGAAAAAGTTCAAAATATCATTCGTGAAGTGGGACTTTTGGCTGAACACTTGACACGTTACCCACATGAGTTTTCAGGTGGACAACGTCAACGTATCGGGATTGCCCGTGCCTTGGTTATGCAACCTGACTTCGTTATTGCGGATGAGCCGATTTCAGCCTTGGACGTTTCAGTACGTGCCCAAGTTTTGAACTTGCTCAAGAAATTCCAAAAGGAATTAGGCTTGACTTATCTCTTTATCGCCCACGATTTGTCAGTGGTTCGTTTCATCTCTGATCGTATCGCGGTAATTTATAAGGGTGTTATTGTTGAAGTGGCTGAAACTGAAGAATTGTTTAATAATCCAGTTCATCCATATACGCAAGCACTTCTATCAGCTGTTCCTATTCCAGACCCAATCTTGGAACGTAAAAAAGTTTTGAAAGTCTATGATCCAGATCAACATGACTATGAAACTGATAAGCCTTCTATGGTAGAAATTCGTCCAGGTCACTATGTTTGGGCAAACCAAGCAGAGTTGGAACGCTATAAAAAAGATTTGAAATAAGAAAGAGTTTTGTAATCTTGGTAGAACAATTCTATTAAGGTTATGAAGCTTTTTTTGTAAAAAAACTAGTTTAAAGATAGACAACTATAGTGTACTGTTCTAGATTCAATCTACTATATATACCCGAGAACATGCTAATACTCAATGAAAATCAAAGAGCAAACTAGGAAGCCAGCCGCAGGTTGCTCAAAGCACGGCTTTGAGGTTGCAGATAAAGCTGACGTAATTTGAAGAGATTTTCGAAGAGTATAAGACTAGTCTTCAATGACAATTGGATGAGAGACCAAAGAAGCTGTTTTCTTTGAAAGTGTATTGAATCAATACAAAATGGAATGGATAAAACTACTTTCAGATAAGCTTTTATGAATCTTCAAAATTAAAATCACTTTCTATTTAAAATATCAGTCTTGCATTGCTTTCCTTTATGTGCTAGAGTTATGGTAACGGTTACAAAATTAAGGAGGGTTTTATGAGAAATCCAGCATTGATTGAAGAAATGAAAACTTACAGAGGGAGAGATGAGGTTCCACAAGATTTTGATGCTTTTTGGGATGGTGAAATTGAGAAATTGTCAGTGTTACCAGACTATCAATTAGAGGAACGTGATTTTCGTATTCCAAATGTGAAGTGTTATGAACTCACCTTTAAGGGCACTCGGGAAGGCCTTGTTTATGCACGCGTGGTCTTACCAAAATCTGAACATAAAGTACCAGTTATTTTTCACTTCCATGGCTATATGGGACGTTGTTGGGATTGGACAGATATGTTAGCCTTTACAGTCGCTGGTTATGGTGTCGTATCTATGGATGTCCGTGGTCAGTCTGGTTATTCGCAAGATGGCTTGCGCTCGCCACTCGGCAATACAGTTAAGGGCCAAATCATTCGTGGTGCAGTAGAAGGAAAAGAGCAACTCTTCTATAAAGATGTTTATCTTGATATTTATCAATTAGTTGAGATTGTAGCTAGCTTCCCACAAGTGGATGAGGGGCAATTAGCAAGCTATGGAGCTTCTCAAGGAGGGGCACTAGCTCTAGTGGCTGCGGGGTTAAATCCACGTATCAAGCGTACAGTTGCTATTTATCCATTCTTATCAGACTTTAGACGAGTATTAGAGATTGGGAATACCAGCGAAGCCTATGATGAACTCTTTCGTTACTTTAAGTTCCATGATCCATTCCATGAGACAGAAGAGCAGATTATGGAGACGCTCGCTTATATCGATGTAAAAAATCTTGCCCATCGCATTAAGGGGGAAGTTCGAATGATTACTGGGCTTGATGATGATGTCTGCTATCCAATCACCCAGTTTGCTATTTACAACCGTCTGACTTGTGAAAAGAGTTATCGTATCATGCCTGAATACGCTCATGAGGCCATGAATGTTCATGTCAATGATCAAGTTTACAATTGGTTGTGTGGTAGTGAGATTCCTTTTACCTATCTTGGTCACTAAAAATTGAAAAAAAGCTCTGTAGTTTCGAATGAACTACAGTCTTTTCTTTATGTGACTCAGATAATGAGAAAGTAGTTTCAGGTAGTTTGAAACTTCTAAATATCTTTGAAAGTAGAATCTATTATGGATTATAAAGTCTAAAATTTAGAATATTTATTATATAATATGGTTAAGATAAAAAGTGAAAGGAGTATAGCTAGTTGCGAATCTTTTAACTTGGAATTTATAAAAGAGCAACAGCATTTCATTTACAAAGAATGGCAATTCCATTCAATAATACAGTTTCTTATTTGCAGCTAGTCTGAAAGGCTAAAAATTTTAAGCAAAAAAGAAAGCGCTTTATTTTTTAAAATAACGGAAGAGAACACATGAAACAGAGACATTTTGATAGAAAACAGCGATATGGAATTCGGAAATTTGCAGTTGGAGCAGCTTCAGTAGTGATTGGAGCGGTTGTTTTTGGTGCTGCCCCTGCTTTGGCTCAAGAGGTACCATCAGCGAATGGTGAAACAGCGGGGCAATCTTTGCCAGAATTGCCTAAGGAAGTAGAGACAGGAAGTCTAGCTAATTTAGATAAGGAGCTTGCAGGTCAAGTAACCACAGTAAATAATAGTGGAACAGAAGTGAGCCGTGAAGAGTTGCAAGCAAACCCAGGCTCTGAAAAACCAACAGAAACAGAAGCATCAAACGAAACTCCAGCTACAGAGAGTGAAGACGAAGAAGAAGTTGGAAACATTCCCCGTGACTTTTATGCCAGAGAGTTGGAAAATGCCAATACTGTTATAGAGAAGGAAGATGTTGAAACCAATCCTTCAAACGGTCAAAGAGTTGACATGAAGGAGGAGCTCGACAAGCTTAAAAAACTTCAAAATGCGACCATTCATATGGAGTTTAAGCCAGATGCATCTGCTCCACGTTTTTACAACCTTTTCTCAGTTTCTAGTGATACCAAAGTAAATGAGTATTTCACTATGGCCATCCTTGATAACACAGCTATCGTTGAAGGTCGTGATGCAAATGGAAACCAATTCTATGGTGATTATAAAACTGCTCCTTTGAAAATTAAGCCAGGTGAGTGGAACTCTGTAACCTTTACAGTTGAAAGACCAAATGCAGACCAACCAAAAGGTCAGGTTCGCGTCTATGTAAATGGTGTATTGTCGCGAACAAGTCCTCAGTCTGGTCGCTTCATCCAAGACATGCCAGATGTCAACCATGTACAAATCGGTACAACAAAACGTACAGGCAAAAACTTCTGGGGTGCTAATCTAAAAGTCCGTAATCTAACGGTTTATGATCGTACTCTTTCTCCAGAAGAAGTTAAAAAACGTAGCCAACTTTTTGAAAGAGGAGAGTTGGAGAAGAAACTTCCTGAAGGAGCAGAAGTTACTGATAAACTGGATGTTTTTGAAGGTGGTGAGAACCGCAAGCCAAATAAAGATGGTATCGCAAGCTACCGCATTCCAGCTCTGCTGAAAACTGATAAGGGAACCTTGATTGCTGGAGCAGACGAGAGACGTTTGCATCACTCTGACTGGGGCGACATCGGTATGGTTGTTCGTCGTAGTGATGATAAGGGCAAAACGTGGGGAGATAGAATTGTCATCTCAAATCCTCGTGATAATGAGAATGCCAGAAGAGCTCATGCGGGATCACCAGTCAACATTGACATGGCCCTAGTCCAAGATCCGAAAACTAAGAGAATCTTCTCTATTTTTGATATGTTCGTAGAAGGTGAAGCTGTCAGAGATTTACCAGGAAAAGCACCACAAGCCTATGAGCAAATTGGAGATAAGGTTTATCAGGTTCTATACAAAAAAGGTGAAGCAGGACGATATACAATCCGTGAAAATGGTGAAGTCTTTGATCCTGAAAATAGAAAGACAGAATACCGTGTTGTAGTTGATCCTAAGAAACCAGCCTATAGTGATAAGGGTGATTTGTATAAAGGTGAAGAACTGATTGGTAATGTCTACTTCGATTATAGCGACAAGAATATCTTTAGAGTTTCAAACACCAACTATCTCTGGATGTCTTATAGCGATGACGATGGAAAAACTTGGTCTGCACCAAAAGATATTACATACGGTATTCGTAAGGATTGGATGCATTTCTTAGGAACAGGTCCTGGTACAGGTATTGCCTTACATTCAGGACCTCATAAAGGGCGTCTGGTTATTCCTGCCTACACAACAAATAACGTATCCTACCTAAGTGGATCCCAGTCTTCACGCGTCATTTACTCAGATGACCATGGTGAAACTTGGCACGCTGGTGAAGCGGTCAATGATAACCGCCCAGTAGGCAACCAAACAATTCACTCTTCAACTATGAATAATCCAGGTGCTCAAAATACTGAGTCAACTGTTGTGCAGTTGAATAATGGAGATCTCAAACTCTTCATGCGTGGATTGACAGGGGATTTGCAAGTTGCAACGAGTAAAGACGGTGGAGCAACTTGGGAAAAAGATGTAAAACGCTATTCAGATGTCAAAGATGTCTACGTTCAAATGTCTGCCATTCATACCGTACAAGATGGTAAGGAATATATCATCCTCAGTAATGCAGGTGGGCCAGGACGTTACAATGGTTTGGTACACTTAGCACGTGTGGAAGCTAATGGAGACCTAACTTGGCTAAAACATAATCCAATTCAAAGTGGTAAATTTGCTTATAACTCATTGCAAGATCTTGGAAATGGCGAATTTGGCTTGCTTTATGAGCATGCGACTGCCACTCAAAATGAATACACCTTGTCTTATAAGAAATTCAACTGGGATTTCTTAAGCAAGGATAGAATTGCTCCAACAAAAGCAACTGTAAAAAATGCTGTGGAGATGAGCAAAAATGTCATTGCTCTAGAATTTGATTCTGAAGTATTGGTGAATCAGCCACCAGTTCTTAAACTGGCAAATGGGAATTTTGCTGCTTTCTTGACGCAATACGATACCAAAACATTGCTATTTGCAGTTAACAAGGAAGATATTGGTCAAGAAATTACAGAAATCATTGATGGTGCAATTGAGAGCATGCATAATTTACCTGTAAGTCTTGAAGGTGCAGGAGTCCCTGGTGGGAAAAATGGTGCAAAAGCGGAAATTCATGAAGTCCCAGAATTTACAGGTGCAGTCAATGGTGAAGGTACAGTTCAGGAGGATCCAGCCTTTGATGGTGGCGTTAACGGAGAGGAAGCATCCGTTCATGATGTGCCAGCCTTTGAAGGTGGTGTGAACGGCGAAGAAGCCGCTGTTCATGAAGTTCCAGAAATAGAGGTTGAAGAAAATCCACCGGGAACTATTCATGAAGTCCCAGAATTCGAAGGTGGAGTCAATGGTGCTGAAGCAGCCATTCATGAGATTCTGGATTTCGAAGGTGGTGTGAACGGTGAGGAAGCCGCGATCCATGAAGTTCCAGAAGGTAGTCTAGTAGAAAGCTCAAAAGGAGAGTCTGCCGTTCATGAAGTTCCAGCCTTTGAAGGTGGAGTCAATGGTGCCGAAGCAGCCGTTCATGATGTGCCAGCCTTTGAAGGTGGTGTGAACGGCGAAGAAGCCGCGGTCCATGAAGTTCCAGAATATATTCCAGTGGAAACTTCAAAAGGGGAAGCTGCAGTTCATGAAATTTCAACCTTTGAAGGTGGTGTCAATGGCGAAGAAGGGGCTAAGGCAGAAAGTCCAGAGTTCGAAGGCAGTGTGAATGGAGTAGAGTCCGCTAAGTTAGAAGTTCCAGAGTTCGAAGGCGGTGTTAATGCAGTAGAAGCAGTCAAGTCAGACACTTCAGAGTTCGAAGGCGGAGTCAATGCAGTAGAAGCAGCCAAGTCAGACACTTCAGAGTTCGAAGGCGGTGTTAATGCAGTAGAAGCAGCCAAGTCAGACACTTCAGAGTTCGAAGGCGGAGTCAATGCAGTAGAAGCAGCTAAGTCAGACACTTCAGAGTTCGAAGGCGGAGTCAATGCAGTAGAAGCAGCTAAGTCAGACACATCAGACTTTGAAGGTGGTGTCAATGGCGAAGAAGGAGCTAAGTCAGAGAGTCCAGAGTTCGAAGGCGGTGTGAACGGAGTAGAGGCTGCTAAGTTAGACACATCAGAGTTCGAAGGCGGAGTCAATGGCGAGGAAGGAGCTAAGTCAGAGAGCCCAGAGTTCGAAGGCGGTGTGAACGGAGTAGAAGCAGCTAAGTCAGACACATCAGACTTTGAAGGTGGTGTCAATGGCGAAGAAGGAGCTAAGTCAGAGAGTC
>NZ_JALDUI010000010.1:12352-31850 GCF_023115445.1 Streptococcus sp. oral taxon 431 | reverse complement strand
CAGAGTTCGAAGGCGGTGTGAACGGAGTAGAGGCTGCTAAGTTAGAAGTTCCAGAATACACAGGTGGCGTCAATGCAGTGGAGTCCGCTAAGTTAGATTCTCCAGAATACACAGGTAGTGTCAATGGAGTAGAGGCTGCTAAGTTAGAGGTGTCAGAATATACAGGCGGAGTCAATGCGGTAGAATCTGCGAAGTTAGAAGCACCAGAGTATACAGGTGGTGTAAATGGAGTAGAATCTGCTAAGTTAGAGGTTCCAGAATATACAGGTGGCGTCAATGCAGTAGAATCTGCTAAGTTAGAAGTTCCAGAGTATACAGGTGGTGTCAATGCGGTAGAATCTGCTAAGTTAGAAGTTCCAGAATACACAGGTGGTGTCAATGGAGTAGAGGCTGCTAAGTTAGAAGTTCCAGAGTACACAGGTGGCGTCAATGGAGTAGAGGCCGCTCAGTTAGAAGTTCCAGAGTATACAGGCGGTGTTAATGGGCTAGAAGCTGCGATTACAGAAGTTCCAGCGTATGTAGGTGGTGTAAACAGTGCTGAAGCTGCTATCCATGAGGTCTCAGAGTATAAGGGAGAACAGTCAATTGTGGTTCAGGCCATGGCAGAAGATAAAACTTATCAAGCCCCTGCTGCTCGTCATCAACTTCTTCCTGAAACAGGAAGTGAAGATCTTGCTCCTCTTGCCTCTCTAGGACTTGTAGGAATACTCCTCGGCATGTTTGCCCTAGGTAAGAAAAAAGAAGATCAATGAAATAGTTAAAATCAACGAAATTCATAGAGAAATTTGATCTTATATTAGAAAGGGTCGTGACTAGAACTAGTTACGGCCTTTTTGATCTAGATAAATCAGGAGTCAAATAGTTAATACTCTTCGAAAATCAAATTCAAACCACGTCAGCTTCGCCTTACCGTACTCAAGTACAGCTTCCTAGTTTGCTCTTTGATTTTCATTGAGTATAAGTTTGAGATAAAGTTCATTAAAAAAACGATTCAACCGAATGAAGCAATTTTATGTCAGAAAAATCCAAAGCATCCGAAAGTAGTTTCGAATGTCTGAACTCATGTTTCAAAAACTGAAAGTATAATCTGTTCTATCTCAATCTCTCTTAAAAGGGGAGGATTTATTATATAATGAGAATAAGATAAAATTTGAAAGGAGTAGGAGACTCTAGTTAACGATGGGTCATTAAGTGAGAGAAAATTTGAAAGAGCGAGTGTAACCATTCGTGAAAAAGTAATTTTTGTCATTTAGTCAGATGACTAAAAATTTTAAGCGAAAAAGAAAGCGCTTTATTTTTAAAAATGAAAGGAAGAAAGATGAAGCATAATCAGTTGGATAGAAAACAACGATACGGAATTCGCAAATTTACAGTAGGAGCCGCTTCAGTAGTGATCGGAGCAGTTGTTTTTGGTGCATCGCCAGTATTGGCACAAGAAGCAACAACTACCAATAAGGAAACGACAGAACTAGGAGTTGAGAAGGATCAGGCAGAAAAAGCAGTAGATACTGAAAAGAGTGCGACAGAGTCTAATGGGGTAGATACAGTCACACATGCATCTACAGAAGCACATACTGGGACAGCGACAACTGCAACGGTAGAAACGGCAGAAGCAACTAGAGAAACCGAAAAAGATCCAGCTGCGCTTCCACGTGATTACTATGCTAGAGAGTTGGAAAATGTCAATACTGTTCTTGAAAAGGAAGATGTAGAGACTAATGCTGCAAATAGCAATAGAATTGATCTGACAGAGCAATTGGAAAAACTGAAACAGCTTCAAAATGCGACCGTTCATATGGAGTTCAAACCAGATGCTTCTGCGCCAGCATTTTACAACCTTTTCTCAGTCTCAAGTGATAAGGTTCGAAATGAATATTTCACCATGGCTGTTTACAACAACGTTGCCTTGATTGAGGGCCGCGATCAAAACGGCGACCAATTTTATGATAGATACACAGACGCACCATTAACAGTCAAACCAGGTCAGTGGAACTCAGTAACCTTTACAGTTGAAAGACCAAGTGCAGATTCTCCAGATGGGCAAGTTCGTCTCTATGTAAACGGAGTTTTGTCACGAACAAGTAAGAAATCAGGACGCTTTATCAAAGATATGCCTGATGTGAATCATATGCAAATTGGTACCACAAATCGTGCAGGAAGTATGGTTTGGGGGGCAGGTTTACAAGTTCGTAATCTAACTGTTTACGATCGTGCCTTGAGTCCAGAAGAAGTTCAAAATCGTAGCTACCTCTTTGAAAGATCCGAATTAGAGAAAAAGCTTCCAGAAGGAGCTGAGATAACAGATAAAAAGGATGTTTTTGAAGCTGGTAAAAATGGGCAGTCAAATCCAGATGGTATTAATAGCTATCGTATTCCAGCCCTCCTTAAGACTGACAAGGGAACTCTGATTGCTGGAGCTGATGAACGTCGTTTGCACCACTATGACTGGGGCGATATCGGTATGGTCGTCAAACGAAGTGAAGATCAGGGTCAAACATGGGGCGATCGTATCACCCTTACGAATCTACGCGACAATCCAAAAGCTACTGATCCATCTGTTGGTTCACCAGTAAATATCGATATGGTTTTAGCCCAAGATACTGAAACCAAACGCATCTTTTCAGTCTATGATATGTTCCCAGAAGGAAAAGGTATCTTTGGGATGTCAGCTGAAAAAGAGGAAGCTTATAAAGAAATTGATGGGAAAACCTACCAAATTCTCTATCGTGAAGGAGAAAATGGAGCCTATACCATTCGTGAAAATGGTGTTGTCTACACGCCAGATGGTCAGGCAACGGATTACCGTGTTGTTGTAAATCCAGTCAAGCCGGCTTATAGCGATAAAGGCGACCTTTATCAGGGTGAGCAACTGCTAGGAAATATCTACTTTACAAGCAATAAAACTTCTCCATTTAGAATTGCTAAAGACAGCTACCTGTGGATGTCTTACAGTGATGATGACGGTAAGACTTGGTCTGCGCCACAAGATATTACCCCAATGGTCAAAGCTGATTGGATGAAATTCTTAGGTGTGGGACCTGGAGTGGGCATTACCCTCCAGAATGGACCTCATAAAGGTTGGATCGTCGTTCCTGTCTATACGACGAATAGAACAAACCACCTCAATGGCTCTCAATCATCTCGTATCATCTACTCAGATGACCATGGTAAGACTTGGCATATGGGTGGCGGTGTCAATGATAACCGTACACTTTATGATGGTACAGTAGTTGATTCAAGCAACATGAATAATTACTATGCTCAAAATACGGAGGCTTCAGTTGTTCAGCTGAACAATGGTCAGTTGAAACTCTTTATGCGTGGTTTGACTGGTGATTTGCAGGTTGCGACAAGTAATGATGGTGGCATTACATGGGACAACTATGTAGCACGCTATGATGTACCTGATGTTTATGTTCAAATGGCGGCGACACATACGGTTCAAGATGGTAAGGAGTATATCCTTCTAGCAAATGCCAATGGCCCAGGTCGTAAGAATGGTTACATTCGAGTGGCACGCGTAGAAGAAGATGGCGAGTTGACTTGGTTGCATCATCATTTGATTCAAGAAGGGGAATATGCCTATAACTCACTTCAACAGATTGGACCAAAAGAATTTGGTCTCTTGTACGAACATCATGAAGCTGGTGGCAATCCTTATACTCTATCCTTCAAGAAATTCAACTGGGATTTCTTAACGAAGGAAAGAATTTCTCCTAAAGAAGCCAAAGTTAAAAATGTTATTGAAAAATGGCCAGGAATTCTTGCAGTAGAGTTTGATTCAGAAGTTTTGGTTAACAAAATCCCAACACTTCAGTTGGCAAATGGTAAAAAAGTAAACTTCATGACCCAGTATGATACTAAGACTCTTCTATTTACAATAGATAAGTCAGATCTTGGTCAAGAAATAACTGGACTTGCTTCTGGAGCAATCGAGAGCATGCACAATCTTCCAGTTAGTCTTGAAGGAGCAGGTATTCCTGGAGCTGCCAACGGTAGTGAAGCAGCTGTTAACGAAGTACCAGAATTCACAGGTGGTGTGAATGGTGTAGAAGCTGCGACTGCTGAAAATCCAGAATTTACTGGTGGAGTCAATGGTAGTGAAGCAGCTGTTCATGAAGTACCAGAATTCGAAGGTGGTGTGAATGGCGAAGAGGCTGCTGTAACGGAGCTCCCAGAGTATACTGAAGCTATTGGTACAGTAGGCGAAGAAGCAGCACCGATAGCAGAACTTCCAGAATTCACAGGCGGAGTTAATGGAAGCGAAGCAGCTGTGCATGAATTACCAGAATTCGAAGGTGGTGTGAATGGCGAAGAGGCTGCTGTAACGGAGCTTCCAGAGTATACTGAACCTATTGGTACAGTAGGCGAAGAAGCAGCACCGATAGCAGAACTTCCAGAATTCACAGGCGGAGTCAATGGTAGTGAAGCAGCTGTGTATGAAGTTCCAGAATTCACAGGTGGTGTGAATGCAGTAGAAGCAGCAAAAGCAGAATCTCCAGAATTTACAGGTGGAATCAATGGTAGTGAAGCAGCTGTGCATGAAGTCCCAGAATTTACAGGTGGTGTGAATGCAGTAGAAGCAGCAAAAGCAGAATTTCCAGAATTTGTAGGTGGAGTCAATGCTGCAGAAGCTGTAGTCCAGGAAGTCCCAGAGTTCACAGGTCAGCAGTCTATTGTACTTCAGGCTATGTCACAAGATAAGACCTATCAAGCGCCTGCAGTTGGTCAAAATATTCTTCCTAAGACAGGAAATGAAGATGCCACTGCCCTTGCATCTGTAGGATTTGTGGGGATACTCCTTGGTATGTTTGCTTTAGGGAAGAGAAAAGAAGATTAGTCAAATCGTTGAAAGTGAAGGTTTCCTTAGTGAAACTAAATCTTAGTTAGAAAGGGTCGTAACGGAAATTTGTTACGGCCTTTTACTTTCATGTTTGCGAGAAAAAAAGGCTAGTTTCAAGATTTAAGAGGTGTTGGGATAGATTTTAGGTCCCTGAAACTACTTTCAGAAGAAACTGTTGCATAAAATTGTTTTGAAACTCCAATCTATTCTAGCACAAGTTATTGAAAGCGCTTTAATAATAAGCTATAATAGTCACATAAACACAAAGGAAAAGAAAAGGAGGAAAGTAGATGCCACAAATTAGTAAAGAAGCCTTGATTGAACAAATCAAAGATGGAATCATCGTTTCTTGTCAGGCACTTCCTCATGAACCGCTCTACACAGAAGCGGGAGGAGTTATCCCCTTGTTGGTGAAAGCAGCTGAACAAGGTGGTGCAGTCGGTATCCGAGCAAACAGTGTTCGAGATATCAAGGAAATTAAAGAGGTCACTAAACTTCCGATTATCGGAATTATTAAACGTGATTATCCACCACAGGAACCATTCATCACAGCGACTATGAGAGAGGTGGATGAACTAGCAGCTCTTGACATCGAAGTCATTGCTCTTGACTGTACCAAGCGTGAACGTCATGATGGCTTGGAGATCCAAGAATTTATCCGCCAAATCAAAGAAAAATATCCAAATCAACTCTTGATGGCTGACACAAGTACCTTTGAGGAAGGTCTAACAGCAGTTGAAGCGGGAATTGACTTTGTCGGAACAACCTTATCAGGTTACACTTCTTACAGTCCAAAAGTGGATGGCCCAGACTTTGAACTCATCAAGAAACTCTGTGATGCAGGAGTGGACGTCATCGCTGAAGGAAAAATTCACACACCAGAACAAGCTAAGCAAATCCTAGGTTACGGAGTGCGAGGTATCGTAGTTGGTGGCGCTATTACTAGACCAAAAGAGATTACGGAACGATTTGTTGCGGGTCTTAAATAACACAATATAAAAAACGAGGAGAGTGGTTGATTAGTAGGAAAAAATGAAAACGTATACAAAGTCGACATTACTCATTATCCGATTCGGATACGCTTATCATCATTTAGGAGAATACAAATGAAATTTAAAAAACTAGCTTGTACAGTACTTACGGGTGCTGCGGTTCTATCTCTTGCTGCTTGTGGCAAATCAGATGCTAACAAAGATGCTGCTAGCTCTGGTAGTGACAGTGGAAAAACTGAAATCACTTGGTGGGCATTCCCAGTCTTTACTCAAGAAAAATCTGGTGACGGTGTTGGAACTTATGAAAAATCTATCATCGAAGCTTTCGAAAAAGCAAATCCAGATATCAAAGTTAAACTAGAAACAATCGACTTCAAATCTGGACCAGAAAAAATCACAACAGCTATCGAAGCTGGTACAGCTCCAGATGTACTTTTCGATGCACCAGGTCGTATCATCAATTACGGTAAAAATGGTAAATTGGCTGAGTTGAATGACCTCTTTACAGATGAATTTGTGAAAGATGTTAACAACGAAAACATCGTACAAGCAAGTAAAGCTGGTGACAAAGCATACATGTATCCAATCAGTTCTGCACCATTCTACATGGCTATGAACAAGAAAATGTTGGAAGATGCTGGTGTAGCTAACCTTGTTAAAGAAGGTTGGACAACTGATGATTTTGAAAAAGTCTTGAAAGCACTTAAAGATAAAGGATACACTCCAGGTTCATTGTTCAGTTCTGGTCAAGGGGGAGACCAAGGAACACGTGCCTTCATCTCTAACCTTTACGGCGGTTCTGTAACTGATAAAGAAGTAACTAAATATACAACTGATGATCCTAAATTCGTTAAAGGTCTTGAAAAAGCAGCTAGCTGGATCAAAGATGGTTTGTTGAATAACGGTTCACAATTTGACGGTGGAGCAGACATCCAAAACTTTGCAAACGGTCAAACTTCATACACAATCCTTTGGGCACCAGCTCAAAACGGTATCCAAGCTAAACTTTTGGAAGCAAGTAAAGTTGAAGTGGTAGAAGTTCCATTCCCATCTGATTCTGGCAAACCAGCTCTTGAATACCTTGTAAACGGATTTGCAGTATTTAACAACAAAGATGAAAAGAAAGTTGCTGCAGCTAAGAAATTCATCCAATTCATCGCAGATGATAAAGAGTGGGGTCCTAAAGACGTAGTTCGTACAGGAGCATTCCCAGTTCGTACTTCATTTGGTAAACTATACGACGACAAACGTATGGAAACAATCAGTGGTTGGACTCAATACTACTCTCCATACTACAACACAATCGACGGATTTGCTGAAATGAGAACTCTATGGTTCCCAATGTTGCAAGCAGTATCTAATGGTGACCAAGAACCTGCTGCAGCTTTGAAGGCATTCACTGAAAAAGCGAATGAAACAATCAAAAAAGCAGCTAAACAATAAGCCCTAAATAAAAAGTAAAATCCCCCCTTTTCCCTGTGCACATTTGTGTACGAAAAGGGGGAGTTTTGTTTAAAAAATGTAAGAAACTGACAGGTCAAAATTAAAATGAAGTTCTTACATAGGCTAATCTTGAAAAATTTCATTTTGATTTTACATCAATGTCAGACGACAATCAAAAAACAAAAACTATTTGAAAGTGAGGTGCCGACTGTGAAAGTCAATAAAATCCGTATGCGGGAAACAGTTATTTCCTACGCATTCTTAGCACCAGTATTAATCTTCTTTACCGTCTTCGTCTTAGCTCCAATGATCATGGGCTTCATCACTAGTTTCTTTAACTACTCGATGACTAGCTTTGAGTTTGTGGGATTGGACAACTACATCCGCATGTTTAAAGACCCTGTCTTTACAAAATCTTTGATCAACACCGTTATCTTGGTTATCGGATCTGTACCGGTCGTTGTACTCTTTTCACTTTTTGTGGCATCACAAACCTACCAACAAAATGCGGTTGCTAGATCTTTCTACCGTTTCGTATTCTTCCTACCTGTTGTTACTGGTAGTGTTGCTGTTACGGTTGTTTGGAAATGGATCTACGATCCACTATCAGGTATTTTGAACTTTGTCCTTAAGTCGAGCAACATTATCAGCCAGAACATTTCTTGGCTCGGAGATAAAAACTGGGCTTTGCTTGCGATTATGATTATCCTTTTGACAACTTCTGTTGGTCAACCGATTATCCTTTACATCGCGGCAATGGGAAATATTGACAACTCACTGGTTGAAGCGGCGCGTGTTGATGGCGCTACTGAGTTTCAAGTTTTCTGGAAGATTAAATGGCCAAGTCTGCTTCCGACAACTCTTTATATCGCAATCATCACAACGATTAACTCATTCCAGTGTTTCGCCCTCATTCAGCTTTTGACATCTGGTGGACCAAACTACTCAACAAGTACACTTATGTACTACCTTTACGAAAAAGCCTTCCAATTGACAGAATACGGTTATGCTAATACCATCGGTGTCTTCTTGGCAATCATGATTGCTATCGTAAGCTTTGTTCAATTCAAAGTGCTTGGAAACGACGTAGAATACTAAGAGAAAGGAGACAGCTATGCAATCTACACAAAAGAAACCTTTAACAGCCTTCACTGTTATTTCAACTATCATTTTGCTCTTGTTGACTGTACTCTTCATCTTTCCATTCTACTGGATCTTGACGGGTGCATTCAAATCACAACCGGATACCATTATGATTCCACCACAATGGTTCCCTAAAGCTCCAACTATGGAGAACTTCCAACAATTGATGGTGCAAAACCCAGCCTTGCAATGGATGTGGAACTCAGTCTTCATTTCATTGGTAACTATGTTCTTGGTTTGTGCAACCTCTTCACTGGCAGGTTATGTATTGGCTAAGAAACGTTTCTATGGACAACGCATTCTCTTCGCTATCTTTATCGCTGCCATGGCTCTTCCAAAACAAGTTGTTCTTGTACCATTGGTACGTATTGTCAACTTCATGGGAATCCATGACACTCTTTGGGCGGTAATCTTACCTTTGATTGGGTGGCCATTTGGGGTCTTCCTTATGAAACAGTTTAGTGAAAACATTCCAACAGAATTGCTCGAATCTGCTAAAATCGATGGATGTGGTGAGATTCGTACCTTCTGGAGCGTAGCCTTCCCTATTGTGAAACCTGGATTTGCAGCCCTTGCAATCTTTACCTTCATCAATACTTGGAATGACTACTTCATGCAATTGGTAATGTTGACTTCACGTCAAAACTTGACTATCTCACTCGGGGTTGCAACTATGCAGGCCGAGATGGCAACCAACTATGGTTTGATCATGGCAGGGGCAGCTCTTGCAGCTGTGCCAATCGTAACAGTCTTCCTTGTCTTCCAAAAATCATTTACTCAAGGTATTACTATGGGAGCTGTTAAAGGTTAATACTCTGCGAAAATTGAATATAGTACAATCTGTTTATCAGTATGCAGAAGTATAGTTGATAGACTAAGAGAATACAGGATATATAAGTGTCTACAAAATGGAGAGGAGTTGGTTACTTCGTGAAGTTTTGTTAGACACTTATAAACTTACTAGCCAGATATTTCTTGTCTGAAGCTAACAATCAAGTAAAGGAATTACTATGATTTTTGATGATTTAAAAAATATCACCTTTTATAAAGGGATTCATCCAAATCTAGATAAGGCCATTGATTATCTCTACGAACATCGAAAAGAGTCTTTTGAACTTGGGAAATATGAGATTGACGGAGATAAGGTCTTTCTAGTTGTACAAGAAAATGTCCTTAACCAAGAAGAAAATGATCGCTTTGAGCATCATAAAAACTATGCAGACTTGCATTTGTTAGTTGAAGGACATGAGTATTCAAGCTATGGTTCTTGTGTTAAAGACGAGGCAGTAGCTTTTGACGAGGCAAGTGATATCGGCTTCGTCCACTGTCATGAACAATACCCACTTTTATTGGGTTATCACAACTTTGCGATTTTCTTTCCAGGGGAACCTCATCAGCCAAATGGTTATGCTGGCATGGAAGACAAGGTTCGCAAACATTTGTTTAAAATTTTAATTGATTAGTAAGTTAGGAGGAGCAAACAATGGCACAGAAAGGATCTGGATTACTCAAGGCAGCATTTGATACGGATAATGTTCTCATGCGTTTTAGTGAGAAGGTTTTGGATATCGTGACTGCGAATCTACTCTTTGTTGTGTCTTGTTTGCCTATTGTGACCATCGGAGTAGCTAAGATTAGTCTCTATCAGACTATGTTCGAAATTAAGAAAAGTCGAAGGGTACCCGTATTTAAAATCTATATTAGAGCCTTCAAGCAAAACTTGAGATTGGGGCTTCAACTAGGTTTGTTGGAATTGGGAATTGTTTTAATTAGTCTTCTCGACTTGTATCTGTTTTGGGGACAAGCAGGTCTAGCTTTTCAGGTGCTGAAAGCCATCTGTCTAGGGATCTTAATTTTCTTGACATTAGTCATGTTAGCAAGTTATCCTATCGCAGCGCGTTACGAATTGACTTGGAAAGAAGTGCTTCAAAAGGGCTTGCTCTTAGTGAGTTTCAACTTCCCTTGGTTCTTCTTGATGCTTGCAATCCTCTTCTTAATCGTAATGGTTCTTTATGTATCGGGCTTTACTCTTGTACTGGGTGGTTCAGCATTTCTACTTTTTGGCTTTGGTCTTCTTGCCTTTTGCCAGGCTGGATTAATGGAAAAATTGTTTGCTAAATATCAAGCAGATTGAAAATGATATGAAACTACTTTCAAACATGAAAAGCTATGGGAGATGAATAGAAATTAAAATCTAAGTGGCTGAGATGTATTGAAAGCGCTTTTCACAAGGTGTATACTAAAATAGTAAAAAATCATCTGCCCAGAGCAGAAAATAAGAAATCTTAGGAGAAATCTATGTCAGATTTAAAAAAATATGAAGGCGTCATTCCTGCCTTCTACGCATGTTATGATGATGCGGGCGAAGTAAGCCCAGAACGTACTCGTGCTTTGGTGCAATACTTTATTGATAAAGGTGTTCAAGGACTTTATGTCAATGGTTCTTCAGGTGAATGTATCTACCAAAGCGTAGAAGACCGCAAATTGATCTTGGAAGAAGTCATGGCAGTTGCTAAAGGTAAATTGACCATTATTGCTCACGTGGCTTGCAACAATACTAAAGACAGTATCGAACTTGCTCGTCATGCAGAAAGCTTGGGTGTTGATGCTATCGCAACAATCCCACCAATTTACTTCCGTTTGCCTGAGTACTCAGTTGCGAAATACTGGAACGACATCAGTGCAGCAGCACCAAACACAGACTACGTTATCTACAACATTCCTCAATTGGCAGGTGTTGCTTTGACTCCAAGTCTTTACACAGAAATGTTGAAGAACCCACGTGTTATCGGTGTTAAAAACTCTTCAATGCCAGTTCAAGATATCCAAACTTTTGTTAGTCTTGGTGGTGATGATCATATCGTCTTTAACGGTCCAGATGAACAATTCCTAGGTGGACGTCTCATGGGTGCTAAATCTGGTATCGGTGGTACTTATGGTGCTATGCCAGAACTCTTCTTGAAACTCAACCAATTGATTGCGGACAAAGACCTAGAAACAGCGCGTGAATTGCAATATGCTATCAACGCTATTATTGGTAAATTGACTGCTGCGCATGGAAATATGTACGGCGTTATCAAAGAAGTCTTGAAAATCAATGAAGGACTTAATATCGGATCAGTTCGTTCTCCACTTACACCAGTGACCGAAGAAGATCGTCCAGTTGTAGAAGCAGCTGCTCAATTGATTCGTGAAACTAAGGAGCGTTTCCTCTAATCAATAGGAGGCTTTATGACTAATTATGTTGCAATTGATATTGGTGGAACTAATATCAAATATGGTTTGATTGACCAAGATGGACAACTTGTTGAGTCTCACGAAGTAGCGACTGAGGCTCATAAGGGCGGTCCACATATCTTACAGAAAACAAAAGATATTGTCGCTAGCTATCTAGAAAAAGGACCGGTGACAGGTGTGGCTATTTCCTCAGCGGGAATGGTTGATCCTGATAAGGGTGAGATTTTCTATGCTGGTCCACAGATCCCGAACTATGCAGGGACTCAATTTAAGAAAGAAATTGAAGAAAGTTTCCAAGTTCCTTGTGAAATTGAAAATGATGTCAACTGTGCAGGGCTAGCAGAAGCTGTTTCTGGATCTGGAAAAGGTGCAGGAATAACGCTATGTTTGACCATCGGAACAGGTATCGGCGGTTGCTTAATCATTGACGGCCAGATTTTCCATGGATTTAGTAATTCTGCCTGTGAAGTTGGCTATATGCATATGCAAGATGGGGCTTTCCAAGATTTAGCTTCTACAACTGCCTTGGTTGAGTATGTAGCTAAGGCTCATGGTGAAGAAGTAGCCCATTGGAATGGTCGTAGAATTTTCAAAGAAGCTACAGAAGGCAATAAACTCTGTATGGAGGGAATTGACCGTATGGTAGACTATCTTGGGAAAGGTCTTGCTAACATTTGTTATGTTGCCAATCCAGAGGTTGTTATACTAGGTGGTGGTATTATGGGGCAGGAAGCGATTTTGAAACCGAAAATTCGTACAGCTCTGAAAGATGCGCTTGTTCCAAGTTTAGCGGAAAAAACAAGATTAGAGTTTGCGCATCATCAAAATACTGCGGGGATGCTTGGAGCTTACTATCACTTCAAAACAAAACAATCCTAAGTTGGCCTTGCCAATTTAGGATTTTTTAGTGATAAATAGTAGCAAAACATTCAGTAAAAATCTAGTTAAAATTTTGAAAGCCCTTGCATTTTCGAAGATAATATAGTATATTTATTATACTGCAGAAACTCTAGGTAAAATTTTTGCTAGTTTGAGCCTTATTTTATTTTCAAAAAATGTAAGCGATTTCCTCATAAAGGCTTGCCCAAAAATAAATAGCTTAGGAGCAGAGTTTTAAGCTAGGGAATCAAATAAAAAATGTCGCCAGATAACACTGGGCTCGGGCAGTAGCTGACTGCTCTAGAAGATTAGGAGTATTTGATGAAACAATATTTTTTAGAAAAAGGTCGAATATTTAGTATTCGTAAACTGACTGTTGGTGTTGCTTCTGTAGCAGTCGGTTTTGCTTTTTTTGCATCTGGTAATGTTGCAGCTAGTGAACTTGTGACGGAACCAAAACTTGAAGTAGATAGTCAAGCAAAAGAAGTAGTAGATGTAGATCATAAAAAAGAAGAAGCAGTCAAAGAAGAAGTAACTGAAAAAACAGAACCTGCTGTCGAGAAAGTGGCAGAGGAAGGAAAAACTGCTGAAGTGGCTGGTGATTTACTCCCTGAAGAAATCCCTGATCGTGCTTATCCTGATACTCCGGTGAAGAAAGTGGATACTGCAGCTATTGTATCAGAAAAAGAAAGCCCACAAGTAGAGACTAAGAGCATTTTGAAACCTACAGAAGCAGCTCCATCTGAAGCTGGAAAAGAAAATAGAGCCATTATCAATGGCGGACAAGACCTTAAGCATATCAATTATGAAGGTCAACCAGCAACATCTGCTACTATGGTTTATTCAATCTTTAGCTCACCTCTGGCAAATGGCGGTAGTCAGCGATACCTTAACTCAGGTTCAGGTATCTTTGTTGCTCCAAATGTCATCTTGACAGTGGCCCACAACTTCTTGGTCAAGGATGCAGATACTAATGCGGGTTCTATCCGTGGTGGTGATACGGCTAAGTTCTATTACAATGTAGGTTCAAATACTGCTAAGAATAATTCTTTGCCAAGCTCTGGAAATACTGTTTTGTTCAAGGAAAAAGATATTCATTTCTGGAATAAAGAAAAATTCGGTGAAGGCTATAAGAATGACCTAGCCTTGGTTGTAGCTCCAGTTCCACTTTCAATTGCAAGTCCAAATAAGGCAGCTACCTTTACTCCTTTAGCAGAACATAGAGAATACAAAGCTGGAGAACCTGTTAGCACCATCGGTTACCCTACAGATTCAACGTCTCCAGAATTGAAGGAGCCAATTGTTCCAGGTCAATTGTATAAGGCGGACGGTGTTGTTAAAGGTACTGAAAAGTATGATGATAAGGGAACAGTTGGTGTCACTTATCGTTTGACTTCTGTATCAGGTCTTTCAGGTGGTGGAATTATCAACGGTGAAGGAAAAGTTATCGGAATTCACCAACGTGGAACTGTCGATAATGCGAACATTGCTGAAAAAGATCGCTTTGGAGGAGGGCTTGTCCTCTCGCCAGAACAATTGGCATGGGTCAAAGAAATCATTGACAAATACGGTGTTAAAGGCTGGTATCAAGGCGATAACGGCAATCGTTATTACTTCACTCCAGAGGGAGAAATGCTTCGAAATAAGACAGCTGTTATCGGTGAAAACAAATATTCCTTCGATGAAAGTGGTGTAGCGACTCTCCTTGAAGGTGTTGATTATGGACGAGTTGTTGTCGAACACCTAGACCAAAATGATAATCCAGTCAAAGAAAACGATACTTTTGTTGAAAAGACAGAAGTTGGAACTCAGTTCGACTATAACTATAAAACAGAAATTGAAAAGACTGACTTCTTCAAGAAGAATAAAGAAAAATATGAGATTGTATCGATTGACGGCAAAACTGTCAATAAGCAACTAAAAGACGCTTGGGAAGATGATTATAGTGTTGTGAGCAAGGCTCCTGCAGGAACTCGCGTTATCAAGGTTGTTTATAAGGTCAATAAAGGTTCCTTTGACGTTCATTATCGTTTGAAAGGTACCGACCAAGAATTAGCAACTGCGACTGTGGATAATAACGATGGTAAAGAATATGAAGTTTCCTTTGTTCATAGATTCCAAGCCAAAGACATTGCAGGCTACCGTGCAGTCAATGCAAGCCAAGAAGCAACAATCCAACATAAAGGAGTGAACCAAGTTATTTTTGAATACGAAAAAATTGAAGATCCAAAACCAGTAACTCCTGCAACTCCAGTAGTGGATCCAAAAGATGAGGAAACTGAAATCGGAAATTATGGACCACTTCCAAGCAAGGCTCAATTGGACTACCACAAGGAAGAATTGGCTGCCTTTATCCACTATGGTATGAATACTTATACCAACTCTGAGTGGGGAAATGGTAGAGAAAATCCTCAAAACTTTAACCCAACTAACCTTGATACAGACCAGTGGATTAAGACTTTGAAGGATGCCGGGTTCAAACGAACAATCATGGTTGTCAAACACCATGACGGTTTTGTGATTTATCCATCTAAATACACAGACCATACGGTAGCTGCAAGTCCATGGAAAGACGGTAAGGGAGACCTTCTCGAAGAAATCTCTAAATCAGCAACGAAATATGACATGAATATGGGTGTTTACCTATCACCATGGGACGCCAATAACCCTAAATATCATGTTTCAACTGAAAAAGAGTACAACGAATACTACCTAAACCAGCTCAAGGAAATCCTTGGCAATCCTAAATACGGAAATAATGGTAAATTCATCGAAGTTTGGATGGATGGTGCGCGTGGTAGCGGAGCTCAAAAAGTAACCTACACCTTTGACGAGTGGTTCAAGTACATCAAGGAAGCTGAAGGAGATATCGCTATCTTCTCTGCTCAACCAACAAGTGTCCGTTGGATCGGTAATGAACGTGGTATAGCTGGAGATCCAGTTTGGCATAAGGTTAAGAAAGCTAAGATCACTGACGATGTGAAGAATGAATATCTCAATCATGGAGACCCAGAAGGAGATATGTACTCTGTCGGTGAAGCAGACGTTTCTATCCGTTCAGGTTGGTTCTACCATGACAATCAACAACCAAAATCAATCAAAGATTTGATGGATATCTACTTCAAGTCTGTTGGTCGTGGAACGCCACTTCTCCTCAACATTCCACCAAATAAAGAAGGTAAATTCGCAGATGCAGATGTGGCGCGCTTGAAAGAATTCCGAGCAACCTTGGATCAAATGTATGCAACTGATTTTGCTAAAGGCGCAACAGTTACTGCAAGCTCTACTCGTAAGAATCACTTGTACCAAGCAAGCAACCTAACAGATGGTAAGGATGATACTAGTTGGGCATTGTCAAATGATGCCAAGACAGGTGAATTTACTGTGGATCTCGGTCAAAAGAGACGCTTTGACGTAGTCGAACTCAAAGAAGATATTGCTAAAGGTCAACGTATCTCTGGATTTAAGGTTGAAGTTGAGCTCAATGGTCGCTGGGTTCCATATGGAGAAGGTTCGACTGTTGGTTATCGTCGTCTCGTCCAAGGTCAACCTGTGGAAGCACAAAAGATTCGTGTGACTATTACTGGTGCGCAAGCGACTCCTATTTTGACAAACTTCTCTGTTTACAAGACACCAAGTAGTATCGAGAAAACAGATGGTTACCCTCTAGGATTGGATTACCATTCAAATACAACAGCTGATAAAGCAAATACAACCTGGTACGACGAATCTGAAGGCGTTCGTGGAACATCCATGTGGACCAATCAAAAAGATGCTAGCGTAACCTACCGTTTCAATGGAACTAAGGCTTATGTCGTATCTACAGTGGATCCAAATCACGGTGAAATGTCAGTTTACGTGGATGGTCAAAAGGTTGCAGACGTACAAACGAATAATGCAGCTCGTAAACGTAGCCAGATGGTTTATGAAACAGATGACTTGACTCCAGGTGAACATACCATCAAACTCGTTAACAAAACTGGCAAAGCTATTGCAACTGAAGGTATCTATACGCTCAACAATGCTGGTAAGGGTATGTTTGAGTTGAAAGAAACAACCTATGAAGTTCAAAAAGGCCAACCAGTTACTGTAACCATCAAACGTGTTGGTGGTAGCAAGGGAGTTGCGACAGTTCATGTCGTGACTGAGCCAGGAACAGGGGTTCACGGTAAGGTATATAAAGATACAACGGCTGATTTGACCTTCCAAGATGGTGAAACAGAAAAGACTTTGACAATTCCGACAATTGACTTTACTGAGCAAGCTGATTCAATCTTTGACTTTAAAGTAAAAATGACAAGCGCATCAGATAATGCCTTGCTTGGATTTGCTTCAGAAGCAACTGTTAGAGTAATGAAGGCTGACTTACTTCAAAAAGACCAAGTCAGTCATGATGACCAGGCCAGTCAACTTGACTACAGCCCAGGTTGGCACCATGAAACCAATTCTTCTGGCAAATACCAAAACACTGAGTCTTGGGCATCCTTTGGTCGTTTGACTGAAGAGCAAAAGAAAAATGCTAGCGTAACAGCTTACTTCTACGGAACAGGTCTTGAAATCAAAGGTTTTGTTGATCCTGGACATGGTATCTACAAGGTAACTCTGGATGGTAAAGAACTTGAGTATCAAGATGGTCAAGGAAATGCTACTGATGTCAATGGTAAGAAGTACTTCAGTGGAACAGCAACTACACGTCAAGGTGATCAGACTCTTGTTCGTTTGACTGGACTTGAAGAAGGTTGGCACGCTGTAACCTTGCAATTGGATCCAAAACGAAATGATACCTCTAGAAATATTGGTATTCAAGTTGATAAGTTCATCACTCGTGGAGAGGATAGCGCTCTTTATACCAAAGAAGAATTAGTTCAAGCTATGAAAAACTGGAAGGATGAATTGGCTAAATTTGACCAAACAAGTTTGAAGAATACTCCAGAGGCGCGTCAAGCCTTCAAGTCAAACTTAGATAAATTATCTGAACAACTTTCAGCAAGTCCAGCCAGTACTCAAGAAATTCTGAAAACAGCCACAGCCTTGCAAGCTATTCTTGATAAGGAAGAAAACTATGGTGTCGAAGAAACACCATCCCAGCCAGAAGAGCCTAACTACGACAAGGCCATGGCAAGCTTGGCAGAGGCTATCCAAAACAAGAGCAAGGAACTAGGCAGCGATAAAGAAGCTAAGAAGAAACTAGTTGAGTTATCAGAACAAGCTCTTACAGCTATCCAAGAAGCTAAGACACAAGATGCAGTAGACAAAGCCTTGCAAGCAGCTTTAACTTCTATTAACCAACTTCAAGCGACTCCAAAAGAGGAACCAAAACCAGAGCAGCCAGCTCAACCAGAAGAGTCTAAGATTGACTATGACAAGGCCATGGCAAGCTTATCAGAGGCTATTCAAAACAAGAGCAAGGAACTAGGAAGCGATAAAGAAGCTAAGAAGAAACTAGTTGAGTTATCAGAACAAGCTCTTACAGCTATCCAAGAAGCCAAGACACAAGATGCAGTAGATAAAGCCTTGCAAGCAGCTCTCACTTCTATTAACCAACTTCAGGCGACTCCAAAAGAGGATCCAAAACCAGAAGAACCAAGCAAACCAGAAGAGTCTAAAGTTGACCGCCATAAGGCGATTGCAGAATTAGCCGCAGCAGTCGAGAAAAAAGCTACTGAACTTGTAGATGATGTAGCTGCACAGGAAAAACTGGTTGAACTTGGAGAGCAAGCCCTTACTGCTATCCAGGAAGCTAAGACTCAAGATGCAGTAGATAAGGCTTTGGCAACAGGTCTAGCTGCTATCAATCAACTTCAAGCGACTCCGAAAGAGGAACCAAAACCAGAAGAACCAAGCAAACCAGAAGAGCCAACCATCGACTACGACAAGGCTATGGCAAGTCTGGGAGAAGCGATCGAAAGAAAGACTAAAGAACTTGGTGACGATAAAGAAGCTAAGAAGAAACTAGTTGAGTTGTCAGAACAAGCTCTTACTGCTATCCAGGAAGCTAAGAGTCAGGATGCAGTAGATAAGGCTTTGGCAACTGCTCTAGCTGCTATTAATCAACTTCAAGCAACTCCGAAAGAGGATCCGAAACCAGAAGAGTCTAAAGTTGACCGCCATAAGGCGATTGCAGAATTGGCTGCAGCAGTCGAGAAAAAAGCTGCTGAACTTGTCGATGATGTAGCTGCACAGGAAAAACTGGTTGAACTTGGAGAGCAAGCCCTTACTGCCATCAGAGATGCTAAGACACAGGATGCAGTAGACAAAGCCTTGCAAGCAGCTCTAACTTCCATCAATCAGCTTCAAGCGACTCCGAAAGAGGAAGTAAAACATTCAAATCTTCCGACTGAAGGAGATAAGGTCTTAGTTCAAACGCAACCAAGCCTTGAAGTAACGACAGAATCAATCGCCTTTAATACTGTTCGTCGTGAGAATGCCTTCTTAGCCAAAGGCAAGGAACAAGTTGTTTCAGAGGGCAAAACAGGTCAAGTAATGACCTATGTAGAAGTAGATGGAGACACACGTAAGACAGTTAAGGTTGAACGTGAAGAAGCTCAAGATCGTGTCATCGAAGTTGGTACTTTTGAAGGAACATCTGTGCCAGGTGATGGCGTTAAAGAATTGAGCTTTAGTCAGCCAAGCCTTGAAGTTGTTGAAGAAGCTCTCGGATTTAAGACAGTGAAGCAAGATGATCCAACACTTCCAGAAGGTGAAACTCGAGTAGTTCAGGCTGGTCGTAAAGGTAAAGAACGCGTCAGCATAGAAGTAGCCTTGGATGGAAGTCGTACTGAAAAACTTCGCGAAGTTGTGGAAGCACCGCGAGATGAGATTGTGCTAGTCGGAACTAAGAAAGTTGAATCAGGTAAAACAGATCCAACAATCCATGAAGTAGCAGAGTTCACAGGTGGTGTCAATGGAACAGAAGCAGCTAGTCATGAACTTCCAGAATTTACTGGTGGAGTAAATGGCT
>NZ_JALDUI010000010.1:0-12252 GCF_023115445.1 Streptococcus sp. oral taxon 431 | reverse complement strand
GAGTTCACAGGTGGTGTCAATGGAACAGAAGCAGCTAGTCATGAACTTCCAGAATTTACTGGTGGAGTAAATGGCTCTGAAGCAGTTATTCGTGGAGAAGATCCAGAGTTTACTGGCGGTGTCAATGGAACAGAAGCAGCTATCCATGATGTTCCAGAGTTTACTGGTAATGTCAATGGAACAGAAGCGGCTAGTCATGAACTTCCAGAGTTTACTGGTGGTGTCAATGGAGCAGAAGTAGCTATCCATGATGTTCCAGAATTTACTGGTGGAGTAAATGGAACAGAAGCAGCTGTTCAAGCAGAAGCCCCAGAGTTCACAGGTGGTGTCAATGGAGCAGAGGCAACTGTACATGAGCTCCCAGAATACAAGGATGAGCAGTCACATGTAGCTCAGGCTATGTCACAAGAAAAGACTTATCAAGCACCTGCAAATCGTCAAGACATTCTCCCTGAAACAGGAGCAAAAGAAACTGCTACCCTTGCAAGCTTGGGAGCTGTAGGAGCACTTCTTGGCTTAGCTGCAATGGGAAAGAAAAAAGAAGACGAATAGAATCTGTCAAACTCAAGAAACACTTTTGAGAAAGTATAGATTTTGTGGGAAGTTATTGCAGAATAGTAGCATTGTTTAAAGAAACTGCTGTAATAACTGTCCAAACTTCAGAGATTGAAACCAATAACTAATCTCAATTATAAAAAGCGAGCAAAACGAGTTTTCTGAGAGTCAGAATTCAGTCTTGTTCGCTTTTTTATAGTTGATTGAAATAAGATATGAACAAAAGAGATTAGGAAAGTCAAATCAATTTCTAAAAATGTTTTAGAATCCGTACTGTACTATTCTAAGTTCAATCTGCTATATATCAAGAATTAGGTGTAGAATTTTATGTTCATAAGTCATCAGTTATAGGACTTGAGCAAACTAATACTCAATGAAAATCAAAGAACAAACTAGGAAGCTAGCTGCAGGTTGCTCAAAGCACAGCTTTGAGGTTGCAGATAAAGCTGACGTGGTTTGAAGAGATTTTCGAAGAGTATAAAAACCAGCGACTTTAATCGCTGGTTACTCATATGATTATTCACTTGATAGGGATGAAGGCTTATCTAGACCTTCTATTTCTACGATAGCCATTTAGTTTTTTATTTTCCCAATAACTGTTAAAGATTTTTTCTTTACTTTCACGATCAATTTCTAGGAAATAAGCATAGAGTAGATCGATTAAAATCAACATAGGAAGTTGGGCAGAAATGCGTTGGATATAGGAAGCCTGACTCTGACTTGCCACCAATACAGTTTCTGTGAAGGCCTGAGTTTCCTTGCTAGGCATACTCGTAAAGAGAACGGTTTTAGCCCCCATATCTTGAGCGTCAAGTAGACTATCAATGATGGACGGAGTTGTTCCTGATAGGGAGAAGCCAAACACTAAACATTTTTCATCGATGATACTGGTCGTCCAGGCGAATCCATCTGGATCTGTTAAAGCTTCACAAACGACACCTAGTCTCATGAAACGTAATTTCATCTCACGCGCAACGAGACCAGAACTTCCAGTACCGAAAAAATAGACGCGTTCTGCTTGATCAATCATTTGGGCGATGCGCTCTAGTTGATCATCATCAATCAATTCTTGAGTCATTTCTCGGATATTTGTATAGCTTCTCAAGACTCGTTGAGTCAAGGGGTTCATATCCTGCTGAGGGACTGAAAGGTTGTCAATTTGTTGTAGGTATTTGAAAATGAACTCTCGATAACCCGTAAAGCCACATTTTTTGGCAAAGCGAGTGAGAGCGGCCTGAGAAATATGAAGTTTTTGAGTGACCTGCTGAGAAGACAAGTCATCATGAATGGTATCTGCCTGCAAAAAATAGCGGGCAATCTCTTGCTCTAAATCGGTCATTTCTTCAAAGTGAAGATCAATAATCGTAGAGATGTCTTGCTTGTTCATGGGCCTCCCTTGTAGTTATTGGTTAAAATTTTTATCAATGAAATCTATAAAATAGCGCTTACTTTAATTATACCACAGTTGCTTTGTTTTTTGGATAAAAAGGAAAAGTCTTTTCTTTTTCTATAATTTTCTCTTTAAATTATGGTACAATGAAGAGTAAGATTTTGATTAGAAATGAGACTGCTTTGTATGAGAAAATTTAATAGCCATTCGATACCGACTCGGCTTAATTTATTGTTTGCAATCGTTATTTTGCTCTTCATGACCATTATTGGTCGCTTGCTCTATATGCAATTCGTAAATAAGGATTTCTATGAAGCCAAGTTAGCGTCTGCTAGCCAAACTAGGGTAACAACGGGTTCTGCTCGTGGAGAAATCTATGATGCGGCTGGAAAACCCTTGGTAGAAAATACCGTCAAACAAGTCGTGGCTTTCACACGAAGTAATAAGATGACGGCTACAGATTTAAAGGATATTTCTACTAAACTTTTAACGTATGTAACAGTTTCCTCTCCAAATTTGACAGAACGTCAGATGGCTGATTATTATCTAGCGGACCCAGCTGTCTATAAAAAAACGGTAGAGACTCTTCCAAAAGATAAGCGTTTTGACTCAGATGGTAATCAACTTTCTGAATCGGATCTTTATAACAATGCTGTTGAGAGTGTTACCTCTAGCCAAACTAATTATACAGAGGATGAAAAGAAGACTATTTATCTCTTTAGTCAGCTCAATGCAGTTGGAAATTTTGCAACAGGCAATATCCAAACAGATCCCTTAAGCGATACTCAGGTCGCTCAAATTGCTTCTGCCTCTAAAGAGTTACCTGGGATTAGCATCTCGACTTCGTGGGATCGCAAGGTTCTTGAAACCTCTCTGGCCTCTATCGTAGGAAGTGTTTCAAGTGAAAAATCAGGCCTTCCAGCTGAGGAAGTAGATGCCTATCTTAAAAAAGGTTATTCCCTCAATGACCGTGTTGGAACCTCTTACCTTGAGAAACAATATGAGGAAGTCCTACAAGGGAAACGTACTGTTAAAGAAATCCATCTCGATAAACATGGAGATATGGAGAGCGTAGAAAACATTGAGGAAGGTAGCAAGGGTAAAAACATTAAACTGACCATTGATTTGGCCTTCCAAGATAGTGTGGATAGCCTCTTGAAAAGCTATTTTAATTCTGAGCTTGCTAATGGAGGTGCCCAATATTCCGAAGGTGTCTATGCGGTTGCCCTCAATCCTAAGACAGGAGCTGTTCTAGCTATGTCAGGAGTCAAGCACAATCTTGAATCTGGTGAATTGAATCCAGATTCACTCGGAACTGTCACCAATGTCTTTGTTCCAGGATCTGTTGTTAAGGCGGCAACCATCAGTTCAGGTTGGGAAAATGGAGTCTTATCTGGCAACCAAACCTTGACAGATCAACCAATCGTCTTCCAAGGTTCTGCCCCTATCAATTCCTGGTATACCCCTTATTATGGTTCTTTCCCGATTACAGCAGTTGAGGCCTTGGAGTATTCATCCAATACTTACATGGTCCAAACTGCTCTTGGAATCATGGGGCAAACTTATCAGCCGAATATGACAGTAGGAACCAACAATCTTGAATCTGCCATGGGAAAACTTCGTTCAACCTTTGGTGAATATGGTTTGGGCGTGTCAACAGGGATCGATTTACCAGATGAGTCAACAGGCTTTATCCCTAAAGACTATGATTTGGCCAACTATCTAAATAATGCCTTCGGGCAGTTTGATAACTACACACCGATGCAGTTAGCTCAGTATGTAGCAACTATTGCCAATAATGGTGTCCGCTTAGCTCCTCATATCGTGGAAGGAGTCTACGACAACAATGAACAAGGTGGTTTGGGAGAACTCATTAAGCAAACGGACAGCACAGAAATGAATAAGATTAATATTTCTGAGTCTGACATGTCTATCTTGCAACAAGGGTTTTATCAAGTGTCTCACGGAACAAGTGCTCTCACGACAGGTCGTGCCTTTTCAAATGGGGCAGCAGTCTCCATCAGCGGGAAAACCGGTACAGCCGAAAGTTATGTTAACGGTGGCCAAAAATCCGACAATACCAACGCCGTAGCCTATGCGCCAACCGATAATCCGCAGATTGCAGTCGCAGTTGTTTTCCCGCATAATACGAATCTAACTAATGGTGTCGGACCTTCGATTGCTCGTGACATTATCAATCTATACAACCAACACCATCCAATGAACTAGAAAGGAAGCCATGCTTTACCCAACACCTATAGCTAAGCTGATTGACAGTTATTCTAAACTTCCAGGTATCGGGATTAAGACAGCAACCCGACTGGCCTTTTATACCATTGGGATGTCGGATGATGACGTCAATGAATTTGCAAAAAATCTTCTTGCAGCCAAGCGAGAATTGACCTATTGCTCTATTTGTGGACGCTTGACAGATGATGATCCTTGTTCTATCTGTACCGATCCTAGCCGTGACCAGTCTACGATTCTGGTTCTGGAGGATAGCCGAGATGTTGCTGCTATGGAAAACATCCAAGAATACCACGGGCTTTATCATGTTTTACACGGTTTGATTTCCCCTATGAATGGAATTAGCCCAGATGACATCAACCTCAAAAGTCTCATGACTCGCCTCATGGATAGCGAAGTTTCAGAGGTTATCGTGGCCACCAATGCAACAGCAGATGGTGAGGCGACCTCCATGTATATCTCTAGACTTCTTAAACCTGCAGGGATTAAGGTCACTCGTCTAGCACGAGGTCTGGCAGTAGGAGCTGATATCGAATATGCGGACGAAGTAACGCTCCTAAGAGCCATTGAAAATCGTACAGAGCTTTAGTCTAGGAGGTTAAATCGCTAAATAATTAGCTAGCAGGTATAAAATTTTAAGAACACAGAGACTGGACCATTTTTCTTCCAGTCTCTTTTCTTGTTTTATGCTATTCAAGTTTAAAAAAATAGACAAATGTGATATACTAAAAGGCGAGTATTCTAGTAGAAATAGGACAATCATATGAAACAAACAATTATTCTATTATATGGTGGACGCAGTGCAGAGCGTGAAGTGTCTGTCTTGTCAGCTGAGAGTGTCATGCGTGCGGTTAACTATGATCGTTTCACAGTAAAAACCTTCTTTATCAGCCAGTCTGGAGACTTTATCAAAACCCAAGAATTTACCCAAACTCCTGGGCAGGAAGACCGTCTCATGACCAATGAAACGATTGATTGGGACAAGAAAATTGCTCCAAGTGCTATCTACGAAGAAGGAGCAGTAGTCTTTCCAGTCCTTCATGGACCGATGGGAGAGGACGGCTCTGTCCAAGGTTTTCTAGAAGTCTTGAAAATGCCTTATGTTGGTTGCAACATCTTGTCTTCGAGTCTTGCTATGGATAAGATTACTACCAAGCGTGTCTTGGAGTCTGCTGGGATTGACCAAGTTCCTTACGTAGCGATTGTTGAAGGGGATGACTTGGCTTCTAAGATTGCAGAAGTTGAAGAAAAATTAACCTATCCAGTCTTTACTAAACCATCCAATATGGGATCTAGTGTCGGTATTTCTAAGTCTGAAAATAAAGAAGAACTCCATCAAGCTTTAGAGCTTGCCTTCAAGTACGATAGTCGTGTCTTGGTAGAGCAAGGAGTCAATGCACGTGAAATCGAAGTTGGTCTCTTAGGGAACTATGATGTTAAGAGCACGCTTCCTGGTGAAGTTGTCAAAGACGTAGCCTTTTACGACTACGATGCCAAGTATATCGATAACAAGATTACCATGGATATCCCAGCTAAGATTAGTGATGACGTGGTAGCTGTCATGCGTAAAAATGCAGAAACTGCCTTCCGTGCTATTGGTGGACTTGGCTTATCACGTTGCGATTTCTTCTATACAGATAAGGGAGAAGTTTTCCTAAACGAGCTAAATACGATGCCAGGCTTCACCCAATGGTCTATGTATCCTTTGCTTTGGGACAATATGGGGATTAGCTATCCAGAACTAATCGAGCGTTTGGTTGATCTTGCTAAGGAAAGTTTTGACAAGCGTGAAGCGCACCTATTGTAAAGACAGGCATAAGGGCGGGAAGAGACTTCTTGCCCCTTTTTAAAGGAGTAAATATGAAACTTACGATTCACGAAGTTGCGCGTCTTGTTGGTGCTAAAAATGACGTATCAGTCTATCCAGATAGTCCACTAGTCAAGGCAGAGTTTGATAGTCGTTTTATTGGAGCCGGTGATCTATTTGTGCCACTAAAGGGGGCGCGTGATGGACATGACTTTGTCGAGACAGCTTTTGAAAACGGCGCTGCTGTAACTCTATCAGAGAAGGAAGTCGAAGGGCATCCCTACATCTTAGTAGAGGATGTTTTAGCAGCCTTTCAAGCACTTGCGGCTTATTATCTTCAAAAGACAGGTGTAGATGTCCTTGCTGTTACAGGTTCAAATGGAAAGACCACTACCAAGGATATGTTAGCCCATTTACTTTCTACAAGCTACAAAACCTACAAAACACAAGGGAACTACAATAACGAGATTGGACTACCTTATACAGTTCTCCATATGCCAGATGATACTGAAAAGTTAGTCTTGGAAATGGGACAGGATCACTTGGGAGATATTCATCTTTTGTCTGAACTGGCTCATCCGAAAACAGCTATTGTGACTCTGGTCGGAGAGGCACATTTGGCCTTCTTCAAGGACCGTTCTGAGATTGCCAAAGGTAAATTACAGATTGCTGATGGAATGGAGAAAGGTAGCTTGCTCTTGGCGCCAGCTGATCCCATTGTAGAGGATTATCTACCTGCTGACCAAAAGGTAGTTCGTTTTGGTCCGGGTGCAGAACTCGAAATTACAGACTTAATTGAGCGCAAGGATAGCTTGAGTTTTAAGGCTAATTTCTTGGAGAAATCCCTTGATTTACCAGTAACAGGTAAGTACAATGCGACTAATGCTATGATTGCTTCTTATGTTGCCCTGCAAGAAGGAGTGACTGAGGAGCAGATTGCTCAAGCCTTCCAGGATCTAGAATTGACCCGCAATCGTACCGAGTGGAAAAAAGCTGCCAATGGTGCGGATATCTTATCAGATGTTTACAATGCCAATCCAACTGCTATGAAGTTGATTTTAGAAACTTTCTCTGCTATCCCAGCTAATGAAGGTGGCAAGAAAATTGCAGTTCTGGCGGACATGAAAGAACTTGGAGACCAGTCTGTTCAACTCCACAATCAAATGATTTTGAGCATTACACCCGATGCCCTTGATACCGTTATTTTCTACGGTGAAGACATTGCTGAATTGGCTCAATTAGCCAGTCAAATGTTCCCCATCGGCCATGTTTACTACTTCAAGAAAACAGCTGAAGAAGACCAGTTTGAAGCCATGGTCAAGCAGGTTAAGGAGAGTCTTGGAGCACATGACCAGATTTTGCTTAAAGGTTCGAATTCTATGAATCTAGCCAAGCTAGTAGAAAGTCTAGAAAATGAGCACAACTGATTTCGCCAAAGCTATTCAGAGAATGTTGGCCATCACTGATACTGGTTTGACCTATACAAAGGATCCTTATGACCGTGAACGTTATGAGGATTTACGTCAGATTTTATGGAGTGTCTTGCAGGATCAAACAGAGCTTGATCAAGAGGAATTGACTGCAATTTTAAAACCAACAGGTAGCTATGCAACTCCCTTGATGGATGTAAGGGCATGGATTGTTCAAAATCAGAAGGTTTGCCTGGTTAGAGGGCAAGGAGAGGATACTTGGGCATTACCTGGTGGTTTTGGCGAGGTAGGTTATTCGCCTAAGGAAAATATCCGAAAAGAAGTTCAGGAAGAAACAGGCTTTTCGGCAGAAGTAGGCTCTTTATTAGCGGTTTTTGATACCAACCGCTTTCAACTTCAGAACAAACAGTATGCCAAGTTCGTCTTTGACTGTCAGTTATTGGATGGACAATTTCAAGAAAATCAAGAAATTGCAGAACTTGAATTTTTTGATATCAAGAATCTCCCACCCCTATCTGAAAAACGAATAACCAAAGAACAAATGGAAATTCTATGGCAGGTCTATCAGGGTGAGCGGGAACAATATGTCGATTAGAAGCTTTGTTTTATATTAAGATCGACAGTTTCTTTTACACAAAAATATAAGAAATAAATGTAAGCTAGGCTCTATAAAAATCAGTAAGAGATTGGCTTATATGAAAATGAGGAAAGTTACATGAATTTTTGGGAAGCTTTATTTAGTACGCAGCCGACGGAGCCACCCCAGTTTGACCTTCTTTGGTATGGAAGTCTATTTACCTTATTAGCATTGACTGTGTTTCTTGCCTATCGTTATGGTGAGAAAAAGGCCTGTCAGCGATTTTTCCAGATTTTACAGGCGGTACAGCTAATCCTGCTCTACGGATGGTATTTAGTAAATCAGATGCCTCTAACTGAAAGTCTACCCCTTTATCATTGCCGTTTGGCTATGTTTGTAGTGCTTTTGACCCCGGGTGTCTCTAGAGTCAAACAGTATTTTGCTGTATTGGGAACCTTTGGAACTTTGGCAGCTTTTATTTATCCAGTGCCAGATCCCTATCCCTTCCCCCACATTGCCATCCTGTCCTTTATTTTCGGACACTTAGCTCTCTTTGGAAATTCCTTGATTTATCTTTTGAAGGACTACGATGCTAGCTTATTGGACTTCAAACGAACCCTAATCATCACATCTTCACTGAATGCTGTGATCTTTGTGGTCAATCTAATGACGGGTGGAGATTATGGCTTTTTGACAAAACCGCCATTGGTTGGAGACCACGGTCGTTTGATCAATTATCTAGTGGTTACGCTATTCCTGACTTGTGCCATTTATTTAGTCTCTAAAATTTTTCAGACAATCCTTCAGGAGCAGGAAGAAAAAAGATTGAGAATCTGGCAGAAATAAAAAAATATTTTCCCAATCTCTTGACTTTTATCTGAGAATTTTGATACAATAGTAGACGGTATTGTTTACCCCATTTGTAAGGCCCCGGAACCTTTCAAATAACTTGCGGACCGGAACATCCGCCCTGTAAACAAAAACGATATTCATATAGGAGAAATCATGAACAAAACTACATTCATGGCTAAACCAGGCCAAGTAGAACGCAAATGGTACGTTGTTGACGCAACTGATGTACCTCTTGGACGCCTTTCAGCAGTTGTTGCTAGCGTACTTCGCGGAAAAAACAAACCAACATTCACACCACACACTGATACAGGTGACTTCGTAATCGTTATCAATGCTGAAAAAGTTAAATTGACTGGTAAAAAAGCATCTGATAAGATCTACTACACTCACTCAAACCACCCAGGTGGATTGAAATCAATCTCTGCTGGTGAACTTCGTTCTAAAAATGCAGTACGTTTGATCGAGAAATCAGTTAAAGGTATGCTTCCACACAATACTCTTGGCCGCGCTCAAGGTATGAAATTGAAAGTATTCGTTGGAGCTGAGCACACTCACGCTGCACAACAACCAGAAGTTCTTGATATTTCAGGACTTATCTAAGGAAAGGAACAATAAAGTATGTCACAAGCACAATATGCAGGTACTGGACGTCGTAAAAACGCTGTTGCACGCGTTCGCCTTGTTCCAGGAACTGGTAAAATCACTGTTAACAAAAAAGATGTTGAAGAGTACATCCCACACGCTGACCTTCGTCTTGTCATCAACCAACCATTCGCAGTTACTTCAACTGTAGGTTCATACGACGTTTTCGTTAACGTTGTAGGTGGTGGATACGCTGGTCAATCAGGAGCTATCCGTCACGGTATCGCTCGTGCCCTTCTTCAAGTAGACCCAGACTTCCGCGATTCATTGAAACGCGCAGGACTTCTTACACGTGACTCACGTAAAGTTGAGCGTAAGAAACCAGGTCTTAAGAAAGCTCGTAAAGCATCACAATTCTCAAAACGTTAATCAATACGATTATATCAACGTTTCAAAGCACTCAAAAGTTTACCTTATGGGTGCTTTTTTCGTGTTTTTTTGAAAAGTTCACCTCAAAGTTTACCTTATTTTCACCTTATTGTTTTAGAGACTTTAAAGCAAATTCACCAACTGCCATAGGAACTACATTAGAAGTATTTACATAAATCTGTGTTGTTCCTGTGTCACTGTGTGTTAGAGCCTCAGAAATAGCTTCTAAGCTCATTCCTGCTTGTTTAGCAAGCGTTGCTCCTGTATGTCGCAGTTTATGAGGTGTAGCATGTGCCAGCTCTTTATGTCGCTTTCTGATGCTTTTCATTTTATTGTTTAGATAGTCAGCATGTAAAGGCTTGTTGATGTTTCCTCTTGTGTCGATATATGTAAAAACAAATTGTTCTGGGTTACTGATGATGCCAAACTTTGCTAGTTCATATTTTTGTTGTTCTTTCCAAGAGGTAAGAAGTTGAAGTAAGTCATTAGAAATAGAGAAAATAGTTTTCTTATTTCCCTTAGTAGATTTTACTTGTCCATATCTATCTAAAGCTTGAATTAGCTGAATCTGTTTTTTTGAAAGATCGATATGTTTCCATTGAAGAGCATAGGTTTCAGATTTTCTATCGCCTAAGAAAAAAGTGAGATAAAATAGGACATAATCTTTAAGGGTTATTTTATCATTCTCTAAATCTTCTTGAAATGCTGAGAACCATTCTTGGAGTTGTTCATGAGTTAGATATAAATCTTCCTCTCTCTTTGACTCTGCAAGTTGAATCTTTTTAGTGGCCTTTATTCTTCTTAATATTTTTGCAACTTTATTAGCTTCGATATACTCAAGTTCTTCTGCCCAATCAAAAATGGAAATCACATAGCTACGTAAGGATTTGAAGTTCGCATATTCATTAGCCTTAGATGTCATTAGATTTAGGATAACTTGCTTATTTTGATTTAGAAACTGTATCGTATAGTTTCCAAGAAGTGGTAGTATATGTTTTTCAAAACATGTTTTGGTATTAGCAACTGTTGACCTGCTTGGTGGCTTAGAAGTGGATGTAGTTTGTCCTGCTTTATAAGAGTCCCACCAGATATTGTTATAGAAGTCTGAGAAAAGAATATCTCCTTTTGCTAGTTCTGTAAACTCATTATCTTCTATTTGATTTAACTTGGTAAGCAAGTCTATCTCAGCTTGCCTTGCCTCCTTTCTCGTTTTGAATCTCTTATCGTAATAATTGCTATTAACAATACCAAGTGGCATTCGTGCATCTATTGGAATGTAGATTTTTAAACGATAAGTACCATTTTGTGTCTTAGTGATACTCATGATATTCTCCTTGTGTATCGAACCAGAAAATATCATGACTATTATAAAACAAAAATCTTGATATTTCTAGTTTTGTGAGTAAAGCCATGAATTAATGGCCTCTTTATTAAATCGTATAGTCTTGCCTATTTTTATTGTAGGCAGTCCTCGTTTGATCCAACTGTCTAGAGTATTGTTTGAGATACCCAAGTAGTGGCAAGCCTGCTGTTTGTTTAAAAATGGGCTTCCAAGGTTACTATGGTGCAGCTTCTTTTCAATTTCTTTTTCGATTAGTTCAGCGAGTAGGTGCTGAATTTGTTGAACTTGTTCGTCTGGTAGAATTACTTGCATAAGTTATTTCTCCCTATTGTGCTATAATTGAAGTATCAGTTGATTTTTAATCATCTGTATTTGCCTCATCAGTATTGCTCGCCAAAGTATCTTCTGATGAGGTTTTTTTGTTGTTTTGGGGATTATAACGTCTAGAATCTAAAAATTTTGTAAAAAAGTAGGTTCGTTCAATTATTAATCCCAGTAGTGAAATATCTTTATTTCTAGCGTAGTGAACTAAGTCTTCGAACTCGGTAAAATCGTTATCGGTGATTACATCGATAACAGTTTCTAGAAATAAATTTGAATTTTGCTCTATCAAGAACTTATCAAGTTCGAATCCGCAACCTGATTCAATATCTTCTATATTGTATAAAGTTTTTTCAGGGTTTTCTGCATGTATGAAATAATCGTACATACCTTTTGGTGACATGACAACTTCAACGTGGGAAGGTGTATTGAGTTTCTCAGTAAGAAGCTCTGATACTTGGGAATAACTTTTTAGCGATTCAAAAAATAAGACTCCGTGCTTGTGCGATTTTTTAAATTCCCCAGTTTCCCTGTTAATGTCCTTATCATGCCAAGGGCTAAGAACAAATGGAATGTGTAACTCTTCGAGAATTTCTAAATAATTTTCTGGGGCACTTTCCTTATAGAATAGGAATGCCCATTTTGAACTGCACCCCAAAAGTTAGACAGAAAAAATCTAACTTTTGGGGTATTTTTATTATGAAATTAACTTATGATGAT
>NZ_JALDUI010000009.1 GCF_023115445.1 Streptococcus sp. oral taxon 431 | reverse complement strand
TCCTGAGCCAGGATCAAACTCTCATTAAAAGTTTGAGTTCTCACTCATTTCTGTCACTGACAGATTTATTGTTTTTTCATTGTTCAGTACTACAACCTTAGTTGTAGTGCCCTGCACATTGGTTCGTCTTGTTCAGTTTTCAAAGGTCTTTGTCACTCACTTCTCTCAAGCGACAACTATATTAGTATATCACAGTCGCTTTCGCTTGTCAACACTTTTTTGAAACTTTTTTTAATTTTTTTCATCTAGTGTTTCATCTGCTTCATACTATAGTCCGTACGGGATTCGAACCCGTGTTACCGCCGTGAAAAGGCGGTGTCTTAACCCCTTGACCAACGGACCGGAGTTGTTATTTTCAACTCTTACTATTATACCGACTTTTCTTACTTTGTCAACACCTTTTTTAAATTTTTTTTAGAAGTCTTGTAATGTTTCCTTCAGTTCTCTTAGAAGGGTTTTGCGACCTTTAAATCGTTCGTCTGCTCTCTTACAATAATTGTTTTTTATGAAGCACATATCATTTTTTGAAACATTTCTTCATATTACTCAAGTAACTGTTGCATTCTTATTTTCAGAAAATTTGAATCATTTCCTCTAAGAGAGCATTGACATAGGTGAACTTGTATTTTGTTTTCTATATATCGAAATATTTGATTTAAATTCGAGTTCCCTCAACTTTAAAAAAAAAAACAGAGAAAAGTTGTGCCCCCTCTGTTTATAGTATTTAAGATAATTAATTTTCTTCACTCATTTTTGATTTTACTTCATCATAAGATAGTGCATGTGATTCCTCTTCTATTGTTTCAGGCATCTTTCCTGTTTCGTATAGAGATTTAATTTGTGTACTATCCAATGTTTCGTATTTCAATAATGCTTCTGCAATCAGCTTGTGAGTTTCACGATTTGACTGGATAATTTCAGCAGCTTTGTTTCGTGCTTCATTCAATAATGAACGAACTTCTTCATCAATTTCATAAGCTGTTTGTTCTGAAATTGATTTTTGAGGGCTTTGTGCACCAAACATGGCATGACTTCCTTCATATTGTACTGGACCAAGTTTTTCACTCATACCATACTCTGTAACCATTGCACGCGCCATCTGAGTAGCTTGTTCGAAGTCATTAGATGCTCCAGTTGTTTGGACGTTAAAGATAATTTCTTCGGCAACACGTCCACCCATCAAGCCAGCTAATTGTTCTTTCATATCTTCTTTAGATAAAAGCATTTGGTCTTCCTTAGGAAGTGCAATCATATATCCGCCTGCACGTCCACGTGGTACTATGGTAACTTTATGAACAACACGGGCATTTGACAATACTAGACCGACAATGGTGTGTCCTGCCTCATGGTAGGCAACCAATTCACGTTCTTTTTGTGAAACTGTCTTATCTTTCTTAGATGGTCCAGCGATAACACGATCTTCAGCTTCATCAATATCAGAAGCATCAATCGCTGATTTATTACGACGAGCTGCAACCAAAGCTGCTTCGTTCAATACATTTTCCAAATCGGCACCAACAAAACCTGGAGTTTGTTGTGCTACTAATTTCAAATCTACATCTTCAGCTAAAGGTTTATTTCTAGCATGGACTTTCAAAATTGCTTCGCGTCCCTTAACATCTGGACGACCAACTAATACTTTTCTATCAAAACGACCTGGACGAAGTAGAGCCGGATCAAGAACATCTGAACGGTTTGTTGCCGCAATGACAATAATTCCTTCATTTCCTTCAAAACCATCCATTTCAATCAAGAGTTGGTTTAAGGTTTGTTCTCGTTCATCATTACCTCCACCTAAACCGACACCACGTTGTCGACCAACGGCATCAATTTCATCAATGAAGATAATAGCTGGTGCTGCTTTTTTTGCATCCTCAAAGAGAGAACGTACACGGCTCGCACCGACACCGACGAACATTTCTACAAAGTCAGAACCTGAAATACTAAAGAATGGTACACCAGCTTCTCCTGCGACTGCTTTGGCAAGTAATGTTTTACCAGTTCCCGGAGGTCCTTCTAAGAGAACTCCAGCTGGAATCCGGGCACCCAATTTTGTAAATCGTTTTGGATCTTTTAAGAATTCAACAACTTCAACAAGTTCTTGTTTTTCTTCCTCTGCGCCTGCGACATCTGAGAAGCGGACTTTAATATCCTCTTTGTTAGCAGCCTTAGCTTTACTACGTCCAAAGCTCATTGGATTACGTCCGCTATTTCCGCCCATATTTCCCATCATAGAGAAGAGGAAGAAGAATAAGATAGCAAATGGTACTACTGAAACCAGGATGTTAATCCACATACCACTTGAGCTTTCGTGTTTCACTTCAATTTGTGTTTGATGTTCACTTGCTAGCTTTTGCAAATCCGCTACAGTTGTATCTGATGGGAGGACAATACTTGTAAATTTCTCTACTTTTGTAGCAGAGGGTGTAAAAAATTGAATTCCCGTTTCCTGTTTCTCTGTCTTAGCAGTTTTGTAGACACCATACACTTCAATAACACTACCACTTGGTTGGTAGGTCATTTCTTTTACATTGTCGTTAGTGATTTCCTGAACCAATTCTGAGTACTTAATTTGTTGACTATGACCAGCAGATCTGCCAGCAAAAAAGTACTGGAATCCTGTCACTAGCAAGAAAATCATCAACAAATAAAGAAATGGATTTTTTATGAAACCATTATTTTGTTTTTGCATTCAAACACTTACCCTTCTATTTTGAGTAAACTTCCTCTTTCAATACACCTACATAAGGAAGGTTACGATAGTTTTCATTATAGTCTAAACCGTAGCCTACAACAAATTCATTTGGAATTGTAAAACATGTATAATCTGCTTCGATTTCTACTGTACGACCTTCTGGTTTATCAAGCATTGTGACAATCTTAACAGAAGCTGCTTCTCTTGCAGTAAACATATCTCTCAAACTCTTCAAGGTTTGACCAGTATCAATAATATCTTCTATAAAGATAACATGTCGACCTTTAATATCTTGAGTTACATCTTGTTTAATATTAATGACACCACTACTTACAGTCCCACCATGATAGCTAGAGACCATCATAAAGTCCATTTCAAGATGTGTATCAATATATTTCACCAATTCTGCCATAAAAGGAATAGAACCTTTTAGAATTCCAACTAAAATCGGATTTTTTCCCTCATAATCTTTTGTCAACTGAGCACCCAATTTTTTAGCTGCTTCTGTAATTTCATCTTGTGAAATCAAAATTTTCTTGATATCTTTTTCTAACATGATTTTACCTATCTATTTTTTCTATATAAAGTACAGTGTTCATTATATCATTTTTCATTTTTTTACTCAAATCACTGATTTCAATTCCTAAAACTGAACAAATTTTTCCAAATTGCTCAATGATAATAGCTTTTTCTCGTTTTTCTTTAGGAATTTTTAAATCAATAAAAAGTCGTCTTAGTTTTTTACGATGACCATTTTTTATCAAATAATCACCAGGCTGTCGATGCCGTAAAATCAACGATGTTTCACGAGAAACATTCATCTTTTGAACATTTTCCCCTTTTAGAGGGATTCCAAATGAAAATAAATAACCTTCATAATGAACTTGATTTTGATAGTTTAACACACACTCACTACTTTTTTCATCAGACTTTGGTCTGATTTTACAAATTCGAAAGTGCTTGTATTCTTTTACAAGTTCATAACCATTTTTTATACAATGGCGATATTGACTCTTAGTTTTTAAAATATGATGAATTTCTTGAAATTGTTCTCTTGTTACATTTAAATCAGCAAAACAACTAAGGTATTGTTGTAGTAAAACTCGCTGTGTTGCTTCACTAAAAGATAAAAACTGAGTTAAATCTTCCACATTGACTGTTTGAGATAATTCAGTCAGAGCAATTTGATAGTCAGATACTTCTTTTCCAAACTCTAAAAACGCTCTCTTTAGCTGAATATTTTCTTTTTCCAGTTGTGGTAAGTAAATATTACGAACTCGATTGCGAAAATAATGATTTTCTTTATTCGTCCTATCTTCAAAATGCTCAACTTCAGGAAAATCCTTCTTATAAAAAGAAAGCAACGGACGAATTAATTCTCCCTTATCAAATTTTTGCTTCTCTTTAATAGCCGATAGATGATGCAACCTAGTGCCTCTAATCAATCTCATGAAAATCGTTTCAGCCTGATCATCTGCATGATGAGCTGTTACAAGGGCTGTAGAAGAAGTTTTCTCAATTACTTCTCTAAAAAAATCATAGCGAAATTGACGAGCATTTGCTTCTGAAAAATCTCCAGTAAAATGAGCTACGTAAATTGGAACTCCAACTTGTTCAGCTAGTTTTATTAATTCATATTCCTCATTATCCGATTCTAATCGTTGTTTATGGTTCACATGAGCTAAAAACAAATCAATCCCGAGTTCTTCTTGGTAAGTTGAAAGGAGGTGAAAGAGAAACATTGAATCCAATCCACCAGACAAGGCTAGTACAACTCGTGAATGATCTTTAAAATAACCTTTTTCTAGAAAATGATTTAAAAAATCTTGGTCTCTCATTTTAGGACCTCATAGACATCCTTAGCAATTTTAGAAATGGTATCATAATCAGAATTTTTGGTAAAGATTGAAATAATGAAAGGAGAATCTGTATAGACTATTCCTACATCGTGTTTAAATTCATCTGCATCCCCAATTTTATGGGCTACCTTAGCAGAAATATTCTTAGCAATCCGCTGATTATCAAAAGCTGTTTGTGTTAGGGATTCTAAAACAAAACCATTCTGATTATAAATAGATTCCATAACTTGACCAGCCATTTTAGCTGAAGCCAACTTATCTGTCACATCCCACTCTTCACCTGCGATAGTAGACATCTCTTTTTTAAAGGCTTCATCTGATTTATTCGTAATATAATAAGCAAGAATATTATGAGCTACATTGTCAGATTCTTTCGCTATCTTTGTAATTAAATCTTTGAGAGTGTAGTCTTTATCGTCCACTGTTTTAGGGAGGCTTCCACTTCCTTCGGGTTTATAAGAACCAGGGAAATCATTTACTTCAGAAACATACTTCAATTTCGTGTCAAGTTGGTAATCACCTTGATTGATTTTTTCTTGAACATAATAAAGATAAGGCAATTTCATAACACTAGCAGCGTACATTTTTTGATCTTCGTTAATCCCAGCTTCCTTACCCGTGCTCAATTGTTTCACATAAATGGAAAACTGTTCATTTTGATAATTCGCAGATAACAACTCTTGTACTTTCTGGATACGATTGTCATCGTTGGAAATGTAATCCGTCGAAACCCAACCAATTTGTTTGATATGTAAGAATTCACGACCTTCAGCAAAAACAGACATATCTGCTTCAACTTCTTGATAAGGTGCTAACGTAGACTTTAATTCTTGTTGATCATAAGGACTATTATAAACGACAAATCCTGGTTCTAACCATACTCGTTTAGAAAAATCGTTGACAATTGAACTATCGTATAAAAGTCGTTTATCAGCCATCACAAATTGATTATTTGACAATTTAAACACAGGCTGTCCTTGTTTATTTAATCTCCATTCTAAAACAGATAATTTTGTATCTGCATTGACTTTTCCTGATTCTTTAATCAAATCTTCTGTAGAATAAACTGACGTTTCACCATAAAATTTTGGAGATTCTATAACATCTTGATAGTAAAAATGATACGAAGCGTGGGTTAAGGAATAAACTTCTTGGTTTGGAATGATAACTGGATTCTCAGTGCTTACTACTTGGACACTTTTAAAAAAAATAGGAAGTAGTAATATCACTAAAAATTTACGCATTCTTTTTTTCCTCTTTTTCTTGTAGCCGTAACAGATGATTTTTTTGAGCTAACTCTTCTAATTTTTCATCTGATTGACTTAAAAACTTTTCTACAATATCTAATAAATTTTCCATTTTACATTACCTAGGAAGTAAGTCCGGAATAGTATAAACTTCCTCCCATGATTTTGAATAGTAATATTTTGCACGCAAATACTTGGCTGCGTATGTTTCGTCCTTTAATTTGGTTGCAAGATTTGATTCTTTATCTTTTTCATCGCTCAATTCTTGATACTGTTTTTTCAGATCGGCTAACTGTTGGCGACGTTCGAGTAGTTGCTGATAACTTTGAGTCAAATTATAGGTTGGTAGGATGAACAACAACATAATCAAAATCAAAACCCAGCCCATAAAACGATTTCGTCTTTGTCGTTCTTCCATCAAGTATTTACGACGTTGGTGTTCATTTTGAATAAAAGAATTATTCATTTGTACAATTTTTTTATACATCGTTTTCTACCCTTGTTTCGCTGATAATTTCATACATACCTGCAGCATCTTCTTTTTTAGTGCTATCTTTCATTTCTAACACTTTTACGAGCAACAATTTATTTCCAAAACGAATTTCAACTTGGTCATTGATTTTTAAATCTGTAGAGCTCTTTGCAAGAATACCATTTACCTTGATACGTCCCTTATCTGCAACTTCTTTAGCCACTGTACGACGCTTAATAATTCTTGATACTTTTAAATATTTATCTAATCTCATTTTTATTACCTCAAATTATTATTGTACCATTTTTATCCATTTTATAGAAGAAAAATGTCATACCTAATTTGACTCTTTTGAATCTTTTATGTTTGCTAATGATTCTCCAAAAGTTAAAAGACCTTCTAAAATCTCATAATCCTTTTTATTACGAATATCAAAAACAACTTCGATTAAACCTTGATTTTCTGAAATATTGGCCTTCAAATTTGTCTGAGAAAGAGCCTGGAAATAATCTTGTGTTAAAAATAGTTGTTGCGATATTTTTTCAAACTGAATGACAAGCTTATTATTCTTTCTTTCTACACGATTGACAAATACTTTGTCAAGATATGCTTTGGCTAATCCAATTTCTAAAAGATAAGCAACCACATCTGGATATTCTCCAAAACGATCGATCAACTCATCTTGTAATTCTTCATAGTTGACACGATTGTCAATCTGACGAATTCTCTTGTAAATCTCAATTTTATGTCTTTCATCCGATATATAATCATCTGGGAGATAGGCATCGATTTGTAGGAGTAACTCAGCATTTCCTTTTTCACGTTTTTTGTCAGTTCCATTTTTCTTAGCTATTGCTTCTTCTAACAACTGAGAATACAACTCAAAACCAACAGAATCGATAAATCCAGACTGAGAGCTTCCTAAAAGATTTCCAGCTCCACGAATGGATAAATCACGCATAGCAATTTTGAAACCAGAACCCAGTTCAGTAAAACCTTTGATAGCTTCTAATCTCTTCTCAGAAACTTCTGTCAAAGTTTTATCTGGACGATACATGAGATAAGCATAAGCAATTCGATTACTACGACCAACACGACCTCTTAATTGATACAAGGTTGACAATCCCATATGATCTGCATTTTCTATAAACAAGGTATTAGCATTTGGAATATCTACTCCTGTCTCGATGATTGTTGTAGTTACTAAAATATCATATTGTCCTTCAATGAAATCAAGAAGTGTATTTTCTAAGCGAATTTCACTCATTTGACCATGGACAAATCCAATAGAAGCTTCTGGAATCAGTTCTTGTAACTCTGAAACCTTCTTTTCAATCGTGTCAACTTTGTTGTAAAGATAGTAAACTTGACCACCACGATCCATTTCTCTCAATACAGCATCACGAATGACACGATCATTCTGTTCAAGGACATAGGTTTGTACAGGATATCGATTGGTTGGAGGAGTTTCGATGACTGATAAATCTCGGATACCTAGCATAGACATATGAAGAGTTCGAGGAATTGGTGTCGCTGTCAAGGTTAAGACATCAACCTTCTTTTTTAATTCCTTCAAAGCTTCCTTATGCTTAACACCAAAACGTTGCTCTTCATCAATAATCATCAACCCCAAATCAGCAAACTCAACATCTTTAGACAAGACTCGATGGGTCCCTATCAAGATGTCTACTTGACCTTTTTTTAACTTCTCAAGTGTTTCAGTCTGTTCTTTTTTACTTCTGAAGCGACTCAAAACATCTACGTTGACAGCAAATTGTTCAAATCTTTCCTTGAAATTACTGTAATGTTGCTGAGCAAGAACGGTTGTTGGCACTAAAACGACAACCTGTTTATGATCATTGACAGCCTTAAATGCAGCTCGCATAGCTACTTCTGTCTTACCAAAACCAACATCTCCAACTAAAAGTCGGTCCATCGGTTGAGAAGCCTGCATATCTTTCTTAATCTCTTCGATACTTCGAAGTTGGTCCTCAGTCTCTACATATGGGAATGCTTCGTCAAAAGCGTTTTGTTCTTCATCATCTTTTGAAAATTCAAAACCTTTAAGTTGACTTCTCTCTGCATATAACTTAATTAAGTCATCTGCAATATCTTCAACTTGACTCTTTACTTTTTGCTTCGCTTTTTTAAAACGTCCATCGTTTAATTTGTTTAACTTTGGAGCTTTTCCATCACTTGAAACATATTTAGATAAGGTTTGAATTTGTTCTACAGGAATAGAAATACGATCACCATTTTGATATAGGACACTTACGTAGTCTCGATGAATTCCTTTGATTTCAATCGTTTCAATCCCTAAATATTGACCAATACCATGGATTTGATGAACAACATAGTCTCCTTTTTGGAGTTCATTATAATCCTTTAATCGTTCAGCGTTACTGATATTTTGTCTTCGATACTTGCGTTTAATCTTCTTTTTAAAAATTTCATATTCAGTAATAAATACAAGATTCTCATCTACAAAATGAAACCCATGACGAAGATTTCCTTCTACAAGATTGACAGTTCCTTTACAGATTTCACTTTCATTACTATTATCAACTTTAATATCGTATTCATCAAGAATCGTTGACAGTTTCTTTAGTTCAGTTTTGCTACTTGATTGAAGAACAATCGTATACTTTAATTTTTTGTAACGTTCAATTTCTTCTTTCAGAAAAGAAAACTGATTAAAGAACTCTTGCATAGGATATTGATTGAACTGGTAGAGATTATTAAATTTCAAATTTCCAAGCCCTTTTTGAAAATTTGAAAAGAAACTCGCTGGTACATATTTTTTAAACTGACTTTCTACATCAGCAAAATATTGTAAACTTGATACTGCTTTACTATTATGTAAATCTTCTGTAAAGTAGCTAGCTGTTTCCTTATCAAAAGCATCGTACTGGTTCATGATTTTTTGAAAATCATCAAATATAACAGGAACTTGATTCAAATAGTCTATCAAGGTCCACTGTTTTTTATAAAATACAGACAAAAACTTGCGAATATCCGCATGAAGAACTTGCTCTTTCGTACAACTAAAAACTTCTTCTAGGTAAGACTTTAAAGTTGGAGATAGTGCCTTATCAATCTCATGTTCTAAAAATTTCTGACCACGATGATAATCTTCATTTGTTAACAAAATATCACTAGCTGGATAGATTAGTACTTGAGTTTTACTATCTTTTGATAATTGAGTTTCAGTATCAAATTCTCTAATGCCATCAATCTCATCACCGAAAAATTCAATCCGATAAGGACAAATTTGAGAGGTTTCAAATATATCTAGAATATCTCCACGAAGGCTAAATTCTCCCTGACTTTGAACTTGTGTAACTTTCTTATAACCAAGAGAAATCAAGTGATTCTTTAATTCTCTTTGTTCGCATTCTTGCCCCACTTGAAGTTCTAAGATACTATCATCAAAAACTTGAGGATTCGGCAAGAATACTCGACTAGCTGCGACGTTACAAACTAAAATCCCTCTTTGAGACTCATTTCTTAGAAACCGCAAAGCTTCAACCCGAGAAAAAAACTTTTCCTGAGATGATACCAAAAATTCGACCATCGGTGAATCATCTACTAGAAATGGATAAACTAGATCCGAACCTAATATGGAGATTAAATCATTAATCAGACGCTCAGCCTCTCCATATGTGGAAGTCATCACTAAAACCTTATCCTGACTCTTCAGACTACTAGCAATCGCTAAAGATTTTGCTGAGCCAGAAAGACCTAGCAATAATTGTCTTTGTTTCTGTGGTAAGTTCTCATGCCAAGATAGAATTTGTTTATTCTCTAAAAAGAAATCGATTAATGCCATTTCCTTACCCATTATATTTCTGCATCGTCTTTTCAAAGTTTTTTTCTTGTAAATAATAATTTACAGCATCGTCAACCTTGTCAATTGACTGTAAAATACCAATATAATCTTCTTGATCAAACTTACTCAAAACATGATGAACTACTGACATTCCTTTTTTAGGTCTTCCAATGCCAATCTTTACACGATTGAAAACCTGTGTACCAATATGTTGAATAATCGACTTAATTCCATTATGACCACCAGCTGATCCTTTAGCACGAAGACGAATTTTTCCGACTTCCATGTCAAGATCATCGTAAATAATCAGTAAATCTTCAATATCTAAACCATAGTAGGTTAACAATGCATGAACAGCTTTTCCACTTTCATTCATAAAAGTCGTCGGTTTCACCAGATAAATTTTTTCCCCATTAAGGAAAAATGAAGCTAGTTCAGCTTGGAATATCTTATCGTGTGTAAAGGTAACATTCTGTTTTTTTGCTAGTTGGTCAATCAGCATAAATCCAACATTGTGTTTGGTTTCAAAATATTTATCCCCTGGATTTCCCAATCCTACAAGTAATTTGGTCATTTATTTTTCCTTTCAAAAGCCAAAAGGGTTGGAATTTTTTTCCAACCTAATTGACACTATTTATTAAATGTTATTAAACGTTAAAGCGGAATTCCATGATATCGCCATCTTGCACGACATATTCTTTTCCTTCTTCACGCAAGCGTCCAGCTTCTTTTACAGCCTTTTCAGAACCGTATTTCACTAGATCCTCATATGACATGGTAACTGCACGAATAAAGCCTTTTTCAAAGTCTGAGTGGATAATACCAGCTGCTTGAGGAGCCTTCATACCACGTTTAAAGGTCCAAGCGCGAACCTCTTTTTCACCAGCTGTGAAGTAAGTTCCAAGCCCAAGCAAGTGATATGCTGCACGAGTCAACTTGTCAACGCCTGATTCTGTTAACCCAAGTGCTTCAAGAAACTCTTGCTTGTCTTCATCGTCTAACTCAGAAATTTCTTCCTCAGCACGCGCAGAAATAACTACTACTTCAGCATTTTCTGTCGCTGCAAATTCGCGAATTTGTTTGACATAGTCGATAGAGTCAGGTTCTGAAACCACATCCTCATCTACATTGGCAACATAAAGAACTGGTTTAGTTGTCAAAAGGAAGAGACCTTTGACAACTTTTTGTTCTTCATCTGTAAATTCGATGGTGCGAGCTGATTTTCCATCTTCAAGAACAGGTTTAATCTTTTGGAGAACGTTAAATTCTGCAACTGATTCCTTATCTTTTTGCGTACGCGCCATTTTTTCTACACGCGCATAGCGTTTATTGACTGATTCTAAGTCAGCAAGAATCAACTCTAGGTTAATGGTATCAATATCTGCTAGCGGATCCACAAAGGCATCTTCGCGACCTTGCTCACGCATGACATTTTCATCATCAAAGGCACGAACCACATGAACAATCGCATCAACTTCACGGATGTTGGCCAAGAATTTATTCCCAAGACCTTCTCCTCTTGATGCTCCTTTTACAATCCCTGCAATATCTGTAAATTCAAAGGTTGTTGGAACTGTCTTTTTAGGAGTAATCATTTCCGTCAATTTTTGGAGGCGTTCATCTGGAACTTCTACCATTCCAACGTTTGGATCAATGGTCGCAAAAGGATAGTTTGCAGCCTCTGCTCCTGCTTTTGTAATTGCATTAAATAGGGTTGATTTACCAACGTTTGGTAAACCTACAATACCTGCTGTTAAAGCCATAGTTTCTCATTCTCCGTTCACATTTCAATCTTCAATATTATAACACAAAAAGGGAAAACTTGCTAACCCTCTTACTATGGGGTTCCTAGTCGATGATTTTGTTCATTTTTCTTTCAAAATCATAGCGACTCATCATGACCACATGATCACAATTGCTACATTTTATTTTGATATCTGCACCAACACGGGTAATTTCCCAGCGATTTGCCTTTTTGCCTGTTGACTTAATCGTACAAGCATGAGGTTTTTTCATTTCAACAAAATTTCCAACTTGATACATAGTTAGTCTCCTTTTTCTTTTTCGATTATATCATAAAAGAGGCGAGCTAGGCTCAACCTCTTTCCATTAATTTGTACGAACTGGTGTGATGAGCTGCATGAAATCTTCATCTGTATCAGCTGGAACTAGAGTAAATGGACGAACTGCTGAAATAAAGCTGATTGTAACTTTTTCGCTATTCAAAGCTTTTAGTGCTTCAATCAAATAAGTTGGGTTGAAACTAATCGTCAAATCAGCACCACTTACATTTTCAGTATCAATTTCTTCGTTTACTTTCCCTACTTCTGGAGAATGGACATGGGCACTTACAACTCCTTCTTTGATTTCTAATTTAACAGTACCATTTTGTGTCGCACTTGATAAGAGACGAGCACGTTCCATAGACTGGCGTAGTTTAGCAACATCAAAAGTCACTGTTGTATTGAAATCTGTTGGAATCAATCGATCGGTATCTGGATAATTTCCTTCTAAGAGACGTGTGTAGAAGCTAATATTTTCACTTCTAAAGAGAATTTGATTATTGGCGAAGAAAATCTCCACTGTTTCGATATCATCCGTAAAAACAGCTGAAAATTCGCGTAGCGAACGACTTGGGATGACAACATCAAAATCATCGCTATTTTTTTCAAGAGTCAACTTTTTCTGACTAAGACGGTGAGAGTCTGTCGCAACTGTTTTTAATTCTTTGTGGTTGCTTAAAACAAAGTGGACACCTGTCAAAATAGGACGGCTTTCTTGGGTACTAGCTGCAAAAGCTGTTTCATTGATAATCTTTTTAAGAAGTTTTGTTTCAAGAAGTAAAGGATTGCTTGCAGAAATTTCCTGAATACGTGGATATTGCTCACTATCTTTTCCTTTAAGAGTAATCTCTGATTTTCCACTAGTTAAGACAATTTGCTTTTGTTCAATCTCTTTAAAATCAAGTGTTACATCTGGAAGGCTTGAAACAACATTGATAAAGAAAGAAGCTTCCAGTAGAACTGAACCTAAAGAGTTAATCAAGAGACCTGCATTTTCATTTTTTTGCGAGATAAAATTTTCGATTGAGATTTGACCATTTGATCCAATCAAGGTAATTCCTTCATTGGTAACATCAATTTTTACAGTCGATAAAATAGGAATTGCATTCTTTGAGCTAATAGCTCTCTTTGTTGTATTTAAGGCTTGTAAAAATAAGTTTTTATTAATTGAAAAATGAATCATGGATTCTCCTTTATTCTTTTTATTATTAGAAGGATAATAGTAATAATAGAGCGTGTGAAATCTGTGGAAAAACACTTGTAATCAAGAAAACTCAAGGACAGAGCCTTGTTTAAAAGATGTGGATAAATAAGAGATTTTTTAAAAAGTTATCCACAAGTTATTTAATTTTCTTTTTGATGTTTTCAATTTCTATACGTAAATTATCATCTGTTTCAAGCATGGATTTGATTTTTCCATGAGCGTGAATGACCGTTGTGTGGTCTTTACCACCAAACTCTTTTCCAATCTTAGGAAGGCTATTATCAGTCATTTCTCTGGCTAGATACATGGCAACTTGACGGGCTAAAACGATATTTTGAACACGTCTAGTTCCTTTCATTTCCTTGACACTAACACCATAGAAGTTTCCAACTTCTGTCTGGATTTTATCAATTGGAATCACGATCATTTTGCTAACGTCTTGTTTACGAGCACGAATAGCTTCAGCTGCAATGTCAACTGTGATATCGTTAATTTTTTTGACTTTGGCCATTAGGCTGATATCGTTGAGTGCTCCTTCGAGTTCTCGCACGTTAGAGTCAAATTGTCCAGCCAAATATTCGAGTGTATCATTCTGAAAATGATAGTTGAGATGTTCAGTCTTACTCTGTAAAATCGCAATACGTGTTTCAAAATCAGGTGGTGTGATATCTGTCGTTAATCCCCACGAGAAGCGCGTGACCAGACGTTCAGGTAGACTCTCTAAATGTTCAGGTCTACGGTCACTCGTTAAAACAATCTGTTTATTATTATTGTGAAGGGCGTTAAATGTATTGAAAAACTCTTCCTGAGTTTGTACTTTCTTTCCACTAAGTGATTGAATATCATCAATGAGTAGGAGGTCTAAACTACGGTAAGTTTTCTTGAATTTTTCCATATCATTAAGTCTCAAATGCTCTAGAAATTCATTAATAAAACTTTCAGCAGGTATGTATTTTACACGCGCATTTGGGCTCTTTTTTAGAATTTCATTTCCAAGGGCATTTAACAGGTGAGTTTTTCCAAGTCCAGGCCCTCCGTAGATAAATAGAGGATTGTAAGTTAATCCTGGATCTTCAGAAACAGCCAAAGCAGCAGACTTAGCCCAAACATTACCATCCCCTTGAACAAAATTATCGAAAGTATACTTTTCCTTGAGTCCAGTTTCAGAATATGGAATAGTGGATTGACTTGGTTGATAATCGTTGCCAGGTTCAGACTCGAAAGCTACTTGTGAGCTCGCTTCTTCAACTTTCGTGAAGATATAATGAGCTTTTATTTCAGTATCATAGATTTCAAAACCTGCTGCTAAAAGCATCCCATTGATATTTCGTTCCCAGAATATCTGCATTTCATCGCGGGGTAAGAAAATCGTTACAGTATTTTCTTCAACTTTAACCAGTTTTGCGTCTAAAATATAGAAATCATAAACTGACTGAGTTAATTTATCATGTGCAAGTTCTAAAAGACGATTCCAAAATTGTTTTTCCTTCAATGATTTTCTCCTCCTTTACTATAGAATTTAAAAGGTTTATTGATAGAATCATTTTACCATAGATAAGATTATTTTTCCACAAGTTGTGGAAAACAATTAACAATGTTTTTAACTGTTATCCACATTTTGTGGATAACTAAGAAAATTTCTGAAATACTGGGCTTTTAAAAACTAAAATGCAGTGGATAACTATGTTCGTTAAGAATACTAAAATAACAGCCTTATTTCAGGCTGTTAATAAATTGTTGGTATTCTTCTTGGTTATGGAAGGAAATTGAGATTTTACCGCTATCTTTTTTTTGAAGGCTAATCTGAACATCTAATCCGAGTATTTTTTTCAATTTTTGCTCTTCCTCTTTGACAAAGTGGTCTTTTTCTTTTTTACTACTCTTCTTATTTTTTTGTAGTATTTGTTCAACTTGTCTAACTGAAAGATTTTCTGTTTGAATACGATGTAAGAGTGTATCTTGTCTGTCGCTTGATAATTGAATGAGGAGTCTAGCATGAGCCTGGGAAAGCTTCCCACTTTCAACTTCTGTCAGGATGTGTTTAGGTAGCCCTAACAATCGAACTAGGTTTGTAATATAAGGTCGAGATTTCCCCATTTTTTCAGCAATTTCTGTGTGGGTAAAACCTTTATCGATTAAGGACTGGTATGCTTTAGCTTCTTCGATAGGATTTAAATTTTCGCGTTGGAGATTTTCAATGATGGAATGAAGCATCATATCTTGATCAGAAAGTTGCTTAATAATTACTGGAATTTCTGAAAGTCCAGCAGCTATTGAAGCGCGATACCGTCTTTCTCCAGCTAGAATTTCATATCCAAGTACTGGAGATTTTCTAACGATAATTGGCTGAATCAAGCCGTTTTCCTTAATGGATTGTGCCAACTCTTGTATTTTTTCTTCTGAAAATTCCTTACGAGGTTGATAGGGATTTTTTTGAATATCCTTTATTTGAACAATTTTAAATTCTTCCATAATTCTACATTATCATAACTTAGATATTCTGTAAAGCAACTTTACATATCTGTAAACTATTGTTCCAAATCACTAGTACTCTTATCTAATTTAATGGTAGTTGTTTCTTCTTTACCATTACGGTAATATGTAATGGTCATGCTATCTCCGATAGAATGGCTATATAGAGCACTTTGTAATTCAGTAGTTGAAGAAATAGCTTTATCATCTACTTTTGTAATGACGTCATATTGTTGTAGATGTCCATTGGCAGGCATACTAGTTATAACAGAACGAACAACTACTCCTGCAGTGACACTTGATGGTATATTCAATCTTTGTAAATCACTGCTACTAAGATTTGAAAGGTTGACCATTTGAATGCCCAAGGCTGGTCGAGTGACTTTTCCATTCTTTTCTAATTGATTGATAATATTGATGGCATCGTTTGAAGGAATCGCAAATCCAAGTCCTTCCACAGAAGTTCCACCGTTTGTGGCTATTTTACTAGATGTAATTCCGATTACTTGTCCCTGAATATTGATTAGGGGACCGCCAGAATTTCCAGGGTTGATAGCTGTATCTGTTTGGATAGCCTTTGTAGAGATAGCTTGTCCATCTTCAGATTTTAAAGAAACATTTCTATTCAAACTAGACACGATACCCTGTGTAACGGTATTGGCGTACTCAGAACCTAGAGGGCTTCCGATTGCAATGGCAGTCTCTCCGACTGTTAGTTGATCAGAATCTCCAAATTCAGCTACGGTAGTCACCTTATCTGCAGCAATTTTTACAACTGCAATGTCAGAATAAGTATCAGAACCAACAATTTCACCTGGAACTTTAGTCCCATCTGCTAAACGAATATCAACTTTTTTAGCGCCATTAATAACGTGAGTATTGGTTACGAGGTAAGCAAAGTTACCTTCTTTTTTATAAATAACTCCAGAACCTTCACTAGATACTTGCTCAGTATTTGTATCTGTATCAGTATCTGTAGATCCAAATAAACTATTTTGGGAGTTTGCGGAGTAAGTAATGACAGATACTACAGCATCTTTAACTTTATCGACTGCCTGTGTAGTTGAGTTTTCATTTTTTACAGCTGTTTTGCTAACAGTCGTTGTAGTTGTCGTACCACTATTTTGTTTTTGACTGAGCTGCAATGTTGTAAAAGTACCTAAAACACCACTAAAAAAGCTAATGAGAATGATTAATAAAAGTTGTCCCCATTTTTTGGAACTAGTTTTTAAGTTTTTCATAGAAGCCTCCATGTTTTTTAATCAATGAAAGTATAAAATATCTAGCTTAATTCAAGCTTAAAAACAAAAAGTTTTTCACAACTTGTGGATAACTTTCAAAAACCTGTGAATTTATTGAAGTTTTTCAAAATCTTATCTGTGAATAAGATGTGAAATTGAGTGTGAATATGTTAGAATAGAAGAATGAAAATTAAAGTGGTAACAGTTGGAAAACTGAAAGAAAAATATCTCAAAGATGGCATAGCAGAATACTCCAAGAGAATTTCACGATTTGCTAATCTAGAAATGATTGAGTTGGCTGATGAAAAAACACCAGATCGGGCCAGCGAATCTGAAAATCAAAAGATTTTGGAGTTGGAAGGGAACCGCATTCTTGCTAAAGTAGGGGAACGTGATTTTGTAGTTGTTTTAGCTATTGAAGGAACAACTTTTTCTTCTGAAGAGTTCAGTAAGCAGCTTGAAAGAGCTTCTATCAATGGATTTTCGACAATCACTTTTATCATTGGGGGGAGTTTAGGAATATCTCCAGAGGTGAAAAAGAGAGCCAATCTCTCTGTTAGTTTTGGTAGATTGACGCTTCCTCATCAACTGATGAGATTAGTCTTAGTAGAACAAATCTATAGAGCATTTTCGATTCAACAAGGCTCACCTTATCACAAATAGATGATTGACTAAGCTAGCTTTTTTTGATAAGATAGATTAGTAAGGTCTCATAGCTCAGCTGGATAGAGCATTCGCCTTCTAAGCGAACGGTCGCAGGTTCGAATCCTGCTGGGATCAGTTAAATCGTAAGCTGGGAAAAAATCCCAGCTTTTTTTGTAAAAATTTGACATTTCAGAATAAAATTTGAGCATTTGAGAAATAATTCTCTATAGGTATCGTAGATTTTATATAATATTTTTGTAAGTTAATTTACAAGAAAAACATTATAGGAGTTTATATTATGAAAAAGAATACAGATTTTGCTCAAATGAAAGATTTCCAAGAATTGAATGAAAAAGAATTGCAGGAAATCAGAGGTGGGGAATGGAGACCTCCATATACAATAAATAATTTTCTTTTTCCAAAAAGAAAGTAAGTAAAAATAAAGGTGGGAAATAATGAATTTATTCGGATTAGTAATTGCTATTGTTTATGTTTTTATTATTAGTAAAATTCATGAATGGGTTTGTAAAGCAACTAGAAAAGACCAATATTTTTTTAGTCTTTATATCTTTCTAATACCATTAGTATTGGAAGTAATTCTCTATTTCTTGAAATTAGATAGTTTTAGTTTGTCTAAATTTTTATTTCCTTTCCTCCTATTTGGTTACTTTGTTGGATTTAAGAAGTATGAGAAATCTAAGGGAATTTTTATCAGTCTATTATTTTCTCTTTTATATAATAGTACTAATAACTTTTTATCAGTAACCTTATCATCTATTACAGGAGATGAGTTTGCATTGAAGTATAACAATTATTTTTCTCTATTTATCCTGATCTTAACTTATTTGGTTATTAAAGTTGTTGTGTCTTATTTCCATCTCGAATTTAAATATTTTGATAAAGACTATCTATATCCTTTTCTGAAGAAAGTGCTCTTTGCATTTGTTTTTCTACACGTTGTCTCTTTCACTTCAGATATTGTGAGTACGATTCGTCACTTAAATGGCTTTGGAAGTATTTTATCATCCATTGTTTTTGTTGGCCTACTTTTGACTTTTTTCTCCATGAATTCTCATAAAGTTCAGATAGAAAAAGAGATTGAATTGGAACAAAAGAAGTTTGAGCAAAAACATTTACAAACTTACACGGATGAAATTGTTTCCTTATATAATGAGATTCGTGGTTTTCGTCATGATTATACAGGCATGCTTATCAGCTTAAGAATGGCAATCGAAAGTAAAGATTTACAAGAAATTGACAGAGTTTACAGTGAAGTTCTTGTAAAGGCGAATCAAAAATTACGTTCAGATAAGTATACCTATTTCGATTTGAACAATATTGAGGATTCAGCTCTTCGTAGTTTGATTGCTCAATCTATTGTCAATGCGAAAACGAATGATGTAGAGTACACATTAGAGGTAAAAGATATTATCACACCTTTGTCTATGGAATTATTAGACTTGGTGCGCGTGATGAGCGTTCTGCTCAATAATGCTGTTGAAGGGGCAGTTGAAAGCTATCAAAAACAACTAGAGGTAGCTATCATCAAATTGGATCTTGAAACTCTAGTTGTTATCCAAAACTCTTGTAAAAAAAGAAAGGTAAAATCTGAAGATTTATTTGAGTTAGGATTTTCAACTAAAGGAAGACATAGAGGACTTGGGCTCAATAATGTTAAAGAAATTTTAGGAAAATATGACAATGTTATTTTAGAAACAGAAATTGATAATGATGTATTTAAACAAGTGATTAGATTTAAGAGGGAACTGATATGAAAGTATTAATTTTAGAAGATATTATAGAACACCAAGTAAGGTTGGAAACAACTCTGAATAAAATTTCTAAGGAAACAAATATTCCTATATCCTATAAAACAACAGGAAAAGTGAGAGAGTTTATGGAATATGTAGAGCATGATGAAGTTAATCAGCTTTATTTTCTAGATATTGATATCAATGGGATTGAGAGAAAAGGATTTGAGGTTGCTCAATTTATTCGTCATCGCAATCCTTATGCCATTATTGTTTTTATTACAAGTCGATCTGAATTTGCTACTTTGACTTATAAATACAAAGTTTCAGCATTGGATTTCATTGATAAAGAAACCAGTGATCAAGTTTTTAAAAATAGAGTTGCCGACTGTGTGCTTTACACTAAGACTACTTTACTTGAAAACCAATCAGTCGTTGATTATTTTGATTATAGTTATAAAGGAAATGATCTTTGTATTCCTTATCATGATATTCTCTACATTGAAACAACGGGAACTTCTCATAAATTACGAATTGTAGGTAAGAATTTTGCAAAAGAATTCTATGGAACAATGACAGATATTCAAGAAAAGGATAAGGAAACCCAACGTTTTTATCTAGCTCACAAGTCATTTTTAGTCAATATCGGTAATGTGAGAGAAATTGATCGTAAAAAAATGGAAGTTGTATTTTATGAAGATCATCGTTGTCCTATCTCTCGCCTAAAAACTAAAAAATTGAGAGAACTAATGGCTAAAAACCAAAAAAAGTAATTGACAATTTTTGATAAATTGATATAATGGTTATATCTGCTACAGGTAGAGGGTCCGTTGGTTAAGAAATCGTCTTTTCATAGCGGTAACACGGGTTTGAATTCCGTACGGACTATTTAATCCGCCATAGCTCAGTTGGTAGTAGCGCATGACTGTTAATCATGATGTCGTAGGTTCGAGTCCTACTGGCGGAGTCAGACGAAAGGAACACTATTTGGTGTTCCTTTTTTTGATTCTTTGTCCGATGTAATGAGGGGAGGCATACCTAACATACGGATAGATAATGATTCTTTGTCCGATGTAATGAGGGGAGGCATACCTAACATACGGATAGATAATGATTTGTGTCCGAAAATAAAACTAAGGAAATTATATTACCTTAGTTTAATAAGAACAACAAAATAGGCTCCATCATTCCTATGGTGGTTTTACCCACTACAGAAATTATAGAGCCTAAATATTATAGATCTTTTTTGTTAATTTGTATCTCCTAACATTTTCATTAAAAAGTTCGTGATTTCTTGTGGACTTTCTTTTTTTCCGTGGGCAATCCAGGTTTGACAGACTCCAAAGAGAGCATTTGTTAGGTAGACGCTACTGTATTCTAATTCTACTTCATTTAGTTTGAGTTGCATAAAACGTTTTTGAAGGTCTGTGCTCAGTAGGATGTGAAGCTTATTTCGCAGGAAATTTTGAATTTCCTTGGTTCCATTTTCAGATAAAAGAGCTGCTAGAAGCGGTTCTGATTCCAAGTATTCAAATACTTCTAGAATAGCATCTCGTTTGTGATTAGCATGTTTTTGAAAGATATATTCGAAGGTATGAAATAGTTTACTTTGGTAATGTTCAATCATGTCGTATTTATCTTTGTAATGAGTATAGAAACTGGAGCGGCTAATTCCAGCTTTTTGCGCTAATTTAACAGTTGTAATCTGATCGAATGGTTGTTCCATCAATAATTCTACCATAGCATTTTCGATAATGCGCTTGGTTTTTAATCGTTTATTACTTTCTTGCATGTTCCCTCCAGATGAACAATTTTAGACAATGTGTTTAAAAATAGATTTTTTTATCTTGTCTTTTTAATTTTTTTATGTATAATCTATTATATCAGAAATTTAGACAAGTAGTTTAAAAAAAGGAGACAATATGTTTAAAGAATGGAAAGCAATCTTTAAAAAACCGACATTTATTATTGTCATGATAGGAATTTCCTTAATTCCAGCTCTTTACAATATCATTTTCTTATCATCAATGTGGGATCCATACGGTAAACTTTCGGAGTTACCTGTAGCAATTGTTAATAAGGACCAAGCTGCTACTTATAATGATGAAAAACTCACTATTGGTGAAGACATGGTGTCTAATTTGAAAGATAGTGATAGTCTGGATTTTCATTTTGTAGATGAAGGTGAGGGAGAAAGAGGACTACGAGATGGGGATTATTACATGGTTGTAACATTGCCAAGTAATCTTTCTGAGAAAGCTTCTTCTATCCTTACAAATCATCCTGAACAGATGACGATTGACTATCAGACATCAAGTGGTCATAGTTTTATTGCAAGCAAGATGAGTGATTCTGCCATGACACAAATCAAACAGACTGTGGCTACTAAAGTTACTCAATCTTATACCAAAGCTTTATTTGATAAGATGGGGGATTTAAAACTTGGTTTATCTCAAGCGGCAAATGCAAGTTTACAGTTGGCTGATGGTTCGAATAAGCTTTCTGATGGGAGTCAAACCTTATCAACCAATCTTCAAACCTTAGCTCAATCGAGTCTCACATTTTCTAACGGTGCTGATCAATTATCTACAGGATTAGGAACCTATACAGCTGGTGTAAATCAGTTAAATCTTGGTCTTGGTAATTTTAATACTGGTTTAAATCAATATACCAGCGCTATTTCACAAATTGATAATGGATTAAACCAACTGAACTCAAAGACACCGGCACTGGTATCAGGATTGAATCAACTTGATGCAGGCACACAAGCCTATACAGGTGGTGTTTCTCAACTCAATTCAGGATTAAATCAATTTTCACTTGGTATTGATACTTATACAAATAGAGTTCAAAGTCTATCATCAGGTACAAATCAGATTTCTACAAAATCAGAGACTCTACGTACAGGACTAACGCAACTTAATCAAGGTATTCAAAAACTTTCTACTCAATTAGATGGGACAACCCAACAAAAAGATCAGATTAAACAATTAGCAACTAGTTTAGAGCAATTTAATCAAGATATTCAAAATATTCAAACAGCAGATAGTGGAGAGATAACACAAGTAACAAACCAGCTTTCTAGTAGTTTATCAACGATTGCAAATTCAGCACAAAGCATCGTTACTTCAAATCAATCTGAAAAAGAAACTACTTTATCAGCTATTCAATCTACGAGTGCTTATCAAAGCTTAACTCCTGAACAACAGGCAGAGATAACTTCTGTGGTTTCTAATCCATCATCTTCTGCTAGTGAGTCAGCACGAACAATTTTAAATACAGTTCAAACGTTACAATCTTCTTTAGAAAATGTAACCACTCAAACAAATAGTTTAACTCAATTAAAGAATCAGTCAAGTAAATTATTACCAACTGCTTCTTCAACATTGACAAGTTTGTCAAGTGGATTAACACAGATTCAAACAGCAATTGATGGTCAGTTATTGCCAGCTAGTCAAACTCTATCTGGTATTGCCAGCTATACAAAATCTGTAGACCAAGTAGCTTTAGGAGCAAGTCAGTTGAGTTCGAAAAATTCGAACTTGACAGGAAGTTTCAATAAGTTGCTACAAGGCTCTAGTCAGTTGACAGAAAAATCTTCTACATTGACAGGTGCTACTGCTAAGTTAGCAGCGAATGGGCCAGAATTAGCAACAGGAATTGATAAACTTGCATCAGGTGTCAACCAAGTAAACAATAAAACATCAGATTTAACTGCTGGATTTAATCAATTACAAGTGGGTTCTCAACAATTAGCTGATAAATCAGACCAGCTAGTTTCAGGAGCAAATCAACTAGCTAATGGTTCTGAAAAAATAGCTAGTGGAGCAGATAAACTTGCTCAAGGATCTGAAATTTTACAATCAGGACTCGGAAAATTAAGTGATGGTTCAAGTCAATTAAATCAAGGGTTGACAGATGCTGATAAACAATTGAATAAGGCTTCAACTGAACCAAAAAATGCAGACTTACTGGCTGATCCTTTAAGTCTTTCAAAAACTGATACGGATCAAGTTGCTGTTAATGGGATTGCCATGGCTCCGTATATGATATCAGTTGCTCTTTTTGTTGCTGCTATTTCTACTAATATGATTTTTGCTAAATTACCTTCTGGACGCCACCCAGAGAGTCGCTGGGCTTGGTTTAAGTCTCGCTTTGAAATTAACGGTATCATTGCTGGTTTGGCAGGACTATTAGTTTATGGTGGGGTACATTTAATCGGACTGACTGCAGTTCACGAATTCAAAACCTTAGCTTTGATTATTTTAACTAGTCTTGCTTTCATGGCGATGGTAACAGCATTGACAACCTGGAATTCTCGCCTAGGCGCCTTCTTCTCCTTAATTTTATTACTCCTTCAATTAGCATCAAGTGCAGGAACTTATCCTTTAGCTTTGACGAATCAATTCTTTAAAACTATTAATCCATGGTTACCTATGAGTTATTCAGTTTCAGGTCTTCGACAAACCATTTCTATGACAGGTAATATTCATAGTCAGATTATTTTTCTTATCTTTACAATAATGATTTTTGTTGCTTTAGGAATGCTAGCCTATCAACCTAAAAAAGCTGAAGAAGACTAAAAACAATCGACCAATTCGGTCGATTGTTTTTTTATCTAGAATATTTTTTTCTTTGAATATCATAAAAAATAAAGACAATAATGGCTATAAGAGAACAACTTGCACCAGCAACAAATCCTTTTGGAATAAAGGAAAGGGTAATAGTTCCTTCACCTTCAGGAACATCAATTTTCATAAATCCAGTTTGTGCCTGTTGAATTTGTAATTTTTTACCATTTTGATAAGCAGACCATCCTTGATCGTATGGAATTGTGAAAAAGATCGATGTCTCATTCTTTACCTTATAATTTACAGTGACCTTATTTTTATAAGAGCTCACTTCTACTGGATTTTCTTTTATTTTGCGTATAGCCTCCGTATATTTCTTAGTATCTAAGCGATAGAAAGTTGGAGATTCAAATGATACTTGAGCATTTCCTGGGAACTTAATCTGGATATCAAAAGTTTGTTTATGTTCTGAATATCCAAGATTAAAAAATGTAAAAACATTATCTGTGGTAAAGGATTTTTTTTCACCATTGACAATGATGTCAATTTGCTTTTTCTTATCATTTGAAAAATTTAGCTTGGTCATGGAAAGGTAAACCTGACTATTATCAGGTACTTCAATACTGTAGCTGATAGTTGCATCTTCAGTATCAGTTCCGTTTAGATTGACCACTTTGTCACCAGAGTCTGTATGATGATTTATCGGATAAAAGTACTCTTCATTTAAGCCAGCAATTTGATTTAAAAATTGAGTTTGGTTATCAAGAGTATGGTCATTAAAAGTGACATCTTTGTAAAGAGACTGTGTAGCAAAAGCAATTGGGAGAGCGAATTGATTTTTATAAAGGGTTAGATTATCTTTTTGATAGCTTGGATAAAAACCATATTTATCTGGATAGGTTTCAGAAATATTGTAGCTGATTCCAAATAAACTATCTGCAATGATAGTATTATTTGCATAACGAAGATTAAGGTTGGTACCTGAAGATTTAAAACCCAACTTATCTAACGTTGTACTTGCAGAACGATTACGAACAGATGAAAATTGTGAGATGCCATTGTAGTTAAATTTCATGCTATCGTTTCCAGTTTGAGTTTGTAACTTTTCAGTTCGTGTAAATGTATCTGGTTGCTGTTTGATATACTCCAAAATAGCTTCCATACTTGGAATATCTTTATCATAGGTACTACGAGAAGCAAATCCCCATTCTTTCGTAATTCCATTTAGTTGAGATGAAGCATTAAAACTAATTTCACTTATTGTAAAGATCAAAATAAGAATTGAAAAGATTTTTAGAGAAATCATTTTTCGGATAAGTGCTAATAACAATAGTAAGTATACCACTAAGAACTCAATCGTTAAGAGTATATTTAATTTAGTTAGAAATGAATAATGATTTTTAAAATAAATGGTTGCCAGATAGCCAAATAAAAGGAAGGTCATTGAGAATAAAATATTCCATAACTTAATATCCTTAAATCTATTTAAAACTTCTGCTGAAATATAAATCAAGAGAGTAGAGAAAATCCACGCATAGCGATGAAGAAACATATTTGGAGCGTGCATTCCTTGCCAAAATAGATCTAAGGCTTCTAGATAAAAACTAGCAATGATGATAATGAGTAGAGTTGCATAGCATAGTTTCACGTGAAACTTAATTGATTTTAATGTAAAGAATACAATTGTTAATATAAAAGGAAGGAGGCCAACAAAAATCATTGGGATGGAACCATATTTAGTTGTATCGAAAGCACCAATGAATTGTTTAGCAAACAGATCTAGATACCAACTGGCATCTGTTTTTATTTTTGTAATAGCGGTTAGTTTTTCACCATGAGTTCTTAAATCAAACAAGGTTGGGAGTGTCATGATGAAACTTGTTAAACCAGCGAGTAAGGATGTTAGGAAAAAATCAAGGAAAGAATACTTGCGACTTTTAAAATCCCAGGAAAGTTGGCAAAAATACCAAACTACCAAAAACAGGGCAGTCATATAACCAAAATAGTAATCTTGGATAAATAATATTGACAAACTTGTAAAGTATAGAATACGTTTTTTTTCCGTTATGAGTAGATGTAAACCAGTTAAAATTAAGGGGATTAAAATAAAAACATCTAACCAGGTTTTAATCTCAAGTTGACTAACTGTAAAGCTCATTAATGCATATGAGGTAGATAAAGATAATCTGAGTGGGGCTGGTAGATTTTTGAATATTATACTCAAGCTAAAAAAGGTTGACAGACCTATCAAGCCAAATTTCAACAAGGTTGAAAGATAAACTGCATCTGGCATGCTTGATACATCAAAAAAATAAACAAGAGGAGATAGAAAACTACCAAGGTAATAACTGGACAAGGCATAAAAATTGAGACCTAGACCACTGGTAAAAGTATAAAATAGACTATCACTCCCATGTAAAATATTACGAAGATTTAGATCAAAAATAACATATTGATGAAATCCATCCCCCAATAAAGGTGAAGTATCACTATTCCAGTAGATACCTTGAGAAAGATAGACTCCGAATATAATTACTAGGGGAATGATGAAAGAAATAAGATAGGTCCAATAGTTTCTGAAAAATGTTTTCATGTTACCTCATAGAATGTTAGAAAACTCAGTTGGTTAATCCAACTGAGCTTTAAAGTATTATTTAGTCTTTCCAAAGTTCTTTGACTTTTGCTTGTACTTCAGCATTTTCTAAGAATTCATCATAGGTTTCATCGATACGGTCGATTACACCGTTTTTAGATAGGACAATAATGTGGTTAGCCAATGTTTGAATGAATTCATGGTCATGACTGGCGAAGATGATTGATTCTTTGAAGTTTTTCAATCCATCGTTCAAACTTGAAATAGATTCCAAATCTAAGTGATTAGTAGGATCGTCAAGTACTAGAACATTTGATTTCAAAAGCATGAGTTTCGATAGCATCACGCGCACCTTTTCTCCTCCTGACAAGACATTTACAGGTTTGTTAACCTCATCTCCAGAGAAGAGCATACGGCCAAGGAAACCACGCAAGAAGGTATTGTCATCTTCTTCTTTACTTGCAAATTGACGGAGCCAGTCAAGGATAGATTCACCCCCAGCAAAATCAGCTGAATTGTCTTTTGGCAAGTAAGAGCGACTAGTTGTAACTCCCCACTTGACAGTTCCCTCATAGTCAATATCACCCATAATAGCACGAATCAATGCAGTTGTTTGAATGTCGTTTTGACCGATTAGAGCTGTCTTGTCACCTGGACGCAAGATAAAGCTGATGTTGTCAAGAATAGTTTCGCCATCAATCTTGACAGATAGATTTTCTACTGTCAAGAGATCGTTTCCGATTTCACGTTCAGCTTTAAAGTTGATAAATGGATATTTACGACTAGATGGCACAATTTCTTCAAGTTCAATCTTATCAAGCATTTTCTTACGTGATGTTGCTTGTCTTGATTTAGAAGCATTAGCAGAAAAACGAGCAACGAATTCTTGGAGTTGCTTAATTTTTTCTTCTGCTTTAGCATTACGGTCTGCTAGCAATTTAGCAGCAAGCTCAGAAGATTCTTTCCAGAAGTCGTAGTTTCCGACATAGAGTTTGATTTTTCCAAAGTCAAGGTCGGCCATGTGAGTACATACTTTGTTCAAGAAGTGACGGTCATGGGATACGACAATAACAGTGTTATCAAAGTCAATCAAGAAATCTTCTAACCAAGTAATAGATTGGATATCAAGACCGTTGGTCGGCTCGTCTAGAAGAAGGACATCTGGTTTACCAAATAGAGCTTTAGCAAGGAGCACCTTCACTTTGTCACCATTTGCAAGTTCACTCATATTTTGGTAATGAAGATCTTCAGGGATATTCAAGTTTTGCAAGAGTTGTGAAGCTTCACTCTCAGCTTCCCAACCACCTAGTTCAGCAAATTCTCCTTCAAGCTCAGCTGCACGAACTCCATCTTCATCAGTAAAGTCTGCTTTCATATAGATAGCATCTTTTTCTTTCATGATGTTGTATAGTTTTTCATTACCCATGATAACAACATCAATAACACGTTCATCCTCATAGTCAAAGTGATTTTGACGAAGCACAGAAAGACGTTCATCAGGTCCAAGAGAAACATGACCAGTTGTAGGTTCAATATCCCCAGCTAAGATTTTTAAAAATGTTGATTTACCTGCACCGTTAGCACCAATTAAACCATATGTGTTTCCTTCTGTAAATTTGATGTTGACCTCATCAAAAAGTTTGCGATCACTAAAACGTAGTGAAACATCAGATACTGTTAGCAATTTTTTTCTCCTATTATATGTAATACTCTAATTCTACTAGAAAATCAGCAAATATTCAAATTTTTATCTGTCAATTATTTGTAAAGGATATTTACAGATGGTTTACAGTTAAGGAGTTGAAATCGTAATTATTTGATAAAAAAAATTACCTGTCTTTTTATCAAAAAAATGCTATAATTGAAAGGACTATATCAAAGGAGAATAAGATGAATAAACCCATTATTTTAACAGGAGATCGTCCAACGGGGAAATTACATATTGGGCACTACGTTGGTAGCTTAAAAAATCGTGTCTTATTACAGCAAGAAGATAAATATGACATGTTTGTTTTTTTGGCTGACCAGCAAGCTTTAACTGACCATGCAAAAGATCCACAAACAATTGTAGAGTCTATTGGGAATGTTGCTTTGGACTATCTTGCAGTGGGATTGGATCCTAACAAATCAACGATTTTCATTCAAAGCCAGATTCCAGAATTGGCAGAGCTTTCTATGTATTACATGAATCTAGTGTCTTTGGCTCGTCTGGAGCGTAATCCTACTGTAAAGACAGAAATTGCTCAGAAAGGATTTGGAGAAAGTATTCCAACTGGATTTTTAGTTTATCCAATTGCTCAAGCAGCAGATATCACAGCTTTTAAGGCTAACTATGTTCCTGTAGGTACAGACCAAAAACCGATGATTGAACAAACGCGTGAGATTGTGCGTTCATTCAACCATGCCTATAATTGTGATGTTTTAGTAGAACCGGAAGGAATTTATCCTGAAAATGAAGGAGCAGGTCGCTTACCTGGTCTTGATGGAAATGCCAAAATGTCTAAATCGCTTAATAATGGTATCTACTTGTCAGATGATGCAGATACTTTGCGTAAGAAAGTAATGAGTATGTATACAGATCCAGATCACATTCGTGTTGAGGATCCAGGTAAGATTGAAGGAAATATGGTTTTCCATTACTTAGACGTATTCGGACGTCCTGAAGATGCTCAAGAAATTGCTGACATGAAAGAGCATTATCAACGTGGAGGTCTAGGTGATGTTAAGACAAAACGGTATCTACTTGAAATCCTAGACCGTGAACTTGGTCCAATCCGTGAACGTCGCCTAGAATATGCTAAAGATATGGGTGAAGTGTATAATATGTTACAAAAAGGTAGTGAAAAAGCTCGAGAAGTTGCTGGCCAAACGCTATCAGAAGTAAAATCAGCAATGGGTCTAAATTACTTTCATTAATAGATAAAATACGAACTCTAAAACTATCTCTTCTTTAAAATTAAAGGGATAGTTTTTTACATTATCTATTATCAATATAATTGACAAATTTTCATAGAATGGTATGATAGATACAATACAAAAAGCGTCAAGCTCAAAAAGAAAGAAAAGAGGAAACTTCAATGTCTAATTGGGACACTAAATTTTTGAAAAAAGGTTTTACCTTTGATGATGTATTGCTTATTCCAGCAGAGAGCCATGTGTTGCCTAATGATGCGGATTTAACAACGAAATTGGCTGATAATCTGAATTTAAATATCCCAATTATTACAGCTGCGATGGATACTGTAACAGAAAGCCAAATGGCCATTGCAATCGCGCGTGCAGGTGGTCTAGGTGTTATCCATAAAAACATGTCTATTGAACAGCAGGCAGATGAAGTTCGTAAGGTAAAACGTTCTGAAAATGGTGTTATCATTGATCCATTCTTCTTGACTCCAGAGCATACAATTGCAGAGGCAGATGAACTCATGGGACGTTACCGTATCAGTGGTGTTCCAGTGGTTGAAACTCTTGAAAATCGTAAATTGGTTGGTATTTTAACAAACCGAGACCTTCGTTTTATTTCAGATTACAATCAACCAATCTCAAATCATATGACCAGTGAGAATCTTGTTACTGCTCCTGTTGGAACAGATCTTGAAACAGCTGAGAGCATTCTTCAAGAACACCGTATTGAAAAACTTCCTTTGGTTGATGAAGAAGGTCGTCTTTCTGGCTTGATCACGATTAAAGATATTGAAAAAGTGATTGAGTTTCCAAATGCAGCTAAAGATGAGTTTGGTCGTCTTCTAGTTGCTGGTGCGGTAGGTGTAACTTCTGATACTTTTGAACGTGCTGAAGCCCTCTTTGAAGCAGGAGCAGATGCAATTGTCATCGATACAGCACACGGACACTCTGCAGGGGTTCTTCGTAAAATCGCTGAAATCCGTGCTCATTTCCCAGACCGTACACTGATTGCTGGAAATATCGCTACTGCTGAAGGAGCCCGTGCCCTTTATGATGCAGGAGTTGACGTTGTTAAAGTTGGTATTGGGCCAGGTTCAATCTGTACAACTCGTGTTATTGCTGGTGTAGGAGTTCCACAAGTTACAGCTATCTATGATGCAGCAGCCGTTGCACGTGAATATGGCAAAACAATCATTGCTGATGGTGGAATCAAGTATTCTGGAGATATTGTTAAAGCCCTTGCTGCTGGTGGAAATGCAGTAATGCTTGGATCAATGTTTGCAGGAACAGATGAAGCTCCAGGAGAAACTGAAATCTTCCAAGGACGTAAGTTCAAGACATACCGTGGTATGGGTTCAATCGCTGCAATGAAGAAAGGTTCAAGCGACCGTTACTTCCAAGGCTCTGTCAACGAAGCAAATAAACTCGTTCCAGAAGGAATTGAAGGACGTGTTGCATATAAAGGAGCAGCAGCTGATATCGTATTCCAAATGATTGGTGGTATCCGATCTGGTATGGGTTACTGTGGTGCAGCTAACCTTAAAGAATTGCATGACAATGCTCAATTTATCGAAATGTCAGGTGCCGGTCTAAAAGAAAGCCATCCACACGATGTGCAAATCACAAATGAAGCACCAAACTACTCAATGTAATAAAAAATCTCCTGTAAAACAGGAGATTTTTTATTGTTTACACTAATGTAAATATCAGTTTACAGATAATTGACCATTCTTTACAGTAAATATACTGAGATTATCAGGTAAGTTTTGAAGATGCTCTAAACTAGTTGTTGTAATAAAGGTTTGAATATTTTGAGATATAGTTTCTAATAATTTAAGTTGACGAGTATTGTCAAGTTCACTCATAACATCGTCAAGCAAAAGAATGGGAGATTCCTTAGTGATACTCTCCATCAGTTCTATTTCTGCAAGTTTTATAGATAAAACCAGACTACGATGTTGCCCTTGACTTCCAAAGTTTGCGTCCATTCCATTGATTAAGAAAATTATATCGTCCCGATGAGGACCAACTCCAGTATTCTTCTTAAATAAATCTCTTGCTCTACTTTTTTGAAGTGCTGCATAAAAAGATTCTGCTAGTTTTTCCTTGTCAGTGAAGTTTACAGATGGTTGATAACGAATTGATAACTCTTCTAATTGGTCCGAAATATCAAAGTGTTTTTTACGACCAAAAGATTCCATTTTTTTGATAAATTCTTCTCTATGAACCATTACTCGACAACCATAGTCTACTAGCTGGTCATCTAGAACAGATAAAAATGTTTCGTCAATCTGATTCGCTGACTTTAAGTAGGTATTTCTTTGTTTGAGCACATGATTGTAGCTTGACAAATCTGACAAGTATATGGGTTTGATTTGTCCTAGTTCCATATCTATAAACTTACGTCGGATAGCAGGTGCTCCTTTGACAAGTTGTAAATCTTCGGGTGCAAATAGAACAACATTCATGTGTCCAATATAGTCAGATAGCCGAGCTTGCTTTAAGTGATTGACTTTAGTAATCCGACCTTTTGGGGTTAAGTCAATCTCAAGTGGTACAGTAGCCGTTGTTTTTTGAAGAATTCCAAAAACTTGAAGTTGTTCTTCTTTAAATCGGATTAAATTCTTGTCTGTCTTTGTCCGATGACTTCTAGTTAAAGCTAAAAAGTAAATACTTTCCAGAAGATTAGTTTTGCCTTGAGCATTTCGACCCACAAATACATTTAATTTAGGATTAAATTCAATTTCGGTATCCTGATAGTTTCTAAATTGCTTGATGGATAAGTTTTTTAGCCACATACTTATCTACCTGGGAAACGTGGTGCAGTTTTTGTTTTAGCTTTCGGGGTCTTTTTTGTTGGCTTTTTTTTGACCGTCTTATTCATTTCTTTGACAAGTTTAGTCACACGTTCTTTCTCAAGTTTTTCTTGGAGATATTCTTCCTGTTCTTCTAAGCTCGGTTGCGTCAGAATGATTTGGATTTTCATGTCAGGAATGTCGATAGAGTCTCCGATTCTTACTTTTTTCCCACGACGATTTTCTAGTTCCCCATTAAAGTAGACATGATGCTCAGCTAAAAAGGATTTAATAGCTCCGCCACTGTGTATAATACCAAGTTCTTTCAAGAGAGCTTGGAGAGTGATAAATTCTTCAAATAATTTGTATTCCATAGTTCACCTCAATCTTTGGTATTATACCATATTTTACCTTGAAATGGCAGAGGTAAATTCGTTAGAAATGAAAGCGATTTTAATTCTAAAAGGGGTAAAGAGAACAAGAAAATTTTCTCTTTTCATGGTATAATAGAACTCTATGTAGAAGGAGGTAAGAGATGGAGTTAGTACCTGGAATTACAGTGCATTTTATCCAATCAAAAAAATTTAAAACTAATAAAATTACTGTGCGTTTTACAGCTCCATTGTCTTTGGATTCAATTTCAGGTCGTATGTTAAGTGCCAGTATGCTTGAAACTGCCAACCAAAGTTATCCAACTGCTCAACTGTTTCGAAAACGTTTAGCAACCTTGTATGGAACTGATTTGTCAGCGCACGCCTATCGAAGAGGACAAAGTCATCTTGTGGATTTGAGTATTTCCTATGTGCGTGATGAATTTTTAAGTAAGAAAAACGTATTAACTTCTCAAATTTTAGAATTACTGCATCAGGTTCTGTTTACACCATTGTCGGATGAGGATGGATTCGAGAAAAATGCTTTTGACATCGAGAAAAAACAGATCTTATCAAGGCTGGAATCAGAATTAGAAGACCCATTCTTCTTTGCACATAAAGAGTTGGATCAATTGTTTTTCCAAGAAGAATCAATGCAGCTAGTTCCAAAAGATTTGATTTCTAGAATTTCAGAAGAGACTTCAAAAACATGTTTTTCAAGCTATCAAAAAATGCTAAAAGAAGACCAAATAGATATTTTCTTCTTAGGCGATTTTAATGAAATTGAAGTTTTAGAGTTTTTACATAAATTTCCTTTAACAGGTCGTAAATCAGCTGTAAACATTCAATATCAGCAACCCTATTCTAATATTCTTAGAGAAGGTATTATTAGAAAGAGATTAGGACAGTCTGTTTTAGAGATGGGCTACCATAGTTCAGTGGCATATGGTGATGAAGAACAGATGGCAGTGCTTCTTGTAAATGGTCTTTTAGGAGCCTTTTCTCATTCGAAACTATTTACCCAAGTGCGAGAAAAAGAAGGACTGGCCTATACGGTATCAAGTCATTTGGATCTCTTTAGTGGATTTTTACGATTGTTTGCTGGAATTGATCGGCAAAATCGAAATAAAGTAAGAAAATTGATGAATCATCAGTTACTTGACATAAAAAATGGCAAGTTTACAGATAAGGAAATTGATCAGACCAAACAAATGATTCGTCGCTCTTTACTACTAGCTCAGGATAATCAAGATTCTATCGTCGATAAATATTATTTGTCAACTTTTTTTGGGAAGGCGAATCTTGATACAAAAACTTTAATCGATAAGCTTGAACAAGTTGATAGAGAAGCAATTTGTGAAGCAGCAAACAGTTTTAAGTTGCAGGCTATTTATTTTATGGAAGGAGCAGAATGACCAGACCTACTTTTCAAAAGAAATATTATCCTGCTGTAAAAGAAACTTTGTATCAAACTAGCTTAGAAAATGGTTTGACAGTTACTTTACTACCTAAAAAGGACTTTAACGAGGTTTATGGTGTTGTAAGTGTCCAAGTTGGTTCTGTTGACACAAGGTTTACAGTGGATGATAAGGACTTACAACAATATCCACAAGGAATCGCTCATTTCTTAGAACATAAGCTTTTTGAAAGAGAAGATTCTGGAGATGTTATGGCAGCTTTTACAGAGTTGGGTGCTGAAAGTAATGCCTTTACGAGCTTTACGAAAACTAGCTATCTTTTCTCGACTTCTGAAAATGTTCTAGAGTGTTTAGATTTGCTAGAAGAACTTGTCACTACTTTCAATATGACTGAAGAATCTGTGGAGCGCGAAAAGGATATCATTCAACAGGAAAGAGAGATGTATCAGGATGATCCAGATTCTTGTCTATTTTTCAAGACTTTGGCAAATCTCTATCCAGAAAGTCCTTTAGCTTCAGATATTGTTGGTAGTGAAAACTCTATTGATGCTATTTGTTTGGAGGATTTAGAAGAGAACTTTAAAGAGTTTTACAGACCTGTCAATAGTAATATCTTTTTAGTGGGGAATTTTGATTTTGAACTCCTTGAAGATTATTTTGCTAAGAAATCTCATCCTCAAGAAAAAAAACATGAGTTTAAGAGAGAAAAAATACCTTTACATCCTGTAAAGACTACTGAAAGTTTACGGATGGACGTGGCTTCTCCAAAATTAGCGATCGGTATTAGAGGAAATGAAGATATCGGAAATCGAGATCAGTATCGTTATCATCTTTTATTGAAATTGTTGTTTACAATGATGTTTGGTTGGACTTCACAAAGATTTCAAAAATTATATGAGACAGGTAAACTGGATGCTTCCCTGTCTCTAGAAATAGAAGTAGATCCTCGTTTCCATTTTGTGATATTAACAATGGATACAAAGGAACCTGTGGCACTTTCTCATCAATTTCGTAAAGCTATTCGCAATTTTGTTAAAGATGAGGATATAACTGAGGATCACTTGGATATTGTAAAAACTGAGATGTATGGAGAATTTCTTCATAGTATGGATTCTCTTGAATACATTGCTACTCAGTATCATCCAACCGATACAGGTTCTACCCTGTTTGACCTTCCTAAACTTTTGCAGGAAATTACTTTAGAAGATATTCTAGAGGCTGGACATGATTTGATAGATAATAGCGATATGGTTGATTGTACAATTTTCCCGATATAATCGCTAGAAAATACACTAGAAAGAAGGAATGTTAAGTATGAGAAAAAAAACAATTGGTGAGGTCTTACGTCTTGCAAGAATTAACCAAGGACTGAGCTTAGAGGAATTGCACAGAAAGACAGATATTCAGCTGGATTTGTTAGAGGCAATGGAGTCAGATGATTTTGACAAACTACCGAGTACTTTTTATGCTCGCTCTTTTTTGAGAAAATATGCTTGGGCGGTTGAATTAGATGAACATATTGTTCTAGATGCCTATGATTCAGGTAGTATGATTATTTATGAAGAGGTAGATGTTGATGAGATTGAGCTTTCAGGACGTAGACGGTCTAATCGAAAGAAAAATTCGTTTCTCCCGCTATTTTACTTTGTTCTTTTTTCTCTATCAATTTTAATTTTTGTAACCTACTATGTGTGGAATTATATTCAAACCCAACCAACTGCGTCTTCTGCAGCAACTTATAGTGTTGTGAGTTCAACAAGTAGCTCTAGTAGTGTAGAATCAAGTAGTAGTCAAGCTACTAGTTCATCAAGTTCGAGTGAGGCAACTACTTTGACTGTTTCAGGTCAGGGAGATGCTTTATCAGTGGAATATAAGACATCTAAAGATTCTGCGGAGCTTCAATTATCTGTAACAGATGCAACAAGCTGGATTAGTGTTTCGGATACTGATTTAGCAGGAGGAGTGACTCTTGAACCTAATAATAAAATAGCCAAAACAACCATCTCTAAAGGATCTCCAGTAACCATAACATTGGGTGTTGTTAAAGGAGTATCGGTGAAAATTGATAATAAGGAAATTGACACTTCAAAATTAACTGGTCAAACTGGTTGGATTACTCTAACATTAAGTTCAAACTAAGGAAGGATAATATGAAAAAAGAAAATATTCCTAACATACTGACGCTTGGTAGAATTTTATTTATTCCGATTTTTGTTCTCCTTCTATCATTTGGACAATCTCCTGTGTTACATAAAATAGCAGCAGTTATTTTTGCTATTGCAAGTATCACTGACTATCTAGATGGTTATTTAGCTAGAAAATGGCAAGTGGTTAGTAATTTCGGAAAGTTTGCAGATCCAATGGCTGATAAATTATTGGTCATGTCAGCCTTTATCATGTTGGTCGGTCTAAAGATGGCACCAGCTTGGGTGGTAGCAATAATTATTTGTCGTGAACTTGCTGTCACCGGTTTACGCTTGCTCTTAGTTGAAACAGGAGGTACTGTTCTAGCTGCTGCTATGCCTGGAAAAATCAAGACATTTAGTCAGATGTTTGCGATTATATTCTTGCTACTTCACTGGAATGTGCTTGGTCAGATAACTCTTTATATTGCCTTGTTCTTCACAGTTTATTCTGGTTATGATTATTTCAAGGGAAGCGCATATTTGTTTAAAGGAACCTTTCGTTAGATATGGAATCGATTATTGAGATAAAAGACCTGTCTTTTCGATATCAGACAGATCAAGAACATTATGATGTTCATAACATTTCGTTTCACGTGAAACGTGGAGCATGGTTGTCTATCGTTGGTCATAATGGTAGTGGAAAATCAACGACAGTTCGCTTGATTGATGGTTTGCTCGAGGCTGAATCTGGAGAAATTTGGATAGACGGTGATTGCCTAACTCCAGAAAATGTCTGGGAAAAAAGACGTAAGATTGGTATGGTCTTTCAAAATCCTGATAACCAATTCGTAGGAGCAACTGTTGAAGACGACGTTGCTTTTGGACTGGAAAATCAAGGAATCCCACTTGAAGAGATGAAGAAACGCGTTTCTGAGGCTTTATCATTGGTTGGGATGGCTGAATTTGCTAAAAAGGAACCATCTCGTTTATCAGGAGGTCAGAAACAGAGAGTAGCTATTGCAGGAGTTGTAGCTCTGCGACCAGATATTTTAATCTTGGATGAGGCTACAAGTATGTTGGACCCAGAAGGACGACTAGAGTTGATTAAGATAGTCCAGAAAATTCGCCAAGACCACCAGATAACAGTTATCTCCATTACGCATGATTTAGATGAGGTTGCTATGAGTGACCGTGTTTTAGTAATGAAAAAAGGGAAAGTCGAGTCAACAAGCACTCCTAGAGAATTATTTTCTAGAGCGGATCTAGATCAAATTGGCTTAGACCAACCCTTTGTCAACCAATTAAAACAATCACTGCGTGATAATGGCTTAAAATTACCAGAGCACTACCTGACCGAGGAGGAGCTCGAGGAGGCTTTATGGGAATTATTCTAGACAATGTTAGTTATACGTATCAGGAAGGAACACCCTTTGCCTCAGCTGCTTTGTCAGATGTCAGTTTGTCAATAGAGGATGGTTCTTATACTGCCATTATTGGGCATACAGGAAGCGGAAAGTCTACAATCCTTCAACTTTTGAATGGTTTGTTGGTTCCTACAGAGGGAAGTGTTCGTGTTTTTGATACATTGATTACACCAACATCAGTTAATAAGCAAATTCGTCAAATTCGCAAACAAGTTGGCCTGGTATTTCAGTTTGCAGAGAATCAAATCTTTGAGGAAACTGTCCTAAAAGATGTGGCTTTTGGCCCTCAAAATTTTGGAGTTTCTGTAGAAGAGGCAGAAGCTATTGCGCGTGAAAAACTAGCTTTAGTAGGAATCGATGAATCACTCTTTGAACGAAGTCCATTTGAACTTTCAGGCGGCCAGATGAGAAGGGTTGCTATTGCTGGAATTTTGGCGATGGAGCCTAGCATTTTGGTCTTAGACGAACCAACAGCTGGTTTGGATCCAATTGGTCGAAAAGAGTTGATGGCCTTGTTTAAAAAGCTTCATCAAGATGGCATAACAATTGTTTTAGTAACCCACCTTATGGATGATGTGGCCGAATTTGCTGACCAAGTTTATGTGATGGAAAAAGGGAAACTAGTTAAGGGTGGGAAGCCAAGTCTTGTCTTTCAAAATGTCGAATTTATGGAAAAAATCCAATTGGGTGTTCCTAAAATCACACGATTTGCTCAAAGGCTAGTTGACAGAGGAATTTCTTTCGAACAATTGCCGATAACGATAGAGGAGTTTAAGGAGTTTATCAATGGATAATATGATTTTAGGTCGATACATACCAGGAAATTCGATTATTCATCGTCTAGATCCTCGTAGTAAGTTAGTAGCAATGATTTTATTGATCATCATTGCTTTTTGGGCCAATAATCCAATTACAAATCTCATACTCTTCATTGCAACAGGCATATTTGTCGTTTTATCAGAAGTTCCCTTATCTTTTTTTATAAAAGGTTTGCGATCTATGTTTTTTCTGATTGCTTTTACAACCCTTTTTCAACTGTTCTTTATCTCTGGTGGTCAAGTCTTGTTCTATATGGGATTTATAAAAATCACAAGCTATGGTGTTGAGCAGGCAGGAATTATTTTTTGTCGTTTTGTGTTGATTATTTTTTTCTCAACCTTGCTAACCTTGACAACTATGCCACTCAGCTTAGCAACTGCGGTTGAATCCTTGCTTGGACCTTTAAAAAGATTTAAGGTTCCAGTTCATGAGATTGGACTCATGTTGTCAATGAGTTTACGTTTTGTGCCAACCTTGATGGATGATACGATTCGCATTATGAATGCTCAAAAGGCGCGTGGTGTAGATTTTGGAGAAGGAAATGTAATTCAAAAGGTTAAGGCTATGATTCCTATTTTGATTCCTTTGTTCGCTACCAGTTTGAAACGAGCAGACTCTCTTGCTACAGCTATGGAAGCTAGGGGGTATCAAGGTGGGAATGGACGCAGTCAGTATCGACAGTTAAATTGGATGAACAGAGACAGTATAGCGCTATTATTTGTTTGTGTATTGGGTGCAATTCTATTTTTGCTAAAATCTTAGAATGTAATATAAGGTAGAGGTATGAACCGTTTTAAAAAATCAAAATATATCATTGTTCTATTTGTCGTTGTATTAGTAGTATCCGTTTTTTTAGTAACAACACAATCAAGTGCAGTTGTAACAAAAGCTGGAGATGGCATTTCATTAGTCGATAGAATAGTGCAAAAGCCTTTTCAATGGCTTTCTTCCGTAAAATCTGATTTAGGTCGTTTGACCAGAACCTATAACGAGAATGAAACTCTCAAAAAAGAACTCTATCAGATGAAGAAGGAAACGAATGAAGCAGACAGCCTGAAGGAAGAAAATGAGCAACTACGTCAGTTATTGGATATGAAATCAAAATTGAATACAACCAAGTTGATTGCCTCTGACGTTATCATGAGAACTCCTGCAACCTGGAAACAAGAGTTGACAATTGATGCAGGTTCTCAAAAAGGCGTGACAAGCAATATGCTTGTTATAGCTGGTGGGGGACTGATTGGAAGCGTGGGAAAGATTGAAGATAACTCTACTGTGGTCAACTTATTGACCAACGCGGAAAATACGGAGAAAATCTCCGTTAAAATTCAGCACGGTTCTACTAGTATATATGGTATTATTATTGGGTACGACAAAGAAAAAGACTTGCTTAAAATAAGCCAGTTAAATAGTAGTAGTGATATCAGTCAAGGAGATAAGGTAGTAACTGGTGGTCTTGGTAATTTTAATGCTACTGACATTCCAGTAGGGGAGGTCGAATCTGTGACGCATAGCAATGACTATCTGACAAGAGAGGTGTTAGTCAAACTTCAGTCTGATTCAATGAATACCAAAGTTGTAGAGTTAGTGGGGAACCCATCATGAGACTGTTGAAGCAGATAGGGATGTTTTTACTCTTGCCTATAGTTGTCTTAATAGACAGTCATTTAGGGCAATTTGTAAATAGTTTTTTTCCACATTTTCAAATTGTGAGTCACTTTATCTTCATCTTCTTGTTGTTTGAAACTATTGAAGTATCGGAGTATCTATTTTTAGTTTATTGCTTATTTATTGGTCTTATATACGATATTTATTTTTTCCATTTAGTAGGGATTGCTAGTCTTCTTTTTGTGATTATTGGTGCAATCATTTATAAAAATAATGCGATCATTTTATCAAATAGATGGACTAGACTATTAGCTATTTTAATGATGACTTTCTCTTTTGAATTTGGTAGTTTTCTTCTAGCGCAAATGATTGGATTAACTGCTGAAAGTATAACAGTCTTTATCGTTTATGGTCTAGTTCCGTCAATGATATTAAACTGTCTATGGATGTTAGTTTTCCAGTTTATTTTTGAAAAAATATATCTATAAGAAAGAAACAAAACTGTAATAAAGGCGTAATATTTATTAGGCCTTTTTTTGATATACTAGTATTGTCTTAAAAGAAGGAGTATTCACACTTATGAAGAAAAAAATCCTAGCATCACTTTTGTTAAGTACAGTATTAGTCTCACAAGGAGCTGTTCTTTCAAGTGTTAAAGCAAATACAACAGATGAAAAAATTGCTGCTCAAGATAGTAAAATTAGTAACTTGACAGCTCAACAGAAAGAAGCTCAAAAACAAGTAGACGAAATTCAAACTAAAGTTTCAGCTATTCAATCAGAGCAAGAAAAATTGCAATCTGAAAACGAAAAACTTCAAGAAGAATCTAAAAAACTTGAAGGTGAAATCGCAGAGCTTTCGAAAAATATTGTAGCTCGTAATGCATCGCTTGAAAACCAAGCTCGTAGTGCACAAACGAACGGAACTGCTACAAGCTACATCAATACGATTATTAACTCTGACTCAATCACAGAAGCTATTTCTCGTGTAGCAGCTATGAGTGAAATCGTATCAGCAAACAATAAAATGTTGCAGCAACAAAAAGAAGATAAGAAAGCTATCTCTGAAAAACAAGTTGCAAACAACGAAGCAATCAATACAGTCATTGCGAACCAACAAACACTTGCTGACGACGCTCAGGTTTTGACAACAAAACAAGCAGAATTGAAAGTAGCAGAATTGAACCTTGCGGCTGAGAAAGCTACTGCAGAAGGTGAAAAAGCGAGCTTGTTGGAGCAAAAAGCAGCAGCAGAAGCAGAAGCAAAAGCGGCAGCAGAAGCAGAAGCAGCATATCGAGCTCAACAAACTAGCCAACGTCAATCAGTTGCAGCATCAGCAAATACAACATTTGCTGCACAAGTGCAAGCAACTTCAAGTTCTTCATCATCAGATGATGATTCAAGCTACACTCCTGTTGCTACCCGTACAACATCACGTCCAACATATAGTACAAATGCTTCAAGTTATCCAACAGGTGAATGTACTTGGGGAGCTAAAACGTTAGCACCTTGGGCTGGAGATTACTGGGGTAACGGAGCGCAGTGGGCTACAAGTGCTGCAGCAGCAGGATTCCGTACTGGTTCTCAACCACAAGTTGGTGCGATTGCATGTTGGAATGATGGAGGATATGGACACGTAGCGGTTGTTACAGCTGTTTCATCATCATCAAGTATTCAGGTATCTGAATCTAACTACGGTGGAGATCGTACAATCAGTAACAAACGTGGTTGGTTTAACCCAACAACAACTTCTGAAGGTTACGTTACTTACATCTATCCAAACTAATGAAAAAATTGAGACTCTTTCCGAGTCTCTTTTCTTGTCTTTAAGTTGAGAAGTTCTGCTAAAAAACTATCAAAATAGCTTGATAATATTGAGAAATTGTGATAAAATGAAACTTGTCGTGTGAACGATAATACTCATTCTTGATGAATTGTGAAACTGTTGTCTTCGGGTTGTTTTGCAAGCTGAAATCAAGAAGAGGAAAAAAACAAAAAGGAGAAATACTCATGGCAGTAATTTCAATGAAACAACTTCTTGAGGCTGGTGTACACTTTGGTCACCAAACTCGTCGCTGGAACCCTAAGATGGCTAAGTACATCTTCACTGAGCGTAACGGAATCCACGTTATCGACTTGCAACAAACTGTAAAATACGCTGACCAAGCATACGACTTCATGCGTGATGCTGCAGCTAACGATGCAGTTGTATTGTTTGTTGGTACTAAGAAACAAGCAGCTGACGCAGTTGCTGAAGAAGCAGTACGTTCAGGTCAATACTTCATCAACCACCGTTGGTTGGGTGGAACTCTTACAAACTGGGGAACAATCCAAAAACGTATCGCTCGTTTGAAAGAAATCAAACGTATGGAAGAAGATGGAACTTTTGAAGTTCTTCCTAAGAAAGAAGTTGCACTTCTTAACAAACAACGTGCACGTCTTGAAAAATTCTTGGGTGGTATCGAAGATATGCCTCGTATCCCAGATGTAATGTACGTAGTTGACCCACATAAAGAGCAAATTGCTGTTAAAGAAGCTAAAAAATTGGGAATCCCAGTTGTAGCGATGGTTGACACAAACACTGATCCAGACGATATCGATGTAATCATCCCAGCTAACGATGACGCTATCCGCGCAGTTAAGTTGATCACAGCTAAATTGGCAGACGCTATCATCGAAGGTCGCCAAGGTGAAGATGCTGTTGCAGCAGTTGAAGCAGAATTTGCAGCTTCAGAAGCTCAAGCAGACTCAATCGAAGAAATTGTTGAAGTTGTAGAAGGCGACAACGCTTAATTCATAATAAATAGTAATTACCTAGGAGGGCGGGGCTTAGCCCGGCTCTCCTATTTTTAAAAAATATAGGAGAATCAAAATGGCAGAAATTACAGCTAAACTTGTTAAAGAGTTGCGTGAAAAATCTGGTGCTGGTGTTATGGACGCTAAAAAAGCATTGGTTGAAGTGGAAGGCGATATCGAAAAAGCGATTGAATTGCTTCGCGAAAAAGGTATGGCAAAAGCAGCTAAGAAAGCTGACCGTGTTGCTGCAGAAGGTTTGACTGGTGTTTATGTTGACGGTAACGTTGCAGCAGTTGTTGAAGTAAATGCTGAAACTGACTTCGTTGCGAAAAACGCTCAATTTGTTGAGCTGGTAAACGCAACAGCTAAAGCAATCGCTGAAGGAAAACCAGCTAATAACGAAGAAGCTCTTGCTTTGACAATGCCTTCAGGTGAAACTCTTGAAGCAGCTTATGTGTCTGCAACAGCGACTATCGGAGAAAAAATCTCATTCCGTCGCTTTGCTTTGATTGAAAAAACAGATGCACAACACTTCGGAGCATACCAACACAACGGTGGACGTATCGGTGTTATCTCTGTAATCGAAGGTGGAGACGAAGCACTTGCTAAACAAATTTCAATGCACATCGCTGCTATGAAACCAACAGTTCTTTCATACAAAGAATTGGATGAGCAATTTGTTAAAGATGAGTTGGCACAATTGAACCACGTTATCGACCAAGATAATGAAAGCCGTGCTATGGTTGGTAAACCAGCTCTTCCACACTTGGCATACGGATCTAAAGCTCAATTGACTGATGAAGTAATCGCTCAAGCTGAAGAAGCTATCAAAGCTGAATTGGCTGCAGAAGGTAAACCAGAAAAAATCTGGGACAAAATTATCCCAGGTAAAATGGATCGCTTCATGCTTGACAACACTAAAGTTGACCAAGCTTACACACTTCTTGCACAAGTTTACATTATGGATGACAGCAAGACAGTTGAAGCTTACCTTGAATCAGTTAACGCTTCAGTAGTTGAGTTCGCTCGCTTTGAAGTTGGTGAAGGTATCGAAAAAGCTGCAAACGACTTTGAAGCAGAAGTTGCAGCTACAATGGCAGCAGCCTTGAATAACTAATAAAAAAGTAAGGAAGCAAATCAGCTTCCTTTTCTTTTGTTGGAGGGGAACTCAGTGGAATCCCTTTGAAGGTAAACAAAAAGCCCTTTAACAAGGACTTTGTATATTTAGGAGACTAGATTTCAAAATCATAAAGTGCAGTTGATAGGTAACGCTCACCGTTATCTGGTGCGAGAGCAAGGACTTTTTTTCCTGCTCCAAGTTTTTTAGCAACTTCAATTGCTGCATAGATAGCTGCTGCAGAAGAAATACCGACCAAGAAGCCTTCTTTTCCGCCAATCTCACGACCAAGTGCGAGAGCATTGTCTGAGGTTACGCGAACGATACCATCATAAGCTTCTGTATCAAGTGTATCTGGAATGAATCCAGCAGAGATACCTTGAATTTTGTGAGGACCTGGTTTTTCACCTGACAAGATAGCTGACTCGTCTGCCTCAACTGCAAAAACTTGAATGTTTGAGTTAGCAGTTTTAAGAGCATGAGAAACACCTGAAATAGTTCCTCCAGTACCAACACCAGCAACAAAGGCATCTAAACCATCAGCTCCGAAATCAGCTAGAATTTCAGCTCCTGTTGTTCTTTCGTGAACTTCTGGGTTAGCTTGGTTAATAAACTGTAATGGTAGGAAACCATCACGCTCAGCAGCAATTTCCTGCGCTTTTGCAATCGCACCTTTCATTCCTTCGCTACCAGGGGTGAGGACTAGTTCAGCTCCATAAGCTTGGATAATTTTACGGCGTTCAACACTCATTGTTTCAGGCATAACGATGACAACTTTATAACCTTTAGCAGCACCAACCCATGAAAGTCCGATACCAGTATTTCCACTTGTTGCTTCTACAATAGTAGAGCCTGGTTTCAGTTTACCCTCTTGTTCTGCTTTTTCAATCATACTAAGAGCGATGCGGTCTTTAACAGATGATCCTGGGTTAAAAGCTTCAAGTTTTACATAAACATCTGCTGCACCTTCGGGTACAATGTTGTTTAATTTAACAATCGGTGTTCTACCGATGAGTTCTGTGATGTTGTTATAAATAGCCATATAAGCACCTCTTTATATAAGATGCTTCTAGTATAACGCTATCTTAAACTTTTGTAAAATATAGAAATCCTATCGAAGCGATAGGATTTTTTTATATCAGTGATTCAAACCATTCATATTCAAACGATTATGATAAGCTAAGTCAAATAGATAAGTGTAAAGAGGTACGATATCTGTTTTCTTTGGAAATTCAAATTTGTGAGAATTAAAATGCTCATTATGAGCTTTTAAAAAGGCATTTTCTAAATAAGTAATCGTAATCTCGCTATCATCAATCCCAAGTCCAGCAGTTTCCATCTCAACATTAACGATGTTCATGAGGAAAATTGATTTGATAGACATCTTCCGTCCGGTTGCCCCTTGTTTATCTGTAAATATGATTCGGATATTTGTAAAGATAATTGAGTCACGAATGAGTTTATATCCGCTTTGAATTTCTTCATTTTCTAATAAATATTGTCCAAACTCCTTGGTAAGAGCTTTTTTACTTTGCTCACTGAAGTTTCCAGCGAGCCCCTGAATTAATCTTCCAAAAGCCATATGATATTTCCTTTCTTTACGATAGGTTTACAGGTACTTCAACTTCACGTAAACCTTTGTCAGTTAGAGTAACTTTTCCATTGAAAAATTCAATGAGATCAGCCTTGATATCGTCTTTCCTTTCTTTGTCAACGAAAATCATTGTGTCAACTTGGTCTGTAAAGTTTGTCTCTAATTCTATAAGATTATTCTCTTTAAGAAAATTACCGTATTCTTGATATTGGGCATAAGACATTTGAATGGAGATGCCAGCCTGCTCTTTGATTTCAATAATGCCAATTTCCTTAACTGCTAGAGCAACGCTACCAGCATAAGCGCGAATCAAACCACCAGCTCCTAGTTTGATACCACCAAAATAACGAGTAACTACCACACAGACATTAGTAAGGTTGTGATTCTCCAGAACTCCTAGCATAGGAACGCCAGCAGTCCCACTAGGTTCTCCATCATCACTAGTTCGCTTGATTTCACTACGCTCACCGACAATAAAAGCAGAGCAGTTGTGGGTAGCTTTATAGTGTTCTTTTTTGATAGCTGTGATAAAGTCACGAGCTTCTTCCTCACTATAGACACGTTTGGCATGACAGATAAAGCGTGATTTTTTGATTTCTTCTTGGACTTGTCCGTCCTCTTTTATAGTTCTGTATTCCATATTTTTATTGTACTAAAAAATAGCGTAAAGTTCTACATTTTACGAATAAAGAAATATGAAAGTAAATCCAAATTATCTCGGTCGCCTTTTTACCGAGCAAGAATTAAGTCATGAGGAGAGACAACAAGCAAAACAAATTCCATCCATGAAAAAAGAAAAGGGTCAACAATATTGTCAGCGTTGTGGTAGTCAGATAGAAGAAGAATGGCATTTGCCTATTGGTGCTTTTTATTGTCGAGAATGCTTGATTATGAAGCGAATAAGAAGTGATCAAAATCTCTATTACTTTCCGCAAGAATGTTTTCCCAAACAAGATGTACTCAAATGGTCAGGTCAACTGACTCCATTTCAAGAGCGGGTATCACAAGGACTCCTTCAGGCGGTAGCTAAGAAGGAGGCTACCTTGGTACATGCAGTGACAGGAGCTGGTAAGACTGAGATGATCTACCAAGTTGTTGCCAAGGTGATTGATCAAGGTGGAGCTGTTTGTTTGGCCAGTCCACGAATTGATGTTTGCTTAGAGCTACATAAACGACTACAAAATGATTTTGCATGTGAGATTGCGCTACTACATGGGGATTCGGATCCCTATTTTCGTACTCCTTTGGTTATAGCAACCACTCACCAGCTATTAAAATTTTATCAAGCTTTTGATTTATTGATTGTGGATGAAGTAGACGCCTTCCCTTATGTTGATAATCCTGTACTTTACCATGCTGTCAATAATTGTGTAAAGGAGACCGGATTGAGAATATTTTTAACAGCAACGTCAACTGATGAGTTAGATAGAAAAGTTAAACAAGGGGAGTTAAAGCGTCTTAGCTTACCCCGTCGTTTTCATGGAAATCCTCTCATTGTTCCCAAGCCAATCTGGTTATCGCATTTTAATAGATATTTAGAAAAAAATGGCTTACCTCCAAAATTAAAACTTTACATTGAGAAACAGAGAAAGACGGCCTATCCCTTACTAATCTTTGCCTCTGAGATTAAAAAGGGAGAAAAGTTAAAAGAAATTTTGCAGGAGAAGTTTCCGAATGAGAAAATAGGCTTTGTATCCTCAATTACGGAAGACCGATTAGAGCAGGTACAGGCCTTTCGAGATGGAGAGTTGACGATATTAATAAGCACAACTATATTAGAGCGTGGAGTTACCTTCCCTCGTGTAGATGTTTTTGTGGTGGAAGCCAATCATCAACTCTTTACCAAGTCAAGTTTAGTACAAATTGGTGGGCGAGTTGGAAGAAGCATGGATCGTCCTACTGGAGAACTGATATTTTTCCATGACGGCCTCAATCAGTCCATTAAGAGAGCCATAAAGGAGATTAAACAAATGAATCAGGAGGCAGGAGTATGAAGTGTTTATTGTGTGGTAAAAGTTTGCAAACAGAGATAACTTTTACTAACCTGCTCTGTTTTAAAAAGGAGGAGGAAATAGTCTGTGAATCCTGTATTTCGTCTTTTGAGAATATCGGTGACAACCATTGCCCTAGGTGTTTCAAAAAAGATATGTCAACAAACTGTCAAGATTGTCAATTTTGGTGTAAACAAGGTGTAAATGTTGATCATGTGGCTCTTTATTCCTATAATCAGGCCATGAAAGAATATTTTAGTCGCTATAAATTTGATGGTGATTATCTTCTTAGAAAGGTATTTTCTGAGATATTGCAAAAAGAGTTAAAGAAGTATAAGGACTATCAGATTGTGATTGTTCCTCTGAGTGACGAGCGTTTAAAAAGCAGGGGCTTTAATCAAGTTGAGGGTTTGATAAAGGATACTGGGTTAGCATATCTGGATATTTTGGTTAAAAAAGAAGTGGAGGCTAGTTCTTCAAAAAATCGAGCTGATCGTTTACTTACAGAGTTTCCATTTTTTCTGAAAGATGGCGTGAAGACCCCAGAAAATATCTTACTCTTTGATGATATTTATACAACTGGAACTACCTTGAATCGTCTTAAAAGTATGCTATTAGAGGCTGGTTGTCAGAATATTAAAACTTTTTCCCTCGCAAGATGAGGAAAAAGTTTGCAAAAAAAATATGAAAGCGTTATAATATAGTTAGAAAAACAAATATGTTTAGAAAGAAGGTACTTATATGATTAAATATAGTATCCGTGGTGAAAACCTAGAAGTAACAGAAGCAATTCGTGATTATGTAGTTTCTAAACTCGAAAAGATCGAAAAATACTTCCAAGCAGACCAAGAATTGGATGCGCGTGTTAACTTGAAAGTTTACCGTGAAAAGACTGCTAAAGTAGAAGTAACCATTCCGCTTGGATCTATTACTCTTCGTGCAGAAGATATTTCTCAAGATATGTACGGCTCTATTGATTTGGTGACAGATAAGATTGAGCGTCAGATTCGTAAAAACAAAACTAAAATTGAACGTAAGAACAGAAATAAAGTATCTACAAGTCAACTCTTTACAGATGTTTTAGTTGAGGACTTAGATGTAGCACAACCAAAAGTTGTTCGTTCAAAACAAATTGATTTGAAACCAATGGATTTGGAAGAAGCTATCTTACAGATGGATTTATTGGGACATGACTTCTTTATCTATGTAGATGTTGAAGATGAAACAACAAATGTTATCTATCGTCGTGAAGATGGAGATATCGGTCTTCTAGAAGTTAAATAATCTTAATAATTAGTTTGTAAAAGTGGTTTACACTAGTGTAAACCACTTTTTAGTTTAGATATTTTACGATTATCTGAATATAGGGTTCCCTCTTTAAAAGTCGCTTTTTGGCTACATTTGTGGTATAATAATGCGCAAGAGGTTTGTAATGAAAAAAAATGAAATAAATCCCTTTTTTATGTATCTGATTGCTATGGTAACCTTTACGATTATGACCATTTTGATTGTGTTAGTAAAGGATAATCTTATCACTATAGCAAGTCTATTTTTATTTATTGTATTTTATGTTTTGCTATTTAATTTCCAGAAAAAATATTACAAAAAAACAGATATCGAGCAAATCCAGTATGTCAATCATCAGGCTACGGATAGTTTGAGTGCTCTGTTGGAGCAAATGCCTGTTGGGGTTGTTAAATTAAATATGAACAGCAGTGAGATTGAATGGTTCAATCCCTATGCGGAGTTAATTTTGACAACCGAGGATGGAGAAATTGATTTTCCTCAATTTCAAAAGATTTTAAAGAGTTCGATTTCTTCCCCAGGGGCTTATGCCATTGTTGGGGAGAAACGTTATGCAGTGCATTTGGATAGAAATTCGGGTGTCTTATACTTTTTTGATGTTTCTGGTGAGTATGAGGCGACTGCTGAATTGGTAACAAGTCGTCCTGTAATTGGAATTATCTCAGTTGATAACTATGATGATTTGGAAAATGAAACGTCTGAATCAGACATTAGTCATATTAATAGCTTTGTTGCAAATTTTGTTTCAGAATTTGCTGGGAAACATGCCATGTTTTCTCGTAGAGTGAGTATGGATCGGTTTTATCTATTTACTGACTACACTGTACTTGATCACTTGATGCAGGATAAGTTTTCTGTAATTGATACCTTTCGTGAGGAAGCTAAGCAACGGAATTTACCACTAACGATGAGTATAGGAGTTTCCTATGGTGATGGGAATCACGACCAGATTGGGAAGGTTGCTCTCCTCAATCTCAACTTAGCCGAAGTTCGTGGTGGTGACCAAGTAGTTGTAAAAGAGAATGATGAAACCAAAAATCCAATCTACTTTGGAGGCGGTTCAGCGGCATCTGTTAAGCGAACTCGGACACGAACTCGTGCTATGATGACAGCTATCTCAGATAAACTTAAAAGTGTCGATCGAGTTTTTGTTGTTGGTCACAAGAATCTTGACATGGATGCTCTTGGTTCAGCAGTTGGAATGCAGTTGTTTTCGAGTAATGTACTAGAAGATAGTTATGTGGTTTATGATCCTACACAGCTGTCTCCAGATATCGCTCGAGCGGTCAGTTATTTGGAAGATGAGGGTGTTTCAAAACTTCTTCCTTTAAATCAAGCGATGACAATGGTTACCAAACGCTCCTTACTGGTGATGGTTGACCATTCTAAGACAGCTTTAACCTTATCCAAAGAGTTTTATGACTTGTTTACCCAGACGATTGTCATTGACCATCATCGTCGTGACCAAGATTTTCCAGATAATTCGGTCATTACCTATATCGAGAGTGGAGCTAGTAGTGCTAGTGAACTAGTAACAGAATTGATTCAATTTCAAAACTCTAAGAAGAAACGTTTGAGTCGTATTCAGGCTAGTGTTCTTATGGGGGGGATGATGCTGGATACTAAAAATTTCACCTCTCGGGTAACTAGTCGAACTTTTGATGTTGCAAGTTATCTCAGAACGAGAGGGAGTGATAGCATTGTCATTCAGGAAATTTCAGCCACTGATTTTGAAGAATATCGATTGGTAAATGAATTAATTTTACAAGGGCAAATGGTACAGCCATCAATCCTGGTTGCTCAAGCTTTGGAGGATAAAGAGTACGATACGGTTGTTATTAGTAAGGCTGCTGATGCTATGCTTGCCATGTCTGGTATAGAGGCCAGCTTTGTACTTGCTAAGAATAGTCAAGGAGCAATCTCCATTTCTGCGCGAAGCAGAAGTAAGATCAATGTCCAACGAATTATGGAAGAGTTAGGTGGCGGTGGTCACTTTAACTTAGCTGCGGCACGTTTGACAGATATGAGCCTGCAAGAAGCAGGAGATAAACTGAAAACAGTTATTTTTAATGAAACAAAAGAAAAGGAGTCAGAAGAATGAAAGTAATCTTTTTAGCAGATGTTAAAGGTAAAGGGAAAAAAGGTGAAATTAAGGAAGTGCCAACTGGATATGCACAAAACTTTTTAATTAAGAAAAAACTTGCTAAGGAAGCGACAGCTCAAGCTATTGGTGAGTTGCGTGGTAAGCAAAAATCAGAAGAAAAAGCACATGCAGAGATGCTTGCAGAAGCGAAGGAAATTAAAGCAAAACTGGAAGCAGAAGAAACAATCGTTGAGTTTGTCGAAAAAGTTGGTCCAGACGGACGAACTTTTGGGTCAATTACTAACAAGAAGATTGCAGAAGAATTGCAAAAACAATTTGGTATTAAAATTGATAAACGCCACATTCAAGTTCAATCACCAATTCGAGCAGTTGGTTTGATTGATGTTCCGGTTAAGATTTATCAAGATGTAACAAGTGTAATCAATCTTCGTGTCAAGGAAGCTTAATTTACGATTGGTTGACAATATTGTAAAAGGAAGGAAAGTCTGATGGCAGAAGTTGAAGAACTGCGTGTTCAGCCTCAAGATATCCTGGCAGAACAATCTGTTTTAGGAGCCATTTTTATTGATGAGACTAAACTCGTTTTTGTCCGAGAATATATCGATTCACAGGACTTCTTTAAGTATGCTCACCGTTTGATTTTTCAAGCTATGGTTGATTTGTCTGATCGTGGAGATGCTATTGACGCAACCACAGTTCGGACGATACTAGATAGCCAGGGTGATTTACAAACTATCGGAGGCTTGTCTTATCTGGTTGAGATTGTCAATTCAGTGCCGACCTCTGCCAATGCGGAATACTATGCTAAAATTGTAGCAGAAAAGGCCATGCTTCGACGCCTAATCGCTAAGTTGACAGAGTCTGTAAACCTAGCCTATGAAGCTTCTCAACCTGCTGATGAAATTATCGCTCGTGCAGAAAAAGGTTTGATTGACGTCAGTGAGAATGCCAATCGAAATGGTTTTAAAAATATTCGCGATGTATTGAATATCAACTTTGGGAATTTAGAAGCTCGTTCGCAACAGACTTCAGATATCACGGGTATTGCGACGGGTTATCAAGATTTAGATCACATGACGACAGGTCTGCATGAGGAAGAATTGATTATTTTGGCAGCTCGTCCTGCGGTTGGTAAGACAGCTTTTGCTTTGAATATTGCACAAAATATCGGAACCAAATTAGACAAGACAGTTGCTATTTTCTCTCTGGAAATGGGTGCTGAGAGTTTGGTCGATCGTATGTTAGCTGCGGAAGGCTTGGTAGAGTCGCATTCTATCCGTACAGGTCAATTGACTGAGGAAGAATGGCGCAAGTATACGATTGCTCAGGGTAATCTGGCTAATGCAAGTATCTACATTGATGATACACCAGGGATTCGGATCACAGAAATTCGCTCTCGTTCCCGTAAACTGGCTCAGGAAACAGGTAATCTAGGCTTGATTTTGATTGACTATCTTCAGCTGATCACAGGGACTGGTCGAGAAAATCGTCAACAAGAAGTATCTGAGATTTCCCGTCAGTTGAAAATCCTAGCAAAAGAACTCAAAGTTCCAGTTATAGCTCTCAGTCAGCTTTCTCGTGGTGTAGAGCAACGTCAAGATAAGAGACCAGTTTTGTCTGATATTCGTGAATCTGGATCTATTGAGCAGGATGCTGATATTGTAGCCTTTCTTTATCGTGATGACTATTATGAGCGCGGTGGTGAAGAGGAGGAAGGCATTCCAAATAATAAAGTAGAAGTGATTATCGAGAAAAACCGTAGCGGTGCTCGCGGAACGGTAGAATTGATTTTCCAAAAAGAATATAATAAATTTTCAAGTATTTCGAAGATGGAGGAACCAAGATGACAGACGCATTTACAGATGTGGCTAAAATGAAAAAAATCAAAGAAGAAATTAAGGAGCATGAGGGACAAGTGGTGGAAATGACCTTAGAAAATGGTCGTAAACGCCAAAAGAATCGTTTGGGAAAACTAATTGAGGTTTATCCATCGCTCTTCATCGTTGAGTTTGGAAATGTTGAAGGAGACAAACAGGCTAATGTCTATGTTGAATCTTTCACCTATTCAGATATTTTGACAGAAAAGAACTTAATTCATTATTTGGATTAAGGATAATCATGAAAGTGAGAAATACTCTCACTTTTTTCTTTTTCTTTCGAATGATATAGATGAGGTCAACCTCAAAAATCTAATTATTTGAAGGAGAATGAATGACATTTACTAAAGCAGGACATAAAAAGGGAACTTTTCTCAGAAAGACAGCTGTAGGATCAGCTTCACTATTACTAGCAGGAGCTTTTTTGTTTGGTGGAGGAGCTGTTCATGCTAATCAGGTAAATGGTGGATCACTAGCACGTGGAGATGATTATCCCTATTATTATAAAAATGGGAGTCAGGAGATTGATAAATGGCGCATGTATTCTCGTCAGTGTACTTCTTTTGCAGCCTTTCGTTTGAGTAATGTCAATGGTTTTGAAATTCCGGCGGCTTATGGAAATGCTAATGAATGGGGATATCGTGCTAAACGAGAAGGTTATCGCGTAGATCAGCGCCCAGCAATTGGTTCTATCGCTTGGGATACGAGTGGACAGTATGGTCATGTCGCTTGGGTATCCAATGTTTTTGGTGATATGATTGAAATTGAAGAATACAATTATGGAGTCAGAGAAAGGTACAATCGACGAACGGTAAAGGCCAATTCTATGACTGGATTCATTCATTTTAAAGATGTGGGGAATACTAGCTCAGGAAATTATCAGTTATCACTCGTATCTAGTGGGACACATATTTTTACAGAAAAAGCAGCCATTATGGATCAGCCATCACTAACAGCAACGATTATCGATTATTACTATGCGGGAGAAAGTGTGCATTATGATCAAACTCTTGAAAAAGATGGGCATAAATGGATTAGTTATATTTCACGAAGCGGGAACAGACGTTATATCCCCTTAACTAAAACAAGTAGCTCTAAAAATGGTTGGGAAAAAGAAGGAACTGTTTGGTATTATTATGAAAATGGTCAGAAAGTAGTCGGTTGGAAGAAGATTAATGGAAACTGGTATCATTTGCAAGCTGATGGTACAATGACGACAGGCTGGTTAAAAGATGGTTCTAAGTGGTATTATCTGAAGTCGTCTGGCGAAATGCAGACAGGCTGGTTAAAGGATAATGGAACATGGTACTATCTTGAAAGCTCAGGTGCTATGAAGGCTAGCCAGTGGTTTCAGGTTTCAGGGAAATATTACTATGTGAATGCATCGGGAGCTTTAGCAGTCAATACGACTATCGATGGTTTCCAAGTTGATAGCAGTGGTGCACGAGTAGAAAATCCAGCATCATAAGTGTTATTCAGTATTTGGGCTCTTCCTAATGGTATTTTTCCCTGCTTTCCTTTATAATGGGTGTATGGACAAGAAAAAATTATTACTAATTGACGGATCTTCAGTTGCTTTTCGGGCATTCTTTGCACTTTACCAGCAACTGGATCGTTTTAAAAATGACAATGGACTACATACCAATGCAATCTACGGTTTTCATTTGATGCTAAATCACCTGTTGGAGCGTGTTCAACCGAGTCATATCTTGGTTGCTTTTGATGCGGGGAAGACGACTTTCCGTACAGAGATGTATGCAGATTATAAGGGTGGTCGTGCTAAGACTCCGGATGAGTTTCGTGAGCAATTTCCTTTTATTCGTGAGTTGCTAGACCATCTGGGAATTCGTCATTATGAGTTGGCCCAGTATGAAGCAGATGATATCATTGGAACTCTTGGTCGTTTGGCTGAAAAGGATGCTTTTGATGTAACTATCGTCAGTGGAGACAAGGACTTGATCCAGTTGACAGATGAACATACAGTGGTTGAGATTTCTAAGAAAGGTGTAGCTGAGTTTGAGGCATTTACACCAGAATATCTCATGGAAAAGATGGGCATCACACCAGCTCAGTTCATCGATCTTAAGGCCCTCATGGGAGATAAGTCAGATAATATCCCTGGCGTAACCAAGATTGGTGAAAAGACTGGTATCAAGCTCTTGTTAGAACATGGCTCGCTCGAAGGTATTTATGAAAATATTGATGAGATGAAGGCATCGAAGATGAAGGAAAATCTCATCAATGATAAGGAGCAAGCCTTCCTATCTAAAACACTGGCGACGATTGATACGAAAGCGCCGATTGAAATCGGCCTAGATGATTTGGTTTATAGCGGTCCAGATGTGGAAAACCTAGGTAAATTCTACGATGAGATGTGCTTTAAACAGCTCAAGCAAGCTTTGAATGTATCTTCAAGTGATGTGGCTGAGAGTTTGGACTTTACCATCGTAGATCAAGTGAAGGAAGATATGCTGAGTGAAGATTCCATTTTTCACTTTGAACTTTTTGGGGAAAATTACCATACTGATGACTTGATTGGCTTTGCTTGGTCATGTGGAGACAAACTCTACGCTACAGATAAGTTAGAACTTCTGCAGGATCCGATTTTTAAGGATTTTCTAGAAAAAACACCTCTAAAAGTGTATGACTTTAAAAAAGCAAAAGTCCTCTTAAATCGCTTTGGTTTGAATTTGCAGGCTCCTGCTTTTGACAGTCGTTTGGCCAAATACCTTCTCTCTACTGTCGAGAATAATGAAATCTCCACCATCGCTAGTCTCTACGGTCAAACTTACCTGGTCGATGATGAAACCTTCTACGGCAAGGGTGTCAAGAAAGCTATCCCTGAGCGAGAGAAATTCTTGGAACACTTAGCTCGTAAGGTTGCTGTATTGGTTGAGACAGAGCCTGTTTTACTTGAAAAATTAAGCGAAAACGGACAACTTGACCTTCTTTATGATATGGAGCAGCCTCTGGCTTTTGTCCTTGCTAAGATGGAAATCGCTGGGATTAAAGTTAAAAAAGAAACACTTCTTGAGATGCAAGCTGAAAATGAGCTCGTCATCGAAAAGTTGACGCAAGAGATTTATGAGCTGGCTGGGGAAGAATTTAATATCAACTCACCAAAACAGCTGGGGGAATTGCTTTTCGAAAAGTTAGGGCTCCCTCTCGAATATACCAAGAAAACCAAGACAGGTTACTCGACAGCAGTAGATGTCTTGGAGCGCCTAGCTCCTATTGCACCAATCGTCAAGAAAATTCTCGATTACCGTCAGATTGCTAAGATTCAATCCACTTATGTGATTGGTTTGCAGGACTGGATTTTAGCTGATGGCAAGATTCACACGCGCTATGTGCAAGATTTGACTCAGACAGGTCGTCTGTCTAGTGTGGATCCAAACTTGCAAAATATCCCTGTTCGTTTGGAACAAGGGCGCCTCATTCGTAAGGCTTTCGTGCCAGAGTGGGAGGACAGTGTCCTTCTCAGCTCGGACTATTCACAGATTGAGTTGCGCGTTTTGGCACATATCTCTAAAGATGAGCACTTGATTAAGGCTTTCCAAGAGGGAGCTGACATCCATACCTCGACAGCCATGCGGGTCTTTGGAATTGAACGTCCTGAGGATGTGACTCCGAATGACCGTCGTAATGCCAAGGCGGTTAACTTTGGAGTGGTTTACGGGATTTCAGACTTTGGCTTGTCTAATAATCTGGGCATCAGCCGTAAGGAAGCAAAAGCCTATATTGATACCTACTTTGAACGCTTCCCAGGTATTAAAAACTACATGGATGAAGTGGTGCGTGAGGCGCGTGATAAGGGCTATGTAGAAACTATCTTCAAGCGTCGTCGTGAGTTGCCAGATATCAATTCGCGTAACTTTAATATTCGTGGTTTTGCGGAACGTACAGCCATCAACTCACCTATCCAAGGATCGGCTGCAGATATTCTCAAAATCGCTATGATTCAGCTGGATAAAGCCTTGGTTGCAGGTGGTTATCAGACTAAGATGCTTCTACAAGTACACGATGAAATCGTTCTTGAAGTTCCTAAGTCAGAATTAGCTGCTATCAAAAAACTCGTCAAACAAACCATGGAAGATGCCATTCAACTCAGTGTGCCCCTCATTGCTGATGAAAATGAAGGCGTAACTTGGTATGAGGCCAAGTAAAAAATAGACTATTAAACAAAAAGAAATCCCCTTGAACTTTACTGTTCAAAGGGGATTTTTGCTGAGAAAATTTTGCAAGAAAAGATAAAAGCGATTTAATCTAGCTAGTAGTAGACTTACTTGAGTTGTTTCTTTTGTTCTTTTTTGGCAAGTACTGGTAGAATCACACCTAATCCAATCAGAATAATTGGGGTCAAGATATTTGTAAGAAGAGAGAATTGCCAAGCAGTTGGATTCTCAGCGTAATTAATTTTTGGAACCATACCAAGGATACAAGCAAAGGCAGTGAAGAGGAAGCACCAAGTACCGATAACAAAACCAAGCTTAGGATTGTTCACAAACTTGTATTCGGCATTTTTGTATGTCTTCCAAGCGCGATTGAGCATCATGTAGGCAAGGAATACCCAGAGGTAACGCATTGGCATTACGATCGAATTGAGGTTTGTCATCCATTTTACAAGTCCATCAATTTCCTGAATACCAAAAATTGGAAGAATGATGATAAGGCTAACGAGGACACCTGTAAGAAGGTAGCCATTAATGAGGACACCTTTTTCAGTACGTTTGCGAAGCCAGCTTGGGATGTAGTTTTCATCAGCGTTATTGAGAAGGATTTGCAATGGTGCGTCAATAGAGAAGGCAAGCGCAGCGATTTGTCCGACCATGTTTGTAAGAGCGTAGATCACGACAAAGAGGTTTCCAACTCCCCAAGAATTTCCTAACATTTGGAAGGCTTGATAAGCACCATTACGCATGAGGTCTTCAGGGATGTTATTGCCATCAAATAGCATTCCCATGGCAACTGATCCGAGGATAGCAGAGAGCCCCACCATGATGGCCATGACAATCATACCTTTTGGAAATTCTTTTGCAGGGTTGCGAGTTTGATTAACATATGGGGAAATTTTTTCACAACCACCAACTGCAAAGACCAATAGTGAGATTGTTGTAAAATAAGAAAAATCAAAGTTTGGAATGTAGGTGCTCAGTTGATCCATGTGCGGTGTCGCAAACTGAATATCTGGCTTGATGAAAGGCAGACCGACAGCCAAAAGCACAAAGAGTAAAGACATAATCAACATAGCACTTCCCGCTAAGCTACCAATGACTTTTAGAGTTGCCAATCCTTTTGTAGAAAGGTAGAGGAAAAGTCCAAAGATTAGCAAGCAGAGAATAACGATCCAGTGGATGTCGATTTGTTTAAGGAATTGTCCGTTACCTTGCAAGGCCCAACCAAGCGGAATTAGAATTCCTTGAGGTTTTTGTGCGAGATAAGGGATATGCACAACCCAGTAGGTCCAAGCAGCAAAGTAAGCTAAACGTTTGGTTGATGTTTTTTCAACCCAGTCACTAACACCGCTTCCGCTTTCCTTAAAGGTAGAACCTAGTTGTCCAACGATGAGGGAATAAGGGATGAAGTAGAGTGCGAGGATTAAAATCCAAGATACGACGACTGAAATTCCCTGTTGAGAATAGTTGTTGACGACGTTTCCTAGCCCCCAAACCATGTTGAAGGCAATCAGAGAAACCATCAGCCAATTAAGTTGGTGTTGATCTTTTTTCATAATGTCTCCTTTTCTATTAATTTCAGTATATCATGTTTTTTTGAAAGCGCCTAACAAAATCCGAAATTTCCTATAAAAAATGTAGGGGGAATTTATCAGCTGGAGTTTGTACTTGAGTAAAAGTTATACACAATCTGTGGATAACTTTGTGAAATAAACAATTGTTTTCCAAATGTTAGTTTAGAAAAAAGAGATAGAATGTATGAGTTGGGTACTAAGCTAGTCGGATATAAAGACTGATAGAACAGGCTATTCAGGGTGTTTTAGTTTAGGATGTCAAAAAAATGGTTGAGAGAAATCGTTTGGAAGTACATGAAATTGATTTGAAAGTTGATTGAAAGTTATACACAATCTGTGGATAACTTTGTGGAGGATTTGGTATAAATCAGAAAGTCCCCTTGTACATGACAAAGGGATTTGAACTATTAGTGATTTGGTAACCAGCTGAGTGTAAAGTCTAGATTTTGGGCATCTAGCAAATCCTGGTGACCAATACTCTGAACTTCTTTTCCGTCAAGATGACAGTCTTGTACAAAGTGGAAGTGTTCATGATTTTGTTGCGTACGAATATCCAACCACTGGTTTTTTTCTGCTAGATAGACACGAAGGTGGTCAAAGAGTGGAATCCCAAGGTCGTAAGACGCTTTTCCTGGACAGGTGGGATAAAGCCCAAGAGTGGACCAGACATACCAAGCCGATAAACTGCCGTTATCCTCATCTCCTGGATAAGCATCCCAGCCAGCTCGAAAGGCTTTTTGACGGAGCGTCTTGATTAAGAGACTGGTATATTGGGGATAATTACTGTAACGGAAAAGATAAGGGATATGGAAACTTGGTTGGTTTGAAATGGCTAGTTGACCAAATGGCGCGGTTGCCATTTCGCTCATCTCGTGAATTTCATATCCATAACCCGTCGTTTCAAAGAGCGGTAAACTTTGACAAACTTTTAAGAGATAGTTGCTAAAGGCTTCTTTTCCACCCATTAGTTGACCAAGTCCAGAAATATCGTGTAAGACACCGAGACTGGCTTGGATGGCTGAACACTCAGCATAATCACGGCCCCAACTATAAGGAGAAAAGTCAGGACGGAAGTTGCCATCTATATCATGCGCCCTCATATATCCTGTCTCAGGATCAAATAGATTCTGATAGTTTTTAGAATAGTGGGCATAGGTTTGTGCCAGCTCTTTTTGACCTAATTTTGTTGCGCAGGTAGAGATGCAAAAATCACTGTAAGCATAGTCCAGTGTATGACTGACACTTTCATGGAAGTCTGTGGATAGGTAGCCTAGCTCTTGGTATTGGCTTAGGCCGTGTCGCCCGTTGATAGCTTTTGGATCTGCCTTAGTAGCAGTTTCAATCATGGCTTTGAGAAATTCTTCTTCAAACTCAGGTGCCATGTTTTTGCAGGCGCTATCTGCAATAAGACCATCAATCAAAGTGCCAGGCATCATTCCTCTTTCATCAGGGGCAAGCCACTTAGGAAGATATCCAGTGTCGCGGTAGCTATTGAGGAAGCCTTCAAGAAACTGACGATAGTATTCTGGAATAATCAAGGCAAAGAGTGGGAATGAAGTGCGGAAGGTATCCCAGAAACCATTATTGGTAAAGAGAAGACCTGGTTTAATTGTTCCTGAAGCGAGGTCTATATGAATCTCTTCTCCCTGTTCACTCACCTCATAGAAGGTTTGCGGGAAGAGAAAGAGTCTGTATAGACAATGATCAAAAAATGTTCGGTCTACAGAGCCGGTTTCCACGACATCAAAACGGCCTAGAAAATCTTCCCAACTTTTTTTGGCGTCTGCTTTTGTTTCTGTAAAATCCTGTTTAGGAAGATTAAAGAAAGCTTGTTCTTTGGAAATAAATGAAGTGGCCAATTGAATCTGAGTTTCCGATTCAGCCAAGTCAATACGCCAGTCTTGCCCAACTTGCTTGACAGATAGAATATCCGTAGAGAATGTGAGGGAAGTATACATGACGAGAGGACTTTTGTTGGTTTCGGTTAATCCGCTTTGACCAAGGATGACAGTACGCTCATCTACTTGCTCTAATGATAAATCATCAGCTGCATGCAGATAGAGTGAGAGCTTCTTGCCTTGTATCTGTCTTAGTTGAATAGAAGCCCCATAGCAAGTAGGTGTGAGTTGGGTTTCAATCTGATAACGTTCAGAAAAAATCTTTAGAAAATGGGGATTGAAAATAGCACGATCAAGGTTATAAGAAGACTGCCGATGGAAGAGGGTGCCGCCACTGATTTCTCCTGTAACAGGAGTCAGTAGTAACCAAGAATAATCACCAATCCAAGGGCTAGGCTGATGGGTTAGTCGAATACCCTGAAAGATAGGAAGATGGGGATCAAAAAACCAAGACCCGTCATGGTCACTAGTTTGTGGAACAAAGTAATTCATCCCAAAAGGCACTCCAGCGTATGGTAGAGTATTTCCCCGAGAAAAGGCATGCTTGCTCGCGGTGCCAAAGCGCGTATCAATGGTTTCAAGTATCGGTTTCATAGTGGTTTCCTTCAGTAGTTTTCTACATTATATCAGAAAAAGGATACTTTTAGAAAATGACTTCAAAATATAACAATTTTGTAGAATAATGACTAACATTTGTGTATATATTTTCTGGACTAAAAGCTATATACTGAAAATGAAAATTTGTTTGAAAGAGGCAAAATAGTTTATGGTTTATTCTAAAGAAATTGTCAGAGAGTGGCTAGATGAGGTAGCGGAGCGTGCTAAAGATCATCCTGAGTGGGTTGATGTCTTTGAACGTTGCTATACAGACACCTTGGACAATACAGTTGAGATCTTAGAAGACGGCTCAACTTTTGTACTGACTGGAGATATCCCTGCTATGTGGCTTCGGGACTCGACTGCTCAGCTGAGACCATACCTCCATGTGGCTAAAAGAGATCCTCGTTTGCGTCAGACCATTGCTGGTTTGGTCAAACGTCAGATGACTTTGATTCTCAAGGATCCCTATGCCAACTCTTTCAATATTGAGGAGAACTGGAAGGGTCATCACGAGACAGACCATACAGACCTCAATGGCTGGATTTGGGAACGCAAGTATGAAGTAGATTCGCTTTGCTATCCCTTGCAATTGGCTTACCTTCTTTGGAAGGAAACTGGTGAGACTAGCCAGTTTGATGAAACTTTTGTTACGGCGACCAAGGAGATTCTTCATCTTTGGACGGTGGAGCAAGATCACAATAACTCACCATACCGTTTCGTCCGTGATACCGATCGTAAGGAAGACACTTTGGTTAATGATGGTTTTGGACCTGACTTTGCCGTGACAGGAATGACCTGGTCAGCCTTTCGTCCAAGTGATGACTGCTGTCAGTATAGCTACTTGATTCCATCAAATATGTTTGCGGTGGTTGTTTTGGGATATGTCCAGGAAATCTTTGCAGAATTGAATCTAGCCGATAGTGAGAGTATCATTGCAGATGCAAAACGTCTGCAAGCTGAAATCCAAGAAGGGATCGAAAATTACGCCTACACGACTAACAGCAAGGGCGAGAAGATCTATGCCTTTGAAGTGGATGGTCTAGGTAATGCTAGCATCATGGACGACCCTAACGTACCAAGTTTGTTAGCTGCTCCCTATCTTGGTTACTGTGATGTGAACGATGAGGTCTATCAAGCCACTCGTCGCACTATTCTCAGTCCTGAAAATCCCTACTTCTACCAAGGAGAATACGCTAGCGGTCTCGGAAGTTCTCATACCTTCTATCGCTATATCTGGCCGATTGCCCTATCAATTCAAGGCTTAACAGCTATAGATAAAGCTGAGAAAAAATACTTGCTAGATCAGCTTGTTGCTTGTGATGGAGGTACGGGGGTTATGCACGAAAGCTTCCACGTTGACGATCCGACTCTCTACTCTCGTGAATGGTTCTCTTGGGCCAATATGATGTTCTGCGAGTTGGTCTTGGATTACCTAGATATTCGCTAATGAGCCTTAGCTCAATAGGTTCTTGTAAAGAATCACAAATATAATTTTAAATTTAAGTTAGAATGAGGTTTTACTTCATGGAAAATGTTGTTGTACATATTATTTCTCACAGTCACTGGGATCGTGAGTGGTATCTACCTTTTGAAAGTCACCGTATGCAATTGGTGGAACTTTTTGACAATCTGTTTGATCTTTTTGAAAATGATCCTGAATTCAAGAGTTTCCACTTGGATGGACAAACCATTGTCCTTGATGACTATTTAGAAATTCGCCCTGAAAACCGTGACAAGGTGCAACGTTATATCGACGAAGGCAAATTGAAGATTGGGCCTTTCTATATCTTGCAGGATGATTACTTGATTTCCAGTGAAGCTAACGTCCGCAATACCTTGATTGGACAAGCGGAATGTGCTAAATGGGGCAAATCAACTCAAATTGGTTATTTCCCAGACACCTTTGGAAATATGGGGCAGGCTCCTCAAATCCTTCAAAAATCAGGTATTCACGTAGCAGCCTTTGGTCGCGGTGTCAAGCCAATCGGATTTGATAACCAAGTCCTTGAAGATGAACAGTTTACCTCTCAATTTTCTGAGATGTACTGGCAAGGGGCTGATGGTAGTCGTGTTCTCGGGATTCTTTTTGCCAACTGGTACAGTAATGGAAATGAAATTCCAGTTGATAAAGATGAGGCCTTGACCTTCTGGAAACAAAAATTGTCAGATGTGCGTGACTACGCATCGACCAACCAATGGTTGATGATGAACGGCTGTGACCACCAGCCTGTACAGAGAAATATTAGTGAAGCCATTCGTGTAGCCAACGAACTCTTCCCTGATGTGACCTTTATTCATAGCTCCTTTGACGAATATGTCCAAGCAGTGGAAAGTGCACTTCCTGAACACCTATCAACGGTTACAGGTGAGTTGACTAGTCAGGAAACGGATGGTTGGTATACTCTTGCTAACACCTCTTCATCCCGTATTTACCTCAAACAAGCCTTTCAAGAAAATAGCAACTTGTTAGAGCAGGTTGTGGAACCGTTGACCATCATCACTGGCGGTCATAACCATAAGGATCAATTGACCTATGCATGGAAAGTGCTCTTGCAAAATGCGCCACACGATAGCATCTGTGGATGTAGTATTGACGAAGTTCACCGTGAAATGGAAGTTCGTTTTGCCAAGGTTAATCAAGTCGGGAATTTTGTTAAGACCAATCTTCTTAACGAATGGAAGGGTAAATTAGCTACTCAAAATGCGCAAAGCGACTACCTCTTTACCGTTGTCAACACAGCTTTACATGACAAGGTTGATACAGTTAGTGTTGTAGTGGATGTGGCTACTTGTGATTTCAAAGAATTGCATCCGACTGAAGGTTACAAGAAGATGGCAGCCGTGACCTTACCAACCTACCATGTTGAAGATTTGGATGGTCATGTCATTGAAGCTAAGATTGAAGACTTGGGAGCAAGTTTTGGTTATACTTTACCAAAAGACAAGTTCCGCCAACCCTATATTGCTCGTCAAGTGCGCGTGACAATCCCGGTCCACCTTGCTCCGCTTTCTTGGGCAAGCTTCCAATTAGTTGAAGGCCAAGTAGAATACAGAGATGGTATTTATCAAAATGGAGTCATTGATACCCCATTCGTAACAGTGAGTGTAGATGAAGGAATTACAGTTTACGACAAGACTACGAATGAAGCCTACGAAGATTTCATCCAATTCGAGGACCGTGGAGATATTGGTAACGAGTACATTTACTTCCAGCCGAAAGGAACTGAGCCAATTTATGCTCAACTGAAAGGTTATGAAGTCTTAGAAAACAATGCTCGCTATGCCAAAATCTTGCTCAAACATGACTTGACTGTTCCAGTTAGCGCAGATGAAAAATTGGATGCAGAACAAAGAGGTATCATCGAGTTCATGAAACGAGATGCAGGTCGTTCAGAAGAGTTGACAACCATTCCTCTTGAAACAGAAATGACTGTCTTTGTGGACAATCCACAGATTCGCTTCAAGACTCGCTTTACTAATACAGCCAAAGACCACCGCATTCGTCTCTTGGTGAAAACTCATAACACTCGTCCAAGCAATGCTTCTGAAAGCATCTATGAAGTTGTGACAAGACCAAATAAACCAGCAGCTTCTTGGGAAAATCCTGAAAATCCACAACACCAACAAGCTTTTGTCAGCTTGTATGATGATGTTAAAGGAGTGACCGTATCCAATAAAGGATTGCACGAATATGAAATTCTTGGAGATGACACCATGGCTGTAACCCTTCTTCGTGCTTCAGGCGAACTCGGTGACTGGGGCTATTTCCCAACACCAGAAGCTCAGTGCTTGCGAGCTATCGAAGTTGAGTTTGCAGTAGAATGTCACCAAGCAGGGGAACGCTTCTCCGCTTTCCGTCGTGCCAAAGCCTTCCAGGTGCCATTTACAGCTCTTCAAGTTGCAAAACAAGAGGGGAGCGTTGCAGCAACGGGTAGCCTCTTTAACCATCCGGCACTGAACTTGCCACAAGTCTGCCCGACAGCCTTTAAGGTAGCTGAGAATGAAGAAGGTTATGTCCTTCGTTACTACAACATGAGTCAAGAAAATATCCGTGTGTCTGAAAAACAACAAACCATTCTTGACTTGTTGGAACGCCCATACCCAGTCCATTCAGGACTATTGGCACCACAAGAAATTCGTACAGAATTGATTAAAAAAGAAGAAATTTAATTTCAAAAAGAAAACATAAACAGAAAGGAGGAGCGAAAAAGTAAGAACCAACTGCTGATTCGCTCCTTTTTACAGGTGAAAGCAATGACCCTTGCAACCATTGATATCGGAGGGACTGGGATTAAATTTGCCAGTCTAACTCCTGATGGAAATATTTTAGATAAGAGCAGCACTCCAACCCCAGAGACTTTAGAAGACTTATTAGCTTGGTTGGACCAACGCTTGTCTGAACAGGACTATCGTGGGATTGCCATGAGTGTGCCAGGTGCAGTTAATCAAGAAACAGGTGTGATTGAGGGAATTAGCGCCATTCCTTACATCCATGGATTTTCTTGGTATGAGGCCCTTGCTCATCACAAGCTTCCAATCCATCTAGAAAATGATGCCAACTGCGTTGGACTCAGTGAATTGTTGGCTCATCCTGAGATTGAAAATGCAGCCTGTGTCGTGATTGGTACAGGAATCGGTGGGGCTATGATTATCAATGGTAAGCTTCACCGAGGACGTCATGGCTTGGGCGGTGAGTTTGGCTATATGACAACCATCGAACCGGCGGAAAAGCTCAACAACTGGTCACTACTAGCTTCTACAGGAAACATGGTTCGTTACGTCATTGAAAAATCTGGTCAGTCTGATTGGGATGGCCGCAAGGTTTACCAAGAAGCGGCAGCCGGCAATGCTCTTTGCCAGGAAGCCATTGAGCGTATGAATCGTAATCTGGCTCAAGGACTGCTCAATATCCAGTACCTGATTGACCCAGATGTGATTAGCCTAGGTGGCTCTATCAGTCAAAACCCAGATTTTATCAAAGGTGTGCAAAAAGCAGTAGACACCTTTGTGGAAAGATATGAAGAGTATACAATTGCTCCAGTCATTCAAGCTTGCACCTATCACGCAGATGCCAATCTCTACGGTGCCCTTGTCAACTGGTTACAGGAGGAAAACCAATGGTAAGATTTACAGGACTTAGTCCCAAACAAGCGCAAGCTATTGAAGTATTAAAAAATCACATCTCCCTACCGGATGTAGAGGTGGCAGTCGCTCAGTCTGACCAAGCTTCTATCTCTATCAAGGGTGAGAATGGGCAGTATCAACTGACCTACCGCAAACCTCATCAACTCTACCGCGCTTTATCTGTGCTAGCAACAGCTTTGGCAGAAGGTGACAAGGTAGAAATTGAAGAACAAGCTACTTACGAAGATTTGGCTTATATGGCTGACTGTTCCCGAAATGCGGTGCTCAATGTCGCTTCTGCCAAGCAGATGATTGAAGTCTTGGCTCTCATGGGGTACTCAACTTTTGAGCTCTATATGGAAGACACCTATCAGATTGAGGGACAACCCTATTTTGGTTATTTCCGTGGAGCATACTCAGCTGAAGAGTTACAGGAAATTGAAGCCTACGCTCATCAGTTTGATATGACCTTTGTCCCATGTATCCAGACCTTGGCCCACTTATCAGCCTTTGTCAAATGGGGTGTCAAGGAAGTGCAGCAACTTCGTGATGTAGAGGACATTCTCCTCATCGGCGAAGAAAAAGTCTACGACCTGATTGACGGTATGTTTGCGACGTTATCTAAACTACAAACTCGCAAGGTCAATATCGGGATGGATGAAGCTCACCTAGTTGGTTTGGGGCGTTATCTTATCCTGAACGGTGTGGTTGATCGTAGTCTCCTCATGTGCCAACACTTGGAGCGCGTGCTGGATATTGCAGACAAATACGGTTTCCACTGCCAGATGTGGAGCGATATGTTCTTCAAACTCATGTCAGCAGACGGCCAGTACGACCGTGATGTGGAGATTCCAGAGGAGACTCGTGTTTACCTTGACCGTCTCAAAGACCGTGTGACCTTGGTTTACTGGGATTATTACCAAGATAGCGAAGAAAAATACAATCGTAACTTCAGTAACCATCACAAGATTAGCCAGGATATCGCCTTTGCAGGTGGTGCTTGGAAGTGGATTGGCTTTACACCTCATAACCATTTCAGCCGTCTCATTACTCTTGAAGCAAACAAAGCCTGCCGTGCCAATCAGATCAAAGAAGTCATTGTGACTGGTTGGGGAGATAATGGTGGTGAAACAGCCCAGTTCTCGATCCTACCGAGCTTACAAATCTGGGCAGAACTCAGCTACCGCAATGATTTAGAACGTCTGTCAGCTCATTTCAAGACCAATACAGGATTATCCGTTGAGGACTTTATGCAGCTTGACCTGGCCAACCTCTTACCAGACTTGCCAGACAATCTCAGTGGAATTAACCCTAACCGCTATGTCTTTTATCAGGATGTCCTCTGTCCAATCCTTGACAAGCACATGACTCCTGAACAGGACAAGCCACACTTTGCTCAGGCAGCTGAGATTCTTACTGACATTAAAGAAAAAGCAGGTATCTACGCTTATCTCTTTGAAACTCAGGCTCAGTTGAATGCTATTTTAAGTAGTAAGGTTGATGTAGGCCGACGCATCCGTCAAGCCTATCAAGCAGGCGATAAAGAGAGCTTGCAGCAAATTGCTAGAGAAGAACTACCAAAATTAAGAAGCCAGATTGAAACCTTCCACAAGCTCTTTAGCCAACAATGGTTGAAGGAAAACAAGGTCTTTGGTTTGGATACAGTAGATATCCGTATGGGTGGGCTCTTGCAACGCATCAAGCGAGCAGAAAGTCGCATTGAAAACTACCTGGCAGGCGAAATCTCTCGTATTGACGAACTAGAAGTAGAGATTCTTCCATTTACTGACTTCCACGCAGACAAGGACTTCGCAGCAACGACAGCCAACCAGTGGCATACCATCGCGACAGCTTCGACTATTTATACAACCTAGAAATTTATCACAGATAGCCAAACATCTCCTTTTAAATAAATGGAGATGTTCTTTGATTTGGAGCTAGGGAAGGAGTATAATGAAAGTATAAGGATAGTTTGGAGGTCTGACCATGAAAAAGCTACTACTAGTCCTAGGTGCAAGTATGCTAGTTTTATCTGCTTGTCAAAAGACGACAGAAGATAGCGCAACTAGTTCGTTAACACCAAAAAACCAACAAACCAAGGAAGTAACAAACTATTTTCACTACCTAGCGGATTCCTATCAAAAGGCTCTTTTCCACGAAAAAGAAGACAAGGATACAAGTGTTCAATCACCCATGGCTGCTACGGTTGTAGCCATGGAAGAGCTCCAGCAATCTAATCCGACTGACCAAGCCTTGATTATGAAGAACTACTCGGATTTTCAGAAGCTAATCCAATACAACACGGAAAAGTGGCAGGAAGAGTTTGCAAGCTGGGCTGCTTCTATGGGACAGTCCTATTATAGACTAGAGCATAGAAACTTTGACGAAAAAAATGAACTCATCAAACAATTGGAAACAACGACTGTTTCTCAGAAAAGAGTCAGATGGAATATTTTCGGGGTATCCAGTGACAACGCCTATGATTACTTGGTTTTGGATGCCTACTATGATGATCAGGACAAACATTTCTACTTATTTACACTGAAAGATGGGCAAGCACAGGTCTTACATGCCGATAAGACTTTAGAAACTATCAGTGCTGCAAACTTTGAAGAGACTGAAAACACAGATTTAGCACAAGGCTTTAAGGAATTTCTATTAAAAACAAGCGTAGCTACAGAGAATGAGCCAGATATAGACAATAGTTCTCTAACAGACAAGATAAAAATAGCCATGGAATCCTACTCAGATAGTAAGGGTGAAAGATTTAAGTCAACTAGCCTAGCAACATATGGTCGCTATTATGGGCTTGCAGTTCCGGATCAGATGATGCAATTTGGGCAAGTCGATGGAGTCAAATATACTTTTAAATGGCATGGCTATACTGCTGGTCTTGGAGAAAAACGATTTGAAATCTTGGCCTGTTATGTAAATGAAGCAGGGACAGAAGTGATTCTCTTTGGCTACAAGGATGGTCACCCAACTATTTTACATACTGAGGGGGAACCAGAGATTTATAAAAACGAAGCAGGTGCTATTATAGATGCCCAGGTTCATTTTGTTGATTTTCACCAACCGATATTAGAACAAGTTTTCAAGTAACAAATATGGGCAACACCTCTTGCAAGCAAGACGTTTCTCGTGAAACATCCTTCTTATATAAAAAAGTTCTCCACATAAAATAATTTGTGGAGTTTTTTCTATAATTAGTAGTTTAAACTATCCTTAAAATAGGAGTATACTATTTTTGTAAACGTTATCAAGTCTAAAAATTGTGAGATTATCAAGTTTTAGAAAAATAAAAAGGGAGGAAATTATGAACAAGTTTTCAAAAACTTTGAGAGATAATTGGATATTTCTCTTAATGGTTTTACCAGGGACACTTTGGTTGATCTTATTCTTCTACATCCCAGTATTTGGAAATGTGGTTGCCTTCAAAGACTACCATATGACTGGTGAAGGATTCGTCCACAGTATTATAAATAGTAAATGGGTTGGACTAGATAACTTCAGATTCTTATTTAGTTCAAAAGATGCCTTTGTCATCACTCGAAACACTGTCCTTTACAACCTTGGATTTATCTTTATTGGTTTGATCGTATCGGTTGGGATTGCCATTATTCTTAGTGAACTTCGCTCTAAGCAAATGGTTAAAATCTACCAAACTTCTATGTTATTCCCGTATTTCCTATCTTGGGTTATCATCAGTTTCTTTACAGATGCTTTCCTAAATATCGATAAAGGGCTTATCAATCACACCTTAGAAGCTCTCGGGATGAAGGGTATTAACTTCTACGCTGATGTAAGTATTTGGCCTTACCTCCTCCTCTTCCTAGGTATTTGGAAGGGCTTTGGATACAGTAGTGTGATGTACTATGCAACAATCATGGGTATTGATCCAACCTACTACGAAGCAGCGACAGTGGACGGTGCTAGCAAATGGCAACGTATCCGCAACGTAACCATCCCTCAGTTAACACCACTTGTGACAGTATTGACCATCCTTGCAGTCGGAAACATCTTCCGTGCAGACTTCGGTCTCTTCTACCAAATCCCTCACAATGCTGGTCAGCTCTATAGCGTAACAAACGTATTGGACGTCTACGTCTTTAACGGTTTGACTCAGACAGCAGATATCGGTATGGCATCAGCAGCCGGTCTCTATCAGTCAGTCGTCGGTTTGATTCTGGTTATTCTATCAAACTTACTTGCAAGACGTGTTGATCCTAACTCGGCACTATTCTAGAAAGGAGGAGCATATGGCAAAAAAAATTCAAAAAGAAAAAATTGATAATGTTGGCATACACTCCTTCAGCAAGAAAGCAGATATCTTCTTTAGTATCATTTCTGGTTTGCTGGCCTTCTCTTGTATCTTGCCTTTCATCTTTGTAATCATTATCTCAGTTACAGATGAGAAGAGTATCGTTCAATATGGATATAGCTTCTTTCCATCACAGTTTGGATTAGATGGTTTTGAGTTTTTGGCTCAGTTCAAAGATAAGATTTTACAAGCGCTCTTTATCTCAGTGTTTGTGACAGTTGTCGGTACATTGACAAACGTCTTTATCACGACAACTTACGCTTACGCCATCTCACGTTCAACATTTAAGTATCGTAAATTCTTTACAATCTTCGCTCTTCTTAGTATGTTGTTCAATGCTGGTTTGGTACCAGGCTATATCGTGGTGACTCAATTGCTTCACCTTGGTGATACTATTTGGGCCTTGATTGTTCCAATGCTTCTATCACCATTTAATATCATGTTGATGCGTTCCTTCTTCAAGAAAACCATCCCAGAAGCAATCCTCGAATCAGCTCGTATCGATGGAGCTAGTGAAGCTCGTATCTTCTTCCAAATCTGTTTGCCACTGTCACTACCAGGTATCGCAACGATTACACTATTGACAGCGCTTGGATTCTGGAATGACTGGTTTAACGCCCTTCTTTACATCAAGAGTGATAACTTGTATCCATTGCAATATTTGCTCATGCAAATTCAAAACAACATGGATTACATTGCTAAGTCAGTTGGTATGTCAGGACAGCTTGCAGTTGCCCTACCAAAAGAAACAGGTCGTATGGCCATGGTCGTTGTTGCGACTGTTCCAATTGCGATCCTCTACCCATTCTTCCAACGTTACTTTGTAAAAGGTTTGACTATCGGTGGTGTTAAAGAGTAAGGAAGTCTAAGAAACATTGTTTCTTCTCTAACTCTGATTTTTCTGACAAAGGAAAATCAACAATTTAATTTTGTTAATAACTTTAAAAATAAAAAAAGGAGTTTTTATAATGAAAAACTGGAAAAAATATGCGTTTGCATCTGCTAGCCTTGTCGCTTTAGCTGCTAGCCTTGCAGCTTGTGGAAACCTTAAAGGAAACAACCAAAAAGCTGCTGACTCTGCTTCAGGTGACAAACCTGTTATCAAATTGTACCAAATCGGTGACAAACCAGATAACTTGGATGAATTGCTAGAAAATGCAAACAAAATTATCGGAGAAAAAGTTGGTGCTAAATTGGATATCCAATATCTTGGATGGGGTGACTATGATAAGAAAATGTCAGTTATCACATCATCTGGTGAAAACTATGATATCGCCTTTGCATCTAACTATGTTGTAAATGCTCAAAAAGGTGCCTATGCAGACTTGACTGACTTGTACAAGAAAGAAGGGGCAGAACTTTACAAAGCACTTGACCCAGCTTACATCAAAGGTAACAGCATTAACGGTAAAATTTACGCAGTTCCAGTTGCAGCCAACGTTGCATCATCTCAAAACTTCGCCTTCAACGGAACACTTCTTGCTAAATACGGTATCGATATTTCAGGTGTCACTTCATACGAAACACTTGAACCAGTCTTGAAACAAATCAAAGAAAAAGCTCCAGATGTAGTGCCATTTGCGGTTACTAAGAACTTCATCCCATCTGATAACTTTGACTACCCAGTTCCAAACGGACTTCCATTCGTTATCGACCTTGAAGGAGACACTACTAAGATCGTAAACCGTTACGAAGTACCTCGTTTCAAAGAACACTTGAAGACTCTTCACAAATTCTATGAAGCTGGATACATTCCAAAAGACGTAGCAACAAGCGATACTTCATTCGACCTTCAACAAGATACTTGGTTCGTTCGTGAAGAAACAGTAGGACCAGCTGACTATGGTAACAGCTTGCTTTCACGTGTTGCCAACAAAGATATCCAAATCAAACCAATCACTAACTTCATCAAGAAAAACCAAACAACACAAGTTGCTAACTTTGTCATCTCAAATAACTCTAAGAACAAAGAAAAATCAATGGAAGTGTTGAACCTTTTGAACACTAACCCAGAACTCTTGAACGGACTTGTTTATGGACCAGAAGGCAAGAACTGGGAAAAAGTTGCAGGTAAAGAAAACCGTGTTAAAGTCCTTGATGGATACAAAGGAAACACTCACATGTCAGGATGGAACACTGGTAACAACTGGATCCTTTACATCAACGAAAACGTTACAGATGAGCAAATTGCACAATCTAAGAAAGACTTGGAAACTGCAAAAGAATCTCCAGCGCTTGGATTCATCTTTAACACTGACAACGTGAAATCTGAAATCTCAGCTATCACTAACACTATGCAACAATTCGATACAGCTATCAACACTGGTACTGTAGACCCAGAAAAAGCTATTCCAGAATTGATGGAAAAACTTAAATCTGAAGGTGCTTACCAAAAAGTATTGGATGAAATGCAAAAACAATACGACGAATTCTTGAAAAGCAAATAATCGCAAGAACAATTGATTTCGTGTATTCATTCCTAAAAAGAGCGATCACTGCCTTGTCTGGATATTTCCAGACGGGGTGGTGATTCTTTTTAGGGTAAGTGCATATAATTATCTGTATTTCTATCTAGATATTTGCTCTTACATATAACATTGGACACAGACATATGAAAAAATACCATCTACTCTTTAAAATCAGTGCAATCTTATCTTACTTATTTTTCGTATATGGACTCTCTCAGCTAACACTGGTGGTTCAAAATTACTGGCAATATTCTTCTCAGATTGGCAATTTTTTCTGGATTAAAAATCTTATCAGTCTTGTCTTTATTGGCCTCATGATTTGGATTTTAGCCAAGGCAGGACATGGCTACCTTTTTGTTATTCAAAAGAAAAAATGGCTATGGTATACAGTTTTGACGGTTTTCGTAACCGTACTTTGCATATCTTTTAATTTTCAAACGGCAAGACATGTACAGTCAACCTCTGAGGGCTGGGCTGTACTAATCGGCTATAGTGGGACAAATTTTGCCGAGTTGGGTCTCTACCTGACCTTATTTTTCCTAGGTCCTCTGATGGAAGAGTTGATTTATAGGGGTTTGTTCCAACACGCCTTCTTTAAAGATTCGAAGCTTGGACTTGACCTGATTCTTCCTTCGGTTTTATTTGCTCTTCCTCACTTTTCTAGCTTTCCAAATTTCTTAGATATTCTTGTTTTTTCGACATTTGGAGTATGTTGTGCTGGATTAACTCGTTATACCAAGAGTATCTATCCTAGCTATGCAATTCATGTGATTAATAATATTGTAGCAACCTTGCCATTTTTGTTAACTTTTCTTCACCGAATATTTAGTTGAAACAAGATCTGAAAATGGTCTTGTTTTCAATTTTCGGTCAAATAAATTGCATTCGCTTTCTTGGGAGAGTATACTGGTATAGTTGAATGAAAAATTCTGATAATTTAATCTTAGAAAAGAGAATCAATCTTATGTCAAAAGATATTCGAGTTTTACTTTACTATAAATATGTTCCCATCGAAAACGCGGAACAATTTGCTGCAGACCACTTGGCTTTCTGTAAGTCTATCGGGCTCAAGGGCCGTATCCTAGTGGCTGACGAAGGGATCAACGGAACCGTTTCTGGAGACTACGAAACAACGCAAAAATACATGGACTATGTTCACAGCCTTCCAGGTATGGAAGACCTCTGGTTCAAGATTGACGAAGAAAGTGAGCAAGCCTTCAAGAAGATGTTTGTTCGCTATAAGAAAGAGATTGTCCACCTTGGTTTAGAGGATGATAACTTTGACAACGACATCGACCCACTTGAAACGACAGGTGCTTACTTGTCTCCAAAAGAATTTAAAGAAGCCCTCCTAGATGAAGATACAGTGGTCCTTGATACTCGTAATGACTATGAGTACGACCTTGGACACTTCCGTGGGGCTATCCGTCCTGACATCCGCAACTTCCGTGAATTACCACAATGGGTCCGTGATAACAAGGAAAAGTTCATGGATAAACGTGTCGTTGTTTACTGTACAGGTGGAGTCCGCTGTGAGAAATTCTCTGGCTGGATGGTCCGTGAAGGCTACAAAGATGTCGGTCAATTGCATGGAGGAATTGCGACTTATGGGAAAGATCCAGAAGTTCAAGGGGAACTTTGGGATGGGAAAATGTATGTCTTTGACGAACGTATTGCAGTCGATGTCAACCATGTCAATCCAACCATTGTAGGGAAAGATTGGTTTGATGGAACACCATGTGAACGCTATGTCAACTGTGGAAATCCATTCTGTAACCGCCGTATCTTGGCATCAGAAGACAACGAAGACAAATATCTTCGTGGTTGCTCGCACGAGTGCCGTGTTCATCCACGTAATCGCTATGTTTTGGAACATGAATTAACACAAGATCAAATCATCGAGCGTCTAGCAGAAATTGGTGAGAGCCTAGATCATTCTGAAGTTGTATAATAAACATTAACAGTCCTAAAGGGCTGTTTCAGATTGAAGACAAAGTCCTTGGAAGTGAAGTTTCTAAGGGCTTTTCTTTGTGTAAAGTCGTATAATAGAGGTAA
>NZ_JALDUI010000008.1 GCF_023115445.1 Streptococcus sp. oral taxon 431 | reverse complement strand
TACCTCTATTATACGACTTTACACAAAGAAAAGCCCTTAGAAACTTCACTTCCAAGGACTTTGTCTTCAATCTGAAGCAACTAATTGTTGCTTAATTCCTTTTTGTTTTGGGCCAAACATTTTTGTTATTAAAATAATCCTATTTCTAAAATGGTAATAGTTTCTAAAGCCGTAGGCATTTCTTTTAAGCACTTTTATTTTATTGTTTATTCCTTCAATAGGGCCATTTGTTCTAGTTGGATACTCACAAGTATTTTGAATATATGGCAAGTAAGTCATAAGAGTCTTTAATACTCTTTTTAAACCAGGAGATAGGTCTAATTGCGTAGCTGCTTCAATCGTTTCCTTGAATTCTATATAATCTCTATCCTGTATACATTCACGAAGTGAATGTACAACCTCATAATCATTTTTAAGAGATGGATTTTTTTCTAAGATATAATCTACGATTCCTTTACTTGTTATGAAGCTTTCAAAAAGCTTATAACGATTATATTTATAGTTCTGAAGTTCATTAGAGTTCTTTAAAATTAACTTCCAATAATGTTTTAACTTTCGATATAATTTAGAGTCTTTATAGCGATGCTTATTCATGACACGTACCCGAGTTCGATTTAATTCTCTATTTAAGGCTTGTACGATATGAAAAGGATCAATGATAATTTTAGCGTTAGGAAACATTTCTTTTATTAATTGAATGTACGGTAAGTACATGTCGATGGAGATAGTTTTTACCTTTAATCTAGTCTTAGGCTCAAAACGATGAAAATACTTTTTCAAGCTGTAAGATTTTCTATCTCGTACAACATCGACCAGCTTGTGTGTAGTGCTATCACAAATAATGAAGCTCATATTACTATCGGAAGATTTGACGGATTTAAATTCATCAAAACACAAATGCTCAGGTAAATCGTGTAATGGTTTAATCTTTAGTAAACGTGTTGTATCATCTATGATACGTCTTACCGTATGAACTGAAACATTTGTTTCTTTTGCGATATAGGTTTCAGATACTGTTTCACTTATTTTTGATTTAATTTCGTTTTTTAAGCGTTTAGAGATATGACAGTGTTTTTCTACGATTCGACTAGTGTCTGAGGTAAATGAAGAGCCGCATTCTCTACAGAGAAATCTCTGCTTGCGTAGATTTAAGTAGGCCGCTAGGCCTGAAACAGAACAGAGAGTGATACGAGATGTTTTCGTGCCGTTTTTAACGATATTATTATTTCGGCTAACACACCCACAAACGGTACAAAATTCTGGTTTATGCGTATAAGTAGCTGCATAAAATAAAGATTTTCTCTTTTTAAATATCTTCTCTTGAACTTTATTATCCCAAATAATGTTTTTATCTTTGATTTGTAGTGTAGCTTCTAGTATATTGTTCATATGGTCATCATCCTTTTGTTTTAGGTTTCAGCGCTTTTAATATAATGGATGTTGGCCTTTTTGTATACACTAAAATAGGGTTGGTGGAAAATTTCCATCAACCCTAAAAATTATAGAACCGTTCTTTTTATATCTCATTTATTCAGCCAAGGCACCCATTGGATCCCATGGTGCAAGGACGATTGGTTCTGCTTCATAGGCAGCTTGTTCTTCTGCTGTTAGTAATTCTTTACGAACAACGATTTGGTAAGTGTATTCGTCCATCCAGGCATCTGAGGCAACAAAGTAACCATCTGTCCCAACCTTGTCTCCCCAAGAGTTTTCAACTTTCCACTTGATTGATTTACCATTTTCATCCAAATCAACACCTGTCAAGACCATGGCGTGAGTCATCAAGCTTTCGCTGTAGTCCAAACGTCCTGCCTTGTCTTGAGTGAGTTGAATGTCCATGCTTGATTCAAAGTCATAGACATCTGTCGCAAGGATTCCGGCTTTACGGTTGCTGAGCTGGCCAACATCTGAACCAAACCAAACAGTTTCTCCTGTCTGCATTTGGGCAATGGCCAATTCTTTCAAGCGTTCCATCGGTACGTTGATGTAGCGAACTGCACGGCTACCAACGACATTTCCCAACATCTCAACTGTGTATGATTTACCGTAAGGTTTATCAGCAGTTGGAGCATTGATCACAGAAACGTAGTCTTCTAGCGGAAGGTCAACATATTTCTTGTAAAACTCTTGTGGCGTAATGCCTTTTTCACTTTGGTAGTTGTTGTCCTTATCACGATAAGCAAAGTCAAATTTACGTGGTGGAAGACCTAGTGACATAGCAAGGAAGTTAAAGATTTCTTGCAAGAGGTCTTCTTTCTTAGCTTGAACAGCTGCTTGATCTGCACCAGAAGCAAGCAAATCACGCAAGATTTGAGCATCTTGACGAAGCAATTTGTTAAGGATTGCATTGAGCTCACGGCTACTGCTAGATGAAACAGACTCTGGATAAACAGACTTAGGAACGACACCGTATTTCTCAAAGAGAGCCACAACCATATCCCATTGTCCACCATCTTGTTGAGGAGTTTGGAGCAGGAAACTTACCTTACGACTTGTCAATTCTTGGTCAGCAGTCGCAATGACTTGCTCCAAGAACCAGTTAGATTTTTCATACTTGTCCCAGAAGAAGGTGTGAGCTTGTGACAATTCAAAGTTTTCAAGTTTGTATTGAGAGATGAGTTTGTGGCGGAAGGTATTAAGGGCCGCAAACATCCAACAACGACCAGAAGCCTTCTGGTTAGTGACCTTGTCCTTTGTTAAATCAAGTGAGAAAACAGGGGTGTTGTCGACATGGCTTTGACGACGCTCAAGAGCTGCAAAGATTCCATTGTGGCTAGCAGCATTTTCGATAGCTTGGTATTTGACATTTGCTTCATAGTTGGCAAATAATTTATCTGTAAATGATTCTTGAATCGCGTTCATAAAATCCTCCTTTTATTCTACAGTCTATTATAACTCTTTTCACAAAGGAAGCAACCAAAAACTGAAAAAGGCAAGGATATTTTCCTCACCTTTTTCAAAGATTCCACAGTTTACCTAACACTTTCGAGCAAGCTTTCTAATTCCTCTGTGGTCAAGCGACGCCATTCCCCACGCTTCAGATTTTCATCCAAGGTCAAAGTTCCCATGGTCAGACGTTGCAAGTCCACCACTTCCTTGCCACAGTAAGCAACCATGCGTTTAATCTGGTGGAATTTCCCCTCTGCAATAGTCACGCGAACCAGACTTTGGTTTTTTTCTCTATCGAGAGACACAAGCTCAAGCTTAGCAGGTTGGCAGGTAAAGTCTTTGAGCGGAATCCCCTTGGCAAAAGTCTCAATATCTTCATCCGTCATGATTCCATCGACTTGCGCAAGATAGGTTTTATCCACATGGCGTTTAGGTGAAAGGAGAGCATGAGCCAACTGGCCATCATTGGTCAAGAGTAAGAGTCCATGCGTATCGATATCCAAACGCCCCACCGGGAAAACTTCCTTGGCACGTGCATAGTCATCCAACAAATCCAAAACAGTCTTGTGTTTAGGATCTTCAGTTGCTGAAATAACATCCTGGGACTTGTTCATCATATAGTAAACAAACTCCTCGTAGTCTAGCTTTTCCCCGTCAAAACAAATCTCGTCTGTCTCTTCATTGATTTGCAGCTTGGCTGATTTTTCCTTTTTACCATTGACCGTCACACGCCCAGCCTTTAGAAAGTTTTTGACCTCTGTCCGACTTCCTACGGCGCAGGCAACTAAAAATTTATCTAATCTCATAGCACTATTATACCATGAATAAGCTTAATCTTATACTCTTCGAAAATCAAATTCAAACCACGTCATCGTCCCCTTGCCGTACTCAAGTACAGCCTGCGGCTAGCTTCCTAGTTTGCTCTTTGATTTTCATTGAGTATTAGTACAAAAACAAGCCGCCTGATTGGGCGACTTTATTTTATAGGGAGATTATTATGAAAAATTTTTAGGAGTTAAAGTTAAGGTCTTCTTAACTTATGCTTATAGTATAAGCTAGATTCCTAAAAGTTTTCTTAAAATTTTCTCCTCAAACTTAAATTTCTGTAAATCTTCACTGTTAAAGTCAAGCATTGTCTCTTTAAAAAATATAGATCATGAAAATGTTAAGGCCATAAAGAGGAGTAGCATCACAAATAAGGCTAAGCTAACGAGCAAAGTTAGAACTTTAACAAGCGTATTGCTTTGCCAATAGCTGGGCTTTCCGATATTACTAGTTGCATCCATAGAAAAAATTTGAGTTTGTCTTGGTTGAATGGTCACAAGGATGATTAAGGCAATAGCTAAAATAATGGTTAAAATTATCAATAATTCAGTCATTTAACTACCTCAAAAGTCCTATTAAAGTAAACAGCAAACCTATCAAAATAATCAATCCCAACAAGAAAGAGAATGTTTTACTGATTTTTTCACCACGTGTAGATTTTTCTTTTTTGATGGGTTCTTGTTTCATCTCTTCCATACGACCTTCAACATCCTGATAAAATAGATCTTTTTTAGTCATGGCTTTCTCCTAAAATGGTTTCCATCCGCTCCTGATACATGATTGGATCCACATAATTGGCATGGTAACCTTGGTCTCCCAGAGCTCGTCCCATTTCTTTGACATGAGAAAGAGCTAACTCAATGGTGTGAATCATGTCGTCAACTGCTTCCTTAGCGAAAATATGATTTGGGGCAATATAGCGACGATTATGGGCTGTTTCCTCAAAAGCTAGGACCAGTTGGTTGTGTTCAAAAGCCTGACGAACAGCTTGAAGTAGTTCGTTACCATAGTTGATGTCCAAGTAGATATCTGATAACTGGTAAAGCTCCTGAATCTTTTGGGGACTGGCATTTTGATAGAGTACGACATTGGGATAGCGGAGCATATCCAGTAACTTGGATGACATCTCTGTCACTGCTGCTATTCGGAAAGTAACCCTTGGTAAACTTTCCACCAGTTTTTCGACTTGCTCTAGTTGGTCCGAATTGGTTACAATCAAGGCATCAGGACGAACAAAATTATCACGCTTAAAGTTATAATGATAGCCTAGGTGATTAAACTTATGATGGAATTTTTCATCCGTCAATTGCAAAGCACGTTCATAAGTCGCATAATCTGGAATGATAACGGTCTTAGCTCGAAGCTGGTCATTCTCTAAGATCAGTTGCATATTTCCTGGTATATCATTATGTAATGGTTCTTGCCAAACTAGAATATCCTGACCCGATTTGTCTGGGAAATGGAAGGAAGTCAAAAACGATGTAGATAGAGTATTAAAGAGAATGTGGTCAAGATTCACTTTCAAACCTTGTAAGAAGTCTATGATAAAGGCCACTCGACCAGAAAAATGGCGCAATCCTTGACCTTCCAAGGTCAGCAGAATATCACCTGTGACATGGTTTTCCAAAATAACTTCTTTTTGATCTACATTCCGATAAGAAGTCATGATAGCTTGGCCAGAAGCATCAAAGGTCGTCTTAGCAAAGCAAGCTCCAAAACGATTATAGTGATCCACTTGGAAGATGCGACCTGCTGGTGTTTTCCATTCGACTTTTTTCACCAAACGAGCCTGTAAGCCATCTGCAAAATGAATCACTGCTCGTTCTTGATTAAGGTCATTGATGGTTCCAAATTGATTATTCCCAGCAATCTCCCAAAAGTCTGGTACAGGAACTTGGTTAAAGTACAAGGGTTTACCGCTGTCATAACCCAAATAATAGGTGAAAGGTGAGACAACTCCAGCTGGCAAAAATCCATCGGGTTCAATAACCACAGCCAAATCAGACAGGCCTGCTTCAGTCAGACTATAGTGCAAATCTTGGCTTTCTTGATTGTATACATCAAATAACTGAATCATCCACTACCTCCTTGATTGTATTTTCCCATTTGTTCAAAATCTCTTGAGTCAAGAATTTCTCAGCAATCTGGTAAGATTTTTCTCTCATGCCTTCCAAATGGTTCTCCAAATACAGTTGGCAGATTTTTTCTGCATAAGCTTTCTTGATTTCATCTTCGACATGGTCAGATGAGCTTGGAATCAAGTAACCATTTTCACCATCTTCGATGAAGGTTTGATTTCCATAAGGAACATCAAAACCAATCAATGGCAGGCCTGATCCAATTGCTTCCATGAGTGTCAACCCAAAGCCTTCACTGGTAGAAGCGGTTAGATAAACTTCATACTGTGAATAGATTTGGGAAAGTTCTGCATGGCCCTTGAGTTTAATATACTCTTCTGCCTGACCTGCAGCGATAATCTCATGTAGACGTCCTTCCTCGCCACCACTACCGTAGATATCAAAGGTTAATTCTGGCAATTCCTTATGAGCTTCAATCACAGCCTTGACAAGCCAATCAATATGTTTTTCCTTGGCTAGACGCGAAGCTGTAATGAGAGAAAATGGTTTACGACTCTTTTGTGGTTTTGTTAATTGGTCAACACTTCCAACTGGAATGGTCACAATCTTAGGAGCGTGCGAGGTATAGTGAGCAAACTGTTGCTCTAGAACTTCCTTTTGACGATCCGTTGAAACGATAAAGAGATCGACCTTATCTGCATTGGTAAACTGGTAGTCATAATAGTTGTTCCAAAGGATATAATCATCATTGGTCGCATTTTCACTATAGTGCTCAGCGTGAACGACAACAGCAAGGTGAGCTGCACGCGCTTCTTCAAAGACCACCTGACCAATCCCTGTTTCACGGTCTAAAATCACTAAATCTGATTTACTTAACCCAAGTGTCTGCATGAAATAACGGATCAAGGCAGGCTTCCCGTATAAGATTCGATCCTTAAAACGGTAGACTTCCTCGGTCCCTTGATTCATGAACATCTCATAAGCTGGAGTCCCATCTTCATTGTAGAAGGTTCTTTGGTAGAGTGTCGCTACATTATCTTTAGGAGCAAAATACTCTGTGCAGTAGCGTGTGTAAGAGAAGTAATCCTTGCGGATTAACTTACCAGCATACACATACTCCACATGTTGGACAAAATCTTTTTCCTCATCTACTAAATAACAAGTGATAAACTTGTCCTCATCTGAGAAGAAGATTCGTTCAATTTTCCCATTTCGTTCACGACGGCTTTCTACACCTTCAAAGTAAGCCAAAACATCATCTACCGTCACACTGGTCGGTGCAATCTTGATGTCTGTGAAGTGAGTGTAAAGCCAGATGACCTGATCATCATCAAAACCGATATTTGCGGTTAAGTGCTGGATATTATCACCCAAAATCATGTCTGTAAAGATAAACTTTGACGGCAGATTTAGGCTGCGAAAAATACCTGCACGGTAAGCTTGGGCATATTCAACACCACTGCTGGCCCAGCCGATTCCTAAATTTATATTGTAAATTGTCATATTGTCCCCTTTTTATGGAAAATAAGCCATAATTTCCCCATCAGGTGAAATGTCTACTCGACTCAATAGAAGATTTCGAACCATATCCTTCTTGACCTGCCTTTTCATCTCTTCAAATCCATGATAGGCTTCTTGATAATACTCGACAATAGGATTCTTTTGAGCAGCTGATTGCCCACCGATTGCTAGACTCAATTGTTGCAGGTAGTCTACCTGCTCTACCCAGTTATCATCTATTGCTTTTAGCAATGCTAAACGCTGAAAATCTGAAAAGAAGTCATGAGTTTCCAGAATCGTTCGTTTCTCTTGTAGACTCTTTTGAACGGTTGTCTCCAGAACTAGCTTGATTGCATCCTTATCCGTCAGATCTAACTCTTGCGGAACTGCATGGTAAAGAAAACTAATATTTTTAACGATAAAATGATACAGTTCTTCTCTACTTTCAAAGGGTTCTTCTGCCAAGCTTTTTCTTACGAACTCATCCAGAACATCTACAACAAAACCATCAAGATCCTCGGTTCCATCAATCAAGCGATTTCTTTGACTATAGACCATCTCTCTTTGGATATTCATACTCTCAGCATACTCTAAGGTTTGCCTTCTTGATGATCTAGCAGCGCTATCGCTTGCCTTCTGCGCTTTTTCTACTAATTTCCGATAGCGTCTTCCTTCTAAAAGTTCTGGGCTTATCTGTTTATTTACTGTATAGTCCTTATACATCTTATGGACCCAAGAAGGTCCATACTTCTTGATCACATCATCTTCCAGTGAGACAAAAAATTTCGACAAGCCAGGATCTCCCTGTCGACCAGAACGTCCTCTAATCTGTAAGTCAATACGTTTACTATCCATCCGTTCTGTACCAATGACAACTAGACCACCCAGTTCAGCAACTCCTGGACCAAGCTTAATATCAGTCCCACGGCCAGCCATAGAAGTCGCAACTGTCACGGCTCCCATACGACCTGACTCTGCAATCATCTGAGCTTCACGCGCTGCATTATGGGCATTTAAAACGTTATGAGCAATTCCTTCACGTAATAATAGAGAGGAGTAGAGTTCCGACATTTCTACCGATCCAACAAAAATCAATAAAGGATTACCCTTTTCATGATAATATTTAATCTCAGCAAGCGATGCATACACTTTCTCAGGTAGGGTAACATAGAGATTGTCTGGATAATCAATTCGCTGATTCGGACGATTTGTAGGGATTCGAATGACTGACATGCCATAAGTTTCTAAAAACTCTTTCTCTGCAACCTTTCCTGTCCCAGTCATCCCAGAGATTTTTTTAAACTTCTTAAATAAGCTTTGGTAGGTAATGGAAGCCATCGCCCGTGTTTCTTCAGACAAGGGAACATGCTCTTTTGCCTCAATGGCTTGGTGTAAACCACCCTGTAATTTGGTCATTTCTAATAAACGACCTGTACTTTGATCTACCAATACGAGTTCTTCCTCTTTCTCACCCTTACGGATGATATAGTCTTTATCCCTTTTAAATAAGGTATGAGCTCGTAAAGCAAAGGTCAGGTGTCTTGCTAGTACGCCATGTTCTTCAGAATAGAGGTTATCAATACCTAAAAAGCTCTCCGCAGTTTGAGCGCCCTTAGTAGTGAGCCAGACTTCTTTTTTCTCTTCTTTAAAGATATAGTCTTGACCCTCAACTAGAGTTGTCATCAAGGTGTCAATAATTCCATAAAAATTGGATTGAACCCTAGGAGAACCTGAAATGACCAAGGGAGTTTGAGCACTATCCAGCAAGACTGAATCTACCTCATCTACGATAACAAAGTTAAATTCTGGCATGTACTTTTTATCTTCACTAGAGGCTAGATTATCAATCAAGTAGTCAAAACCAAGACCACTGTTTGTCGTATAAACAATATCCGCACTATAAATTTCCCGCTTATCTTCAGGCGTTAACTCTTCATCCTCGTCTTCAGAAAAGGGAATGCGAATGGTCAAACCTAAGAACTCATAGACTTGTCCCATCTCCTCTGCATCACGCTTGGCAAGATAGTCGTTAGTCGTCACCAGCATAACACCTTTTCCCGATAAGGCATTGAGATAGACTGGCATCGTAGCGGTCAAGGTTTTACCTTCACCTGTATTCATCTCCGCAACATTCCCTTGGTGGATGACAATCCCACCCATGACCTGTACATCATAGGGAAACATTCCTAGGATCCGCTTATCGGCTTCACGTACAACTGCAAAAGCTTCCACTAAAAGATCGTCTAAGCTTTCTCCAGCAGCAATTCTATCTTTAAATTCTTGAGTTTTACCTGCTAATTCATCATCTGTTAGCGAGGCCATCTCTTCTTTTTTTAGATTGATTTGATGCAAGATTTTTTTCACCTTGCTCAATTGTCTATTCTTGTTCCACATCTTGCTCAGAATCGTCCTCTTCTATTGAAAATGAATGAAAGTCAACTGCTTGAAATCCTGCACTCAACAGCTGTACTCTGTAATGATAGGCTTCTTCTGGATAGGTAAAGGTGAAATCCAAGTCTTTTTCAATCACTTGACCAACCTGCTTATCATAACGATCCATAAAGATGAGCCTAAAGTATAAACCATTTTGAGGTTGCACAGTCATACGACTAGACAAACGGTAACGATATCCCCTTTTTAAAAGAGGTAAGGTTGGGGTTAAGCGATTTCCTTGAAAGTTAAAACTTGAGGTCCACTCATGAATCATAGTACCAGAATTCACCATATCATTTTCCAGATAAACATGGTCTCTTGAATAATAGAGGACAATAGAACCAAACAAAAATGTATTTTGCCTCGTATCACCTAAACTAGCTCCCTTAAATTCTCCCCAATATATTTCTTTATTCCGTTTGATCATCATTAAAACTTTCTCCCAAAATCCTGCTCTAAAATCATCTTATAAAAATTCTTGAACCAAGCAGCACTAGTAGTACTATCGTCATTGTGGCGGCCTGAGGTCCCCTTGACCATAATACGAGCCCCCGTATGATAAAGGGCTGCTACTAAATCATCATAGGCATGCGGATCGTAGTCTTCCTCTTTCATATAAGAGAGCCCAAAGATTGTTTGACTAAAATCTGCTTCTTTAAAAGGAGTCCAAAAACGGTCATCTAAGGCTCTCATAGCATCTAAGCTAGCCTCTCCCTTAGAATGATGACGTAAGATATCAAAAGCAGTTGGGAAAATCCCAGGTGCCTCAAGTCGGCCTCTCTCTGCTATCAAGCCCAGATTGGTCAAGGGTTTTGAAACAATCACAGCTTTAGGTTCAAAGAAAGAGCTGTAATACATAGCACCATAGGTCCCCATAGACATGCCCGAAAGGATTAGTTCCTTATTTGAGAATCCTAACAAATCCAAATGTTCTTGAATGACATTTCGAACACCATTTTCAAGACAGTCATCACCCAGATAGAAAGCCCCTCCATCGATTCGAGGATCTTGAAAGAGAAGGAAAGGTGCTCCAAAGGATCTCATCATTCCAAACCCCTCAAATCCTTCTGCTCGTCGATAACCAGAAAAGTAGATATTCAAAGGAGGCTTAAAGTCTCCTGGATAGAAAAAGTAATTGATCTCCTCACGCTTGTCATTATGGATGATACCTCCACCAAGAACATATTTACCAAACTGGTAGCGCGTTAAACGCTGGTGAAGAGCTCCTATTTTCAGACATCCTGCTCCTCTAGCTTCTAAAGAGACACTGATAAATGAAGAAAAATCATCATCCAGTACCAAGGCAGACTGCATATCTTCAACAGTGAAAACTCGCTCTTTGACAAAATTAGCAGTAGATCCATCTTGAATATTTCGAACGATCAGGCGAATATCACAAGTCCAATCTTTCTCATATTCGAGCCAGAGTTCAACTGGGTTAAATTCGCTAGCTCGGATATTATACTTCCAACTAATTAAAGGGCGAAAGTCTTGACCATACTTTCCTAGGAGTTCTAGATTTTCATAACCGTTATATCGAACCTTTCCCTTAAAAGCAGGATTGACAATCATATCAATTGGAACTAACTTATCCCCATACTGCCCTCTAAACAGGGCTTTAGATAGGAGTCTCAAAAGTTCTACTGGGTTTGAAAAATCTGTTGCTTGAGCACAAGTTTTTTTCAAGAAGTCTTGAAGATCTTTTGATTGAGGCTCAGCTGTATCAGGGTAGAAAATCGTATAAGGAGTAATCTTTCTCATCAACGGAATCAAATCCGATAAGTGCTCAGGATTTTCAACCAAAACAGCTGAAAAAGTTCTTAAGCCTTCCATTTTCATGACCTTCTTTATGGCAGTCATTGATCTCGGCCAAAAGAAGTGCCACTCCATATTTTCAGGAAGCTCATAGTCATGGCTCCAGTTTCTGCTACCTATCTGCAAAATCTGTAATTTATTGCTCACTTTTTGCCTCCTCTAACCATTTTTCCCACTTATCTACAAATTGATCACCTGTATTTTGTCGAATCTTATCAATTGAGTAAATTAAGGCTTGATTCCAATGTTTCAGGGTATCTAAAAAGTAGTGTCCTGCCTTACTAAACTCTGATAAATCTGATAGAATATAACCATTTTGTAAGTGAGTCACATATTCTGACTCTTGTAAGTTGATTTGAGGAATTCCTGCACTAATCCCTGCAATCTGTGTGTAAATATTAGCGACTGGATTCAAATCAACAATTAAACGAGTATATTCTAACTCCCGAATTAAGCCCATCTCATCATTTAGATTGATAATCTTAAAGCGATAATCATCTCTGGTATTTTCCTCTAATGTATTTTCCGCATCAGATACCACAGTATCCTTTAACAGCTCCCTTGGGTTAAGACGTTCCATAATCAGCGAATCAAGTTGCTTCTGCAAAGCTTCTATTTGATAACCTTCTGCATTAAATACTGAAAAAACAACCTCAGTCAAGGGATTTTCCGAAACAAAATGCAAAACTTCATACAAGACTTCTGGATCTTGTTGCACCTGTATATCTAATTGGACATAAATTTTTGATTCCTTTAACCGTTGACTAAGACCTAACTTCAAGCGCGTATCAAAAGATGGTAAATGGTGCATTTTAGAAGCAAATTGGGGATAAGCCTCTTGTAATCGCTCAAGAAAATCTTTCCGATCACTAATCAACAATCTAGACTGTTCTACTAGCTGACGATGAGCTTGTAAATCATCTGCTTGATTTCTTTCAATAAAGAAACTTATAATTTTTGGAGCTTCTTCTGGCAACCTTTCTAGCAATTGATCTTGAAACTTGGTATTAGCTGCCAAAACAAATGAATCTCCAACCTCATAGTCTTGATTTAAAAATGTTGCTAAGAATTCCCAGATAACCTCATCTATACTGTCATAAACTAATTTTCCAAAACGATAACTTACTGCTGGATTGATCTTTACAATTGGCTTTTCGCCCTGCAAATTTTCCCTCAGTTGCCACTGTCCTTTTGCGTTGTAATAATAACGAGTAACTGGTTTTTGATCCTCATACTCTATAAGGCTAGATAAAAATCCACGATCATCAAAATAACAAATGAAATCAACTTGGTTATCCTTAAAGTAAGTGATATAGCTGATAAAACCTTCTGAACCATATTCAATATGAGCATAGAGTGCCCCCTTTTGCTTGACTACAATTAAGAAAGGGGTATAGATAAAGTCACAGTCTTCATCCCATGTCAAGTCTTTTAATTGTAAAGGGTGCATCTCCTCATTTTCAATGTTTTGAATAGCATCAAAAACGGAGAAAACATCCGACTCCAACAAATCTTGTCTGTGTAACAAATAACGTAGATGAGGATGATAAGTCAACCATAGCATCTTAGATTCTAATTCTTGGCGTTTAAAAATCCGAATTTGGTGTAAGATATCATCAAATTCTAAGCGATAAGGAGTCCTATACCAAGGCACAATATTTGCTTGCCATGATGGATTGTTGCGCTCCAAAAAAGGAATGAAATAATACATAGCTTCTCCTCACAATTATGAATCGATTTCTAAGAGTGGTCGATAATTCTCGTTTAATGTCAAGGCATCGATTTCTTCCTTGATATTAAACACCATTCCATTAAAAATCAAAAATAAACCTGAAAGCATACTCAGTTGCATATAGCGCGGATCATATAAGACAATCAACATTGGAAATCCTGCCATAAATACGATATAGATAGACCCAATGATTGCAAAACGAAATATCAATTTTCCGAGATAACGACTAGTATCTTCTCCAGGATAGATATTATAAATATATTCTCCAGATTTTTTCATTCTCTCAGCAATTTCTTCACTATTCATATTTACAAATGCAAACGCAATTCCTAATATAAATAAAACAACAATATAAGTGAAGACCCAAATTGGCTGACCAATTGCAAAGCGGCTAATCCACTCTCCAATCCACGATTCTTTCGGCAAAACCATTTGAAGAAGCAACAAGCTATATTGTGGGATGGATACCAAGGACATGGCATACATAAAGGGCATTCCTCCAGCTGGATTCAGCAAAATATCCAAATAAGAATAACGTTTAAAGCGATTGTGGATCATAATCTTATTTACCAGAATTCGATAACGAGCTCTCTGAACTCTAACTGCAATCGCTAAAAATACCATTGAGAGCAGCAAAAGAGCCACAATCAATAAGGGGCCAACTTGTAACTCCTTGATGCTTTTTAAGATGTTTTGTGGCATACTTGACACCATACTTGACATCAAGATAACTAGAGACCCTCCGACACCAAACAAAGAATTCAAATCCGATAACCAGACTAAGAAAAAGGTGCCCGCAATCAAGAGTAGAACATTCATGGTCAAGACTAGCCCATAATTCACCCCTGACTGAATAGGGAGATTTAGAGTAATGGCTAATGCTTGGATTAAAGCAATGACAAACGTTAATATCATTTTTCGTCGATCTTGAACTTCAAGTGGTAAACTACCCAGACCAAGTTTTTTAGACATGCTAAACATTTGCCATAAAATCATCGCCGACATCCATGGAGACAGTCCAACTGAAAATAGGGAAAGACTCCGAAGATTTCCACCTGTTATAGACGTAGAAAAGGCTAAGAAAGCTGCAGTTCCACCCAAAAAACTCGTGTCATTAACGTTTACAAAGGGAAGGGTCAATCTACTTCCTAGAACGTAAATGAATAAGAAAGAAATCGTCCACATAACCCGTTTCACGACAACTGATGTTAATTTTTTCTTCAAATTTTTCTCCTACCTTATTCGAGTGATGAGATATTCTGATGAACATAGCTAATACTCAATGAAAATCAAAAAGCAAACTAGGAAGCTAGCCGCAGGTTGCTCAAAGCACTGCTTTGAGGTTGCAGATAGAACTGACGACGTCAGTAACATATATACGGTAAGGCGACGCTGACGTGGTTTGAATTTGATTTTCGAAGAGTATAAATTTATAAATTAATCTTTTGCCAATAATGGCATTCCCTCATCCTAATGGATGAGGGCAATCCATAACTATTCTATTCTAAACATCCAAAACCTGCATCACTGCATCAATCAATAGTTTTTTTGTAAAGTAACCTTGTTTCAAGGCATAACTCACTTTATATACATTTTCAACCATTTGTTGATAAGCTTCTACTGTCGTTCCCTCTACAAGGCGACTGGCTTCTTCCAAACTATCTACTACATAACCTAAGCCTTTTTCCTTTATGAAACTGGCATTTGAGAGATAGGATGGTACTACTACTGGAATTCCTGCTGCAAGATAAGTGCTAACTTTATGAGAGATATTCAAGCGATAGTAATCTGCCTCTTCAGCTGGATTTTCACTTGTTCCCCACACTAAGCCAAAGCCCCCCTCTGACAAAGCAAAAAGCAACTCTGGATCTGTTTTCCACCCTTTAAAGGAAACACTTGGATTATGATTCTCCTGATTAGACTCGGAAAAAATATCGAGTGGGGTTGAGTAAGCCCAGTTGGATAAGTGTTCAAAACGTTCTACACTACCCGCAAAAGATAGTTTTTTCTGAAAAGTAGGCTGTCTCAAAGGATAGTCATGAACATGATCCCACATGCCTTGGATAATAATCTTTTGAACTGTCAATCCTTCCTGAATCAGCCGTTCTTTCATGTTTTCCGAAGGAACAACTACTAGATCTGATTGGTTGTACATCTCAATGTACTCAGGCATTAAGTAATAATTGGATGGAAACATAAGGGGTGGCACGTCATGGATAAAGGTAATGATTTTCGTGTTTAAAATCTTACATTTCCTGATAAAGGCCTGGTCATACTCCCTACCATTCCATGTAGGAGATTGATAAACAACGATATCCCCATAACCCAGCTTAGCTAAAACGCCATCTAAACGGCTATTCAACTCACCTTGACTATCACTATAGATATTATAAAAGTAAAAGCCAAGCTCGTGAAAGTCTAACTTTCTTGCAATTTTAACGGTTTCGTTCTGGGCAATTAAGGCTGTGCTTTGACCAGACATACCGTAAATATTTGTAATATTAATTTTCATTTTGAATCTCTAATTTAGTATTTTTTAAAACAAACCACTCACAAACTTAAAGTTCCTTCAAAAAATCGACCATAGCCTGAGGATTATCATGAGGAAATACTTGATCTACATGATAAGGATTGGCCACATTATCAAACGCTAAAATTGTTTTCTTAGCTTCTTGCACCCATTCTAAAACATCAGGAAATTTAAACTCATGATTGATATCCAGATAAACATCACATTCTTCAATCATTTTCCTGCACATCCACCTCATAACAGTTGGATGCAACTTAATATTCTCATAACTGGCTAGACTTCTGAGAATTTCTCCCATATCCGTAAAAGTTAAAATATGAATATCATACTCAGGTAAATGTTTAATCAGATAATCAATTTGTTCTAATTGCTGACTGCCTGTAATGATCAATGCTTGATATTTAGCTTTTTTCACGACAAGTTCTTCTTGACTATTTATTTGAGACCACTCTAGTTGATTATATTTCCACCAAACTTCACGTAGGCGACCTACCGAATAAGTATTCCAAGGTTTATCGGCAGACAAATAATGAACAATCGCTGGTAATGGAGTCAAAGGCAATTCAAAAATAAAATATTGCCCCCGACTATCAGCCAACTGATCATATCCAATCTGAAAATTATAGGTATCATCTAATAATACATAATTTTCTCCCATCACTAGATTGAGAACTGTTTGATCAGCTTCAAGTAAGTGTTCATGTTCTCTTTCAGTAATGTTAATGAGTTCCTGCTGGATTCCCTTATCCTTCCAATACGCATTATTGATCAGTAACACTCCTGCATTAAATCTGTCTTCTAAACCATATATGATTTTTGCAGCAGCTAGAGGTTTATTGGTTAAATCAATAGAAAATAGATCTGTCAAATCACGTGTAACTACTAAGTCACAATCTAAATATAAAACAATATCTTCTGACACAAAACTCGGTATAAAATAACGAGCAAAGGTCATAAAGTTTATGTGCTGTCCAACAGGTGGTAGACTCCAATTTCGCATATTACCTCCAAACAGCTTGATATCAACTATCTCACTATTTCGGTATGCCATTTTTTCCCTGACGGAGACAAACCACTCTTGGGGAATATCCTGATTAAAAATATAAATCTTGACATCACTATTGTGATAGCAAATAGATTTTAAGGTAGTTTCGATTTGACGAATATAACCGTAATCTCCTGCTAACACAAATACTTTTTTATTCATTCACTACTCCTTGACTATAGCTTCACGATGATAGATGCATCATAAGCCGCATCGGCAACTAGCTGAATTTCTTGATCAAAATTATGCTCTGCGGTATGCTTGTGTGAGAATTTCACTTTTGAAGCTGCTCCCATCTTAAACCACTCATATTCGGAATCAATATGACCTAAATCAATCGCTTGTATGCCTTTTTTGCTTAAGTGATACGCTAAAACCTTGGCTGTAGGTCCAAGCATCAAGAATACTAATTTACCAGCCGCATGCTTTCCAATCGCTTCTTGAATAGCCTCAACTTTACTGTAGGCATTTCTAGAAGGGCAGATGATCCGCTCAACTGACTGAGCATTGTCAAAAAGATCGTTGCCAACTCCTGAACGTGAGTTTTCACCTTCGACGATCAAGATATCTCGTTTATCCCAAAGTTTCTTTAATTTTTCAAAGTGGGCTACCGAAGCAGACTTATCTTTGAGGTCCATATAAGGACGAGATATAAAAGTAGAACCATAGAAACTTGCTGTACAAAATCTATGATAGGCTTCTTTATAATTCTCTAAATGCTTTTGCCAAAAGTTAACAGCTTCAGGATTATAGCGTTCCAAGCCTTCAAAAACATCTGAGAGACAGACCAGTAATTCTGGAGAGCTTTCTAGTTGGATCATACTTCTAAGCTGTTCTGCCAATGTCTCATCGTAGTCTTGATAAGGAATCCCATGTCCCATCATAATATCCATTTCTCCATCTCCATAACGAATAACGGAAGAATGGTGTTCTAGTATATAATCAAGACTCTGCTGGATATCTAGTACCTTTGGGTAGGCTTGCAGCTTTTTTACAGGTAATTCTCCATTTTGACAATAGTTTTCAATAGCTAGAACCATCTCTTCAGGACGCCCTTGGTCATAAAGAAACTGACCTTGGTCACCATGGGCTACACTTTCAAAAGCAAATACTGGTTTTCCAGCTTGTCGGAAACGCCCAATGATCCCATCAACTTCGGATTCAGCATTGATATCCAGTAAAAAGTCACATCCTTCAACCAAGCTATCAATCAAAGCTGGTTGCCCAGCAATATCTGACAAGACAGAGACATTTGGGTAGGCTAGTAGAGCTGTAATACTATCAGCCACCATAACGGGAGCTGCCACATAAAATTTGACATCTGGTAGATGTTCAATTAAGTAGCCCATATTTCTCAAGTCGCTTGAGAAGGTATAGACTAGAGCCGAATGTTGAACCCCTGTGTATTGACTCACCTGTTCTTTTGTCAGACAAGGCGTTACCTGACTCATATCCGACCACTCTTGAGCGTTATAATACCACCAAACATCTCGATAGATGGAGCGTTCATACAATCCCCACGGTTTTCTCTCTGTCAAATAATGAATAATCGGTGGATAAGTCCCAGGTTCTGGTCGATAATCTGAGAAATGTGTGTGCAAGGTAATGCAGTTATATTTAAAGTCCAAAGCCAACCAACGATCTTTAAATAAGAGATTCAAGATACTTTGATCATCTTGAGCAACCTTATCATGCAACTCATTAGTCATTTCAATCAGCTGTTTGCGAACTTCTTCTTGCTTCCAAAGGCGATTATTGATGAGCAAGACACCAGCGTTAAAGCCATGCTCATTAAAATATACTTGAGCCCCCAGATCCTTGACTGCTGCCAATGGATACTCTCCCAGTTCGACATCAAATAGAGGACTTAAGTCTCTTGTGACAACCAAGTCACAATCTAGATATAAGACCTTATCTTCCTCGACAAAATCTGAGATAAAATAACGTAAAAATGTTGCATAGTGAATATTGGTCTTATATTGGCTAATGTGAGAGCTATTGACACGAGCATTGATGATTTCACAGTCTAGCTTCTTCAATTTACGATTGAGATTATAAAACCATTCTGTCGGAAAATCGCTGTTAATCAGATAAAAACGAAGTCCTCGATTATGACAGCAGATTGATTTGATTGTAGTTAACACTTTATCTGCATATTGATAGTTGGCTCCGAATACAATTGCCTTCATATCCATTTTTTCTTTCTTTAACTCTTTAATTGCTTCTATCATTGACTGTGGAGATTGGGAAGAAACTACTGTCTTCTCCAATTGATTTTTATTGGTTGCATCAAAAGTCAATACTGGTCTACCTGCACTGGTATAGCGATTGACGATAAAGTCCATCGAACTTCCCTTATGGATATCCAGATAGGCGTCTGACTTCTCAATCATTTCATCAATCACTGCTCCAACCATGCTGGGATACAAGTAAACATTTGGATATTTATCCAAAGCCATTAGAATCGGACCCATATCTGTATAGGCTCCGATATGGAACCCAACATCAGGCAGAGCTTGGGCTAGTTCATCAATATACAGAAAATCCTGCGAATCTGTGAATGTAAATAGATTGACATTATGAAGGTCATAAACTCTCTTGATGGTAAAACGTCCTGCATAATGGTCAGCAATCTGTTCATAACTAACATCCCGAAATGCCCACCATAAGTCTCGATAACGATAGCCCATCAGAGTAGACCATGGTTTCCGATAGGTCGTATAATGGATGATCAAAGGTTCTTTATCCAACTCAAAGTGTGAATCCCAATGGCTATAGAATGCGATGACATCATGACCAACTTGAAGATTAAAATGCTTATCCAACTCTAGCCAATGATTTTCAAACATCAAATTTAATATAGTCTGAACACCATTAAATCTATCACTGATTGCAAAATCAGGTGAAGATACGTAATCAATTGTCTTATTTATTAATTTAGTAGTGATATCATATTGTTTCCACTTAGAATTATCAATTAATAACATTCCTGAGTTGAAACCAACACCATCTACATCTCGAACAGCAGCAAGATACTTATCACCCAAATCAATATTAAAGAGTAAATCAAGACTACCATTAATAATCAAATCACTATCCAGATAGAGTACTCTCTCCTCTTCAATATAATGAGGAATGAAATAGCGAGCATACGTAATCGCTGAAATATGTTCCTGGGTTTTCCACTCAGAATCAATCTCTTCATCTATACGAATGTCTTCTACAACACTTCCCAATTTCTCCACTTGTACCTTGAGATCATCGAACCAGTCACTAGGAATATTTTGATGGAGAATATAAATTTTAACATTTTGATTGTAATATAGAATAGATTTTATTGTTGTAAGTATCGGGATAAGGTAATTCTTATCTCCCGCAAGAACAACTGCCCTTCTTTCTTCCAAAATATCAAACCCCATTATCTAATCTCCATTTTCATCATTCGCTAGTTGATGACGAATGCTATTAATCATACTCTCTTTATCCTCTAAACTAAAAACTCGGACGTTTTTATCTCTTCTATGGACAACTGTTTCAAAAGAAAATACCGGTTTTCCTATCTCTAAAGCACGACCTACAATATTATCAACCTCTCCCCAATGATTGATATCTAAGTAAATATCTGCTCTATTTAATAAATCTTCGAGAATATCATCATGATGCACATTAGTATAAATATTCACGTTCTCGTAATGATTAAAGCTTTCTAGATAGTCTGAGACATTTGTTTTAGCAGCTATATGAAATGCAACTTCAGGAAGTTCTTGTACAAGATAGTCTAAATGTTCTAAAGTATCTGATGCTGTTAAAGTAAATGCGTGAAACTGATGCTGTTGTCTAGGAGTGATTTTTAAATCCTCTTGAGCAGTGACAACAGAATTAGCTGGGATATCTTTATAAATTAAAGCATTTGCCCCAATGATAACATTATCTCCAATGGTAACACCTTTTAAAATAACAACGTTAGTTCCAATCCAACAATTTTTCCCTATAGTTATCTTATCAGCTTTAAACTGAATTTTTTCAATATGGTAATTAGAGTATTTATGGTTGTGGTCAAAAATTCTCACACCATCACCAAACATAGTATCCTTACCAATTTCAATCTCTTTGCCACAACGAATCGTACAATGATCGTTAAAGAAAACTCTATTTCCTAGTGTCAGCTTAGCATTATTAGACACTTCTAGACTTACAAATGAGCGAAATGTAACATCTGTTCCTAGTTCAATGCTACTAGTAGGAGAAATCTCTATATGATGAAAATCTCCTAATAACTTTACAGAATCTTTAAAATCCATGTTTATCTTCCACTTCTCTTATTTTATTAATCATTTCTTGAACTTGTTCTACTTTATAGATTATCTGTCCAACTTCAGAATATTTTGTATTTTCAAAGGCAAGAATAGGCTTCCCTAATTTTGCAAACTGCTCCATTATTTCTTCATTTTTTTCACCATGATTAATATCTAAAAGAACTTGACTTATCTCAATCAATTCTTGCTCAAGCTCTGATAAATCATTAAATTCAGACAAAATAGTCACATTGGGATTGACAATCCTTTTTGTCAATTGATCACTAACTTTGACTCTAGCAACAATTATAAATTGAATTTCCGGTAAAGCTTGAACTAGAGACTCTAATTGCTCAATACGATCCGAAAAAGTATAAATTAAACAAGTAACAGGTAGTTTTTGAGGATAGATATGAGCCTTTTTAAGCGTATGTAAATGATAGTTTTGTCCTAATTCTGTCCATTCAAGATTATGATAATACCACCAAACATTGCGATAAGCTTGAATACCCAAATTATCCCACGGTTTTCTATTCGAAGGATAATGAATAATACCTGGATAGTCTTGAGATTTTGGTAGTTTATAATCTGTAAATTGCTTATGACTCACAATATAATGATTATCAAAATCCAACTCTAGCCACTTATTTTCAAAAAGTTTATTCAAAACAAGTTGGTCCACCTGATCCGCCTTGTCATGCAGTTTATCAGTTAAATCCATTAATCGTTGAGTCATACTTTCTTGTTTCCAAACAAGATTGTTGATTAGTAATACACCTACATTAAATATTTCTTGATCATAGTACACTTTTCTGCCATAATCACGCACCGCAGCTAATGGATAACCTTGTAAGTCAGTCGCAAATAAATCATCTAGATTTTTCGTAACAACCAAGTCACAGTCCAAATAAAGTGCCTTATCTTCTTTTACAAAATCAGGTATAAAATAACACAGAGAGGCTACATAACTAATATCTGTTTTAAAACGTGATATTTGATCAGATGTTACTCGACAATTGATAATTTCCGAATCAAAGTCCCTTAATCGACCATTCAATTGTATGAACCACTCTTTTGGAAAATCCCTATTGATAATATAAAAACGAACTGAACGATTATGGTAGCAAATAGATTTTATGGTTGTCACAACCTGATCGAGATTCGAAAAATCAGCTGCCAGTACGACGGCTTTTTTGTCTTCTTTACTCTGAGGAAGAAGTCTATCCAATAACATCTTTTTCTCTTTTATGTAGTTTAATTCGTGAGAATTAGCTAAACCTCTATTGTAAGCTTCAGAACTGATATAATCCAAACTCATTTTGTATGCTCGCCTATGCTCCGAAAGTGGATATCCTAACGTTGCCAATAAAGATAATCTCTCTTCAATTATATAAATGGCATCTCTAATCCATTCATCTGTCCAAGTATTGGACAAACTTCCCTCACGCACTCTATATATAGGCTGATTTATTAACATAAACAACTTTTTCAGAATCTAATAAGGCCTTCAAATTAAATAATGCATCTTCTCCAATTCTATTAATTGGAAAACGCAAATTCGCTATTATTTCTTTTTTATAAATTTTCCCCCAGGGTACAATCAAAGCAGACTTTAACAATTCTTTAGAGTCGTATAAACAAGGTATTATAGACTTATTATCATATACTTTTTCATAATAGTCAGTAGAGATGTGGAAATAAAAAACTGAATTAGACTCATTAAAACTAGTATAATTTCCAACTACAATATCTGCTTGATATTCTATCACTTTCTCATATAAAAAATTAACATAGTTTGGTTCCACCCAATCATCCGAATCAACAAAGGTAACATACGTTCCTGTCATTCGATCCAGACCAGCATTTCGCGTATCAGATACACCACTGTTTTCTTTTTCTATATAGATGATACGATCATCCTGTTTTTCATATTCCTGACAGATTTGTCCCGAGTTATCTGTAGAACCATCATTTATAATAATAATTTCCAAGTTTTGATATGTTTGTTCCAAAATACTATCTAAACATTTCTGTAAGTATTTTTCAGCATTATAAACTGGAACAATGACACTAATTAATTCCTTTCCCATACAATCCCACTCCTAATTTTTTTTTCATATCTCTCATACTTTTTTTATGATAAAGACAATGAAAAAGACAACTTCTGCCACCCAATTTATATTGGATATTATAGAAGTTACTTTATACATAGATAGTTATTACATACATTTAATTTTCAACCGCAATATAAACTGAAACTAACTGCCATCGTTTTTCATATCGTGGAAACAACACATATCAACTTAAAGAAGTAGTTATAGAACTTCCTTATGACGATAATCTCTAAGTAATTGAAACAGATTTCTATCATAAATCCTTTATATCTCGATTATCACTTTATATCATCTTTAAACCAAAATCATTATTTCTATGGTTTTATTTCAACTAATATTTAATAATCTAATTCTCCTGAGATTTTTCTTATATCATAAAAAGCAATAAATGTTCTAAACAATACAAAGATTTTAAAATGAAAAACTCTACTATATATTATACCATTTTTATGCACTTTCATAAAGTGAGATAACCCTAAGAACCTTATTTTTTCTAACTCTGGCAAAGAATATTGAATTTCAATTGCTTTACGAATAGACAAAAGTTCAATTAGTGGCTCTATAATTTCTGTAGTGGGTAAATCCCCTATGGATCTTATGGAGCCTATTTTTGTGTAGAAAAAAAGTCCCATAAGATCTATAATGAAAAGCAACAAAACAACTCATTAGAAAGATCCATATGGAACAATTACATTTTATCACAAAACTCCTTGATATTAAAGACCCAAACATCAAGATTCTAGACAAGCTTTTGAGCTATTCAGAAGACTTGAAACACCACTACAATGTCTATCAGCTCTTACTTTTTCACTTTCAGAATAAGGAACCAGACAATTTTTTCGGACTTATTGAGGACAATCTAAAGCAGGATCATCCTATTTTTCAGACTGTCTTTCAGACTGTCTTTAAGACATTTCTCAAGGACAAAGAGAAAATAGTCAACGCCCTTCAATTACCCTATTCCAACGCAAAATTGGAAGCGACCAATAATCTCATCAAACTTATCAAACGAAATGCCTTTGGTTTTAGAAACTTTGACAACTTTAAGAAACGAATTTTCATCGCTCTGAATATAAAAATGGAGAGGACAACGATTGTCCTCTCCAGATGTTAGCTTTTTATTCAACCCACTACAGTTAACAAACATACTAAGATTAGTAGTGAGAAAATCTCCGACGGGAGAGAGTACTCACTACTTTTTCTTTATGTTAAAGTAGAGGTGTCTTGTAAAGTCGTAGGGCTCTTGGGCGCTAGACGTCGCTTGACAAACTGGCAAGAGCCTATTTTAAAACTAAAAAACCTGAAAGTTATATCTTTCAGGTTTTTTGATCGAATTAATCAACTAATAGAATCGTTAGAAGATTTATTCTTCATCATCACGTTTACGACGTTTAGCTACTAAACCTAATCCTGTTAGACCTGCTACAACTCCAAGGAGAGCATTTGTAGCTGAAGCCGTTGTTCCAGTATTTGGAAGTTGCTTACGAGTCTTAGTTGTATTAGTTTGAGCAGATTGACTAGTTGAAGTCGAATGAATCATGGATGCACTTGTTGACGCTGATTCAGACGCTGATGTTGACGCGCTTGTGCTTGCTGACTCAGATGCTGAGGTCGATGCACTTGTTGACGCTGATTCAGATGCTGAGGTCGATGCACTTGTTGATGCTGATTCAGATGCACTTGTTGATGCTGACTCTGACGCTGAGGTCGATGCACTTGTTGACGCTGACTCAGATGCTGATGTGCTTGCACTTGTGCTTGCTGATTCAGACGCTGATGCCGATGCACTTGTTGACGCTGATTCAGACGCTGATGTTGACGCGCTTGTGCTTGCTGATTCAGATGCTGATGTCGATGCACTTGTGCTTGCTGATTCAGACGCTGAGGTCGATGCACTTATTGATGCTGATTCAGATGCTGATGTGCTTGCACTTGTACTTGCTGATTCAGATGCTGATGTGCTTGCACTTGTTGATGCGCTTGTGCTTGCTGACTCAGAGGCTGATGTCGATGCACTTGTTGACGCTGACTCAGATGCTGATGTCGATGCACTTGTTGATGCTGATTCAGACGCTGATGTCGATGCACTTGTTGATGCTGATTCAGATGCTGATGTACTTGCACTTGTTGATGCCGATTCAGACGCTGATGTCGATGCACTTGTTGATGCTGATTCAGACGCTGAGGTTGACGTGCTTGTGCTTGCTGACTCAGACGCTGAGGTCGATGCACTTGTTGATGCTGATTCAGACGCTGAGGTCGATGCACTTGTTGACGCTGATTCAGATGCTGATGTACTTGCACTTGTTGATGCTGATTCAGATGCTGATGTCGATGCACTTGTTGATGCTGATTCAGACGCTGAGGTCGATGCACTTGTGCTTGCTGAGGTCGATGCACTTGTGCTTGCTGATTCAGACGCTGATGTTGACGCGCTTGTTGACGCTGACGCTGATGTTGACGCACTTGTGCTTGCTGATTCAGACGCTGATGTTGACACACTTGTGCTTGCTGACTCAGATGCTGATGTCGATGCACTTGTTGATGCTGACTCAGATGCTGATGTGCTTGCACTTGTTGATGCTGACTCTGACGCTGATGTTGATGCGCTTGTTGATGCTGACTCAGATGCTGATGTCGATGCACTTGTTGATGCTGACTCAGATGCTGATGTCGATGCACTTGTTGATGCTGATGTCGATGCACTTGTTGATGCCGATTCAGACGCTGATGTCGATGCACTTGTTGATGCTGATTCAGACGCTGATGTCGATGCACTTGTTGACGCTGATTCAGACGCTGATGTCGATGCACTTGTTGATGCTGATTCAGATGCTGATGTTGACGCGCTTGTGCTTGCTGATTCAGATGCTGATGTTGATGCACTTGTTGATGCTGATTCAGATGCTGATGTCGATGCACTTGTTGATGCTGATTCAGATGCTGATGTCGATGCACTTGTTGATGCTGACTCAGATGCTGATGTGCTTGCACTTGTTGACGCTGATTCAGACGCTGATGTTGATGCACTTGTGCTTGCTGACTCTGAAGCAGACGTTGATGCGCTTGTGCTTGCTGATTCAGATGCTGATGTGCTTGCACTTGTTGACGCTGATTCAGATGCTGAGGTCGATGCACTTGTTGATGCTGACTCAGATGCTGAGGTCGATGCACTTGTTGACGCTGACTCAGATGCTGAGGTCGACGCACTTGTTGACGCTGATTCAGATGCTGATGTGCTTGCACTTGTGCTTGCTGATTCTGATGCTGATGTTGATGCGCTTGTGCTTGCTGATTCAGATGCTGATGTTGACGCGCTTGTGCTTGCTGACTCTGACGCTGATGTTGACGCGCTTGTTGACGCTGACTCTGATGCTGATGTACTTGCACTTGTGCTTGCTGATTCAGATGCTGATGTCGATGCACTTGTTGACGCTGACTCAGATGCTGAGGTCGATGCACTTGTTGATGCTGATTCAGATGCTGATGTACTTGCACTTGTGCTTGCTGATTCAGATGCTGATGTGCTTGCACTTGTTGACGCGCTTGTGCTTGCTGACTCAGATGCTGAGGTGCTTGCACTTGTTGATGCTGATTCAGATGCTGATGTCGATGCACTTGTACTTGCTGACTCAGATGCTGATGTCGATGCACTTGTTGATGCTGACTCAGATGCTGAGGTCGATGCACTTGTTGATGCTGACTCAGATGCTGAGGTCGATGCACTTGTGCTTGCTGATTCAGACGCTGATGTTGATGCGCTTGTGCTTGCTGATTCAGATGCTGATGTGCTTGCACTTGTTGATGCTGACTCAGATGCTGATGTTGACGCGCTTGTTGACGCTGACTCAGATGCTGATGTGCTTGCACTTGTGCTTGCTGATTCAGATGCTGATGTTGACGCGCTTGTGCTTGCTGATTCAGACGCTGATGTTGATGCGCTTGTGCTTGCTGATTCAGATGCTGAGGTCGATGCACTTGTTGACGCTGATTCAGATGCTGATGTGCTTGCACTTGTTGACGCTGATTCAGATGCTGATGTTGACGCGCTTGTGCTTGCTGACTCAGATGCTGATGTGCTTGCACTTGTTGACGCTGACTCAGATGCTGATGTTGATGCACTTGTGCTTGCTGATTCAGATGCTGAGGTGCTTGCACTTGTTGACGCTGATTCAGATGCTGATGTCGACGCGCTTGTTGAAGCTGACTCAGATGCTGAGGTGCTTGCACTTGTTGACGCTGATTCAGATGCGCTTGTTGACGCTGATTCAGACGCTGATGTGCTTGCACTTGTGCTTGCTGATTCTGACGCTGATGTTGATGCGCTTGTGCTTGCTGATTCAGATGCTGAGGTGCTTGCACTTGTTGACGCTGATTCAGATGCTGAGGTCGACGCGCTTGTTGACGCTGATGTCGATGCACTTGTTGATGCTGACTCAGATGCTGATGTCGATGCACTTGTTGACGCTGACGTGCTAGCCGACGTACTTGCGCTTGTGCTTGCTGACTCAGAGGCTGATGTTGACGCGCTTGTTGATGCTGACTCTGACGCTGATGTCGATGCACTTGTTGATGCTGACTCAGAAGCCGATGTGCTTGCTGACTCTGACGCACTTGTTGACGCTGATTCAGATGCTGATGTCGATGCACTTGTTGACGCTGACTCAGAGGCTGAGGTTGACGCGCTTGTTGATGCTGATGTACTTGCTGACGTACTTGCACTTATTGACGCTGACGTGCTAGCCGACGTACTTGCGCTTGTTGAAGCGGACGTGCTTGCTGACGTACTTGCACTTGTTGAAGCCGATGTGCTTGCTGAAGCACTTGCGCTCGTTGATGCCGATATGCTTGCTGAAGTACTTGCGCTTGTTGAAGCGGACGTGCTTGCTGAAGTACTTGCACTTGTTGAAGCCGATGTGCTTGCTGAAGTACTTGCGCTCGTTGATGCCGATATGCTTGCTGAAGTACTTGCGCTTGTTGAAGCGGACGTACTTGCTGACGTGCTTGCGCTTGTTGAAGCGGACGTACTTGCTGACGTGCTTGCGCTTGTTGAAGCGGACGTACTTGCTGAGGTGCTTGCGCTCGTTGATGCCGACGTACTTGCACTTATTGAAGCAGATGTACTTGCTGAGGTACTTGCACTTGTTGACGCTGACGTACTTGCACTTGTTGAAGCAGATGTACTTGCTGATGTGCTTGCACTTCTAGAATCTGAATCAGATAATTTTGGTTTAAATATATCCGTCGTGTTATCGTCATATGTGACTATAACATTCCCGTTATTATCCACTGCATAAGATTTGACTTGTTTTGCATTCTTATTCGCTTCTTTAATTTCTTTAAGAATCTTCGCTCGATCTTGCTCCGTAGGATTTGTTACATTTGATACCTGGATAACTGTTGGTACAACAGGAGTATACTTCTCACTCAATGGTGCTTGTCGAATGATATATTTCTCAGCAGTTGTGTTATTAGAAAGGTCTCTAACTCTAGCAAATCGTGTCCAAGTATTTGGTGTTTCATCATTATCCGGAGTTGCAGTACTAGTATAATCTTTTCTTGGATTAAAAATTTGATTAGGATTATAAATTCCATCAGTAGTCAACTGATGAGTATATGGTTTAGCTAGAGATGCTTCGACAGGATCATTTGTTTTTTGGATAGCTACTCCTCCTGTAGCATAATCATCAACAATCTTTGTTGTAATCCAGCGCTCCTGCTCACTTGTTTCATTATTCCAAGCTTCGATATTTTTAACTTTTCCACTGTTATCTGAAGTTTGGACAATGACACGGAATTTATCCCCTGCATAAATTTTGTAAATCTTATCAGAATTATGTGGGAATCTAGGTGCTTCTACCCAAGAATTTGTATCCTCATCAAACACTTCAACCTTGACAGTAACATTAGGCTGTTCAGTTTCCTTGGTAATCGTCTTCGTCGTTGTAGCTGATTCCAAGGTTTCATTTGCACCAGTGCTAGGATTTGTAAAGACCTTGCTTTGTTTAACAGTTACATCGCCTGTTGGAAGAAGACCATTGTTGCCGTCGTATGCGTCTTGCAGTTTTGCAGGTTCAAAGGTTACGCTTGTTTCATTATCTTTAGCTCTCTTCTCGAATGTATGCCCTGCTAAAGTCAAGGTTACAAGAGCTCCAGGTGTGACATTGGTCACAACAATTGAACGATTTGGCAAACCACCTGTTTCGTTGGTAGAAGCAACTGAGATAACCGGTGCTTGTGGATTAACCTTAATAGTCACATCAACCGTTCTACTATTAGCAGTTCCGCTGTAAGATCCTTGTGGAAGAGTGATTCTTACTTTTCGTGTATAAACTCCTGCGTTTTCCAGCATAGCATCATCAGGAGCCTGATCCCAACTAAAGGTAGTTCCTGTTGGGAAGGATACACTTTCGTTCGAATTTTTAAGTGCCTCTCCTGGATTTTTAATAATCTCTGCTAATGGAGTCTTATTTGCCACAGTTGTAACGTACTCCTGTTTAGCTACAGGATCAACAACTGTATAATCAAAGTTTGTCTGACTTGTCAAGGCTGGATTGCTTGTTGAAACATCCCCAAAACGTCCTTTTGGATATGTGGCAATTAGCGTATAGGTTGTACTATGGCTCTCAGCTTCTGAACCCGTAGTATGCCAAATTGCGCCAAACGGCTGTGTTCCAACAGGGGTTGTAATTTCGTTACCTTGATTATTTATTTTATACTTATAAGACCATGTTGTCCCTGACAGACTTGAATCCCCCAAATTTGTATATTGTTGGATTGTTCCACCGATATTATTAGCCCAGTCTCCGCCAGTAACTTTATCATTACCTTGATCTGACTTAAAGGCATAGAATTTACCTTTTACACCATTATAAGTTTTAACTTCAACTTTTGGATAAACAGTATAGTTAACTGTTACATCATCAGTCGAGCCATCAGAATAAGTAACCCGTGCAACTGCACTTTTTGTCCCAGCAGATGTGTTGTCAATGCGACTAACCCATGAAACAGTCGTTCCTTGAGGGAGCTGTCCTCCACCATCAAGCTGGACAAAGTTCGTAGCATCGTTTAAATCCGTTGCCGTTTCACCAGTATAGGTATAAATAGTCGATGCCTTCGCTACAGCAGTATATTTATCAGTCTGGCTTTTGATTACAAATTTGACATAACCATTGTCGGTTATACCGTTTTTTGCATGGTTACTATCAGAGGTGTTTTGGTCATCTGTTGCCATTAAATAGCGTTCAAATGATGCTAACGGTACATTTTTTGCTAGAGTGCCTGTAAGGGTAATCTTTGCATCGGTTTGATTCGTTAAGCTAGCGATCGGATTTGAACGAGTAATTCCAGTATATCCTGCATAGTTTGTACCATTAGTACTGTCAGCTGTACCTTGCATTTCAAACTTCAATGAAGAAATCTTGCCAGAATCATCAGTTGCTCTAAAGGTTACATTAACTTCTTCCCCACGGTATAGATAGATTTCCTTAGTTGTAGCATTATCATAATGAATCTCCAGTTTTGGACGTTCATTAACTGTAACAGATCGAGAAATAGTATTTCTTGTTAAATCCTTATAAATAATCGTTGCAGTTCCATCGTTTGCAACTTGAATATCTTTGATACGGTGTATTGCCTGATTATTTTTAGCATAGATGGCAGTCTTGACAGCTGCCTTTTCATCATCTGTTAAGCTATCTTTATTTGCTACAGGTGTAAAGTCAGGATTTATTACTTTAAGACGGTCTTTCAGTTGTCCTTGAGTGATACGAACATTACCAGTTCCTGTTGTGACATTTCGATTATTTACTTGGTCGGTAGCAACCGCATTTCGTTGCCAAGTATTTCCTGACTTCCACTCCAAATCATCCCTAAGATGGGCCTTTACAACGATATGAGCTGGACTGCTCTCAGTAGCATTGATATCGCCACTATTTAGATGGTCAACCACACCTTTACCATACTCATCTCCTGTATCATTATCACCTTGGAAGAAGTTGGTTGTTAAAGCAGGTCGATTAGCGTCCGCTTTGGAGATAATCTTAAACTCTTTTAGTTTCCCGCTATTATCATACGCTGTGAAATCAACTGTAAAGTCATCACCAGCATAGACGATGTGTTCCTTCCCACGGCTAGGGTCTGGGCTCTCTGTTGCTTGGATGGTCTGGCCATCACGCGTCACTGTAACACCAGGCACAGGAGGTACCGTTTCAGCTCTTACGCTAGCTCGAACGACATCCACAGTGTTATCACGATAAGTAATAGTGATTTCACCCGTATTAGACACCGTTATTTCGTGATTACCTTCAGAATTTTTCTTGTAATCAGAACTGTTGAGGATAGTGGCATTTTTACTATTGTTCCTAAAGTTTTCAAGAATTTGAGCTCTCTCAGTCTCGCTCAAAGATGACGGATTGTTAACCGTAACAGTATCACCACTCACAGGCTCGTTACGTTCATTGAAGCCTTTGATATGGAGAGTCATATGTGCCGTATCTGTTTGTCCGTCAGTATCTGTTACAACATATTCAATAATATGCGCACCAGTAGCATAGGGCTCCCATGCTCCATTGTGTCGACCAAGCGTACCTTGTATATTTACCGTATAACTCTTTGGATAACCAGCAAACCTACCATTCTGATAAACACCGAAATCCCCGACGACACCTCTTGCATTTCTTGGATAATTAGGTGCAGTTAAGCCAGTGATGATTGTATTATTAGGTCCTGCAGCTAATGTTCTCAACCCCTTGTCATCACTCATCGGCATGTTGATTGTGGCAATAGAGTCATCATTATAATAAGTGACATCTGTAGGCAAACTAATGGTAGGCGGCTTAGATGTTGCACGGTTATTACCTGCTTCACCAGTCGTAACGGTTGAGCTCATTGAGCTACTATAATTCCCAGAATTGCTGGCGCTTGTAAACGGTTGACTGCTTGTCGCCACTTGAGCATTCAAAGTAGCTGCGTTAGAACGATTGTTTACCGTCGCATACACCAATATAGTCGCTTCAAGGTTTCTATTCAAATCATGGCGCTTATTGAATACATACTCATTACCAGAACCACCACGTTTTTCCATTGGTTGTCCATTGAAAAGAACACGAGTGATGGTTGTGTTTCTATCCACCTGCGCGATCAGACCTGCGTAATTAAGCGGACTCTGCGAATGCATTTTGATTTTCCAGACAACCTCACGATTAGAACTTGAATAACTACCTTGTTCAAGTTGAGCTGTGGTGTGATTGTTTACCGCAATCGGAGAAATACCTCGGAGATTTTCTCCCGTTGCCATTGGTTGTCCATTACGGCTATCACGTTGGCCAGAGGTTGCACGTGAAACCGCATTGGCGATAGAGTTGCGAGCTGAAGTAGCTGTCTTGACAACTGTTCCTAGGTCAGCGTTTGGATCCTTGAGAGTAGACTCAATCTCAGCAATAGCAGATTTCACCTTAAGAATGGCTGAGCTTGTATCTGGAAGGTCCACGGCTTTAGCCAGGTATTCTCCCATTTCTGCTGAAAGGGCTGCCAGTTTCTTACGGTCTTCTGCTTGCTTTTTAGCGCTTGTTTCTGCTGTCGTTGTCGCAGCAAGAGTCGCTGTAGTCGTAGCTGTCAGACTCGCATTTTGACTTGTAAAGTTTTCTGCTGTTGAAAGAGCACTAGAAAGATTAGGATTGACCTGAGCATCGCTAGCGTCTACTGTAGCTCTTGATACTCTGTCGTTACTGATAGTGTTTTCGCTAGAAACCCTTTGTGAACCTTCTACATGCGAAGTCTCAGAGTGAGAACTGCTTGCAACAGTTGAAGCACTATCTGATGTTGAAGCAGAATCGTTCAATGAAGACGAGGTGCTAGCTGAAGTTGAAGATGAAACACTGGTGCTCGTGCTAGCTGAGGTCGAAGCACTTACGGACTCAGATAGACTTGTTGAGACTGAGGTCGAGGCACTTGTAGAATCTGATAGCGAGATGCTCTCACTGATAGAGTTAGATGTTGAAACAGACGTTTGCTGCTCCTCATCCTTATTGACAGTTCCCAAAACAACCTGATCAGAATTCACTAGATTGTCAGTACCATCCACGACTTTCTCTACAGCCAGCTGTTCATTGGCATGGACTTGCGTATGAGTGGCAACTCCACCACCAACAACAGCCCCCGCGGCAGCTATCCCCTTGAGGACATCTATCCCGGTTAAAGAAGTTGAGACACGATCTTCCACAACTTCAGTTGTCACCTGAGCAGTATCAATACCACCACGAAGAACCTTAAATAGCCCGAATAAAGACGTTGAGGCACGCAACCAATGTTTCCCTGACTTAATCAGTTTGTATCTAGTTACACGATCGGTTTCTCGATACTCTCCTTCTTGACGTCTAAAAAACATGTTTTTTTCTCCTTGAGTTCATTTTTTATAAAAAACTAAACACCAAAACATTCTTAAGATACACAGCCATGTTACATGGATATTTTCTCTTTTTCACCCTGACAAGCAATGGTATACTCTTAAAAAATTTTGATATAAAGCTCAATCTATAACACCTTATTATAGCACATTAGAGCCTGCTTTGTCCAAAGATTTGTATAAAAAATATATTAACACAAATGACTTGTTGTTTTGTAGATTTTACCTGAATTTAAGATTCTTTTTTTATCCAAAAATCATCTATTTACCTTTAAAAAATCAAATATTATTGTAAAAAATCAGTAGGATGAAATAAAATATAAACAAATTGACCAGAAAGAAAAGTCAGATCAATTTCTAGCAATGTTTTAAAATCCGTAGCGTACTATTCTAGGTTCAATCTACTATATATCGAATCATCGCTCCATCAAAAAAAGCCGCCTGATTGGGCGACTTAATTTTTTTATAGGGAGATTATTATGAAAAAGTTTTAGGAGTATAAGTTAAGGTCTTTTTAACTTATGAGATAAGTATACAACTCCTATCTTAAAGTTTCCTTAAGTATTTTTAACTGTAAGATTTTTCCATTTTTCTCGCCAATTTTTCTTGGATAAACGCTTTTGATAGAGCTTCATTCGATCTTGATTTTCTAAGAAATGAGGAGTTGGACGAACTTGAAAGTTCAAAATATCCTCCAAACCATAAGGGGTAAAGAGCTCTAAAGTTGCGTCAGCTTGCAAGCGAAGCCCTACTGCCGTACAACGTTCAGGATACTTACTCATGGCATCGCAGGAATTTCTATACGGAGGTGTGTGGGGACTATGCTGATGCATATAGACTTGATTTTTCAACTCCCACTGATACTGGGGAAAGTCCTCTCTCAACTTGCTTTCTATAGCCAGCGTATCTTCATAACTCACATCTGGGTCAAAGAAAATCACATCCACATCCGTTTCACGGTCAAAGGCTGGCTTATCTGACAAGAGATTCCAGATAAAATTTCGGACCGAACCAGCTGCCAACCAGGAATCTTTCAACCCCATGTCACGGATGATGGTCAGAATAGCCATCATGTCAGGATTTTCTCTAAAAGAATCTAAAATTTCAGCCTTATTTTTCAATATATTCATACCCCAAATGCTCATAAGCCTTGGCTGTCGCGACCCGTCCTGAACGAGTTCGCATGATAAAGCCTTTCTGGATCAGGTAAGGTTCATACATATCCTCTACCGTCTCACGCTCTTCAGCGATATTTACAGAAAGAGTTCCTAGACCGACAGGACCCCCACCGTACATCTCAATCATGGTACGAAGGATTTTCTGGTCTACATAGTCCAAGCCTTCATGGTCTACATCCAGCATGGTCAAGGCCTTATCCGTAATCACATCATCAATCAAGCCATCGCCCATTATCTGGGCAAAATCGCGCACGCGCTTGAGGAGACGATTGGCAATACGAGGGGTCCCACGACTACGCAAGGACAACTCAGATGCTGCCTCATGTGTGATTTCCATCTCAAAAATATCTGCCGTCCGCTCGACTATTTCTGTCAAGTCATCATGGGCATAATACTCCATGTGACCAGTAATCCCAAAACGTGCACGAAGAGGATTTGACAGCATTCCTGCTCGTGTCGTCGCACCAATCAAGGTAAAAGGTGGTAATTCTAGATGGACACTGCGACTACCTTCCCCCGCACCAATCATGATGTCGATGTAGAAGTCTTCCATAGCACTGTAAAGCACCTCTTCCACCGACATAGGCAAGCGATGAATCTCGTCAATAAAAAGAACATCTCCTGGCTCCAAATCATTCAAAATCGCTACCAAATCACCGGCTTTTTCGATAACGGGACCAGATGTTTGTTTGAGATTGACTCCCAGTTCATTGGCAATGACAAAAGCCATGGTTGTTTTCCCGAGACCTGGAGGGCCAAACAAAAGAACATGGTCCAGCGCCTCATCACGCATTTTTGCTGCTTCGATAAAGATTTGCAGCTGATCCTTGACCTTGTCCTGACCGATATATTCACGTAAATATTGGGGGCGGAGGGTACGTTCTACCAACTCCTCATCACCCATGATTTCATTATCTAAAATTCTACTCATGTTCCTATTATAGCAAAAATCCAGCCCACAAACAAAAAAGCCACCGAATTTGGTGGCTCCCGAGTTTAGATATAATATTCTACGGCACTGCTACACCGCCTGCGAAATGAGGTGAAATAGCCCATAATGGAACTAGTACTCAAAACTATCATCGGACCAATTGTGGTCGGTGTCGTTCTTCGCATATACTCAATGAAAACCAAAGAGCAAACTAGGAAGCTAGCCGCAGGTTGCTCAAAGCACAGCTTTGAGGTTGCAGATAAGACTGACGAAGTCAGTCACATATATACGGCAAGGTGAAGCTGACGTGGTTTGAATTTGATTTTCGAAGAGTATTAGTCGATAAATGGCTAAACAAGGATAAATAGTGTCAAAAAGACCCCAAGATTAATCTGGAAGTTAGCTTGGGGTCTTTTCTAGCCTATGATATAGAACTAATCCTTAATTCCTCTCCATTATCGCACAGTTCACGATTTTTGTCAAAGTTTTACTCCCTTGTCCAATAAGACTTTCAACATTAAGAGAACCTTAGGAATTATCAAAGAAAACAAAAGATTACATCACTATCAATGAACATGGGCGCTCATCAACTCAAATTAGTCAAACCAACATTTTAATCCATTAAATGAAACGACAGACTTTCATATGATGTACCACTTCCTCACATTATTTCACGAGTTCCAACCTAGCAGTTCGGTCAGGCACTAGGTCATACAAAGATCTATATGACAGATCGTTATAACCAAGTTGAGGATAACTCGCTGAAACGACTACAGACCTATTTCTTAGTCATATTCGCTAAAAAGTCCCCGCCAATTCCCCGACCAAAATCCGAAAATTATTTTTAGGAAATTCCCAAAAAGCCTGAAATAGAGCCAAAAAACTCCACCAGTTCCGGTGGAGTTAAGGGAGATTATTATGAAAAAAAAGTTTAGGATTTTTTATTAAATAAAGTTAGGAGGTCTTTATTTAATAGCTAAATGATACAAGACAAGACTTAAAGTTAGCTTAAGATTTTGAACTTTTTTTATTGTCTTTTTGTAGCAAGGTGACATAGTCACTCTTGGTGTGAAATAAATGGGAGAGAAAAACAGTCTTTTGTGTCTGATCAATAAAGTAAAGCAAAACGTATTGATCTATAATTTTTCCTCGTGTAGGATACTTACTATTAATCTTTACACCGATTTTCACATCAGCATCAAAACCAGCCTCAGGAAAGACTTCTAAACTTTTTAAACCATCTAAAATTTTTGTCACAGTATTTTTAGCAGATTGAGGGGATAAAAGTACCGTAGCTATATATTCGTGTATATTGTTGATAGCTTGTTCAACTTCTTTTGAAAGAATCACTTTATAAGCCATAGCGTGCCCTCACATTGTCTAGGGAAGTTCCTTCACCTGCCTCATATTCTCTCAAGGCACGTTCAGATTGGGCTTGTAATTCAGCAATTAACTGCTCTCTATGCAAATCTTCGGCCGTCTTAATAGGCAAATCTTGCTCTAGGACTATTTGCTCTACAAATAAAGAAATAGCATCTGTCATTGTCATGCCCTTTTCCTTGATAATATTTCGAGCTTGTTCCATAGTAGCTTCATTCAGTTTAAAATTGTATTGTTTCGATATGCTTATAGCCATGATATATCTCCAATCTATACGTTATAGATTGATTATATACTAGATATAGATTTTCATCAAGAAAAAGTATTTTTCCATAGTCTTACTTCCTCACAAAATACTATATTGTTACACGAGATTTCCTCGACAATCTTCTTTTTGAAAAATTTAATTGTTTCATATTTCGATACCTTTTGATAAAACCACGATAAATCAGATACTTTTTATCAGGATCACAAGTAGGTCATTAAAAAGTTTAATAACACCAATTTTAAAGGCATCAAGTTTCTAAACAATAGAAGATACGACGATCTTTGTATTATATGGATATCCGCGTTACCCTTGACACGAACTTTTACTTTTGTTCAAAACAACGAATACCAATGAAATATCTCTGAAAGTCACATAACAAAAAAGCCACCGAATTTGGTGACTTCTTTAGGGAGATTATTATGAAAAAGAAAAGTTTAGGATTTTTTATTAAATAAAGTTAGGAGGTCTTTATTTAATAAGTATATGATAAACAAGAATACTTAAAGTTAACTTAAGTGAAAAGATTTATTGTAATTTTTTTCTGTCCACCCAAATCATACCCGTACACTGAAAACTAGATAAGGTTTCAAAACCTAAGGAACGATAAAATCCAAGAGTCTTTTCTGACTCATCTGTCGCTAGTTGTACTTGGTAGGCATCCTTATAATCAGCTAGAGCTTGCTTCATCAAGGCGCTACCAATCCCTTGGCGCTGATAGCTTGGCAAAACAATCAAATCCTGGACAAAAACCGAAGAAAAACCGTCTCCAATCAAGCGAACTAGACCAACGATTTCCTCACCATAACGCGCTAGATAAATGGCCAGTGAATGAGATAAAGCTCGGGACAACATTTGGGGCTGATTTGTATAATTTGTCCAACCAACTGCCTGGTAGAGATGCAAAACATCATCAAGTGAAACAGATGTTTCTTTTGTAATCTTAATCATAGCAAACCTTCCTAACATTCTCGTAGAGATTTAATCTGTTGTCCATTTTCATCAAAATTATCTTGCTTCAACCACGATTCAAAACGAGCTTTAACCCTTGGCCAGTCCTTATCAATCATAGACATCCAGTCCGTATCCCTAGTACGCCCTTTATAAATAACAGCTTGGCGAAAGGTGCCTTCGTAGATAAAACCCAAACGTTCTGCTGCTTTTCTAGAAGGTAGATTTAGTGCATCACATTTCCACTCATAACGGCGATAGTTAAGCTCTTCAAAGACATAACGAGCAAGCAAATAGTGGGCTTCTGTTCCCATCCTGGTCTGTTTGAGAGACGGAGAAAAGGTCACCGCGCCAACTTCAATGGTGCGATTGGCTTGATCAATACGCATGAGAGAAAAAGTCCCCAACACCTTTCCAGTCACTTTATCGATAATCGCATAATAGAAACGATCCTTACGCTCAAGCATTTGCTTCAAAGCTACGATTAATTCTTCGAGATTTTCTACTGGCTCCTGAAAGAGATAGGTCCACATATCACGAGGGCTATCTGGACCATAAACAGCCAGCAAATCCTCCGCATGCTTTTCCACCGAAAGAGCTTCTAGAATCGTATACTTTCCTTCTATCCGTACAAGCGAGGGTAAAACTCCAGGTGTATTATCTACAGGTTCACCAATTATCTGACCATATTCATTTACTGGCATAGTATTCTCCTTATCTCACTTTTATAAGTTTAAAGATGTGAATAGTATATCACATCTCACAGGTAATCTACAAAAAATCCTCCAGAACTTAGCTCTGAAGGACTTTTAAATTTATTTCACAACAATATTTACAAGTTTGGTTGGCTTCAATAGTCCAGTGGACTATTGAAGGTGGCAGATAGGGCTAATAAACTCGTTATTTCACAACGATATTAACGAGTTTGTTAGGTACCGCAATCACTTTTACGATTTCTTTGCCATCAATCTCTGCTTTAACTTTGTCGTTAGCCAGAGCCACTTCTTGCAATTCTTCGCGTGAAAGGTCTTTAGCGACCATAAGTTTAGCACGGACTTTCCCTTTGATTTGGACGACGATTTCGACTTCGTCTTCAACCAATTTGCTTTCGTCCCATGTTGGCCAAGCCACATAAGAGATAGACTCGCCAGTTGCTGCGACTGTTTGCCAGAGTTCTTCTGCCAAGTGAGGCGCAAATGGAGCGATCAATTGTATAAAGCCTTTGGCGTAGTCTACATAAAGTTTATCTTCCTTGTTAGCCGCATTGACAAAGACCATGAGCTGAGCAATGGCTGTGTTGAATTTCATAGACTCGATTTGCTCAGTGACAGCCTTAACAGTTTCGTTGTAAACCTTGTCTAGAGCGCCATTGTTTTCCGCAACGATTTCTTTACTTGTAATCAAACGGTAAACACGGTCAAGGAATTTACGGCTTCCTTCCAAGCCTTCTTCAGACCAAGCAATGGAAGCATCGAGTGGTCCCATGAACATTTCATAAACACGAAGGGTATCAGCACCGTATTGTTCCACCACATCGTCTGGATTGACAACGTTCTTGAGAGATTTAGACATCTTGGCTGGGGCTTGCTCCAGCTCTTCCCCTGTTTCCACATGGAAGAAGGAACCGTCACGTTTTTCAACCTTGTCAGTCGCCACAAGAGCTCCACGGTGGTCACGGTAGCTAGTTCCCAAGATCATTCCTTGGTTAAAAAGTTTTTGGAATGGCTCCTTAGTTGGAACGACACCGATATCATAGAGGAATTTGTGCCAGAAACGAGCGTAAAGCAAGTGAAGCACAGCGTGTTCAGCACCACCCACGTAGATGTCTACTGGCAACCATTGTTTGAGGAGGTCCTCATCAGCCAATTTTTCTGTGTTATGTGGATCGATATAGCGGAGGTAGTACCAGCTTGAACCTGCCCATTGTGGCATGGTGTTGGTCTCACGACGACCTTTGACGCCATCTTCACGCGTCACTTCAAGCCAGTCTGTCAAGTTAGCTAGCGGACTCTCACCAGTACCTGAAGGGCGGATGTCCTTGGTTACTGGCAAGACAAGTGGCAATTCACTTTCTGGAACGGCTGTTGAAGTTCCATCTTCCCAATGAATAATTGGGATTGGCTCACCCCAGTAACGTTGACGGCTAAAGAGCCAGTCACGAAGACGGTAGGTAACCTTTTCTTGACCAAAGCCTTTTTCTTCTAGCCAAGACACGATTTTAGCAATCGCGTCTTCTTTGTTGAGACCGTTCAAAAAGTCAGAGTTGACGTGAAGTCCATCTTCTGTGTAGGCAGCCTCTTCAACGTTCCCACCTTCAAGTACTTCTACGATTGGAAGTCCAAATTGTTTAGCAAATTCCCAGTCACGCTCATCGTGGGCAGGTACAGCCATAACAGCACCTGTACCATAGCTAGCAAGAACGTAGTCCGCAATCCAGATTGGAATTTCTTTACCGTTAACAGGGTTGATAGCATAAGCACCAGTCCAAACCCCTGTTTTTTCCTTGGCAAGGTCTGTACGAGCTAGGTCAGATTTCAAGCTAGCTTGGTGTTTGTAGTCAGCCACAGCCTCAGCTTGTTCAGGTGTCGTGATGGCATCTACTAGTTCATGTTCAGGCGCCAAAACAGTGAAGGTAGCACCAAAAAGGGTGTCAGGACGTGTCGTAAAGACGGTGAATTCCTTGTCAGTTCCTTTCACCTTGAAAGTGACATTGGCACCAGTTGATTTACCGATCCAGTTGCGTTGCATATCTTTGATAGACTCTGGCCAGTCAAGGTCATCCAAGTCATTGAGCAAGCGCTCTGCATAGGCCGTGATTTTAAGCATCCATTGGCGCATTGGTTTACGGACAACTGGATAACCACCACGCTCAGATGTTCCATCTGGAAGAACTTCTTCGTTGGCGATGGCTGTTCCCAATTCTTCAACCCAGTTTACTGGCACTTCAGCTTCATAAGCTAAGCCTTTTTCGTAAAGCTTAGTGAAAATCCATTGAGTCCACTTGTAGTAGTTTGGATCTGTTGTGTTGACTTCACGATCCCAGTCGTAAGAGAATCCAAGCGCATTGATTTGGCGTTTGAAGTTGGCAATGTTTTCTGCTGTGAATTCCGCTGGGTCATTACCTGTATCCATAGCGTATTGCTCTGCAGGCAAACCAAAAGCATCCCAGCCCATTGGGTGAAGGACATTGTAGCCTTGCGCACGTTTGAAACGGCTGAGGATATCAGTCGCTGTGTAGCCTTCTGGGTGTCCTACGTGAAGACCCGCTCCAGATGGGTAAGGGAACATATCAAGCGCATAAAACTTAGGTTTTGAAGCGTCTGTTCCTGTCTTAAAAGTGTGATTGTCAGCCCAGTAGCCCTGCCACTTAGGCTCGATTTCTTTATGATTGTAAAAACTCATAGCGTCTCTCCAATTTTCGTGATGCTCCTATTATACCATTTTTAGGGGGAATATTGTTTCTCTTTTCGTGATTTTATTGTTTTGACCCATGAACACCCTATTATTCTACTGTCATTTTTTCAATTTCTTTCTCAGATACATAAATAGTCTGACAAAAATTTCTTAATGAATTCTATAGATGCATGATAGGGCTTTTTATGGTAGAATATAAGAAAGTGCTTTCTCAGAAGGAGGAAAATATGGACAAACAAACCATCGCTGTTTTAGGGCCTGGTTCATGGGGTACTGCACTGTCACAAGTTCTTAATGACAACGGACACCAAGTGCGTATCTGGGGAAATATTCCTGATCAAATTGACGAAATCAATACACAACATACTAACAAACGCTATTTTAAGGATACTGTATTAGACGAAAAAATTGTTGCCTATCATGATTTGGCAGAAGCCTTGAAGGGTGTTGATGCTGTCTTGTTTGTGGTGCCAACCAAGGTGACCAGATTGGTAGCTCAACAAGTGGCTGCTGTTTTGGATCATAAAGTGGTGGTCATGCATGCTTCAAAAGGCCTCGAACCCAATAGCCACAAACGCCTTTCAACCATTCTAGAAGAAGAAATCCCTGAAGAATTGCGTAGTGAGATTGTGGTTGTATCTGGTCCTAGCCATGCGGAAGAAACGATTGTACGTGACATCACCTTGATTACGGCTGCATCCAAGGATTTACAAACTGCTCAATATGTTCAGACACTCTTTAGTAACCACTACTTCCGCCTTTATACCAATACGGATGTGATCGGAGTGGAAACAGCTGGTGCTCTTAAAAATATCATCGCTGTTGGTGCAGGTGCCCTTCATGGACTTGGATTTGGGGATAATGCCAAAGCTGCTATTATCACGCGCGGGCTGGCAGAAATTACCCGTCTGGGAGTTAAACTTGGAGCAAATCCATTAACTTACAGTGGACTTTCTGGGGTTGGAGATTTAATCGTTACCGGAACTTCTGTCCACTCACGTAACTGGCGTGCAGGAGATGCTCTTGGGCGTGGCGAAGCCTTGGCAGATATCGAAGCAAATATGGGAATGGTCATTGAAGGAATTTCAACAACCAAAGCTGCTTACGAATTGGCGCAAGAACTCGGAGTTTATATGCCTATTACCCAAGCCATTTACCAAGTTATTTATGAAAATGTTAATATTAAGGATGCCGTTTCTGAACTCATGAGCAATGAGTTCAAGGCAGAGAACGAGTGGTCTTAGTCACCGTTAGAAAGGAAGCTCATGAAGCAAAAAGTTAGAAAAGCCGTTATCCCTGCTGCGGGACTTGGAACTCGTTTCCTACCTGCAACTAAAGCTTTGGCCAAAGAAATGTTGCCAATCGTGGATAAACCAACCATCCAGTTTATCGTTGAAGAAGCTCTCAAGTCTGGAATTGAGGACATTCTTGTGGTAACAGGAAAGTCAAAACGTTCTATCGAAGATCACTTTGACTCAAACTTTGAACTAGAATACAACCTCAAGGAAAAAGGAAAAACAGACCTTTTGAAGCTAGTTGATGAAACAACTGGTATGCGTCTTCACTTCATCCGTCAAACACACCCACGTGGACTCGGAGATGCCGTCTTACAAGCAAAGGCTTTCGTCGGAAATGAACCTTTTGTGGTCATGCTTGGAGATGACCTCATGGATATCACTGATGACAAAGCTGTTCCATTGACCAAGCAACTCATGAATGATTATGAGAAGACTCACGCTTCTACTATCGCCGTAATGCCTGTCCCACACGAAGAAGTTTCTTCATACGGTGTCATCGCTCCTCAAGGAGAAGGCAAAGATGGTCTTTACAGTGTTGAAACCTTCGTTGAAAAACCAGCACCTGAAGACGCACCAAGTGATCTAGCCATTATTGGCCGTTATCTCCTCACACCAGAGATTTTCGGTATCCTTGAAAATCAAACACCTGGTGCCGGAAATGAAATCCAGCTAACAGATGCCATCGATACTCTCAACAAAACTCAACGAGTATTTGCTCGTGAATTCAAGGGTGCTCGTTATGATGTTGGAGACAAGTTTGGATTTATGAAGACTTCCATCGAATACGCTCTCAAACATCCACAAGTCAAAGACCACTTGAAGGACTACTTGATTGATCTTGGAAAAGAACTTTCAGGAGACAAATAAACAATTTGTCAAACAGTCAGATTTAGTTTAAATCTGGCTTTTTTCAATGTCTAAATCTCAAGACCCAATCCCTATCCAAAGCCCTGTTCTAAGCCTAATTTCTTGCAATAATTGCTTTTATGGTATAATAATAAAGAGTGAGGAATTCTATGAACAAACATGTAACAAGAATCAAACAAAAAGGACTGGCCTTACTTCGGTCTCTAAAATTAACAACTTCCAAAAAAAATCCAGATAAAAATAAGAAAGTCAAAACAAAACTAACCATTTGGACTATTGGGGCCAAGATTTTACTTGGAATAAAAGCAACTTTTAACACACTTTGCATCCTAGCTTTTATTGGCGGTCTCCTCGGGACTGGGGTTGTTTTGGGGTATGCTGTTTCTCTCTTTGATCAAGTTAGTGTCCCTCAAACGGAGGATTTGGTTAAACAGGTCAACAATATTTCATCTATTTCTGAGATTCGCTATGCAGATGGTTCTATGATTGGGGCTATTGAAAGCGATCTACTTCGCACATCTGTGTCATCAGATGCCATTTCAGATAATCTCAAGCAAGCTATCGTTGCAACCGAGGACGAACACTTTGCAGAGCACAATGGTGTCGTTCCTAAAGCGGTCATTCGTGCCAGTCTAGGAAACTTTATCGGCCTTGGTTCTTCGAGTGGTGGTTCTACCCTAACACAACAGCTCATCAAACAACAAGTAGTTGGTGATGCTCCTACGCTTGCTCGTAAAGCCAGTGAAATCGTAGATGCTCTAGCCCTAGAACGTGCTATGAATAAGGATGAAATCCTGACTACCTATCTAAATGTTGCACCTTTTGGTCGCAATAACAAGGGACAAAATATCGCAGGTGCTCAGCAGGCTGCAACTGGAATTTTCGGAGTGGATGCTAGCAAACTAACCATTCCTCAAGCAGCTTTCCTAGCAGGTTTACCACAAAGCCCCATTTCCTACTCACCTTATGAGTCTACTGGTGAGATGAAGAGCGAAGAAGATATTGAACTTGGAATCAAGCGCTCAAAAGATGTTCTCTACAATATGTACAGAACTGGAGTTCTTAGCCAAGAAGATTACGAAACCTATAAAGCGTACGATATTAAGAAAGACTTCTTGCCAGCAGAAAATGTCAACGTAACTGCTAAAGGTTTCCTCTACTTCACTGCGCTTGATGAGGCGACGAACCTCATGTACGATTATCTGGTCAAAAAAGATAACGTTTCTGCACCAGAACTAAAGAACGAATCTATCCAAAAATCTTATCATGAATTGGCTGAAAAAGAGATTCAAAATGGTGGTTACCGTATCACAACTACAATTGATAAAGCTATCCATACAGCCATGCAAGGTGCAGTTGCAAACTATGGCTACCTTGTCGATGATGATACTGGTCAACCAGAAGTCGGAAATGTCTTGATGGATAACCAAACAGGCGCCATTTTAGGATTTGTCGGTGGTCGTGATTACCAAAGTAATCAAAACAACCACGCCTTTAACACTAAAAGGTCTCCTGCTTCAACTACTAAACCAATCCTAGCCTACAGTATTGCGATTGACCAAGGTTTGATGGGAAGTGCAAGCATCTTATCTAACTACCCAACTAACTTCTCTAACGGAAATCCTATCATGTATGTCAATAGTTCTGGTACTGCCATGATGAGTCTGAAAGAAGCTCTGAATTACTCTTGGAATATCCCAGCCTACTGGACCTATCAGTTACTTCTTCAAAAAGGAGTTGATGTCCGTTCCTACATGGAAAAAATGGGCTACGAGATTCCAGAATATGGCATTGAAAGTCTTCCTATGGGGGGAGGAATCGATGTCACTGTAGCCCAGCATACAAATGGCTACCAAACCTTGGCTAACAATGGTGTTTACCATAAAAAATACATGATTTCGAAAATCGAAAAAACCAGCGGCGAGGTTATCTATGAGCACAAAGATGAACCTGTACAAGTCTACTCTAAAGCAACTGCAACCATTATGCAGAGCTTACTAAGAGATGTTATTTCTTCCCAAGTGACTTCAAGCTTCCAGAGCGATCTTGCCACTATCAACCCAAGTTTAGCGGGTGCTGACTGGATTGGTAAAACTGGTACGACCAATGAAGATGGCGATATGTGGCTCATGCTTTCAACTCCAAGATTAACCCTTGGTGGTTGGCTTGGTCATGATGATAACCGACCACTTGGTAAAGGTGCAGGACACTACCGTAATGCAAAATATATGGCTCATCTGGTAAATGCCATTCAACAAGCAGCCCCTTCTTCTTGGGGTTCAGAACGCTTTAGTCTCGACTCAAGTGTCACTTCATCTCAAGTCCTCAAATCAACTGGTCAAAAACCAGGTAAGGTTACTATCAATGGTAAAGAGGTTAATGTGACTGGTGAAATGGTAACAAGTTACTGGGCTAACCAAGCTGGTGCTCCGACTACCACTTATAAATTCGCTATTGGTGGAAGTGATGCTGACTACCAAAACGCTTGGAACACCATTTTAGGAAGCCTACCAAAAGCATCTTCTTCCTCATCAAACAATAACAATAGTAGTAACAATAATAATCGTAGTAATACTTCTAACTAGTAACGGGAACAGTAATAGTAGCTCTAGTTCCAATAACAGAAGTAGCAATCAACAGCGCTAACTAGCACAATCATTGAGAGTGGGAAAGAAATGATTTTTCTCCACTCTCTTTTTTCTTTTTTCATTTCATGGTACAATAGCAACATGAATAAATATCAAAAGAATATTTTTAAGGGAACCATTTATTCTCTCTTATCTGGCTTGATCTGGGGGATCTGTGGAATCTTAGGAGAGTACTTTTTTTCACATTATCAAGTATCTTCAGGGTGGATTACTTCTATGCGTCTACTCGTCGCAGGTGGTTTCGTAATCGTCTTATCTAGTCTTAAACTCCGGTCCCAACTCTTCGAGATCTGGAAAAATCGAAACAATTACCTGCCTTTTCTGGCCTATGCCATCTTAGGGATTTTTTCTGTTCAGTTTTTCTTCTATCTCTGTGTCGAGTATTCCAACGCTACCACTGCCACCATCCTCCAATTTATCAGTCCTGTCTTTATACTTCTATATAATCGCATCATCTACAAGAAAAAAGCTTCTAAAAAAGCAATTTTCTATGTTTTGACTGCTATGCTCGGGGTCTTTTTGATGGCTACCAAAGGCGATTTGTCTAAGCTATCCATCACTCCTCTTGCTTTACTGACAGGACTTCTCAGTGCCTTAGGTGTCATGTTCAATGTTATCTTACCCCAACGCTTTGCTAAAAAATACGGTTTTGTGCCAACTGTTGGTTGGGGAATGATTATCGCGGGCCTTTTTAGTAATTTTCTCTACCCCGTTTATAAGATTAGCTTCCAGGTTGATGCCATCAGTATCTGTATTTGTTTGACTATTGCCTTTTTGGGAACTGCCTTTGCCTTTTTCCTATCGATGAAGGCTGTCTCTCTCGTTTCCCCATTGGTGGTGTCAGTCGTCAGTGCAAGCGAACCGCTATCCTCTGCTATTCTTAGTGTTCTTTTCCTTGGCATGGTTCTGGATGGTTTCTTGGTACTGGCCATGATTTTGATTATCGTTCCTATGGTTTTCTTGTCCATCGAAGAATCTAAATCCAAGAATTAAACACCTTCTTTTAACACTTAAGGCTTCAAAATTGAAGCCTTTTTTGGTAGAATAGTAAGCATTACAAAGAGTGAGGAGACACCTATGACTGCTACAAAAATGAATGCACAAGAAATTATCCAATTTATCGCAAATGCTGAGAAAAAGACAAGTGTAAAAGTGACCTTTGAGGGGCAACTTGCTGGAGCTATCCCTGCCTCTGTTATCAAGCTTGGGAATGTTCTTTTTGGAGACTGGAAAGATATCGCTCCACTTCTTGAAGGACTTACAGAAAACAAGGACTATGTTGTTGAACAAGATGCTCGCAACTCTGCTGTGCCTCTCCTTGATAAACGTGATATCAATGCGCGTATCGAGCCAGGTGCTATCATCCGTGACCAGGTTGAGATTGGCGACAACGCTGTTATCATGATGGGGGCTGTTATCAATATCGGTGCAGAAATCGGATCTGGCACTATGATTGATATGGGAGCTATCCTTGGTGGACGCGCTATTGTCGGTAAAAATAGCCACGTTGGTGCAGGTGCTGTTCTTGCAGGCGTTATCGAGCCAGCTAGTGCTGAACCTGTCCGTGTCGGTGACAATGTTCTCATCGGTGCTAACGCTGTAGTTATCGAAGGTGTTCAAATCGGTAGTGGTTCTGTTGTTGCAGCAGGCGCTATCGTCACTCAAGATGTTCCTGAAAATGTTGTGGTAGCAGGTGTCCCAGCTCGTGTTATCAAGGAAATCGATAGCCAAACCCAACAAAAAACAGCGCTAGAGGATGCGCTTCGCACCTTGTAATTAGTAACAGAGGCGGAAATATTTCCAGCCTCTTTCTCGTATCAATAGAAGGAAATTAACTATGTTAGATTTGATTCAAACTCGACGCGATCTTCACCAAATTCCTGAGATTGGTTTAGAAGAATTCAAGACTCACGCTTATTTACTCAATGTTATTGAAACATTAACAGCTGGTAAGGATTTTGTTCAGATTCGTACCTGGCGAACAGGTATTTTAGTTTACTTGCAAGGAAGTCAGCCAGAACGTACCATTGGTTGGCGAACAGACATCGACGGACTCCCGATTGTTGAACAAACAGGTCTTCCTTTTGCCTCTCAGCACCCAGAACGCATGCATGCTTGTGGACATGATTTTCACATGACCATTGCCCTGGGAAGTCTCGAACGTGCTTTAGAAAACCAACCAAAAAACAATCTCCTCTTTCTCTTCCAACCTGCAGAAGAAAACGAAGCAGGTGGTATGCTCATGTATGAAGATGATGCTTTTGGCGACTGGTTGCCTGACCAATTCTATGGACTTCATGTTCGTCCAGACTTAAAAGTTGGACAAATTGCGACCAATACCCATACACTCTTTGCAGGAACATGTGAAGTTAAGATTCGCTTTAAGGGTAAAGGCGGTCACGCTGCCTTTCCACATGAAGCCAACGACGCTCTGGTTGCAGCTAGCTATTTTGTGACCCAAGTTCAGTCGGTTGTCAGCCGTAATGTCGATCCTATCGAGGGAGCTGTTGTCACTTTCGGTGTTTTTCAAGCTGGTACAACCAATAATGTCATCGCTGATACAGCCTTCTTACATGGAACCATTCGAGCTCTTACACACAATATGAGTCTCTTGGTTCAAAAACGTGTCAAAGCTATCGCAGAAGGTGTGGCAGCTGCCTTTGATATGGAAGTGGAAGTTGAACTCAAGCAGGGAGGTTATTTGCCTGTCGAAAACAACCCTGAACTAGCCCGTGAATTGATGACCTTCTTTGATGAAAAAGAGGGCATTGAACTAATCGATATTGAACCTGCCATGACAGGAGAAGACTTTGGGTATCTTCTTTCAAAGGTTCCTGGCGTCATGTTCTGGCTAGGTATTGATAGTCCCTACGCCCTTCACCATCCAAAGATGAGTCCTAAAGAAGAAGCTCTAGCTATCGGTGTCGAAGCTGTATCAAGCTTCTTAGCAAAGAAAGTTGCGGAGTAAACTATGAAAAAAAGCTTACGCAAGCAGGTCTTACAAGAACTCAAGTCTCTATCTAAGGAAGAAAAGCAGAGCATGAACGATTGGCTCACAGAGCAGTTCTTTCAACATCCTTTTTATAAGGAAGCAAAAACTATTGCCACTTACCTATCTTTTCCTCATGAATTTCAGACAGCTGAACTCATCGAACAAGCTCAAAAAGATGGGAAGACTATCCTCATTCCCAAAACTTATCCACAAGGGAAAATGGACCTGGTGCTCTATGAACCAGAGAAGCTCGAAAGAAATTCTTTTGGTCTCCTTGAACCACAGGGGAAAGCTATTGTCTTTGAGCCATCTCAGATTGACTTAATCCATGTTCCTGGATTAGCTTTCAATCCTTCTGCTTATCGGGTTGGCTATGGAGGTGGCTACTACGACCGTTACTTGGAGCATTTTACTGGTCACACCATCAGCACACTTTATCCTTGTCAGATTCAGGATTTCCATCCTGATCCACATGATATTCCCGTTGAGGAGGTACTCATCTATGAAAGAAATTTTTGATCGTCGGTATCCTGCCACGAGCTTCTTTCTACTCGTGACAACCCTGGTTTTTATACTCATGTTTCTAACTAGTGGTTTCAATTACACAAGCGCAGCCACCTTGTATAAATTCGGAGCTGTTTATCCCCCAGCAATCAAAGCCATGCCTGAACAAATCTGGCGCCTATTCTCAGCAACCTTTGTCCACATTGGCTTGGAGCACTTTTTAGTCAATATGCTATCCCTTTACTTCTTGGGACGTCAGATGGAGCAAATCTTTGGCTCCAAACAGTTTTTCTTTATCTACCTTCTATCAGGTATGATGGGAAATCTCTTTGTCCTAGTTTTTAGCCCTGATGCCATTACCGCAGGTGCTTCAACTGCCCTCTACGGCATGTTCGCATCTATTGTCGTCCTTCGGTATGCTTCACGCAATCCCTACCTCCAACAGCTTGGTCAATCCTATCTCTCCCTCTTGGTCATCAACCTAGTAGGTAGTGTTTTAATACCTGGTATCAGTCTTACTGGACACGTAGGTGGAGCTGTCGGTGGCGCATTACTAGCTATCGTCTTCCCAGTTCGAGGCGAACGAAAAATTTACAGTCCAGGCCAACGTGGTCTAGCAAGCCTAGCTTTCATTGTTTTATCAGCCTTGATGCTTTTTATCGGACTATTATAAAACAAGAAAAACCATTGGAAACTCTCAAATCGAGGAGTTCATTTCCAATGGTTTTTTTGAATCTATTTGAAAAGTAGCTTAAAATCCATTATTGTCGCTGAGTTCTTTGAACCAGTGGCCTGATTTTTTCAGGCGACGTTCTTGCGTTTCAAGGTCAAGCTCGACCAAACCATAACGGTTTTTATAGCTATTGAGCCATGACCAGCAATCGATAAAGGTCCAGATCAAGTAGCCTTTACAGTTGGCACCGTCTTCGATAGCACGATGAAGCTCACGCAGATGACCTTTGACAAAGTCGATACGGTAATCATCCTGGATCATTCCATTTTCACGGAATTTATCTTCACCTTCAACGCCCATCCCATTCTCTGTCAGCATCCACTCAATATTGCCGTAGTTTTCCTTGATATTTTGGGCAATGTCATAAATTCCTTGCTCATAGATTTCCCAACCGCGGTGTGGATTGATCTTACGACCAGGCATGACGTAAGGTTCATAGAAATGCTCTGGCAAGAGCGGACTGTCAGGATGCTTAGCAAAACGCGGCGCCATAACACGCAAAGGTTGGTAGTAGTTGACTCCTAGGAAGTCAACGGTGTTCTCACGAATGAGTTCCAATTCTTCGGCTGTGTATTCTGGCAGCAAATCATGCTCAGCTAAAATCTCCACCAATTCTTCTGGATAAGCTCCTAAAACAGACGGATCTAGGAAAGATTGTGCCTGGAAGAGGTCAGCAATGCGAGCAGCTTTCACGTCTGCAGGATGTTGGCTACGTGGATAGGCTGGTGTCAAGTTGAGGACAATCCCAATCTTAGAACTAGGCAAGACTTCATGACAAGCCTTAACTGCAAGAGTGCTCGCCAGTTGTGTATGATAGGCAACCTTAACCGCTGCTTTGGCATCCACCTTATGTGGATAATGGGCATCATAAAAATAGCCAAACTCTACAGGAACGATAGGCTCATTGAAGGTAATCCATTGGTCCACAAGGTCACCGTAGGTCTCAAAACAGAAACGAGCATAGTCTTCATAAGCTTTAATAGTTGCTTTATTTTCCCAACCATCTCCATCTTCTTGAAGGGCAAAAGGCAGGTCAAAGTGATAGAGATTGACTAAGAGGCGAATACCCTTGGCCTTGATGGCTTCAAATACCTGACGGTAGAAAGCCACCCCTTGAGGGTTGACTTCTCCACGGCCCTGTGGGAAAATACGAGACCACTGGATAGAAGTTCGAAAGGCTGTGTGGCCAGTTTCTAACAAGAGTTCGATATCCTTTTCCCAGTTTTCATAGAAGGTCGACGTTTTGTCTGGTCCAATATCATTGTAGTAACGGTTTGGCTCTACTTGGTACCAATAATCCCAGAGATTATCTCCCTTGCCGTCACCAGGCACTCGTCCTTCTGTCTGTGGTCCAGAAGTTGAGGACCCCCAGACAAAATCCTTTGGAAATTTTAGCATAGTACTACCTCTTTTTACGCTTTTAATGTTTATACTCTTCGAAAATCAAATTCAAACCGCGTCAACGTCGCCTTGCCGTATATGTGTTACTGACTTCGTCAGTTCTATCCACAACCTCAAAACGGTGTTTTGAGCAACCTGCGGCTAGTTTCCTAGTTTGCTCTTTGATTTTCATTGAGTCTTACTTTCTCTCATTATACAGAAAAAACAAGGCAAAAACTAGTTACATTTTTATCTTGTTTTTCTTCTGATTATAGATTTTATTTGTTGGTTAAGATTTCAAGGGTTTCAAGCAAGTTATCTGCGTGAACTTCGATTGTATCTCCTGTCGCCTTGATCTTCACTTCTACGATACCGTCAGCTGCTTTCTTACCAACAGTGATACGAATTGGAAGACCGATCAAGTCACTATCGCTGAATTTAACTCCGACACGTTCATTACGGTCATCTGTCAAGACTTCGTAGCCTTTGTTGACTAAGGCTTCTTCGATACGATTAGTCAAGTCAAGACTTGCTTCATCCTTGACATTAACTGGAATCAAGTGCACATCAAACGGTGCCAATTCTTTAGGGAAGTTGATTCCCCAAGCATAACGGTATTCACCTTTAGGCGTTTTGTTAACAAAGAGGCGAGCGTGTTGCTCCATAACTGCTGAAAGGAGACGACTGACACCGATACCGTAGCAGCCCATGATGATTGGCACAGCACGACCATTTTCATCCAAGACATCTGCTCCCATACTTGCTGAGTAACGAGTACCCAGTTTAAAGATGTGACCAATTTCGATACCACGCGCAAAGTTGAGAACACCTTGTCCGTCTGGGGAGATCTCACCCTCACGAACTTCACGGATATCGACATACTCAGCAGTGAAATCACGACCTGGATTAACACCAGTCAAGTGGTAACCATCTTCGTTAGCACCAGCAACAGCATTGCGACTATCTTGCACCTTGCGGTCAGCAATAATCTTAACATTTTCAGGTAGACCAACTGGTCCAAGAGAACCAAATTCAGCTCCCAACAATTCTTTCACTCCTGCCTCAGTTGCTGGCTCCAAGAAATCTGCTCCAAGGTAGTTTTTCAATTTGACTTCATTAAGTTGGTCGTTGCCAACCAATAGAGCTACAACTGGCTCCTCATCTGCGATATAAACCAAGGTCTTGATTGTTTGCTCTTCAGAGACATTCAAGAAGGCTGCGACTTCATCAATCGATTTGACACCTGGTGTTTCCACGCGAGATACTTCTTCTTCAGTCACAACACGATTGCTTGGTTTGTACTCGTTGGTTGCCATTTCCAAGTTAGCTGCATAGCTTGATTCACTTGAGTAGGCAATGGTATCTTCACCAGAAACCATCCATTTGAGCAATTCTGCCTTGATTTCTTCTTGCACTTCTGCAGGAATCTCGTCAAATGATGCGACGGACTTGTCTAAAACAACCCAACGGTCAAGATCTGTACGAGCAGGTGTGATGGCCATAAATTCTTGGCTATCCTTACCACCCATAGCTCCACCGTCACCGATGATTGCCTTGAAGTCCAAGCCACTACGAGTAAAGATACGCTCGTAAGCAGCCTTGTACTCATCATAGGTTACATCCAAGCTATCGTAGTTAGCGTGGAAGCTATAACCATCTTTCATGATGAACTCACGGGTCCGAAGAAGTCCATTACGTGGACGTTTTTCATCACGATACTTAGGCTGGATTTGATACAAGTTCAAAGGTAATTGTTTGTAAGACTTGACAGAATCACGGACAATAGCTGTAAAAGTTTCTTCGTGAGTTGGCCCCAAGATAAAGTCTGACTTCTCACGGTTTTTCAATTTGTACAAGTCCTCACCGTAGGTTTCATAACGGCCAGACTCACGCCAAAGGTCAGCACTGAGAAGTGCTGGAGTCAACATCTCAACCGCACCAATCTTGTCAAACTCTTGACGCATGATCTTCTTAGCTTTTTCGATAACACGGTTAGCAAGTGGTAAGTAAGAGTAAACACCTGCAGATACTTGACGAACATAACCAGCACGCAACATAAGTGCGTGACTGATAACTTGAGCATCGCTTGGCATTTCGCGAAGCGTTGGGATAAGCATTTTACTTTGTTTCATAATGACTCCTCTATTTCTTAAAAGAAGGTTCGCATGATGTCATTCCAAGTTACGGCGATCATCAAAACGACCATAATGACAACTCCGACCAGAGTGACATAGGTTTCAATTTCTTGTTTTAGTGGTTTGCGACGGATCGCTTCTAGGATATTGAGCACGATTTTTCCACCATCTAGCGCAGGGATTGGAATCAAGTTAAAAATCCCGATATTGATGGAAATCATAGCCAAGAAGTACAAGACATTTTCCAGTCCATTCTTGGCAGCATCGCTACTTGCCTTAAAGATAGCAACGGGACCGCCCAGCTTATTCAAATCTGGGTGAAAAATCAGACTCTTCAAAGCATTGAGGATGCGCAAAGCTGAATCAGCCGCAGTTGTAAATCCACCCATAAACATAGACCATATATCTGATTTGAGTCTCGGTTGAACACCCAAGATATAGCGTCCTTGGCTTTCTTCAGGTATCACACTCACTTGTTTTTCAGTTCCATTTTCAGAGACTGTCACATCCAAAACGGGATCTGTTTTGTCCCTGGTTTCTGCATCAACAGCCTGGATCAGATCTGACCAGTTTGAAATCTCATAACTGCCGACCTTAGTAATTTGGGCCGTATTTTCAACTCCAACCTTAGCCAAAGCGCTATCTGGAATAATGCTGAAATTGTTCGTTTGCGTATCACGAACACCGCCTTGCATGAAAATCAAGATCCAGAAAACGACGACTCCTAGGATAAAATTATTCATAGGACCAGCAAAGTTGGTAATCAATTTGCCCCAGACAGTCGCATTCTGATATTGGACGTCTAAGGGAGCGATACGAACTTCCGTTCCATCAGCTTCCACAATGGTCGCATCATGGTCTACTGAGAAAGTCTTTTCCTCTTCTAAGACCAAGCCTCTAATAAAGAGTTTATCCTCAAAATCAAACTGAGTGACCTGCATTGGCAGAGCTGTCTGGTCAACCTTTTTACCAGAGAGATTGATGCGTTTGACCTTACCATCCGCTGCCAATGTTAGGCTTGCAGGAGTTCCAGTCTTAATTTCTGTCGTATCTTCACCCCAACCTGCCATCCGAACGTAACCACCAAGTGGCAGGAGACGAATGGTATAAGCAGTTCCATCTTTTCCTATATGGGCAAAGATTTTGGGGCCCATACCGATGGCAAATTCACGAACTAAAATCCCAGATTTCTTAGCAAAGTAAAAATGGCCGAATTCGTGAACCACTACGATAATCCCAAAGACCAGGATAAATGTTAGTAATCCTATCATTTAATTTCTATTTACCTTTCCTTAAAATAAGCCAAAGAGGTGCATAATAGGGAAGACAGCCAGCATGCAATCAAAACGATCCAATACCCCACCATGACCTGGGATAAACTTGCCTGAGTCTTTGACACCAAAGTGACGTTTCATAGCACTTTCAATCAAATCTCCCAACTGACCAGCTATACTAAAGAAAATAGCAAAAACCATCATTTTGTAAATCCCATAAGGTAAAGCAACAGTACTATCAACTAGCATAAAAATCAAAGTCACTAGCATAGCAGCCAATATACCTCCCATAGCACCCTCTATGGTCTTGTTAGGGGAAACTCTCGGAGCTAGTTTTCTCTTACCAAACTTCATCCCTACTAGATAGGCTCCACTATCGGTTGCCCAGACCATACAAAGCCCCAAAAGCGCCTTATCCAAACCTGCGATACGAGCATCGACCAAAGCATTAAAGCCAGAGCCAACATAAAAACTCATGGCAATCGGAAAAACAGCATCCTCAATGGTATAGTTCTTGCTGAAGACTGTTGCCCCTAGTAAAATCAGTATCACGACACTATAAGCTACAACATTCCCATCTACAGGTAAAAACTTCCAGTAGTTTTCCAAAGGTACGGTCAGAGCAAAGGTCGCTAGTAAAGTCAAGAGTCCTTCAGGCGTCATGGTATTTAAACCCTTCATGCGCAGTAACTCATGTACTCCCAACATAGCCACAATCCCCATGGCAATCTGAAGCCATAAGCCACCAATCGCCACGATTGGGATAAAGATAGCCAAGGCCAAGATAGCAAAAAGGGTTCTCTTTTGTAAATCCTGTATCATAATATCTCCTAAACTCCTCCAAAACGACGATTGCGATGATTGTACTCGATGATAGCATCTTTCAAGGCTTCCCCATCAAAGTCAGGCCACAAGACATCCGTGAAATAGAGCTCGCTATAAGCAGCCTGCCAAGGCAAGAAATTACTCAAACGAAGTTCACCGCTGGTTCGAATAATCAAGTCAGGATCACGCAAGACTTTTGGCAAATGTCCCGTAAAGAGATATTCCCCAATCAATTCCTCTGTGATATCACCAGGATTGATCTTAGCATCTAAAACATCCTGTGCAATCAACTTGACCGCTTGTGTAATCTCAGCTCGTCCACCATAATTAAGGGCAAAATTGAGAATCAATCCTGTATTTAACTTAGTCAGCTCTTCTGCCTTTTTAAGAGCATCAAAAGTCTGCTTCGGCAAACGATCAGTCTCCCCAATCATTTGAATCTTCATGTTCTTCTGATGCAATTCGGGAACAAACTTATCATAAAATTCAACAGGTAAGTTCATGATAAACTTGACTTCCTGGTCTGGACGTGTCCAATTTTCAGTTGAGAAGGCATAGACTGTCAAGGCTTTGACGCCCATATCACTAGCAGCAATAGCTACCTTTCTCAAAGCATCCATCCCAGCCTTATGGCCAAAGACTCGTGGCTGCATCCGTTTTTTAGCCCAACGGCCATTCCCATCCATGATCACACCGATGTGGTCTGGCACCATTGTCGGGGTTTCTGTTGCTTTATCTTTTTTTAAAAATCCAAACATGATTGTATTCCTATTCAAAAATCTATCGTTTCATTATACCATATTTTTCACTTTTCTTCTATTATCGCCTATCATTCTACGGCGAAATTTCCCATATATCTCCTATATTTCCAGTATATCAAGCCTTGCAATTCCTAAAGAAAGTTGATACAATAAAACCATAGAGATTCGATCCTTGTTCAGCCACAGGGATTTTTTATTGAAAGGATTTTATCATGTCAAAGACACTCCAACGTAAAAAACAATTAAGAAACAGCCTCCGTCGCTCAGGTGCATTTTCAAACACTGTAAACAAGGTTGTCGAAGAAACAAAAAAAGTTGTGAAACATGCTGAAAAAGCAGCAAGCGATGCAGGTAAAGTTGTCTCTAAAAAGGTTGAAAAAACTGTAGAAGCAACCAAAGAGCAAGCTCAAAAAGTTGCTACCTCTGTAGAAGATTTCGCAGCAAACCTAGGGGGACTTTCAGTAGACCGCGCTAAAACTTTCTACGATGAAGGGATCAAGTCTGCTGCTGACTTCAAAAACTGGACAGAAAAAGAACTCCTTGCTTTGAAAGGAATCGGTCCAGCTACTATCAAGAAATTAAAAGAAAACGGCATTAAGTTCAAGTAATCTTTCTTGTTCCTTGCTTTTCCATCAAAAACTTGTTAAAATAAAGCCATTAGAGGTGTTTTGAGTCCCACATTTTACAGAAAGTGGCGGTGCTGAGAAGTCCACAAATGTGTCAAAACTGGTTGCTAATGGATGAAATTAAAAAATGAAATATAAATGTCTTTTTGTTTAAAAGACGAGAGATGCGGGCATCTGCCCGAAATTGGGTGGTACCGCGGATTAACACATTCGTCCCTGTCAGATTAATGACAGGGGCGATTTTTTTGTTGCGACCTAGTAAAAGGAGGTTGTCATGAAACAATCTTTTAAAACAAGTAAGCTCTACTTTGGTTTTCCAATCTTCATTTTGGGGTATCAGGACCAGAACTTTGAGCACAATATCACGACCTGCAGTTCCTCCTATAGTCTAGGCGATTGGCTAGTCATCGGGGTTGGTGCTGAGGAAAATGCGGCAGACCAGATTAAGCATTACCAGAAGTTCACTGTGAACATCCCTGACGAAAACCTCATGCTTGAGATGGAGCAGGCTGGCTTTATCAGTCATCGGGAGAAATTGAAACACCTGGGGCTTGACTATGAGATTTCTGAACGAACTCAGGCACCGATTTTAGAGGCTTGTCCAGTCGTTTTGGATTGCCAGGTAGATCGAATTATCGAGGAAGATGGCATCTGCCATATCTTTGCCAAGATTCTCGAGCGACTGGCTGATCCAGAGCTCTTAGATGACAAGGGCCATTTTAAAAATGACCGTTTTGCGCCGACTTACTTTATGGGGGACGGCCATCAGCGCGTTTACCGTTATCTAGATGACCGAGTCGATCCCATGGGAATCTTCATCAAGAAAGCGAGGAAGAAGAATGACAAGAGCTGAACTGCCAGAACGAATCGAAACAGAGCGACTGGTCCTGCGAGTCCGAACAGTGGCAGATGTAGAGGATATCTTTGACTATGCTAGTCGTCCAGAAGTCTCTTACCCAGCAGGCTTTTCACCCGTCAAGACCTTGGAAGATGAGATTTATTACCTAGAACATATCCTTCCCGAGCGCAATCAAAAGGACAATCTCCCAGATGGTTATGGGATTGTGGTCAAAGGGACTGATAAGATTATCGGCTCTGTTGATTTCAACCATCGCCACGAAGACGATGTGCTGGTGATTGGCTATACCTTGCACCCAGACTATTGGGGACGAGGCTATGTGCCTGAAGCGGCCCGTGCCTTGATTGATTTAGCTTTTAAAGAACTGGAGCTTCACAAGATTGAATTGTCTTGCTTTGGTTACAACCTTCAAAGTAAACGAGTCGCAGAGAAACTTGGATTTACCCTCGAAGCTCGAATAAGAGACAGAAAGGATGTTCAAGGAAACCGCTGTGACAGTCTGATATATGGTTTGCTGAGGAGTGAGTGGGAGGTAATTTGATGCATCTTTTCATCATTGGTGCTCCAGCATCAGGAAAAATGACGATTGGTCAAGAGTTATCTCGACTGACAGATGCTACCCTCTTTTATAACCATCAAGCCATCGATTTTGCATTAGAAATCTATCAGGACTTTACAGAGGAAATGTGGGAATTTGTTCGTGGAATGACCTTTTCTTTCCTTGGAGCAAGTGCAAGAAATCAGCGATCAGTAATTTTAACTGACGTAATTGATTTTTCAAATAAGTACCAGCTGATGTATTTAAAACAAATTCAGGATTTATTGGATAACTTTCATCAAGAGATTCTTTTTGTGGAGTTGGAAACAAGTCTTGAAGAGCGCTTACGTCGAAATCGAACGGAGAACCGGTTGAAGCACAAACCCTTAAAACGACATATTGAGGTATCTGAAAGAGAAATTTTAGAGACCGCTGAAACACTTCAATTAAATTCCCAACATCAACCGAATGAGCTGCACCACTACTTTAAAATAAATAATACGAATTTGTCTGCAGAAGAAGCTGCTAAGCAAATTCAAAATAAAATGAATACAATAGAGAAAGGACAAACACATGTCTAAAGAACTTTCACCTAAATACAATCCAGCCGAGGTTGAGGCTGGTCGTTACCAAAAATGGCTTGATGCGGATGTTTTCAAGCCTTCAGGAGATCAAAAGGCTAAGCCTTATTCAATCGTGATTCCACCACCAAACGTTACAGGTAAACTCCACCTTGGTCACGCTTGGGACACAACTCTTCAAGATATCATCATCCGTCAAAAACGTATGCAAGGTTTTGATACACTTTGGCTTCCTGGTATGGACCACGCTGGTATTGCCACTCAAGCTAAGGTTGAGGAGCGCTTGCGTGGAGAAGGCATTACGCGTTATGACCTCGGCCGTGAGTCTTTCTTGACGAAAGTTTGGGAATGGAAAGACGAATATGCCACTACCATCAAGGAACAATGGGGCAAGATGGGGCTTTCTGTAGACTACTCTCGTGAGCGTTTCACTCTTGACGAAGGTTTGTCAAAAGCGGTTCGCAAGGTCTTTGTGGACCTTTACAAGAAAGGTTGGATTTACCGTGGTGAGTTTATCATCAACTGGGACCCAGCAGCTCGCACAGCCCTTTCTGATATCGAGGTGATTCACAAGGATGTCGAAGGTGCCTTCTACCATATGAACTACATGCTGGAAGATGGCTCACGAGCCCTTGAAGTTGCCACAACTCGTCCTGAGACTATGTTTGGGGACGTTGCCGTTGCGGTCAACCCAGAAGACCCACGCTACAAGGATTTGATTGGTAAAAACGTCATCCTTCCAATCGCTAATAAATTAATCCCAATCGTTGGGGATGAGCATGCTGATCCTGAGTTTGGTACAGGTGTCGTGAAAATCACACCTGCTCATGATCCAAACGACTTCTTGGTTGGTCAACGCCACAACTTGCCACAAGTCAATGTTATGAACGATGACGGCACTATGAATGACTTGGCCTTTGAATTTGCAGGCATGGACCGTTTTGAAGCTCGTAAGGCAGTCGTTGCTAAGTTGGAAGAAATCGGTGCCCTCGTCAAAATCGAAAAACGTGTTCACAGTGTTGGCCACTCAGAGCGTACAGGTGTTGTGGTTGAGCCACGCTTGTCTACGCAATGGTTCGTCAAGATGGACCAATTAGCTAAGAATGCCATTGCCAACCAAGACACAGATGACAAGGTAGAATTTTACCCACCTCGTTTCAACGATACCTTCCTCCAATGGATGGAAAATGTCCACGACTGGGTAATCTCTCGTCAGCTCTGGTGGGGGCACCAAATCCCTGCTTGGTACAATGCCGAGGGTGAAATGTACGTCGGTGAAGAAGCACCAGAAGGTGACGGATGGACTCAGGACGAAGACGTCTTAGACACTTGGTTCAGTTCTGCCCTTTGGCCATTCTCAACCATGGGCTGGCCGGATGTCGACTCAGAAGACTTCAAACGTTACTTCCCAACTTCAACCTTGGTTACAGGTTACGACATCATCTTCTTCTGGGTGTCTCGTATGATCTTCCAATCCTTGGAATTCACTGGCCGTCAGCCATTCCAAAACGTTCTTATCCATGGTCTCATTCGTGACGAGCAAGGACGCAAGATGTCGAAATCTCTCGGTAACGGGATTGACCCTATGGATGTTATTGAGAAATACGGTGCCGATGCCCTTCGTTGGTTCCTTTCAAACGGTTCTGCACCAGGTCAAGACGTGCGCTTCTCTTATGAGAAAATGGATGCTTCATGGAACTTCATCAACAAGATCTGGAACATCTCTCGCTACATCCTCATGAACAATGAAGGATTGACCCTTGAGCAAGCAACTGCTAATGTGGAAAAAGTTGTTAACAAGGAAGTTGGAAATGTCACTGACCGCTGGATTCTCCATAACCTCAATGAAACGATTGGAAAAGTTACTGAAAACTTTGACAAGTTTGAGTTTGGTGTGGCTGGACACATCCTCTACAACTTCATCTGGGACGAGTTTGCGGACTGGTATGTTGAGTTGACCAAGGAAGTCCTTTATAGCGATAACGAAGAAGAGAAAATCATCACACGTTCTGTTCTCCTTTACACTTTGGACAAAATCCTTCGTCTCCTTCACCCAATCATGCCATTCGTGACAGAGGAAATCTTTGGACAAATCTCAGAAGGCTCTATCGTTACAGCAGAATACCCAACGGTTAACCCAGCCTTTGAAGACCTTGCTGCCCACACTGGTGTAGAAAGCCTCAAAGACTTGATCCGTGCTGTTCGGAATGCGCGTGCGGAAGTAAACGTAGCTCCAAGCAAGCCAATCACCATCCTTGTTAAGACCAGCGATAGCGACTTGGAAGCCTTCTTTAACAGCAATGTCAACTACATCAAACGCTTCACAAATCCAGAACACTTGGAAATCGCATCAAACATCCCCGCACCTGAACTCGCTATGTCAAGCGTCATCACAGGAGCAGAAATCTACTTGCCTCTCGCTGACCTCCTCAATGTCGAAGAAGAACTGGCTCGTCTCGACAAGGAACTGGCTAAATGGCAAAAAGAACTGGATATGGTCGGTAAGAAGCTCTCTAACGAACGCTTCGTAGCCAATGCCAAACCAGAAGTCGTCCAAAAAGAACGCGACAAACAAGCCGACTACCAAGCTAAATACGATGCGACCGTCGTACGTATTGATGAGATGAAGAAATTGGTGGAATAAACTATAAACCTCGGCAATTTGCTGAGGTTTTTGGTATAATTTGGAAAGAACAAGTTATCTTGGAGGATATATGTTTATTTTAATTGGGATTTTATTCTTTCTATTCTTTACTAATTTGTTTATTAATGGTTGTAGTAAACTAGATTTAGTGATAGTAATTGGTTATTTGTATTTGTTATGTAAATTAATTTCTACATCAATACAAAATTTAGATGTTGCTCTTATCATTATATTGCTATTTTATTCTCTATCGGATATTTTGTGGGGATTAAGAATTGTTGGATTGAGTATACCTCTAGTTCGAAATATTATATTGAAGTTCATTAATCTTAAGGATTATCTAAAGTATAAAATTAGTATTCATATGCGAGATATAAGTGAGATTGTCTTGCTTTTATTACTGATAACATTAATCTATGTTCAAGAGTTTTATAAAGTGCCCACAGTTTCGTTTCAAAATACCGATACCAATATCGTTGAGTTAATTAGTTTTGAAATAGGAGTATTTAGTCTGTATGGTATATACGTTGGTTTTCTTCAATTTTTAACGGAAAATGATAAGACTTATTATCTGGGAGTAAGCAAGACTAAATTCATGCTAGATAAATCAATTTGGTCAAGATTCACTCGGACAAAATTATTCCATGTTCTTTTACTCCTCACAGTTGCAATGCCTGTTTTAAGTAATTTTATTCATCAACCGTATTATTTTGAATATATTTGGCAAGCAAGTTCAGGAATAGTAATCATGATTTATATTCATCTACTTAAATTGAATATAAGTGTTGCTTATAATGTTTTTAGATTAAACGCCGAAGGGATTCATAAAAAAATTCAAAAACAAGATTCGTCATCTGCTGAGATGAAAAAAATAAGAGAATTAAGGAAAACAAGTGTTAATGAGGAAATTTCTATCTCTCTTCAAAGAGAAATGAAGGAGTTATTTTGGAAAGTATATAAAAAACCAGATGAATATGTCGATAATTTTGTATCCGTCTTTCTAGAAAATCGTTTTTTATTAATTGATGTAGAAGAGCGTAATGACTTTGTATTTTCTATCTTTCATAAAGAATATTGGAGAAATTATAACTTAGCTTACTCAATCGATGAATATTTAGAAAAGCTTTCATCTAAGCAAATTTCTGATTTCTATAACTTCTATAGAAAGTATTGCAAATATAAGTGGGAATTTTTGAAGAAATTTCAGGATAATATTCTTTCGAATACATGGAAAGAACTAATTGAGCAGGATCTTAGAGTTTTCCAAAGTCTTGAGAAAAAAGATGGTACATTTGAAGTTTTACAAATTGAGAAACCTACGAGAGTATACTGGAGACAATCAAGCGATTATAAAATCAAAGAATATCTATTTGAGACTCTTATTAATAACAAAAACATCAATCTAAATGTAATAGTTGAAGACTTGAAGAGTGAGTTACAATCTATTAAAAATTCCAAAGATGAGAAAGAATTGCAAAGACAAAATGAAGATTTTTTACGTTTTAAATTAAATCAGCTATTCAAAAAATACGAGCGAGGTGAAAGAGAGTTTTCTCTTCCAGAATTTAAAAAGTTGTATTATGAGTTTGATGGGAGTAAACGGAATGATTTCTATAACAGTATGTTTTATTCAGAAATCTGTTTTAATTACTTAGATAGAGGAAGAATTGAAGATTTTAGTCAACTGAAAGTTAAAGGAGATGATAGTGAGGAGCAGAAAAAACAAAAATTAAAGGCTCAAAAAATACAGAAACTTATCTTGAGTATGAATGAAGAGTATTGCTTAGCATTCATGCTATATCAATTATTATACACAGATGGTGATCTTTGGGATAATAATATTAATTTTTATGATACTCATATCAAAAAAATAATGGATGAAAATAAAAACCATCAAGATTATTTATTTCATAAAGCAAAAAATATTTTATTAAGTACCGATATCAATCATCGTATTACAAAAGAATTTTTAGATAAATTATGGAACACTCGTAATGACAAAATCAATACTATTACTTGGTTTGAGAAATTTGGAAATAGACACAGGATGTCAAAATTTAAAATATTGTATATCCAGTGGTTGTTAACTGAAAGAAATCATTCCCCTAGAAATAGGTTTGAAAAATTTAATAATAATGAATTCAATAATGAAATTTGTGTAGACTATTTTATTTTCACTGATATGTTACCCGGTTTATTTAAAAAAGAGTATTACAACTGGCACAAAAATGACTTGCAATTTATAATTGAGTATATTTTGAGTGAAGGAGATATTAATCTCCAATACGTTTCTGGAAAATTATCTTTAACCGGATTACTAAGATTAGAGCATGTTTTAAGAAATAACCTTAACCCTAACTTTAATAATAGAGTTATATTTGATTCAATGGGAGAATTTAAATGGCTCTTTAATAATAGTAGTAATATCTTAGATTTTTATATTTTGAAACTTATTGATAGTTATTATTTTGATTTATATCAAGACAAAGAATTTATCAATGGATTTAAATATAAATTAGAGAAACAATTGAATTTCAATATGACAATCGAGGAGTATGTAGATACTATTTCTGAAAAAATTTGTGATTTTGAAAAAGTTTCAACTTCTAATAAAAGAGAGATAGTTTCTAAATTAAATGATATTTTAAACACCCAGAATAGTAATATTGATATAAAGCAAACGAGGAGATATCGTTATAAATAGTTTGGTTAATTTTTAGTTTATTTTTATACGAGACACAGATTCACTGAAAAGGACTGTAATATGACAAGGTGAACCAACAAGATAATAAAAGGTAAATTAGATGTCAATAAAATTGAAATCTTTAGGTGAAAAAGAATTAATAAACATTCGTTAAATCTATGATATACTACTCTTGTTAAGAATTTCTAGAAAGCAACTTCCTACACAACAAACCTTCTAAGTTCGAACCGACCTGAGAAGTACAAGATTGCAGCATTCTTCTCAGGTGTTGGAGGGATTTGAACAAACCAACGAGTTCAAAATGGTGTAGCCTATGAGTTTGATAAGTATACAAGCTAGAATTATTCATTTAATCCAACCATTCATCCAAAAGGCATTACAAATGAGTGCATGGGATGTTGAATATAACTCTTTCATTATTTCTCTTCATAGAACTTATTGTGAAGGATTTTTATAATTTACGCCAATTCCATACCCATTTCACCATTTACCGATGACACAGAAAAACAATTGAAAGGACCTTTCTATGCAATCAACTTACAACATTGACAATCCAAACTTGTCTTATGAAACTAAGCGTGATTTATGGCAGATCGGTTTTGGTCTACAGAAGGTTGATAATCTAGTGCCATCAGAGTATATGAAATCTTTGGCTGAGAAACAATCCCGAGGTGAACTGACTTACGAGCAGGTTTATGAAGATGCAAAGGCTTATCATCATACCATTGATGCAAGTACAGAGGAGGCAGACTTGGTTTCTCTTCGTATCGTGGAACTATTATCTCGAAGAGGCTTTAGCTTCAGTCCTGCGACCCTACTTGCTATCCATAAGGAATTGTTTCAGGATATATTTGAACCCTCTATTCCGGTGGAGCAATTTCGTCAGACCAATATCACAAAGAATGAACCTGTTTTGAATGGTGAAAGTGTTGTCTACTCTGATTACTCTATGATTCAAATGACCTTGGATTATGATTTTAATCAGGAAAGACAAGTTGCATATGCGACACAAACACAGGCGGATATGGTTAAACAAATCCAGCATTTTATTTCAGGAATCTGGCAGATTCATCCATTTCGCGAAGGAAACACTCGGACGGTAACTGTGTTTTTGATTCAGTATCTTCGTGAGTTTGGTTTTGATATTGATAATACACCATTTCAGCAACATGCCAAGTATTTTCGTGATGCCTTGGTATTAGATAATGCAAAGATTTTACAGCGACGTCCTGAGTTTTTAACAGCTTTTTTTGAAAATCTCTTGCTCAGTGGTCAAAATGATTTGTCTTCAGAAAAAATGTATCTAAATCTAGATCTCGATCTTTCAAAATCCTCATACTGAGTAAACATTGAATTTTAGAAAAATGAAGTAAATATTTCTATTTAAATACATATTATCATATAGAACATGGACTAAGACTAGCCCCTCTCCCACCACGGTACGTACCATTCGGCATACGGCGGTCCAACTAACTTTTAACACATGTCGTTCAAGGTAGTAAACCAAGTAAGAAACCAGTCCACGTTTTCGAGGACTGGTTTTGATATATCACGTTTAAGTACCGACCTCTGAGCCCTAATTGATAGTGGTCACCCCGGCCAGATACCTTATCTGCTATCCATTTAGTAATTCCTAACTTAAGTAGGGCCCACAGTTAACTAGGTTTCTTTTTCCATTACTTCCAGATAATCACTTGTAGGCGAGTTCGCAATCGCTCATCTACGCTGGTGACTATGCGCCTCATATTTCCCAATGAGAAATAGTTTATCCATCCCCGAATGGACAAATTCAGTTACTCAAAAGTTCACTGGTAGCGAGGAGCCCACGGAGGACTTTCACCTCAGATGTACGACATGGCCATCATACCAAAAATGGCAAATCTCAATTTGAGAGATTTGCCATTTTTATATATTTTCATCTTGCAAATCGAGCTGCTTCACTCTAGCAATATAGTAGGACATGATCAAAAACAAATTGAAGCTGACAATCCAGATAGACCATTCATGAAAAAAATGCATAGATACAGCCAAGCTAATGGCACCCACTACGAAACTTCCTACAACAATTCCATAGTTCAAGGATTGGCGACGATATTCTTGAACATCTCCTTCTCCTCTAACGATGCGATACAAAGCAGTCAACATTTTTCGGTAATTTCCAGAGGTCATAAAAATGACATAGGGATGATCTTCAATCAAACTACCCGTAAATGTTAGCATCATCATGCCTGTTCCAAAAGCAATAAAAGGAACTTCTAATAAAGGAAAGCGGGAAAAGAAGGGCAGAACAAGGGTCCCGATAAATAAAGGAAGTAGCATCTTAACCCGCCAATAGGCTGTTTTGCGATATTCTTTCATGTACAAGGCAAAAAGAAAACCTAGGGAAAAGAATATAATCGAGCAGAATCGCAATATGGTATTGATAACATGTGAATCGTGCCAATCTGATATCAGTAGAAGAATATTCCCTGTCTGCGTTGCCACCAAACTATGGTACTGGATATGACAGAATACATCCAAAGAACCACCTATAAAACCCAGGAACACTCCCATGAGTCGTGTGTTTTGAGGTAAAATTAATTTATCTGGCATTGATTCATCACTCGTTTTCCTTTAATGCATTCATTATACCACTTCTCTCGGAGAAACTAAGTGAAAAACGGTCAGTTCAGGTAGACATAATTACATATACTCCTAAGTTAATCTCATCTCTGGAGTTCATTTATGATGTCTTATCAAATCGAAATACTGTAATACTCATCAACTGAACTATTTTTAAACAAATTATTTCTGTACTGAAGTCTATGGCTTAATCAAAGTAACACTTGAAACAGTACCATCTGCACCTGTTGTAATTTGAATGACTTTTCCACCACCAATTTTGGCATTATATTTACCATCATCAAGGGTATAGGCATAGCCTTGGATCGAGTAGTTTTCTTTCTTACCATCAGCAGATTCTACTGTAAATTGACCACCTGATGAAACAGTGATAGTCTCGCCATTAGCCCCCTTCCAGTTGCCAGCTGCAGCAGAGAAATCTCCATCAACCATGGTTAGAACACCCTTGTAACGTTTGTTGTGTTCTGCTTGCTTATCTTGAAGTTTGCGGTCAGTAGTTGGATCATAAGTTGACTGGCTAGTCTGTGCTTGAGAACCTTGTTGATTTGAGGGAGTTTGCGAAGATGCCTGTTGGTTATAAGCTTCTTGGCTCTGTCTTGTTTCTTGTGCTGGTGCTGGTGTTGTTGGGGATTGATTTGCAGTAGTTTCTGACTGGTCAGAAGAGGAGGTCTTAGCTTTTTCTGATGAAGTTGAACTTGAGGACTTCTGAGTTTTGTTCTCTTTACTTGAAGAACTGGCCTTAGAACTAGAAGATGCTTGTGTTGTCTTGCTAGAACTATCACTTGTGGTATTTTCTTTCTTATTACCACAAGCCCCCAATAGTAATGTTGAAGCGAGTACAGTTACGGCCATTAATCTGATAGAAGTTTTAGTTTTCATGTTATGCTCCTTTGTAACATTTTTGAAATATTAAGAAATATTTTTGTAACATTATTGTAATATTTGTTTTTAAATCTGTCAACTATTTATCTAAAATTTTTTAGAATTATTTTTTAGTACATTTATTTTCTTACCCCTCTTATATCTTTTATTCGTAAAGAATTTTAAAAAACACAAAAGTTCTTCCTGATAAAGTGCTATATTTCAAAGTGTAATCGCTTGCATTTTTTTCTTGAAGGGCTATAATAAAATTGAGATAGGATATTGGAGGTGTAGGCTTATGTTAAGTAAATATTACAAGTATCTTCCTTGGGTGATTTTAGATGCTTTCGTTTCTTATGGGGCAGCTACTCATTACGCTCAAACAACATTTGATTTGTTCTACCTAACTGCTATTTTCATGATTGTCTACGTGGCTTTATTGTATTTACACGAAACCTATTTAAAATATAAATACAAGGATTTATTCATTCGAATCATGAGCAATTCAAAGAAAGATAAACATCCTTAGTAGTCAAAAAGAGGTCGAGATTTTTCCCGACCTCGCTTTTTTATGACTAATAAGTCTTTGACACGATGGCTGAATTGACTTTTGACACAAACTGTATTTTCTCTATTCTCAAGTTCAACCAGTCATCGGACTTGTTGAAACTTCTCAGGATTGAAACTAGGAAATCAAGACTTGGGCTATCGATTTCTGCTCCCAAACCTTTTATTTCAATCGATAGGTTTTTCTTGGTTTCTTTTTAGGAACTCGTTTGAGCCCAACTTCTTCTACATATTCTCCGTATTTTACAAGAAAGTTATTGCTGACGATTGGTCGTCCTGGGTTGATGAGATTGACTAATTCGGTTCCTTCATAGACAGTGAATTCCTCCTCCAACAGATAAAGGAAGGTTGGGTTCCAATCGAGACGGCCTTGGATTCGTTTGATGGATTCTTGAATAATGGCATAATGGTCAAAGGCGAAGGCTTGCTCCCCCAGCTCTAGTCCCTCTAGGAAGCACTTGCCCGTCTGAAAATCGACATCGACAAAAACCACATCCTTGGCATCATCTCCAGCTTGAACGAGATCGAGTGCTCTGCTAGGTAGATACACCAAGTGGGCGATAGTAACCGTCCAGCCCCGCGGATCACGACCTGGGGTAGACACTGTCATCAACTGTTCGATTTTTTCCAAAGGAAGGTCAAGATTAACCTCCTCTCTCACTTCACGCTGACAAGCATGCCTTGCATCTTCGCTCTTATCCATAAAACCACCGACCAAAGCCAAACAGTTTTGATAAGGATGGGCCTTGCGACGAATTAGCAAGAGTTTGATTTTCCCTTCCACAAAGCAATAAGCTACCATATCCACCGTCACGCTCGGTTTTTCATACTGAGGAAGATCCTGTTTGCAGTACCAGTCTAAAAATTCCTTCTCAGTCGCATGAATCTCAAAATATTCTCTCTCTGTCATTCCAGCCGGGATTATCGTTTCAGTCATCTTATCCCTCCTTGACAGCCTTAGTCCATTGGTACCAACCGACTAGACTATTGATGGTATAAACCCAGTACATCCCTTGGATATGGATGTTTTCACCCCACCAGAGGTAGATACTAAAGAGATTGGTTGCAATCCAGAAAATCCATTGCTCACGGTAAAGACGTGTCATCAAGAGCTGACCAACACCATTGGTCGCATCGGTAACACTATCACGGAAAGGACGAGCACTGCTGATACTTTGGTAGGCTAATCCCATGCCAATCCAGATGATGGCAGTCAAAGCCAAGTACTTGAGCCAATCAATCAGACCAAGTTTCTTAGCTTCAAAGTGAGACTCCTCTGGTCTTCCTTGCTCATTGATCCGATTAGACAACCAAGTATAGAGACCAATAGGCTGCATGACAAAGAAGTAAACAGTCGTCAAAACTTCACCATAGAAAGTCGCATTCATAGCTAGGACCAAATAGATTGCAGAGTTAATAGCTCCAAAAAGGTAGTTACTAGCTCGACCTTCAGCTACTAAGATAACGCAGACAATCCCTGTCCAAGAGGCCAAGAGACCAATCCAGTCATGACTTTCTGTGTTTTGTGTAAACTCCAGAATAAGAGGAACACTTGATAAAGCAATCAAATAGAGCCACTGGAAAAGACTGCGTCCCACAAAGAGGTCTTTCCAAAGCAAACGCATAACTCCTGCAAAACCAATTTTACGAGCTTCTGCGTGAACATTTTTAAAGTTTTCAATAAATCGTGTAATTTTTTCAGTTATTTTTTTCATTTTCTTCTCCTAATCTGCTTGGTAAATGGCATCAATAGCTACTTTTGCTGCTTCATAATTTCCTAGATAGTCATCAGCTAGATAAACATGAGGGATAGTAGCCAGATATTGCTCCCTCATCATATCCAAATGCTGAGAAAAACTATGACGGATATGGTCTTCTGCCATGGTCATGTCTCGAAAACCATCATTAACATAAGAGCCAACAGGTTGCACAAAGAGGATTAGATCCCACTTTTCCTTGGCTAAGATGGAAACAAAGAGATTATCAAAGGTCTCTACGGACAAGTCCCCCTGCTCTTCAGTTTCCATGTAGTAATCGTAGTAGCCCTTGGTTACTAGTGAGTTGGTATCTGCAATGACCAGGCCTCGATTGGCATGGCTATCGATTAACTTGGAAGTTTGATCATATTGCCCCAATAGAAGGTAATAATAGTCTTTTGGGGTAAGCTCATCATCTCGGACATTATTTTTTATCTGATACTCACGTGCATATTCCAGACTGACTGGCGCATCATAAAAACGAGCTAAATCCTTGGCTAGAGTTGTTTTCCCATTACTAGCACTTCCCATAATCAACACTTTTTTCGTAAACTGACGGCGGAAAGGTTGAGCGATATATTTCCAATATTTACTTGGATTTTCACGAATCATGCTAGCCGAAATTCCAAATTTTCTTTCCTGTAGAACAGTCTCAAAACCACGTTTTGACAATTCTTGTTGGTATTCGGACTCTCCTACAAAAAAGATAAGCTCCTGACCAGTCTGGTCATAGGAAATGGCCTGCAACATCTGATCCAACCACTCCTGCCAGCCCATTGGATAACGTGGAATATTGGTTTCGTCAAGTTTACAAACAGAGGTCAACTCATCATCTCGAAAAGCTTCACGAATATAGCGAAATCTCTTTTGTAGTGTAAGCCCCACCTGTTCACCACGATCTCCCTTATAACCTGAAACTACCACCCATACAGCATCACATTGACGTTTTGCTCTTTGGATTAAATCAATATGCCCTTGATGTAAGGGAGCAAAGGTGCCAAAAACCACCGCTATACTCTTTTTCATATCTGTTTAACCTTTTTATAATTTTTTATATTTTGTATTATACTCTGTCTTGTTCTGTTTGTCAACGCTTTTTTATTATTTTTTATAAAAACGTTGCTAAATGATAAGAATTTTTTACTTGATATGCAAAACCGGATCAGGAGAATTCTGTTTTGAAATCCTTAAAATAAATGCACAATCCAAGTAGCTATTTGGGCAACAACTTTTCAAAAAAGAGGTTGAAACAATCTGTTCCAACCTCACATTTTTAAACAATCTCAAATTTTAATTGACCAGCTTTAACACCAATCTTCAGAGTCTTTCCAGCTTCCAATTCACCTTTAAGGAGAAGCTCTGCTAGCTTGTCTTCTACTTCCGTTTGCAAAGTTCTACGAAGTGGACGAGCCCCCATCTCTGGATCATAGCCTTGCTGAGCTAGAAGTTTTAGGGCAGATGCTTGGAGTTTCAAGTCAATTCCTTTTTCTGCCAGGCTTGCAATCAATGGTTTGACCATAATCTTAACTACTTCCTGCATATCTTGACTTGACAAGCTATGGAAGACTACCTTCTCATCAATACGGTTGATAAACTCTGGACGATAAGCCTTTTTCAGCTCCTCAAACATCCGTTTTTCCATATTTTCTTGGTCAAAACGAATATCCTTAGCTCCAAATCCAACTGTTTTGTCATCACGAAGCGCTGTCGCACCAAGGTTTGATGTCATGATGATGATGGTATTGGAGAAGTCAACCTTGCGTCCCTTACTATCTGTCAGAACCCCATCGTCCAAGACTTGTAAGAGGACATTAAAGATGTCTGGGTGGGCCTTCTCTACCTCGTCAAAGAGCAAGACTGAGTACGGTTTGTTACGAACCTTCTCGGTCAACTCTCCACCTTCTTCGTAGCCTACATAACCTGGAGGTGCTCCGTTGAGGCGACTAGCCGCAAATTTCTCCATGTACTCACTCATATCAAATCGGATAAGGGCAGACTCATCATCAAAGAGGACCTCAGCCAAGGCCTTGGCTAATTCGGTCTTACCGACACCTGTCGGTCCAAGGAACATAAAGGATCCGATTGGACGTTTATGACTACGAATACCAGATTGATTTCGGCGAATGGCACGACTGATACTAGATACAGCCTGTTCCTGTCCAATCACACGTTTATGCAGTTCAGCTTCAAGGTTGAGATACTTCTTGGCATCCGTTTGGGTTAATTTTTGCACAGGAATTCCTGATAAGCGACTCAAGGTGGTCAAAATATCAGATTCTTCTACTACATCTTTATAAACAGGTACTTCCTGCTCTTTTGCAATGAGCTGAGCTGCTTGCTTCCATTTTCCATCCATCAAGGCCTTATCAGCTGGTGTTAAACCTGACTCTTCTTGTTTAGCGTGTTTCGATTTATTTTGCACTGTTGCTGCCGCTTCATCCAAAAGATCGATTGCTGAGTCTGGCAAATGACGACTCGTCAAATAACGATGTGCCATTTTGACAGCTGTTTCGACTGCATCGTCTGTAATTTGGACATGGTGGTGTTTCTCATAGGTTGCTTTCAAGCCCTGCAAAATAGCCATACTATCTGCTAAACTTGGCTCCTCAATCATCACCTTTGCAAAGCGACGAGAAAGAGCTGCGTCTTTTTCGATGTGCTTTTGATACTCTTCCTGAGTAGTCGCACCGACAGTTCTCAGAGTTCCACGCGCCAAGGCAGGTTTTAGGATATTGGCCGCATCCAAGGTCGAATCAATCCCACTTCCTGAACCCATAATGGTATGAAGCTCATCGATAAAGAGGATGACCTTGCCATCTTCCTCGATATCTTTGATGATATTGTTCATACGTTCTTCAAAGTCTCCACGGAAACGAGTTCCCGCAACCACATTCATCAAATCAAGCTCTAAAACTCGCATTTTAGCCATCTCAGCTGGTACATCTCCGTTGGCAATACGTTGGGCAAGACCAAGTGCCAACGCTGTTTTACCCACACCCGCATCTCCAACTAGGACCGGATTATTTTTGGTCTTACGACTCAAGATTTGAATCATACGAGAGATTTCTTGGTCGCGCCCGATGACTGGTTCCAATTTACCTGAGCGAGCTTGCTCCGTAAGGTCATGCGTATAATCTTCCAAACCTCCACTTGGTGTCTGAGGCATGCCCATCATATTAGCCATAGAATTTTGCTTGTCCGCTACCGTACGATGGCGTTGACGAAGGGCCTTCAAATCATCTCTAGTCCAACCAGCACGCGCTTCAAGACTACGACGAAGTCCAGCAATCTTGACCTGATCCTTCTGATCTTCGTAAGAAAATCCCGCTTTTTCTAGAATACGAGTAGCCAAGGCATTGCCATCATGTAAGATAGCATAAAGCACGTGCTCTGTTCCTAATACCTTGGCATGAACGACAGAAGCAACGTGCTCTGCTTCCAACAATAATACCTTCAAACGGTGTGAAAAAGGCAACTCCTGATAATTTTCCTTATCGCTATACTTTGTTTCAGTCAGCTCTACAGCAACTTCCTCCAGACGATCAATCTCATAAGGAAATTCGTTTAAAGTCGCCCCAGCTACACTGTAACTATGATTGGCCATAGCAATCAATAGGTGCCAAGACTCTAGGTATTCTGCCCCAAAATGACTTGCGACCAGAAAGGCACTGTCTATACATTCTTTCAATGCTTTTGAATATTTCATTTAGTTCTATTTTCCTTTTCTATCTACCTCTTGTAATAACTGTCGGAGCATATTGGCACGGATAAGATTGGCATCCTCACCTAAAACCCGGTCTGTCGCCATTGCTAATAATAGATTCATCTCCTGACGAGTCACTAAATCCTGTTCAAACAAGAGTCTTAAAACATCTTCAAAGATAACTAGGCTAACTTCTTCGCCCACCGAATACAGTAAATCGCGGAGCATTTCATGGTGGTTTGAGAACTCAATCCGTCCTATACGAATGTAGCCACCACCACCACGCTTACTTTCAACCAAGTATCCCCTGCTTTCTGTAAAACGAGTCTTAATCACATAGTTAATCTGACTAGGAACAACCTGGAAAGTATCTGCCAACTGACTCCGTTGCAACTCCACAATACCAGATTGATCTAGAATTGCCTTGATGTAGGCCTCAATATGATCTGATGTATTTTTAAGTCTCATAACAAACCCACCTCTCTTTAAACCTTGACTATCTTTGACTATTATACCGAATTTTTCGATTTTTTAAAAGAAAAAGGGGCTGGTAATGAAGAATCCTCACCAACTCCCTGTCTTTCTAATTATTTAATCCCAATTCCGCTAAAATTTGACGTTTATAAGCAATTTTTTGAACTTCCTTGTCTTCGGTTTCAGACCAGTCGAGTTTGACTTCAGAGACGATCTGCCCAGGGCGATTTTTCAAGATATAAATCCGATCACTGAGGTTCAGCGCCTCCTCGATACTATGCGTAATGATGAGTGTTGTCAACTCCAGCTGTTTGTGAATCTCCAAATACCAGGCGTGGAGTTCCATCTTTGTCATCTCGTCCAAAGCACTAAAGGCCTCATCTAGAAGAAAGAGCTTGTGCCCGAAAAGGTAGGTACGGAGTAAGGCCACACGCTGGCGCATCCCACCACTGAGTTCATGAGGGTACTTATCCCTTACAGCCGTCAATTGAAAGGTAGCAAGGATTTCATCTGCTTTCGCAACAGCTTCTGCCTTGTCCACCTTTTGGATCAAGAGGGGCAAAATGATATTGCCTAGCACCGTCTTGTGCTCCAAGAGCAAATCCTTTTGTAGCATATAGCTCACGCGCCCCTTGGGATTTTCCTCCCCATCAAGCACAATTCTACCTGACTGGACTTCTAAAATCCCTGCAATCAGGTTAAAGAGAGTAGTCTTTCCTACACCACTGGGGCCTAGGATAGAGACCACTTCACCTGAAGTTACCTGTAGGTTAATATCCTCTAAAATCTTTTCATTGTCGTAGGCATAGCTTACATGTTCTAGTCTAATTTCTGTCATTATTTTACAAATTCGTTAGTAAATCCTTTATCAGTCAAGTCTTCCTTGAGGATTCCATTTTCTTTATCCCATTTGTAGAAGGCATTCCAGCGATCCGCATCAAATTGTCCCCATTTTTCCTTATCACTTGCATATTCTTTTGACAAGTATTTTTGAGATTCGATAACGAAATCACGCTTATCTTTGAGTTCTGGGGCATTCTTGATCAGGATATCAGCCGCTTCTTCTGGATGCTCCATAGCGTATTGATAACCTTTTTTAATAGCTTGGATGACTTTACGAGCTTCTTCTTTGTTGTCTTTCAGATAGTCATTGTTAGCGATGATAACTGGTGAGTAGTAGTCAAACTCTTTGACGTAGTCTTTCAAATACATGAAGTTGGCATCCACACCTTGCGATTTAGCAAGAATACCGTCCCAACCATAATAAATCCAGGCAGAGTCAAAAACGCCATTGGCAATCGGTGTGATCGAGTTTGAGTCATTGTTTGGTACTTTTTCAACCTTCTCAAAGTCTCCACCTTGAGATTCTACCAAGGTTTTCAACATAGCAAGCTCAGTTGGGTCATTCCAAGTTCCGTATTTCTTCCCAACCAAGTCTTTAGGACTATTGATATTGTCAGACTTACGAGAGATGATCCCTGATGTATTGTGCTCAACGATTGCTGCAACTGCAGTAATGCCTGCCCCTTTTTCCAATTTCTTAGCCATGTAATCTTGGAAATAGATAGCAAATGGCGCCTTACCATTGATAACCAAGTCTGACGAGCTTTCTTCAGGTGGCAATTTCAAATCAACATCCACTCCAGCTTCTTTGAAATAACCTTTTTCTTTAGCTACATAAAGCCCTGTGTGGTTGGTATTGGGTGTCCAGTCTAGGATAAAGTCAATTTTTTTGAGTTCTGCTTCTTTGTTATCCTTAGAAGCTGTTCCTTGGCCACAAGCCACAAGCACGACAGCTAGAAGAGCTGTTACAACCGTTAAAAACACTTTCCATGTTTTCTTCATTTTTATTTCCTCTTTTCTTTTTACAAAACGCTCTATTTTAAGTACGTTTCCATTTAATCACATATTTTTCACTGATATCGACTAGCTTCATCCCCAGAAGACTGATCAGTGATACCAGAATAATAATGGCAAACATAGTATCATACTGAAACAGTTTTTTGGACTGAATCATGTAGACACCAAGTCCTTCAAAGCCTCCCAACCACTCAGATACCACTGTTGTGATAAAGGCGTAGGAGACACTGACCCTCAGACCTGCATAAAAGTAAGGCAGACTGACTGGAATTTTAAAATGCCACAGGATTTGCCATGGATTCGCTCGCATCAAACTAAACAAGGTCAGCATATCCTTGTCACAATGCCTAAAACCATCTAAAATACTAACGATGATAGGAAAAGTAGTCGTCAAGATAATCAAAACAATCTTGGGCAAGATTCCATAACCCAACCATAAAACTAGGATAGGGGCTATGGCAATTGTCGGTATAGTCTGGACAACCACCATCATGGGGTAAATCAGGTCATTGAGCCAGCCCAAACTATCCATAAGGACGGCCATGATACAGGCTATCAAGACACCCAAGAACAAGCCTAATAAGGCTACTCTCAAGGTTGCCCAGCTATGGTACCAGAGAAATTCTCTGTCACGAACAAAAGACTGAAGAATCTCAAGTGGTGTCGGCAGGATAAACTTTGGTAAGAGTTTTAAGAGTCCCGCCACCTGCCAAGCGGATAAGACACCCAAAAATCCTAGCAGACTAATATGCCGTCTCATTATACTTTTCAAGTTTCTCATCGATGCTTAAAATCTCTCCTATATTTATTTTCACATTGGCAAAGACATTGTCTGCTCCTTGCCCCGCCACTTCTAACGCTTCTTTGAGAATACGCATAAGCTCATCAAACTCCCCCTCCAAGACCGTTTCAAATGGTGTCACCACCATGGTCACTTCTTGAGATTGCAGATAAGCAATGACCTTATCAATTACAGCTATGCGGTCAATCCCCTGTGACAGGGGCAGGACTTGTAAAGCAATGCTTGCTTTCATTCAAACCTCCTTTTAATTTACAGTTTTTCTTTATGAAAAAAGAAAAACCTCTTTCATATATGAAAAAGGTGCAAAATTAGGCCAAGTATCGTTCCCTACGCTGGCATTACCCAGATCAGGTGCGGTCGAAGTTTAACACTTCCTCTCAGACTGTACACAGACTCCCATATATTATATGGACATATGATAACGAAAAATAAATAAGATGTCAAGGAAACTGCTTACAGAAAAGAGAGTGGGACAGAAATCGGTAATTCGTTAGAATTCGATTTCGTCGTCCCACCTCCGCACAGTTGAGTAGAGCTGTAAAAGATGATGAAATCAGCATAGTAGAGCCCACTCAACCACTGCGTCTTGCTCGACAATCCAAAGAAAATTGAGAGGCTAGGACTTTTGTCCCAACCTCTTCCTCTAATCATCTATTCTCAATTAATTCTTCCACTTAAAGCATTGGCGCAAACAACTGGGTCACTTCCTTGATTAATGTTTGATACCAGGTAGGATTGATCGTCCCTGGAAATACTTCCTGCGATACTTCAAAAATCTCTTCAAAGTCCTTACGAATATCTGCAATCGATGGTGTTTCGTACAACAAAACCGCATTTTCATAGTGATGAACCAAGCTACGATAATCTAGATTTATGGTTCCAACAACTGCGTATCGATCATCAACAATCATCTGCTTACTATGGATAAAACCAGGAGTATACTCATAAATACGGACACCAGCAGACAAAAGATCCGGATAAGCTCCTCGTGTTATCAGTTGAATAAGCTCCTTGTCGGGTACAAAGGGAGTGACAATTCGCACATCCACCCCTCGCATGGCCGCATTTTTAATATCTTCCGTCAAATCATAATCAATAATCAAGTAAGGCGTGGTAATATAGACAAAGTCTGTCGCTTGATTGATGAGATTTTGATAAACTACTTTCCCTACCTTCATCTGGTAGATAGGCTTGGGACCACTTCCATAAGGAATGCACAAACCTGCTCCAGACCGCGTTTGATTTTCCAAGTGATACTGATCAAAGTCACTGATTTCACCACGGTTGATGTACCAGTTCATGAGAAATAGTCTTGTAAAAGCCTGAACAGCTGGACCGTCTATACGAAGGCCACTATCTTTCCAATAGCCAAAACGTTCAATCTGGTTGATATACTCATCCGCAAGATTGACGCCACCAGTATAGGCAATCTGCCCATCAATGACCAAGATTTTACGGTGGTCACGATTGTTATAGGCCACGGTCATACGAGGAATCACCTTATTAAACTTATGAGCATCAATTCCTTTTGAACGCAAATAAACAGTATAATCCCCAGGCAAAGTCACCATACAACCAATATCGTCATAGAGCATCTTGACCTCAACTCCTTGAGCTGCCTTTTCTTCCAGAATCTCAAGCATGCTGTCCCACATCAAGCCTTCTTCGACAATGTAGTATTCCAGGAAGATAAATTTCTCAGCCTTTTTCAAATCCTCTAAGATTTGTCTCCACATAGCCTCTCCAGTAGAGAAAAATTGAGAATCTGTCTGCTCGTACACCTCTGCATTGCTATCCATATGTAGCAAGGCATTGATAATCCCATAAGCAGACTTATCTCTATCCTTTAACCCTTGATGAAGAGCAAACTCACTCTTTTCATGGTTAGTAATGGAGCGTAGTTCCTTCAGCTGTTTCATTTCTTTTTTTGATAGTCTTCTCTCACCGAACATGAGATAAAGCAGTGGACCAAACACCGGTACAAAGGTCACAATCAACCAAGTCACTTTGCTTTCAGGTGACATCGAACGATTGACAATCGCTATAACGGTTGCTACGCTGATTAAAAATACAAGAATCACCCAAATAATCGGAGCAATCTGGCTCATGTAAAGAATAATTCCGAAAACAAGAAATAATTCTATCAGGATAATCGCAATACTAAAGCCATACTTGGACATCAATAATCGAAATTTTCTTATTCTCATATCTCCCTCTCAATTTCTAAGTATACTCCCTAATATACCGTCTGAAAACGCTTGTTACCTTCTAGTATACTTAGTTTCATAAAACTTATCAAGCTTTTTCTGTATAGCCCGATAGTTCTACCTATAAAATTAAAAAGAGTCTGCGACAAAATAATTCTCAGCCACAAAAAAGCTAGATATTCCCAGTTGTGGAACTCTAGCTTTTCATCAACTCACTACAGTTGACAAACATACTAAGATTAGTAGTGAGAAAATCTCCGACGGGAGAGAGTACTCACTACTTT
>NZ_JALDUI010000007.1:4957-84367 GCF_023115445.1 Streptococcus sp. oral taxon 431 | reverse complement strand
ATTGTAACGCCTTATCAAAAAAATCACCAGATAAGGTGTTGTTTTAGTGTACACTTTTTACACTAAAATTTAGTTCAGAAAAAGACAATTTCCTTAGTTTGACTATGGAAATCAAACTATTTTTCATCAAATACCTTGATATACTTGACAAATGGTAGAAAAAGGACTTGTGAATAGTCTTATTAACTTGAAAATTTTGCAAAATCCTTAGAAAACCTGTAAAATAGAAAAGATGAACAAATAGGAGGTTCCTTGTGTCAAAAAAGGAAATCAATATTAACAATTATAATGATGACGCCATTCAGGTGCTAGAAGGGTTGGATGCGGTCCGTAAACGTCCAGGGATGTATATTGGATCGACTGACGGTGCTGGTCTCCATCACCTTGTTTGGGAAATTGTCGATAATGCGGTTGATGAAGCTCTGTCTGGATTTGGTGATCGTATTGATGTAACGATTAATAAAGATGGAAGTTTAACGGTTCAAGACCACGGACGTGGGATGCCGACTGGGATGCACGCTATGGGAATTCCAACGGTTGAGGTTATTTTTACCATTCTCCACGCTGGAGGAAAATTCGGTCAAGGTGGTTACAAGACTTCTGGTGGTCTCCACGGGGTTGGTTCTTCTGTTGTCAATGCCCTCTCTAGTTGGCTTGAAGTAGAAATTACGCGTGATGGTGCAGTCTACAAACAACGCTTTGAAAATGGTGGGAAGCCAGTAACAACTCTTGAAAAGGTTGGAACGGCACCAAAATCTAAGACAGGTACAAAAGTGACCTTCATGCCTGATGCTAGTATCTTTTCTATGACAGACTTCAAGTACAATACCATTTCAGAGCGTCTCAATGAGTCAGCCTTTCTCTTGAAGAATGTTACCTTGTCATTAACGGACAAACGAACAGATGAAGCCATTGAATTCCATTATGAGAATGGGGTACAGGACTTTGTTTCCTACCTCAATGAAGACAAGGAAACCTTGACGCCTGTCCTATACTTTGAAGGGGAAGACAATGGTTTCCAAGTAGAAGTAGCCCTCCAGTATAACGATGGATTTTCAGATAACATCTTGTCCTTTGTTAATAACGTTCGTACTAAAGACGGTGGAACGCATGAGACAGGACTTAAGTCAGCTATTACCAAGGTTATGAATGACTATGCACGTAAGACAGGTCTTCTCAAAGAAAAAGATAAAAATCTTGAAGGGTCAGATTACCGTGAAGGGTTGGCGGCAGTTCTTTCCATCCTTGTTCCTGAAGAACATTTGCAGTTTGAGGGACAGACCAAGGATAAACTAGGAAGTCCCCTTGCTCGTCCCGTTGTAGATGGGATTGTAGCTGATAAGTTGACCTTCTTCCTTATGGAAAATGGGGAGTTAGCTTCTAATCTGATTCGTAAAGCAATCAAGGCGCGTGATGCCCGTGAAGCAGCACGAAAAGCGCGTGATGAGAGCCGAAATGGTAAGAAAAATAAGAAAGACAAGGGCTTGCTTTCTGGGAAATTAACCCCAGCCCAGTCTAAAAATCCAGCTAAGAATGAACTTTACCTAGTCGAAGGAGATTCTGCCGGTGGTTCTGCTAAGCAAGGCCGTGACCGTAAGTTCCAAGCTATCTTGCCTCTTCGTGGTAAGGTTATCAATACAGCCAAGGCTAAGATGGCAGATATCCTCAAAAATGAAGAAATCAATACCATGATTTATACCATCGGTGCAGGTGTTGGAGCAGACTTTTCTCTTGAAGATGCTAACTATGATAAGATCATTATCATGACCGATGCGGACACCGATGGTGCCCACATTCAAACCCTCCTCTTAACCTTCTTTTATCGCTATATGCGTCCACTAGTCGAGGCAGGACATGTCTATATCGCCCTTCCGCCTCTTTACAAGATGTCCAAAGGTAAAGGCAAGAAGGAAGAAGTGGCTTATGCTTGGACAGACGGAGAACTGGAAGAACTCCGTAAGCAGTTTGGTAAAGGCGCTACACTTCAACGCTATAAAGGTCTTGGTGAGATGAATGCGGACCAACTCTGGGAAACAACCATGAACCCAGAAACTCGTACCCTCATCCGTGTTACGATTGAAGACCTAGCACGCGCAGAACGTCGCGTCAATGTCCTCATGGGTGACAAGGTCGAACCACGCCGTAAGTGGATTGAGGATAATGTCAAGTTTACGCTGGAAGAAGCGACAGTGTTTTAAAAACTGTCAAGAAATACAAATGGAGGACAAGATATGTCTGAAAATCTTAGTGAAGAGCAAGTAAAAGAAGCTCTTGAAAGTGGCTACGCGCAATCTGAGGCATTATTAAATGATATGGACGAATTAGATAATTTTTTGTATCGTTTGGAGCAAAAAATTAACGATATGCCATTTGTTGGAAAGAAATTTTCGATGATCCCAGTCATGATTTCTTTAGTGAAAAATTATGCTCAAGGGAAATACACAACGGTTCCTTATGGAACTATTTTAGCCGTTTTAAGCGCACTTATTTATTTCCTTGCTCCTATTGATATTTTTCCTGATTTCATTCCGCTAGCAGGTTACTTGGACGATATGGCGGTTCTAGGACTTTGTATGAATATGGTCAAAACAGACATTGAGACCTTTGATAAATGGCGTCAGTCTCAAGGATTGATCTGAAAAATTGTCTATAGTTCTTAATTTTAGATCTCTAAAAGAGGTATAAATCATGATAAGTATATTGTCCGATACTCCTTTTCTTGTGATAGTCCTGGTACTAGGCGCAGTTACGTATATGATTGCTAAACCAGGAAAACCTGAGAAAATTCGCTTTCTTGAATTCTTACTATTAACTATAGTAACTACAGGTGTCTTTTTATTTGATAATCCTTTAAGGTCTAATCCTTATGCAGGTTTGCTCTTCTATGTTTTTGACTTTTATATTTTCACACCAGTGAGCCTTGCTTTTGGATTCACAGCTATTTATAAAAGCAATAAACATCTCAAGCATTATCCTAATGCATATTCAAATCTTCTAAGAGTAAATGCCTGGTTTTTAGCAATATTTTCGATTGTTAACTTCCTCTTTTTAATGCTGACGGAAGAAATGGGAATTCTGTTTCTATTACCATTTTTTGGAATTAGTTCTATCATTCAATTTATAGTCGGAGAGTTAGAGAGAAAAAGAGTTCAGAAGCTTCTTCAGCAAAGAAATGAAGATGTTGTTATTCAGAACATAGAGGCAACTGAGGATGAACCGCATGAGAACTGAACCCGAAATGTTTGATGTGATTTTGCAAACTGCAAAAATGCTACAAGTCAACGCTGTCGCCATGTCCGGCTCACGGACAAACCCAAATGCTCCCAAGGACGAGTTCCAAGACTATGATGTGGTCTACATTGTGGAGGATTTGGATGGTCTGACGGCCGACCTTGCATGGTTGGACCAGTTTGGCACACGTATCATTGAGCAACATAATATCCTAGGCAACCGTCGTCTCTATCTCATGCTATTTGAAGGTGGCAATCGGATTGATTTAACCCTCTGCCCCAAAGACCACATTCAAGAGTGGGTAGAAAGCGAAGCGGATTTCACGGTGTTAGAGGATCCTAAGGGCTTGTTTGTGCCTCATTCTCCCAGTCCAGAGCGCTTCTGGACAAGTCCAGCTAGTGAGACGGATTTTGAAAAAACTTGCAATGAATTTTGGTGGGTGTCTGCTTACGTGGTCAAAGGGATATGCCGTAAGCAAGTCATATATGCGACGGACCATCTCTACGGTATTTGCCAACAAGAACTCCTGAAGATCTTGGCTTGGCAGGTCGCAAGTGATAGGGGAACAGTCGACATTGGTAAAAATTACAAGTATCTTTTTAACTATTTACCCGCTGAGATAGAGAAGGATTTTTCAAATCTGCTTGATTTCTCAAGTTTAGACAAAATCACTCAGTATTTATTGACTACTATGAGTCTCTTTCATAGAGAAGCGCAAGATTTAGCCAAGAAGATGGGCTTTGACTATGATAAAGAAGTGGCTGAAAAGATGATTGAGTATGCTAAGGAGAGACTTGAAACAAATGAAACATTTACAAAATAATAAGATAACAAAATTTTTACTGATTAGTTTTCTCATTTCTTGGGGATTTGGTTGGGGATTGCTCGCTTTTCTGACGCAAATGAGCCTCTTAAGTCTAACAAGTCCACTAGGAGTTTTTCTCCATTTACTAGGAGGTTTTGGTCCAACCATTGCAGCTATTTCTTGTTTACCTCAAAAATCCATTAAAAGCATAGTCTCTTTTATCTTAGGGGCTTCAAAGAAATATATTTTGTTATTTCTTTTACTAATTTGCGTGCAGGCGGGTGTTATTGCTTTCTCGTCTAAGGAGATTAATCCAGCTTTTCCACTAGGAAATTTGTTTGTTGTTTTTTTGAGTGCAGTCTGTATTTATGGTGGAGAAGAAGAATTGGGATGGCGAGGCATCTTGCAACCAACTTTGGAAACTAGATTCTCCTTTTGGATTTCTGGTTTGATAACAGGTTGTATTTGGGCAATATGGCATGTACCTTTATGGTTTGTGATTGGAAGTTCCCAAAGTAGGATGCCTTTTATATTATTCAGTCTATTTGCAATTTATCTCAGTATTCTTCTAGCAGCTGTTTTCAAAAAGACTAAGTCGATCCTTTATTGCGCCATTTTTCACGGCCTAATTAATACCCTACTTAGCTTATTTGTTATTAAAATTAATCTTTTATTCATTCTAGGATTAGTAGGATTGCTCTTCTTTTCTCACTACATACAAAGAAACAGTTAAATTTATAAAATATAGATTTACTTTACAATAAAACACTAAAAAGAGAATTACTATGTCTAACATTCAAAACATGTCCTTGGAGGACATCATGGGAGAGCGCTTTGGTCGCTATTCCAAGTACATCATTCAAGACCGGGCTTTGCCAGACATTCGTGATGGATTGAAGCCGGTTCAACGCCGTATTCTTTATTCGATGAATAAGGATGGCAATACTTTTGACAAGAGCTACCGTAAATCGGCTAAGTCTGTCGGGAACATCATGGGTAATTTCCACCCACACGGTGATTTTTCTATCTATGATGCCATGGTTCGTATGTCTCAGGATTGGAAAAACCGTGAGATTCTGGTTGAAATGCACGGGAATAACGGTTCCATGGACGGAGATCCACCTGCGGCTATGCGTTATACTGAGGCACGTTTGTCTGAGATTGCAGGATATCTCCTTCAAGATATCGAGAAAAAGACAGTTCCCTTTGCTTGGAACTTTGACGATACCGAGAAAGAGCCAACTGTCTTACCAGCAGCCTTTCCAAACCTTTTAGTCAATGGTTCAACTGGGATTTCAGCTGGTTATGCCACAGATATTCCTCCGCATAATTTGGCTGAAGTTATCGATGCTACAGTCTACATGATTGATCATCCTACTGCCAAGGTTGAAAAGCTCATGGAATTCTTGCCTGGGCCAGATTTCCCAACTGGTGCCATTATCCAAGGCCGTGACGAGATCAAGAAGGCCTATGAAACTGGTAAGGGGCGCGTGGTTGTTCGTTCTAAGACAGAAATTGAGAAGCTTAAAGGTGGTAAGGAACAAATCGTTATCACTGAGATTCCCTATGAGATTAATAAAGCTAACTTGGTCAAGAAAATCGATGAAGTCCGTGTCAATAACAAGGTGGCAGGTATTGCTGAGGTTCGGGATGAGTCTGACCGTGATGGTCTTCGTATCGCAATTGAACTCAAGAAAGATGCGAATACGGAGCTCGTTCTCAACTACCTTTTCAAGTATACTGACTTGCAAATCAATTACAACTTCAACATGGTTGCGATTGACAATTTCACCCCTCGTCAGGTTGGGATTGTACCAATCTTGTCTAGCTATATTGCCCACCGTCGTGAAGTGATCTTGGCGCGTTCTCGCTTTGACAAGGAAAAGGCTGAAAAACGTCTCCATATCGTGGAAGGTTTGATTCGTGTCATCTCTATCCTGGATGAGGTCATTGCCCTTATCCGTGCTTCTGAGAACAAGGCTGATGCAAAGGAAAACCTCAAGGTCAGCTATGATTTTACAGAAGAACAGGCTGAGGCCATTGTTACCTTGCAATTGTATCGTTTGACCAATACAGACGTGGTTGTCTTGCAAGAAGAAGAAGCAGAACTTCGTGAAAAGATTGCTATGCTTGCGGCTATCATCGGTGACGAACGAACTATGTACAATCTCATGAAAAAAGAGCTTCGTGAGGTCAAGAAGAAATTTGCGACACCTCGATTGAGTACCTTAGAAGATACAGCAAAAGTCATTGAGATTGATACAGCTAGTCTGATCGCCGAGGAAGATACTTACGTCAGCGTGACTAAGGCAGGTTATATCAAGCGTACTAGCCCTCGTTCCTTTGCAGCTTCAACCTTAGAAGAAATTGGTAAACGGGATGATGACCGATTGCTATTCGTTCAAAATGTGAAAACTACCCAGCATCTTTTAATCTTTACAACGCTTGGGAATGTCATTTATCGACCAGTCCATGAGTTGGCAGATATTCGTTGGAAGGATATCGGAGAGCATTTGAGCCAGTCTATTACAAACTTTGAAACCAATGAAGAAGTGCTCTATGTAGAAGTTGTGGATCAATTTGATGATGCGACAACTTATTTTGCAGCAACACGACTTGGACAAATCAAACGGGTAGAACGCAAAGAATTCTCTCCATGGAGAACCTATCGTTCTAAATCTGTCAAGTACGCTAAGTTGAAAAATGATACTGACCAGATTGTAGCAGTAGCTCCGATTAAATTGGATGATGTTCTGTTGATCAGTCGAAACGGTTATGCCCTCCGCTTTAACATCGAAGAAGTGCCAGTTATTGGTGCCAAAGCTGCAGGTGTCAAAGCCATGAACTTGAAAGCAGATGATGTGATACAAGCAGCCTTTATCTGCAATACTTCATCTTTCTATCTTTTGACGCAACGTGGAAGCTTGAAACGTGTTTCAACAGAGGAAATTCCAGCAACCAGTCGTGCCAATCGTGGCCTTCAAGTCTTGAGAGAATTAAAGAGTAAACCCCATCGCGTATTCTTGGCTGGAGCGGTCTCAGAACAAGGATTTGTTGGAGATCTCTTTAGTACAGAAGTAGAAGATGGAGAACAAACACTTGTGATTCAATCAAATAATGGAACGATTTACGAATCAATCCTACAAGATTTGAATCTATCAGAACGTACAAGCAATGGAAGCTTTATCTCAGATAGCATTTCTGATGAAGAAGTTTTTGATGCTTATCTCAAAGAAATCTTTAAAGAAGACAAAGAAAATTAAAAATCGGTCCTAGTGACTGATTTTTTATAAGTAAAATTTTCAGAAAATTACAAATAATACTTGAATTTTTAGGAGAATAGTGTAGAATAGAACACAGAGCTTGATTAGAATAAAGGAGATTGTCATGACAGTTACGATCGATTGGGAAAATCTCGGTTTTTCCTATATGAAACTACCTTATCGTTATATCGCTAATTTTAAAAATGGACAATGGTCTCAAGGAGAATTAACAGAAGATGCAACCTTGCATATTTCAGAATCATCTCCAAGCCTTCACTATGGACAGCAAGCATTTGAAGGATTGAAAGCCTATCGTACAAAGGATGGCAGTATTCAACTCTTCCGTCCAGATGAAAATGCTAAACGTCTGCAACGTACCTGTGATCGTCTCTTGATGCCACAAGTTCCAACAGAAATGTTTGTAGAGGCTTGTAAAGCCGTTGTTCGTGCAAATGAAGAATACGTACCCCCTTATGGAACTGGTGGAACCCTTTACCTTCGTCCGCTCTTGATTGGTGTTGGAGATATCATTGGGGTAAAACCAGCTGAGGAGTATATTTTTACCATCTTTGCTATGCCAGTTGGAAATTATTTTAAAGGTGGATTGGTTCCAACAAACTTCTTGATTCAAGACGAGTATGACCGTGCTGCACCAAATGGAACAGGGGCTGCCAAGGTCGGTGGTAACTATGCGGCTAGTCTTTTGCCAGGAAAAATGGCTAAATCCCGTCATTTCTCAGATGTTATTTATCTAGACCCATCAACCCACACTAAGATTGAAGAAGTTGGTTCAGCAAACTTCTTTGGAATTACAGCTGATAATGAGTTTGTAACCCCATTGAGTCCGTCAATCTTGCCATCGATTACCAAGTACTCATTACTTTATTTGGCAGAGCATCGTTTGGGCTTGAAGCCTGTTGAGGGAGATGTACCAATTGATAGTCTGGATCGATTTGTAGAAGCAGGTGCCTGCGGTACTGCGGCAGTTATCTCACCAATTGGAGGAATCCAACATGGTGATGACTTCCACGTTTTCTACAGTGAAACAGAGGTTGGTCCAGTGACTCGTAAACTATACGATGAATTGACAGGTATTCAATTTGGTGACATTGAAGCACCAGAAGGTTGGATTGTAAAAGTAGATTAAAAATTATTAAAGGAGTTCTTTATGAAAACGAAAAAGTGGATGTTAACAGCAGGAGTGGTCCTGAGTACAGCAGTTCTTCTTGTAGCTTGTGGGAAAGCTGACAAGGAAGCAGATGCGCCTACAACTTTCTCTTATGTCTATGGAGTAGACCCATCATCTTTGGACTACAGTATCGCAACTCGTACTTCAACAACGGATATCATCGGTAACGTCGTTGATGGTTTGTTGGAAAACGATGAATATGGGAATTTGATTCCTTCCCTCGCTGAGGATTGGAGTGTCTCACAAGACGGTTTGACTTATACTTATAAACTTCGTAAAGGGGTTAAATGGTATACTTCAGAAGGTGAAGAATACGCTGAAGTAACTGCGCATGACTTTGTTACAGGGTTGAAACACGTAGCAGATGGCAAATCAGACGGTGTCACTCTTATTCAAAACTCAATCAAGGGTTTGAATGAGTATATGACTGGTGAGACTAACGACTTCTCAACAGTTGGAGTTAAGGCAGTGGATGATTATACTGTTGAGTACACTCTAAACGCACCTGAAACTTTCTGGAATTCTAAAGTAACTTCAGCAACTATGTTGCCAGTAAATGAAGAATTCCTCAAAGCTTCTGGTAAAAATTATGGAACGGTCAGTCCAGCTGGTATTCTTTATAACGGTCCATATATTTTGAAGACATTGACTTCAAAATCTTTAATCGAATATGAAAAGAACCCAAATTATTGGGATAAAGAGAAGGTTAAAATCGAGAAAGTTAAATTAACTTACTATGATGGATCAGATCAAGAATCCTTGATCCGTAGCTTCTCTTCGGGTGTTTACACAACAGCTCGCCTCTTCCCAAGTAGCTCAAACTTTGCCTCAACTTTGGAACAATACGGAGATAAAATTACTTACAGCCCACAGGATTCAACTAGTTACTACTTTACCTTTAACGTAAACCGTCAATCTTTCAATAAGACAGCGAAAACAAGTGAAGAACAGAAAACTTCTACAAAAGAAGCAATGTTGAACAAGGACTTCCGTCAAGCAATCAACTTTGCCTTCAACCGTCATTCTTATGCTGCCCAGCTCAATGGTGAAGATGGTGCGGACAAGATTATTCGTAATAGCTTAGTACCAGACAATTTCGTTCAATCTGGTGGTAAAAACTTTGGTGATATCGCTCAAAAAGAATTGGTCAACTATGGAGACCAATGGAAAGGTGTTGAGCTCGTTGACGGAAAAGATACCATCTACAATCCTGACAAAGCCAAAGCTTCATTTGAAAAGGCTAAGAAAGAATTGGAAGCAAAAGGTGTAACCTTCCCAATTCACTTGGATGTCCCAGTTGAACAGACAGATACAATTGCCGTTCAACAAAGCAATTCCTTTAAACAATCAATCGAATCAACTCTTGGTTCTGAAAATGTCGTAATTGATGTTCTTCAAATGACTGATAACGAGAAGGAAAGCATTACATCTCAAGCACGTGTTCCTGCTCAAAAAGACTATGACTTGAACAGTACTGGATGGGCTCCAAGCTACCAAGATCCAGCAAGTTATCTCAATATCATGGATCCTAAGACCGGTTCTGCTATGAAACACCTTGGTATTACTAAAGGAAAAGACAAGGAAGTAGTAGCTCAACTAGGTTTGGACGAATATAAGAAACTCTTGGATGATGCAGTTTCTGAGACAAACGACTTGGATAAGAGATATGAAAAATATGCTAAAGCTCAAGCGTGGCTCACTGATAGTTCTCTCTTGATGCCAACAGCTTCATCAGGTGGTTCACCAGTTGTCAGCAACATTGTTCCTTTCTCTAAACCATACTCACAAGTTGGTATTAAGGGTGATCCATACATCTTCAAGGGAATGAAATTGCAAAAAGAGATTGTATCTGCTAAAGAATACCAAGCAGCTCTTGAAAAATGGCAAAAAGAAAAATTGGAATCAAACAATAAATACCAAAAAGAATTAGAGAGTCATGTCAAATAAAACAGACTAGTACTTTTGGAATAAAGGGGCCTATATGGAATGGATTAAACTAATAGGGATAGTTATCATTGTGATTGGTTTTGTCTATAAGTTAGATACCATTGCAACGGTAGTCTTAGCTAGTTTAGTTACCGCTCTAGTTTCTGGAGTTTCTCTTGTTGAGTTCTTGGAAATTTTGGGAAAAGAATTTAGTAATCAACGAGTTCTGACGATTTTTATGGTAACCTTGCCACTGGTAGGTTTATCTGAAACTTTTGGCCTCAAGCAACGTTCGATTGACTTGATTCAAAAGATAAAGGGACTAACAGTTGGAAGTTTTTATACAGTGTATTTCTTTTTTCGGGAACTCGATGGTTTCTTTGCCATTCGTCTTGGAGGACATCCGCAGTTTGTAAGGCCTTTGGTTCAACCCATGGGACAAGCAGCAGCAGAGTTTCAATTAGGTAGAAAAATAACGGAGCAGGAGAGTGAAGCGCTAAAAGCGCGTGCAGCAGCAAATGATAATTTTGCAAATTTCTTTGCTCAAAACACTTTCGTTGGTGCAGGCGGTGTCCTCTTGATAGGGGGCACACTGGACCAATTAGGTTACGAAAGTAATTATGCAGGAATTGCTTCAGCTTCGCTTATAGTTGCAGGAATTGCCCTATTTATAGTTGGGATTTACAATTACCTGTTTGATAGAAAACTGCTAGCAAATAAGGTTAGTAAAGGAAAACAAGAATGACCAATCTAGCAAGACAGTTATTAGAGTTGACCTATATTGTGATTGGTTGTCAATTCCTTCATACAGCTTATTGTAGCTATAAAGATAAAACAAACCCAGTTCGCTTTGGAACGGCTGGGTTTTGGGCTTTATTGGGCATCAGTTTTATCGGTGGTTCCTATCTACCTTCTGTCTGTATTGGAGTTATCGTAGTGCTATTAGCCCTGCTAACTCTCTTTAAACAGGTTCGTATCGGCACCTTACCGTCTCTGGATGAAGTCAAGGCAAATATTGAAGCTAAACGACTAAAGAATAAAATTTTTATTCCAGTCATGTTAATGGCTTTGATTGCTTTGGTATTAGCAAAAATGATCCCTGAGTTTAGTAAGATTGCTATCAGCCTTGCTGCATTTTTCGCAACCATCTCTCTTTTATTGATTACTAAGAGTTCTCCTAGAAGTTTGTTAGCAGAAAACAATCGCATGGTGCAACAAGTTTCAACCAGTGGGATTGTGCCTCAACTTTTAGGTGCTTTAGGGGCAATATTTACCGTAGCAGGAGTTGGAGACCTGATTTCTCACTTGATAAGTGGTTTAGTTCCATCCGGCAGTCGTTTTATGGGTGTGGTAGCTTATGTCCTTGGGATGGTTCTATTCTCCATGATAATGGGTAATGCCTTTGCTGCCTTTACTGTTATTACTGCTGGAATTGGAGTTCCCTTTGTATTTGCCTTGGGAGCTGATCCAATCGTGGCTGCAGCTCTAGCAATGACGGCAGGTTGCTGTGGAACCTTATTGACTCCAATGGCGGCTAACTTTAATGCTTTACCGGCAGCTCTCCTGGATATGAAAGATCCAAATGGGGTTATCAAAGCGCAAGTAGGAGTAGCTGTTATCATGATTATCCTACATATATTTTTGATGTACTTTTTGGCATTTTAACAAAGGAAATAAAATGAAAATATTAGTAACAGGTTTTGATCCTTTTGGTGGTGAAAAGGTTAATCCAGCTCTGGAAGCTGTTAAATCATTACCATCTGAGATTCATGGAGCTGAAATTCATTGGGTAGAAATCCCAACGGTCTTTTATCGATCAGCAGAGGTTTTAGAAGCAGAAATCGTCCGCTTTCAGCCAGATGCGGTGCTTTGCATCGGACAAGCAGGAGGAAGAGCTAGTCTAACTCCTGAGCGTGTTGCCATCAACCAAGATGATGCTAGAATTCCTGATAACCAAGGAAATCAGCAGATTGACACTCCTATACGCCTGGACGGTCAAGCTGCCTATTTTAGCACACTACCTATTAAGGCAATGGTTCAAGCGATTAAAGAGGAAGGGTTGCCAGCTACAGTGTCCAATACAGCAGGAACCTTTGTTTGTAATCATTTGATGTACCAGGCTCTCTATTTAGCGGATAAAAAGTTTCCACATATGAGAGCAGGCTTTATGCATATTCCCTATATGACAGAACAGGTGATCAATAAACCTAATACAGCATCTATGAATTTAACTGAAATCGTCAGAGGTATCGAAGCTGCGATTGGTGCTATCGTAGATTATAAAGATAAGGACATAAAATTAGTGGGTGGTACAACCCACTAACAATGAGTCTTTCCTAGATTAAAAAATTAGATTTTGTCACAAAAACTCTTTATCAAGATTAGCTTGGTAAAGAGTTTTTTTCTTGCCAGTTTTTTAAATTTCTTGTACAATAGGAAGAGTGAAAAGAGGTATCGTATGAGTAAAAAAGATAAAAAAATTGAAATTCAATTAACAGACGCAACTGTTTTAGTTGGTAAGGAAAAGTATGAAGGGTATACTTTAACGATCGGTAAAAAGGTTATTGGTGAAATTGCTGAACTAGATAATCAATTTGCGATCATAAAGAATGGAAATGTCGATAGTTTTTATAAAAAACTTGAAAAAGCTGTGGAAATTTTGATTGAAAACTATAATTTAGCAAAATAAAGCTTGTTTTTTGTAAATTTTCATGATATAATTGTTTTTGTTGAACATTGGAGAGATAGCGAAGAGGCTAAACGCGGCGGACTGTAAATCCGCTCCTTCGGGTTCGGGGGTTCGAATCCCTCTCTCTCCATTTCACTTTTGGGGTATAGCCAAGCGGTAAGGCAAGGGACTTTGACTCCCTCATGCGTTGGTTCGAATCCAGCTACCCCAGTTCTTAGGTAATATATTCAAGATAAAAAGAAAAATATCTTAGGGTATTTTATTTTTATAATTGAAGGACGTGAACGATATAACATGTCTTTGCGGGTGCTTAGGAAAAAATTATAAGTATGTCAAGTTTAAGAAAAACTTGATTGTTGGAGGATTTTTTAGATGAACGAATTTGAAGATTTGCTAAATAGCGTTAGCCAAGTTGAGCCAGGTGATGTTGTTAGTGCTGAAGTATTGACAGTTGATGCTACTCAAGCTAACGTTGCAATCTCTGGAACTGGTGTTGAAGGTGTCTTGACTCTTCGCGAATTGACAAACGATCGCGATGCAGATATCAATGACTTTGTAAAAGTAGGTGAAGTATTGGATGTTCTTGTACTTCGTCAAGTAGTTGGTAAAGATACTGATACAGTAACATACCTTGTATCTAAAAAACGCCTTGAAGCTCGCAAAGTATGGGACAAACTTGTAGGACGCGAAGAAGAAGTTGTTACAGTTAAAGGAACTCGCGCTGTTAAGGGTGGACTTTCAGTTGAATTTGAAGGTGTACGTGGATTTATCCCAGCTTCAATGTTGGATACTCGTTTTGTACGTAACACTGAGCGTTTTGTAGGTCAAGAGTTTGATGCTAAAATCAAAGAAGTTGATCCTAAAGAAAACCGCTTCATCCTTTCACGTCGTGAAGTTGTAGAAGCAGCTACAGCAGCAGCTCGTGCTGAAGTATTTGGTAAATTGGCTGTTGGTGATGTTGTAACTGGTAAAGTTGCACGTATCACAAGCTTCGGTGCTTTCATCGACCTTGGTGGTGTTGACGGATTGGTTCACTTGACTGAATTGTCACACGAACGTAACGTTTCACCAAAATCAGTTGTAACTGTTGGTGAAGAAGTTGAAGTGAAAATCCTTGATCTTAACGAAGAAGAAGGACGTGTATCACTTTCACTTAAAGCTACAACACCTGGACCATGGGATGGCGTTGAGCAAAAATTGGCTAAAGGTGATGTTGTAGAAGGTACAGTTAAACGTTTGACTGACTTCGGTGCATTTGTTGAAGTATTGCCAGGTATCGATGGACTTGTTCACGTATCACAAATTTCACACAAACGTATTGAAAATCCAAAAGAAGCTCTTAAAGTTGGTCAAGAAGTTACTGTTAAAGTTCTTGAAGTTAACGCTGATGCAGAACGCGTTTCACTTTCTATCAAAGCTCTTGAAGAACGTCCTGCTCAAGAAGAAGGACAAAAAGAAGAAAAACGCGCTCCACGTCCACGTCGTCCAAAACGTCAAGAAAAACGTGATTTTGAACTTCCTGAAACTCAAACAGGATTCTCAATGGCTGACTTGTTCGGAGACATCGAACTTTAATCCATTCGAATTTTAATAAAATCCTTTGTTTTTAAAACAAGGGATTTTTCTTTTTTCTACTAGCATTTTTTGATATAATGGTTTTATGTTATATTCAGAAAAAGAATTACTTTATCAAACAATAAATGAACAGCTCTCTTATCTTTTAGAAGGAGAGCCCAATGTGTTGGCTAATCTTTCTAATGCTAGTGCTTTGCTAAAAACAAGCTTTCCCAATACTGTTTTTGCAGGTTTCTATCTATTTGATGGGAATGAACTGATCTTGGGACCCTTTCAAGGTGGAGTTTCATGTGTACGAATCGCTCTTGGAAAAGGTGTTTGTGGCGAATCAGCAGTTAGTCGTCAAACAGTGATTGTTGGTGATGTAAAAACCTATCCAAACTATATTTCTTGCGATAGTAGTGCTCGTAGTGAAATTGTTGTGCCGATGGTTAAAGAGGGACGTCTTTTGGGCGTTCTAGATTTAGATTCATCTCTTGTTGATGATTATGATGAGTTGGATCAGAAATATCTAGAAGAGTTTGTTGCTATTTTGTTAGAGAAAACCGAATGGAATTTTTCAATGTTTGAGGAGAAAGCGTAATGTATCAGGCCCTTTATCGAAAATATAGAAGTCAAACATTTTCACAGTTAGTAGGCCAGGAAATTGTTGCAAAAACTCTGAAACAAGCTGTAGAGCAGGAAAAGATCAGCCATGCCTATCTATTTTCAGGGCCTCGTGGAACTGGAAAAACCAGTGTAGCCAAAATTTTTGCCAAGGCTATGAACTGCCCTAATCAAGAGGGAGGAGAACCTTGCAATAACTGTTATATCTGTCAAGCTGTAACAGACGGTAGCTTGGAAGACGTTATCGAAATGGACGCAGCCTCTAACAATGGGGTGGATGAAATTCGTGATATCCGTGATAAATCAACCTATGCTCCAAGTATAGCTCAGTATAAGGTCTATATCATTGATGAGGTTCATATGCTTTCAACAGGAGCCTTCAATGCCCTTTTAAAAACTCTTGAAGAACCAACTCCTAATGTTGTTTTTATCCTAGCAACGACAGAGCTTCATAAGATTCCTGCAACCATTTTGTCTCGTGTTCAACGCTTCGAGTTCAAATCTATTAAAACTCAGGATATTCGAGATCATATCTTCCATATTTTAGAGAAGGAAGGGATTGCTTATGAAACTGAAGCTGTTGAGATTATCGCTCGTAGAGCAGAAGGTGGTATGCGGGATGCTTTGTCCATTTTAGACCAAGCATTGAGCTTGACTCAAGATGCTAGATTAACAACAGCTGTTTCTGAGGAAATTACGGGGACTATTAGTCTAAGTGCTTTGGATAATTATGTGGCTGCCTTGTCACAAAAAGATGTGACTCGTGCTTTGGAAAATCTTAATTTGATTTTTGATAACGGAAAAAGCATGACACGATTTGTAACGGATTTGTTGCAGTATCTACGGGATATTTTGATTGTCCAAACTGGTGGTGAGAATACTCACCATAGTGCTCTCTTTAAAGATAACCTAGGTCTTTCACAGGCTGTTTTGTTTGAAATGATTGGAATTGCGACAAGTAGTTTAGCTGATATCAAGGCTAGCTTACAGCCTAAGATTTATGCTGAAATGATGACCATTCGTTTGGCAGAGTTAGATTCAAAACCAACATTATCAGATGATACAAGTGGAGAATTAACCTCACTTAGAGAAGAAGTTGCGCGATTGAAACAGGCTTTGGCAAATGTTAACACGAGTCCTAAGCAGACCACACCAGCACCAAGTCGCCCAGTAAACAGCAAGTCAGTTTATCGAGTAGATCGCAATAAGGTTCAATCTATTCTTCAAGAAGCCGTTGAAAATCCTGATTTAGCCCGTCAAAATCTAATTCGTCTCCAAAATGCTTGGGGAGAAGTTATTGAAAGCTTGTCAGGTCCAGATAAGGCACTTTTAGTCGGTTCTCAACCTGTTGCGGCCAATGAACATCATGCCATACTTGCTTTTGAATCTAACTTCAATGCTGGCCAGACCATGAAACGTGATAATCTGAACACCATGTTTGGAAATATCCTTAGTCAAGCAGCGGGATTTTCACCAGAGATTCTTGCTATATCTATGGACGAGTGGAAAGAAGTCAGGGCTGATTTCTCAGCTAAGGCTAAATCGTCACAAGGTCAACCAGTTAAGGAAGAAGTGGAAGAATCTGTCCTTCCTCAAGGATTTGAATTTCTAGCGGATAAAGTGACTATAGCAGAAGATTAAAAGGATTTTTGTAAAATAATACGATGAACAGACAACAATTTATAATTATGGCCTTGTTTACTGCTGCCGAGACTTATTTTTTTAATGAATCCATCATGGAGCAACGGTATATCGTGGCCTTGCTTTGGGCTATTTTAATCCTGAGAAATTTTCGTGTCAGCTATATTATGGGGAAAATTGTCAATGCTATAGATGATCATTTTCAAGGAAAGAAGTAGCCTTTAGCTTCTAGACAAAATCAAAGCCTTTTAGGCTTTTTTTTGTTATACTATTAAAGTATATTTATTGACATTTTACCGTATTTTTCTAGGAATTTAAAAACGTTAAATTTCAGGTAAATACAGTAAAAAGGATGAAAAGAAAGGAACTATCATGTCAGTATTAGAGATCAAAGATCTTCACGTTGAGATTGAAGGAAAAGAAATTTTAAAAGGGGTTAACCTGACCCTGAAAACAGGAGAAATTGCAGCTATCATGGGGCCAAATGGTACCGGTAAGTCTACTCTTTCAGCTGCTATTATGGGAAACCCAAACTATGAAGTCACTAAAGGTGAAGTCTTGTTTGACGGTGTAAATATCCTTGAGTTGGAAGTGGATGAGCGTGCGCGTATGGGACTTTTCCTTGCTATGCAATACCCATCAGAAATTCCAGGAATTACCAATGCAGAATTCCTTCGTGCAGCTATGAATGCTGGTAAAGAAGATGATGAGAAAATTTCAGTGCGTGAGTTTATCACTAAGCTGGACGAAAAAATGGAATTGCTCAACATGAAAGAAGAAATGGCAGAGCGTTATCTTAACGAAGGATTCTCTGGTGGTGAGAAAAAACGCAATGAAATTCTACAACTCTTGATGTTGGAACCAACTTTCGCACTTCTTGATGAGATTGACTCAGGTCTTGATATTGACGCTCTTAAAGTTGTCTCTAAAGGTGTTAATGCCATGCGTGGTGAAGGCTTCGGTGCCATGATTATTACTCATTACCAACGTCTCTTGAACTACATTACGCCAGACGTGGTACACGTGATGATGGAAGGTCGTGTTGTTCTTTCTGGTGGTCCAGACTTGGCGGCACGTTTGGAACGTGAAGGATACGCAAAATTAGCTGAAGAACTTGGCTACGACTACAAGGAAGAATTGTAATTCCCTCGTATCTTTTAGGAGAAGTAAATGACTAAAGAAACTATTAAACTTTTTTCAGAAATGCACGCTGAACCAAGCTGGTTGGCTGACCTCCGTCAAAAAGCTTTTGACAAGATTGAGAGTTTGGAATTACCAGTCATTGAGCGTGTAAAATTTCACCGTTGGAATCTGGGTGATGGAACGATTACAGAAAGTGAGCCATCAGCAAATGTTCCAGATTTCACTGCTCTAGATAATCACTTGAAGTTGATACAAGTAGGAACCCAAACTGTTTTTGAACAAATTCCAGTTGAATTGGCTGAACAAGGTGTTGTCTTTACAGACTTCCATTCGGCTTTAGAAGAAATTCCAGAACTCGTAGAAGAATTCTTCATGTCATCTGTCAAGTATGACGATGACAAGTTGGCAGCTTATCACACTGCTTACTTTAACAGTGGTGCTGTTCTCTATATTCCTGATAATGTTGAGATTGCTGAACCAATCGAAGGGATTTTCTATCAAGATAGCGATAGCGATGTGCCGTTTAACAAGCATATTCTGATCATTGCAGGTAAAAACTCTAAAATCAGCTACCTCGAACGTTTAGAATCACGCGGTGAGGGTAGTGCTAAGGCGACTGCTAATATCACTGTTGAAGTGATTGCACGTTCTGGTGCTCAAGTGAAATTTGCTGCAATTGATCGTCTTGGTGAGAATGTCACTGCCTACATTAGCCGCCGAGGTAAATTAGGTAACGATGCAAGTATTGACTGGGCTATCGGTGTCATGAACGAAGGAAATGTCGTTGCTGACTTTGATAGTGACCTACTTGGAAATGGTAGCCATGCAGACCTCAAGGTCGTAGCTCTTTCAAGTGGTCGTCAGGTGCAAGGGATTGATACTCGAGTAACTAACTATGGTTGCAACTCTATCGGTAATATACTTCAACATGGGGTTATCCTTGAAAAAGCAACTTTGACCTTCAATGGTATCGGACACATTATCAAGGGTGCTAAGGGAGCGGATGCTCAACAAGAAAGTCGTGTTCTCATGCTTTCAGACCAAGCGCGTTCCGATGCCAACCCAATTCTTTTGATTGATGAAAATGATGTCACTGCAGGACACGCGGCTTCTATTGGTCAAGTTGATCCAGAAGACATGTACTACCTCATGAGTCGTGGATTGGACAAGGCAACTGCAGAACGTTTAGTTGTTCGTGGTTTCCTTGGATCCGTTATCGTTGAGATCCCTGTCAAGGAAGTTCGTGATGAAATGATTGCGACAATTGAAGAAAAATTGTCAAAACGCTAAGGGGAAACCTATGTTAGATGCAGAAGTGATTCGCAAGGATTTTCCGATTTTAGACCAGATTGTTAATGACGAACCTCTGGTTTATTTGGATAATGCTGCGACGACACAAAAACCACTAGCTGTTCTTGAAGCGATTAATCACTACTATGAGCAGGACAATGCCAATGTTCACCGTGGGGTTCATACCTTGGCTGAAAGGGCGACAGCATCTTATGAAGCCGCTCGTGAAACCATTCGTAAGTTCATTAATGCAGACTCCACAAAGGAAGTTCTCTTTACCAGAGGTACGACAACTAGTCTTAATTGGGTAGCACGTTATGCTGAGGAAATCTTGACTGAAGATGACCAGGTCTTGATTTCAGTCATGGAACACCATTCCAATATTATCCCATGGCAGGAAGCTTGCCGAAAGACTGGGGCAGATCTTGTTTATGTCTATCTCAAAGATGGAGCTCTGGATATGGATGACTTGCGTTCTAAATTGACTGACAAAGTTAAATTTGTTTCACTAGCTCACGCATCAAACGTTCTTGGAGTGGTTAATCCTATCAAAGAAATCACACAAATGGCTCACCAAGTTGGAGCTATTATGGTGGTGGATGGTGCTCAGTCTACACCACATATGAAGATTGATGTCCAGGACTTGGATGTGGACTTCTTTGCATTTTCAGGTCACAAGATGGCTGGTCCGACTGGTATTGGTGTTCTTTACGGTAAAGAAAAATATCTGGAGCAAATGTCACCAGTTGAATTTGGTGGCGAGATGATTGATTTTGTTTATGAACAATCTGCAAGCTGGAAAGAATTGCCTTGGAAATTTGAGGCTGGAACTCCCAATATGGCAGGTGCGATTGGACTTGCTGCAGCAGTTGATTATCTGGAAAAGATTGGTATGGATGCCATTGAAGCTCATGAACAAGAACTGATTGCATACGTCTATCCAAAATTGCAGGCCATTGAAGGTTTGACCATTTATGGTTCGCAGGACTTGGCTCAACGTTCAGGTGTCATTGCCTTTAATCTTGGTGATCTTCATCCTCATGACCTTGCGACTGCTCTGGATTATGAAGGAGTAGCAGTTCGTGCCGGTCACCATTGCGCTCAACCTTTGCTTCAATATATGGATGTTCCAGCAACAGCTCGTGCAAGTTTTTATATTTACAATACCAAGGCAGATTGCGACAAGTTAGTCGATGCTTTACAAAAGACAAAGGAGTTTTTCAATGGCACTTTCTAAACTAGATAGCCTTTATATGGCAGTGGTAGCGGACCATTCGAAAAATCCACACCATCAGGGGAAGCTGGATGATGCTGAACAAATCAGTCTTAACAATCCAACCTGTGGTGATGTGATTAATCTCTCTGTTAAGTTTAATGCAGATGATCGTTTGGAAGATATCGCTTTTCTAAACTCTGGTTGTACGATTTCAACCGCCTCTGCTAGTATGATGACAGATGCAGTCTTAGGAAAGACCAAGCAAGAAATCCTAGAGCTTGCAACTATCTTTTCTGACATGGTTCAAGGTCAAAAGGATGAGCGTCAAGATCAACTTGGAGATGCAGGTTTCTTGTCAGGAGTTGCTAAATTTCCGCAACGAATCAAGTGTGCAACCCTAGCTTGGAACGCCCTTAAAAAAACAATTGAAAATCAAGATAACAAGTAAGACAAGCTTTCTTTGTCTTATAAATCATCAGAAATAAAGAATGAAAGAAAGGATATTATGGCTGAAGAAAGAGTAGAACCAAAACCAATTGACCTTGGTGAATATAAATTTGGTTTTCATGACGATGTAGAGCCTGTCCTATCGACAGGAAAAGGATTGAATGAAGATGTCATTCGTGAACTATCAGCTGCTAAGGGAGAGCCTGAGTGGATGTTAGAATTCCGTTTGAAATCTTATGAAACCTTCAAAAAAATGCCGATGCAAACATGGGGAGCAGACTTGTCAGAGATTGATTTTGATGACTTGATTTACTACCAAAAACCATCTGATAAACCAGCCCGTTCTTGGGATGAAGTTCCTGAAAAAATCAAAGAAACTTTTGAACGTATTGGGATTCCTGAAGCTGAGCGTGCTTATCTTGCTGGAGCTTCTGCCCAGTATGAGTCAGAAGTGGTTTACCATAACATGAAGGAAGAATTTGAGAAGTTAGGTATTATCTTTACTGATACAGATTCTGCCCTCAAAGAGTACCCAGACTTGTTTAAACAATACTTTGCGAAGTTGGTACCACCGACTGATAACAAGTTGGCAGCCCTCAACTCAGCAGTTTGGTCAGGTGGAACCTTTATCTACGTACCAAAAGGTGTCAAGGTAGATATTCCACTTCAAACTTACTTCCGTATCAACAACGAAAATACTGGTCAGTTTGAACGTACCTTGATTATCGTTGATGAAGGAGCAAGTGTTCACTATGTTGAAGGATGTACAGCGCCAACTTATTCAAGTAACAGTTTGCATGCTGCCATTGTAGAAATCTTTGCCTTGGATGGAGCTTACATGCGTTATACAACCATCCAAAACTGGTCTGATAACGTTTATAACTTGGTAACCAAACGTGCCAAGGCTCAAAAAGATGCGACTGTTGAGTGGATTGATGGGAACTTGGGTGCCAAAACGACTATGAAATATCCGTCTGTATATCTTGATGGAGAAGGGGCACGTGGAACCATGCTTTCGATTGCCTTTGCTAATGCAGGGCAACACCAAGATACTGGTGCTAAGATGATCCACAATGCTCCACATACAAGCTCGTCTATCGTATCTAAATCTATCGCTAAAGGTGGAGGAAAGGTTGACTATCGTGGACAAGTGACCTTCAACAAGAACTCTAAGAAATCTGTTTCTCACATCGAGTGTGATACCATTATCATGGATGACTTGTCAGCATCAGATACTATTCCGTTTAATGAAATCCACAACTCACAAGTAGCTTTGGAACACGAAGCCAAAGTATCTAAGATTTCAGAAGAACAACTCTATTATCTCATGAGTCGTGGTTTGTCAGAATCTGAAGCAACTGAAATGATTGTCATGGGATTTGTCGAGCCCTTCACCAAAGAACTTCCAATGGAATACGCAGTTGAGCTCAACCGCTTGATTAGCTATGAAATGGAAGGATCAGTCGGATAAACTTTATGAACAGAAACTGAGGCTGGGACAAAAGTCCTAGCCTCTCAATTGTCTTTGGATTGTCGAGCAAGACGCAGTGGTTGAGTGGGCTCTACTACGCTGAATTCATCAGCTTTTACAGCCCTACTCAACTGTGCGGAGGTGGGACGACGAAATCGTATTCTAACGAATTACCGATTTCTGTCCCACTCTCAGTTTTTTTGATGAAAGATGCTAATAAATATTCACAAAAATCCTTATATATGATAAAATAATACAATCTTATAAATTGGGAGATGAATGATGAATATTTTTAGAACCAAAGACGTTAGTCTAGGTAAAACAGAAATGCATCGCCATTTAAAACTATGGGACTTAATTCTTTTGGGAATTGGTGCTATGGTGGGAACAGGTATTTTTACGATTACAGGAACTGCTGCAGCAACATTAGCAGGACCTGCCCTTGTTGTATCGATTGTGATTTCTGCTATCTGCGTATCCTTATCTGCACTCTTTTTTGCAGAATTTGCTTCTCGTGTTCCTGCAACGGGTGGAGCATATAGTTATTTATATGCAATTTTAGGAGAATTTCCAGCCTGGATTGCAGGTTGGCTGACTATCATGGAATTTATGACAGCTGTTTCTGGTGTCGCTTCAGGTTGGGCGGCCTATTTTAAGGGTTTGCTTAGCCATTATGGAATTTTCTTGCCACAAGCCTTAAATGGAACTTTTAATCCTGAACATGGTACTTATATTGATTTTTTACCGATTTTAGTAATTCTACTTGTTACAGGTGTTGTACTTTTAAATTCGAAAGCAGCTCTTCGTTTTAATTCTATTCTTGTTGTTTTAAAATTTTCTGCTCTTGCCTTATTTATCCTAGTTGGTATTTGGTACATTAAACCTGAAAATTGGTCAGATTTTGCACCATTTGGATTTGGTCAAATTTATGGTGGAAGCACTGGAATTATGGCAGGTGCTTCACTCATGTTCTTTGGATTCTTAGGGTTTGAGTCTATTTCTATGGCAGTTGATGAAATTCAAAGTCCACAAAAGAATATTCCACGTGGGATTGTTTTATCCTTAACCATTGTAACCATTCTGTATGCCTTGGTTACCTTGATATTGACAGGTATCGTTCATTATAGCAAGCTTAATGTTGATGATGCAGTGGCTTTTGCTCTTAGAAGTATTGGTATTGGTTGGGCAGCTAATTATGTTTCACTCGTTGCAATTTTTACTTTGATTACGGTATGTATTTCCATGACCTATGCCTTGTCACGAATGATTTATAGTTTGGCACGTGATGGTCTCTTGCCTCAGAGTTTCAAACAAGTGACTAAGACCAGTCGTGTCCCTAAGAATGCAACTATTTTAACAGGTGTTGTTTCAGCGATTGCAGCGGGGATCTTCCCCCTAGCAAGTATCGCAGCCTTTCTCAATATCTGTACTTTAGCCTATCTTATTCTCCTAGCCTACGGGGTTATCAAATTGAGAAAAGATAAGGGGATGCCAAAAGAGGGAGAATTTAAAACTCCTCTAGTTCCTTTTTTACCAATCTTGTCTATTCTGATCTGCCTTTCATTCATGCTTCAATATACCCTTGAAACATGGATGGCATTTGGACTAGCTTTATTAATAGGCGTTATTATTTACTTTGTTTATGGATATAACCATTCGACTGTAGCTGAAAATGAATAAATAAAAAATCTTGAATTCTCGTAATTCAGAACGTAGATAACTCCCTTCCCTATTGGTAATTGAAAAATTGCCCTTATGGAGGTTGCCTACCATATAGTGAAAACTCTTAGAAATGCTGAGAAAATGCTATTTTTAAGAGTTTTTTTCTTTTCCCTAGTAAAAAAGATTGAAGAAAATTATCCAAAATGGACTTTTTCTTCAATCTAAATCTCGAATTCTGGCGGTTTTTTTATAACTTTTCATTTACAAATCGAACAAATCGATTCCACCAAACTTTTAAGAAGAAGGCTTTTTCCACATTTTTTTCTGCAACCATTTCAAACTTAGGTTGGTCAGTAGTGATGTAACCTTGCCCAACTAGATCTTTATCTTCATAAGTGAGATGGCCAACGACTGTTCCTGCTTCAAGTGGTGCAGTATGTTCAGTAGTATCAGCAGTATAGGTGATAGCTGATTGAGCTCGACTGCCCAAGCGTTGAACAATTTTGATATCTTCTTTTGCGACCGCTGTGACTGTGTCATCTTTTCCATCTAAAACAGGAGTTTTACTATCCTCATAACTTTCACCCTGCTTGACGATGGTCTGGAGAGCAAAATTGGATGAGATATAATCTAGAAGAGCTGAAGTTGCAGTAAAACGAGCATATGGATTGGTATCTTGGTTGTCAGCATTTAAAACAACAGTAATGATACGCATTCCTTTTTCGACTGTAGTACCTACAAAGGATGCTCCAGCCTTATCAGTCGTACCAGTTTTAAGTCCATCAACACCACCACGATAGGCCGGCATTCCCTCCAACATATAGTTAGTAGAATTAATGGTCATACCAGCGAAAGTTGAAGAAGGTTTCTTAGTGATTTCTAAGACCTGAGGATACTTGAGGATAAGATTACGAGCAACAATAGCTACATCATAGGCACTTAATTTGTTTTCATCATCTTTCTTTGAACCAGGATAGATATTAGCGCCGAGAGTTTCATTGTTAAGACCAGTTGTATTAACGAGAGTAGCGTCTTGGATACCCCATTCTAGTAGTTTGGCCTTCATCATATCAACGAAGTCTTTTTCAGAGCCAGCAATTTTTTCAGCTAGGGCGATGGCCGCACTGTTAGCGCTGGATACCAGCGTAGCTTCTAGCAATTCCTCTACTGTGTAGTTACGAGCTTCCATAGGAACGTTACTTGCTTCAGAGTTGGTAGTGAGCTGGTAAGGATAATCTGAGATTTCAACAGAGGTAGAGAGTGAGATTTTTCCTTGTTCTAAAGCTTCATAAACTAGATAAACAGTGAGGATTTTACTGATAGAAGCAATTTCAACAGGTTGAGTCGCATCTTTTTCATATAAAATCTTTCCGCTGTTAACTTCTACGGCAATAGCATGTTTTGCAGCTACATCAAAATCCTGAGCAGAAACAGTGGTAGCAGAACCAAATAAAAATAATGTAATTAAGGTTAAAAATAATTTCTTCATAGTAACTTTATTCTATCACAAAGACAAAAAATATTCTTGATTTTTTGATGAAGGTTATCAATCTTTTTTGAAATGTGGTAAAATAGTGAAAAGAGGAGGTGACTTATGTTTCGAAGAAATAAATTGTTCTTCTGGACAACTGAGATATTATTAATAACCCTTATTTTCTACTTATGGCGAGAAATGGGGGCAATTATTACACCATTTGTAAGTGTCGTTAATACCATCATGATTCCCTTTTTATTAGGAGGATTTTTATACTATTTGACAAACCCAATTGTTATCTTTTTAGAGAAAGAGTGCAAAATTAACCGCCTTATCGGAATTTTGTTGACCCTATTTGTTCTCTTTGGGTCACTTGTCATTGGTTTTGTCTATCTCTTACCGATTTTAATCAATCAGTTGAGTAGCTTGATTATATCTAGTCAAGGAATCTATGGTCGACTCCAAGATTTAGTAATAGAATTATCAAAATACCCTACTTTCCAAGAGCTTGATATTCAACAAAAAATCCAGCAATTAAATCTTTCTTATGTTGATATTCTGCAAAATATCTTAAATAGCGTAACAAACAGTGTCGGTAGTGTTCTGTCAGCACTAGTAAGTACAGTTTTAATTATCATTATGACGCCGGTTTTCTTGGTATACTTCCTACTAGATGGGCATAAGTTCTTACCGATGTTAGAAAGAACTGTTTTAAAAAGGGATAGACTGAATATTTCTGGTTTATTAACAAACTTGAATGCGACTATTTCCCGTTACATTAGCGGTGTATCAATTGATGCATTCATAATCGGATGTCTGGCCTTTATCGGATATAGTGTCATTGGACTCAAGTATGCATTGGTTTTTGCTATTTTCTCTGGTTTAACCAATTTGATACCTTATGTTGGTCCAGTTATCGGTTTGGTTCCAATGGTTATTTCAAATCTATTTACGGATCCACAAAAGATGATTATTGCTGTCATCTATATGGTGATTGTCCAACAAGTGGATGGCAATATCCTCTACCCTCGAATTGTTGGTGGAGTCATGAAAGTTCATCCGATTACAATTCTCGTGCTATTATTGTTGTCAAGTAATATCTATGGTGTCGTAGGTATGATTGTTGCTGTTCCTACCTATTCCATTTTAAAAGAGATTGCTAAATTCTTAGCGCGACTGTATGAAAATCATAAGGAAGCACAAGAAGTTAAGAAACATCTATCAGAATAAAGATGTCGGGATAAAAGCTCCCGACCTTTTTTTGATTATAGTATCTTTGGTGCTGTATTTGATCAACTTTTTATTGGTTTTAAAACTTTCTAATCTCTTATGATGAAACTTTAATTTTTTCAATACACAACTCTTTACAAACAACTGAATGATTGAAGTCTTTCGGGGCTGGAAATAGGAATTTCAGACTTGGGTTATCGATTGATGGTCTATCGCCTTTTGCTGAAATAAGCCTATTTATAGATATTTTAAATAAATTGGTAGAGGAAGTAGAGCGAGAATAAGAATAATTCACAAAAACTTTGTAAAACACTTGCAATTTAGCTGAAATTTGATAAAATAGTAAGGAAAGTTAGACTGTATTGCCTACTGTCTATCTATAAAATATATTTTATTGGAGGCTTTTACTCAAATGGCAAAAGAAAAATACGATCGTAGTAAACCACACGTTAACATTGGTACTATCGGACACGTTGACCACGGTAAAACTACCCTAACTGCAGCTATCACAACTGTTTTGGCACGTCGCTTGCCTTCAGCAGTTAACCAACCTAAAGACTATGCGTCTATCGATGCTGCTCCAGAAGAACGCGAACGCGGTATCACAATCAACACTGCGCACGTTGAGTACGAAACTGAAAAACGTCACTACGCTCACATCGACGCTCCAGGACACGCGGACTACGTTAAAAACATGATCACCGGTGCCGCTCAAATGGACGGAGCTATCCTTGTAGTAGCTTCAACTGACGGACCAATGCCACAAACTCGTGAGCACATCCTTCTTTCACGTCAGGTTGGTGTTAAACACCTTATCGTCTTCATGAACAAGATCGACTTGGTTGACGACGAAGAATTGCTTGAATTGGTTGAAATGGAAATCCGTGACCTTCTTTCAGAATACGACTTCCCAGGTGACGATCTTCCAGTTATCCAAGGTTCAGCTCTTAAAGCTCTTGAAGGTGACTCTAAATACGAAGACATCATCATGGAATTGATGAACACTGTTGATGAGTACATTCCAGAACCAGAACGTGACACTGACAAACCATTGCTTCTTCCAGTCGAAGACGTATTCTCAATCACTGGACGTGGTACAGTTGCTTCAGGACGTATCGACCGTGGTACTGTTCGTGTCAACGACGAAATCGAAATCGTTGGTATCAAAGAAGAAACTAAAAAAGCAGTTGTTACTGGTGTTGAAATGTTCCGTAAACAACTTGACGAAGGTCTTGCAGGAGATAACGTAGGTGTCCTTCTTCGTGGTGTTCAACGTGACGAAATCGAACGTGGACAAGTTATCGCTAAACCAGGTTCAATCAACCCACACACTAAATTCAAAGGTGAAGTTTACATCCTTACTAAAGAAGAAGGTGGACGTCACACTCCATTCTTCAACAACTACCGTCCACAATTCTACTTCCGTACTACTGACGTTACAGGTTCAATCGAACTTCCAGCAGGTACTGAAATGGTAATGCCAGGTGATAACGTGACAATCGACGTTGAGTTGATCCACCCAATCGCCGTAGAACAAGGTACTACATTCTCTATCCGTGAGGGTGGACGTACTGTTGGTTCAGGTATGGTTACAGAAATCGAAGCTTAATTCGATTTAGTTCCCAGAAGAACAATTATTTAAGTCAGACACTAAAAGAATCTTGCTATGCAAGGTTCTTTTTTTGCGATCATAAGTGAGTGAGTTCCTTTTTTACAATTTCATAAAATCATGGTAAAATGGTTAAATATTAAATTTGGAGAAAAATATGAAGTACAAGCGTATCGTATTTAAAGTGGGAACTTCATCCTTGACACATAAAGATGGAAGTTTATCTCGCAGCAAAGTAAAAGCTATCACACAGCAGCTTGCAATGCTGCATGAAGCAGGTCATGAGCTGATTTTGGTGTCTTCTGGGGCTGTTGCGGCAGGTTTTGGAGCCTTGGGATTTAAGAAACGACCCACAAAGATTGCGGATAAGCAGGCTTCAGCGGCGGTTGGTCAAGGATTGCTTCTGGAAGAATATACAACAAATTTGCTCTTAAGACAGATTGTTTCAGCGCAAATCTTGCTAACTCAGGCTGATTTTGTCGATAAACGACGTTATAAAAATGCCCATCAAGCTTTGTCAGTCCTGCTTAATCGTGGTGCGATTCCTATTATCAACGAAAATGACAGTGTCGTTATTGATGAGTTAAAGGTCGGGGATAATGATACACTCAGTGCCCAGGTTGCAGCAATGGTTCAGGCAGATCTTTTGGTCCTCTTAACGGATGTAGACGGTCTTTATACTGGGAATCCCAACTCAGATCCAAAGGCTAAACGTCTGGAGAGAATTGAGAACATCAATCGTGAAATTATCGATATGGCAGGTGGAGCAGGATCTTCAAATGGAACTGGTGGCATGCTAACTAAGATAAAGGCAGCGACCATTGCAACTGAGTCAGGAGTGCCAGTTTATATTTGTTCATCCTTGAAAGCTGATGCTATGATAGAGGCGGCAGAAAAGACCAAGGATGGTTCCTATTTTGTTGCACAGGAGAAGGTGCTTCGTACCCAGAAACAGTGGTTGGCATTTTATGCCAAAAGTCAGGGAGCTATTTGGGTTGATAAGGGGGCTGCAGAAGCCCTCTCTCAACATGGTAAAAGTCTACTTTTATCAGGTGTTGTAGATGTTGAGAGCAACTTTTCTTATGGCGATATTGTTACAGTTTTTGATAAGGAAACTGGAAAATCACTTGGAAAAGGTAGAGTACAGCTAGGAGCATCGGGGCTTAAAGATGTCCTTCGTTCTCAAAAGGCTAAGGGAGTTCTGATTCACCGTGACGACTGGATTTCCATTACTCCTGAAATCCAATTACTCTTTACAGAATTTTAGAGGTAAACTATGGTAAGTACACAAGAACAATTTGAACAGGTACAGGCTGTTAAAAAATCAATCAACACAGCTAGTGAAGACGTGAAAAACCAAGCCTTGCTAGCCATGGCTGATCACTTATTAGCAGCTACTGAAGAGATTTTAACAGCTAATGCTAACGATATGGAAGCGGTCAAAGGTAAAATCTCAGATGTGATGCTGGATCGTCTTTATTTGGATGCAGGGCGTATAGAAGCTATGGCAACTGGGATTCGTGAAGTGGTTTCTTTACCAGATCCAATCGGTGAAATTTTAGAAACAAGTCAGCTTGAAAATGGCTTAGTTATCACCAAAAAACGTGTAGCCATGGGAGTTATTGGTATTATCTATGAAAGTCGTCCAAATGTGACGTCTGATGCGGCTGCTTTGGCTCTTAAGAGTGGAAATGCGGTTGTTCTTCGTAGTGGTAAGGATGCCTATCAAACAGCCCATGCCATTGCCATAGCCTTGAAGAAGGGCTTGGAGACAACTACTATTCACCCAGATGTGATTCAACTGGTGGAAGATACCAGCCGAGAAAGTAGCTATGCCATGATGAAGGCCAAGGGATATCTAGACCTTCTCATTCCTCGTGGAGGGGCTGGCTTGATTAATGCAGTGGTTGAGAATGCTATCGTACCGGTTATCGAGACAGGGACTGGGATTGTCCATGTCTATGTTGATAAGGATGCAGACGAAGACAAGGCTCTGTCTATCATCAACAATGCTAAAACTAGTCGTCCCTCTGTTTGCAATGCCATGGAGGTTCTACTTGTTCATGAAGACAAGGCAGCAAGCTTCCTTCCTCGCTTGGAGCAAGTTCTGGTTGCCGATCGAAAAGAAGCTGGGTTGGAACCAATTCAATTCCGCTTGGATAGCAAAGCAAGTCAGTTTGTTTCAGGTCAAGCAGCTGAGGCCCAAGACTTTGACACCGAGTTTTTAGACTATATCCTAGCGGTTAAGGTCGTTTCTAGTCTTGAGGAAGCAGTTGAACATGTCGAAGCCCATAGTACCCATCATTCGGATGCTATTGTTACAGAAAATGCTGAAGCTGCAGCTTACTTTACAGATCAAGTTGACTCGGCAGCGGTTTATATTAATGCCTCAACTCGTTTCACAGATGGTGGCCAATTTGGTCTGGGGTGTGAAATGGGGATTTCTACTCAGAAACTACATGCGCGTGGACCAATGGGCTTGAAGGAATTGACCAGCTACAAATATGTAGTTACTGGTGATGGACAGATAAGGGAGTAAGAGATGAAGATTGGATTTATCGGCTTGGGGAATATGGGTTCCAGCTTGGCTAAAGTTGTCTTGCAAGCAAAAACTGGTCATCAGATTCTCCTTGCCAATCGTAGTCAAGCCAAGGTGGATGCTTTTATTACAAACTTCGGTGGTCTGGCTTCTAGCAATGACGAAATCTTTGCAGAAGCAGATGTGATTTTTCTAGGAGTAAAGCCAGCTCAATTCTCTGAACTGCTTACTCAATATCAGACCATCCTTGAAAAACGAGAAAGTCTTCTTTTGATTTCTATGGCAGCTGGTTTGACCTTGGAAAAACTCGCTAGTCTTCTTCCAAGTCAGCATCGAATTATTCGCATCATGCCTAATACACCTGTTGCTATTGGGCAAGGAGTGATTAGCTATGCCTTGTCTGCAAATTATCATCCAGAAGACAGTGAACTTTTTTGTCAACTTTTAGCCAAGGCTGGCCAGTTGGTTGAAATAAGTGATGGTTTAATAGATGCAGCAACAGGACTTGCAGGTTGTGGACCAGCCTTTGTTTATCTTTTTATCGAGGCCATGGCCGATGCGGGGGTTCAAATAGGATTGCCTCGAGAAATGGCTCTGAAAATGGCGGCTCAAACGGTAGTTGGTGCAGGTCAAATGGTCCTAGAAAGTCAGCAACATCCTGGAGTCTTGAAAGACCAAGTTTGTAGCCCAGGTGGTTCGACTATTGCTGGTGTAGCGAGCCTAGAAGCGCATGCTTTTCGAGGGATAGTTATGGATGCTGTCAACCAAGCCTACAAAAGAACTCAAGAATTAGGCAAATAAGAGGTGAGCGTTAAAACTCAACCTCTTTTTTTACTACAAAGAGCGAAATAAAAAAAGCTTTTCACAAATCCCTATTTTTTTGATAGAATAGAAGAGAGAAAAATAGAAATGAGTCTGACATGTCAAAAGGATTTTTAGTCTCTCTTGAGGGACCAGAGGGAGCAGGAAAAACAAGCGTTCTTGAAGCCATAATCCCTATATTAGAGAATAGGGGAATAGAAGTTTTAAGCACTCGTGAACCAGGCGGAGTTTTGATTGGAGAAAAGATTCGAGAAGTTATTCTAGATCCTAGTCATACTGAAATGGATCCTAAGACGGAGCTTCTCCTCTATATCGCCAGTCGTCGACAACACTTGGTGGAAAAGGTCTTACCAGCGCTTGCAACTGGAAAATTGATTATCATGGACCGCTTTATTGACAGTTCAGTTGCCTATCAGGGCTTTGGGCGTGGCTTAGATATAGAAGCGATTGATTGGCTTAATGAGTTTGCGACAGATGGACTGAAACCTGATTTGACTCTTTATTTTGATATTGAGGTGGAAGAGGGGCTTGCACGTATTGCTGCCAACAGTGATCGGGAGATCAATCGTTTGGACTTGGAAGGTCTGGATCTACACCGAAAAGTCCGTCAGGGTTATCTATCTCTTTTGGAAAAGGAAGCAAACCGCATTGTAAAAATCGATGCTAGTCTACCACTTGATCAAGTGATTGAGAACACGCAGCAGCTACTTTTTGACAGGATGGGATTAAGGAGATGAAACAAGAGCAATTAAGAGCTTGTCAACCTTTACAATTTGAACGTTTTGTTCATATTTTAGAGCAAGGGCAGCTTAATCACGCCTATCTCTTTTCAGGTAATTTTGGAAGTTTAGAGATGGCTCTTTTCTTGTCTAAAAGTCTCTTTTGTAGTGAGAAAACTGGTATTTTTCCTTGTGAAAAATGTCGGAATTGTAAATTGATTGAGCAGGAAGAATTTCCTGATGTGACCATGATCAAACCTCAGAATCAAGTCATTAGGACGGAGCGTATTCGGGAATTAGTCAGTCAATTTTCCCAGTCTGGTATTGAAAATCAACGTCAGGTTTTTATTATTGAGCAAGCGGAAAAAATGCATGTGAATGCTGCAAATTCACTCTTGAAGGTTATTGAAGAACCACAGAGTGAAATCTACATTTTCTTTTTGACCAATGATGAAGACCAAGTGTTGCCAACGATTCGAAGTCGGACACAGATTTTCCAATTTAAGAAGCAAGTCACAACTCTAATATCTCAGCTTGAAGAGGCTGGTTTAGTAAAAAATAAAGCTAAGCTATTGGCCCAATTCAGTCAGTCTCAGACCGAGGCTGATAAGCTTGTGCATCAAGCAGGATTTTGGACACTAGTAGATGAAAGTGAGCGCCTCTTTGCTTGGCTTTTAGCCCATAAAAAAGAATCCTATTTGCAGGTTGCAAAATTAACTAGTTTGGCTGATGATAAAGAAAAGCAAGATCAGGTGCTCAGGATTTTAGAGGTATTAGCTGGCCAGGAGATTCTCAACGTTTCAGCTCGGAACATTTTGCAAAATCTCATTCAAGCTCGAAAAATGTGGCGGGCCAATGTCAGCTTTCAAAACGCTTTGGAATACCTAGTTTTACAAAAAAATTAAAGCAATGATAGATTAAAGAAAGGGCTGTAATGAATAAAAAAGAATTATTTGATGCTTTAGATGATTTTTCACAGCAATTGTTGGTAACCTTGGCAGACGTCGAAGCCATCAAAAAAAATCTCAAGAGTCTGGTAGAGGAAAATACAGCTCTTCGTTTAGAAAATGATAAACTGAGAGAACGATTGGGAGAAGTTGAGGAGACAGCTCCATCCAAAACTAAACATGTGAGGGAAAATGTTCGTCGCATTTATGAGGACGGTTTTCATGTTTGCCGTGATTTTTATGGCCAACGTCGAGAGCAGGATGCAGAATGTATGTTCTGTGATGAACTGTTGTTTAGGGAGTAAGTATGCAGATTCAAAAGAGTTTTAAGGGACAATCTCCCTATGGCAAGCTTTATCTAGTCGCAACGCCGATTGGTAATCTAGAAGATATGACTTTCCGCGCCATTCAGACCTTGAAAGAGGTAGACTGGATTGCGGCTGAAGATACTCGTAATACTGGACTTTTGCTCAAGCATTTTGACATTTCTACCAAGCAGATCAGTTTTCACGAGCATAATGCCAAGGAAAAAATTCCTGATTTGATTGATTTTCTGAAAGCAGGGCAAAGTATTGCCCAAGTATCTGATGCGGGGATGCCTAGCATTTCAGACCCTGGTCATGATTTGGTCAAGGCTGCTATTGAAGAAGACATCGCTGTTGTCACAGTTCCAGGAGCTAGTGCTGGGATTTCTGCTTTGATTGCTAGTGGTTTAGCACCCCAACCTCACACTTTTTATGGTTTCTTACCACGAAAATCTGGTCAGCAAAAGCAATTTTTCGAAGTAAAAAAAGCTTATCCTGAGACTCAGATTTTCTATGAATCACCTCACCGTGTATCAGATACGTTAGAAAATATGCTAGAAGTCTACGGTGACCGCTCGATCGCCTTGGTTCGAGAACTGACCAAAATCTTTGAAGAATACCAACGTGGAAGTATTACTGAGTTATTAGAAAGTATTTCTCAAACACCTCTTAAAGGCGAATGTCTTCTCATTGTAGAAGGTGCTAGTCAGGATGTAGAGGATAAGGATGAGAATGACTTGTTCTTAGAAATTCAAGATCGTATCCAGCAAGGCATGAAGAAAAATCAAGCCATTAAAGAAGTTGCGAAAATTTACCAGTGGAATAAAAGCCAGCTATACTCGGCCTACCACGAATGGGAAGACAATCAATCCAATGACTAAACAGGGAAGTTTGCCTTCTTCCCTTTTTTTGTTATACTAGAAGAAGAAAAAAATAGAAAGATTTGTGGGTGTCAAACAGTCTAGTGACTTGTTCTGGAATGAACTTAAGTTTCACCCAAAGAGGTATTAGTGTCGTGTCTCAATCTTATATCAATGTTATCGGTGCGGGCTTGGCGGGTTCTGAAGCAGCCTACCAAATCGCAGAGCGTGGTATTCCAGTTAAACTTTATGAAATGCGTGGTGTCAAGTCAACACCACAACACAAAACTGACAATTTTGCAGAGTTGGTCTGCTCTAACTCTTTACGTGGAGATGCTCTTACAAATGCTGTCGGTCTCCTCAAAGAAGAAATGCGTCGCCTAGGTTCTCTTATCTTAGGATCAGCAGAAGCAACCCGTGTTCCTGCTGGAGGTGCACTTGCGGTTGACCGCGATGGTTTCTCCCAAATGGTCACTGAAAAAATTGCCAACCATCCCTTGATTGAAGTGGTACGTGACGAAATTACAGAATTGCCAACAGATGCTATTACAGTTGTTGCGACTGGACCTTTGACTAGCGATGCACTTGCTGAGAAAATTCATGCTCTTAATGGAGGTGACGGTTTTTATTTCTACGATGCTGCAGCGCCTATTGTGGATGTTAATACGATTGATATGAACAAGGTTTATCTTAAATCTCGTTATGATAAGGGAGAAGCAGCCTATCTCAACGCTCCTATGACTAAACAAGAGTTTATGGATTTTCATGAAGCCTTGGTCAATGCGGAAGAAGCGCCACTGAATTCTTTTGAAAAAGAAAAATATTTTGAAGGTTGTATGCCGATAGAAGTCATGGCCAAGCGTGGCATTAAAACTATACTTTATGGTCCTATGAAACCAGTTGGTTTGGAATACCCAGACGATTACACAGGACCTCGTGACGGCGAATTTAAGACACCATACGCTGTAGTTCAGCTTCGTCAAGACAATGCAGCAGGTAGCCTCTATAATATCGTTGGTTTCCAGACTCACCTTAAGTGGGGGGAGCAAAAGCGTGTCTTCCAAATGATTCCAGGTCTTGAAAATGCAGAGTTCGTTCGCTATGGTGTTATGCACCGTAATTCCTACATGGATTCACCAAATCTTCTTGAACAGACATACCGTTCTAAGAAACAGCCAAATCTCTTCTTTGCTGGTCAGATGACGGGTGTGGAAGGCTATGTTGAGTCAGCGGCATCAGGTCTAGTAGCTGGTATTAACGCAGCTCGTCTTTTCAAGGGAGAAAATCCTGCTATTTTCCCAGAAACGACAGCGATTGGAAGCTTAGCTCATTACATCACCCATGCGGACAGCAAACATTTCCAACCAATGAACGTCAATTTCGGAATTATCAAGGAATTGGAAGGCGACCGCATTCGTGATAAGAAGGCTCGTTATGAAAAAATTGCAGAGCGTGCCTTGGCTGATTTGGAAAACTTTTTATCCGTGTAAAATTTTCAAAAGAATAACTCATGAGACTATAAAATTCTCAAAAAATGTGATAAAATAGTTTGAATAAAATAAAGGAGCGAAGTCAGGTGGAACCCAAATATAAACGTATTTTGATTAAGTTATCAGGTGAGGCCCTTGCTGGCGAACGTGGTGTCGGAATTGATATTAAAACTGTTCAAGCAATGGCTGAAGAAATTCAGGAAGTACATAACTTAGGTATTGAGATTGCCCTCGTTATTGGTGGAGGAAATCTCTGGCGTGGAGAACCTGCGGCAGAAGCTGGAATGGATCGTGTTCAGGCAGACTACACAGGAATGCTTGGAACAGTTATGAATGCTCTTGTGATGGCAGATTCATTGCAACAAGTGGGTGTGGATACTCGTGTGCAAACAGCCATTGCCATGCAACAAGTAGCAGAACCTTACGTTCGTGGACGTGCCCTTCGTCATCTTGAAAAAGGACGCATTGTTATCTTTGGTGCTGGAATTGGATCACCATACTTCTCAACAGATACAACAGCCGCCCTTCGTGCAGCAGAGATTGAAGCGGACGCTATCTTGATGGCTAAAAATGGTGTTGACGGTGTCTATAACGCTGATCCCAAAAAGGATAAGACAGCCGTTAAATTTGAAGAGTTGACTCACCGTGATGTCATTAACAAAGGTCTCCGTATCATGGACTCAACTGCTTCTACACTTTCAATGGATAATGATATTGACTTGGTAGTTTTCAACATGAACCAACCAGGAAATATTAAACGTGTTGTATTTGGTGAAAATATCGGAACTACAGTTTCAAATAATATCGAAGAAAAGGAATAAGAAATCATTATGGCAAACGCAATCGTAGAAAAAGCAAAAGAGAGAATGACCCAATCTCACCACTCACTTGCTCGTGAGTTTGGAAGTATTCGTGCTGGTCGTGCTAACGCTAGCTTGCTTGACCGCATCCACGTTGAGTACTATGGTGTTGAAACACCACTTAATCAAATTGCTTCTATCACAATCCCAGAAGCGCGTGTTTTGTTGGTAACACCATTTGACAAATCATCTTTGAAAGATATCGAACGTGCTTTGAATGCTTCAGACCTAGGTATCACACCAGCTAACGATGGTTCTGTTATTCGTTTGGTAATCCCAGCTCTCACAGAAGAAACTCGTCGCGACCTCGCTAAAGAAGTGAAAAAAGTTGGTGAAAATGCTAAAGTAGCTATCCGTAATATCCGTCGTGATGCTATGGACGAAGCTAAAAAACAAGAAAAAGCTAAAGAAATCACTGAAGACGAATTGAAGACTCTTGAAAAAGATATTCAAAAAGCGACAGACGATGCTGTTAAACATATCGACGAAATGACTGCCAATAAAGAAAAAGAAATCTTGGAAGTCTAAGAAATAAACAGAAAAACTCAGTTGGCATTGCTGGCTGAGTTTTATTCGAAAGAAGGAAACATGAATACAAATATTGCAAGTTTTATCGTTGGACTCATCATCGATGAAAATGACCGTTTTTACTTTGTTCAAAAGGATGGTCAAACATATGCTCTAGCTAAAGAAGAAGGTCACCATACAGTTGGTGATACGATCAAAGGTTTTGCTTATACAGACATGAAGCAAAAACTACGTTTGACAACTATAGAGGTCACTGCAACTCAGGACCAATTTGGTTGGGGAACCGTAACAGAGGTTCGTAAGGATCTTGGGGTTTTTGTTGATACGGGATTACCAGACAAGGAAATCGTTGTGTCACTAGATATTCTACCTGAGCTTAAAGAACTTTGGCCAAAGAAAGGTGACCAACTTTATATACGTCTAGAAGTGGACAAGAAGGACCGTATCTGGGGCATATTGGCTTATCAGGAAGATTTCCAACGATTGGCTCGTCCTGCCTACAATAACATGCAGAACCAAAACTGGTCAGCCATTGTTTATCGTCTCAAGTTGTCAGGAACTTTTGTTTACCTGCCAGAAAATAACATGCTTGGCTTCATCCATCCAAGTGAGCGTTATGCAGAGCCACGTTTGGGGCAAGTGTTAGATGTACGTGTTATTGGCTTCCGTGAGGTGGATCGCACACTCAATCTTTCACTAAAACCACGTTCTTTTGAGATGTTGGAAAATGATGCCCAGATGATTTTAACTTACTTGGAAAGCAATGGTGGCTTCATGACCCTGAATGACAAGTCAGCGCCAGATGATATCAAGGCAACCTTTGGTATCTCTAAAGGTCAATTTAAAAAAGCGCTCGGTGGTTTGATGAAGGCTGGTAAAATTAAACAAGACCAGTTTGGTACGGAACTAATCTAGGGAGGCTTATGAGAAAATCATTTTATACTTGGCTCATGACCGAACGCAATCCTAAAAGCAATAGTTCAAAAGCAATTTTAGCGGATTTGGCTTTTGAGGAGTCTGCCTTCCCAAAGCATACAGATGATTTCGATCAAGTCAGTCGTTTTTTAGAGGAACATGCTAGCTTTTCCTTTAATATGGGAGAGTTTGATCAAATTTGGCAAGAATATCTAGAACATTAAGACCACTAGATGGAGTTGGGAATAGTAATTTCTCAGCCTCTTTGCTATAATATAGTCATTCAGTTTATCTTTTATGAGAAATTTTCCCATTATTTGGTAACTAGCTTTGTCTGTGACCTATTGTCAAGATGGTGGGGACTTGAAGACTAGTTCACGTAAAAGAAAACAAAAATGATAAAACGAAATTAAAGAGTTAGAGAGGTTCTTTATTTGAAGGAACATTCAATAGACATTCAGCTTAGTCATCCAGATGATTTATTTCATCTTTTTGGTTCTAATGAGCGCCACCTTCGTTTGATGGAGGATGAGTTAGGTGTCATCATCCACGCTCGTACAGAGATTGTACAAGTCTTGGGGGAGGAGTCAGCTTGTGAGGAAGCCCGACAAGTTATTCAAGCCCTGATGGTTTTGGTCAATCGTGGAATGACCGTTGGAACTCCGGATGTAGTGACAGCTATTACCATGGTTAAGAATAATGAAATCGATAAGTTTGTCGCCCTCTATGAAGAAGAGATTATTAAGGATAATACAGGCAAGCCTATCCGTGTTAAAACCTTGGGTCAAAAGCTTTATGTGGATAGTGTCAAACAACACGATGTGACCTTTGGTATTGGGCCGGCAGGGACAGGTAAAACCTTCCTAGCAGTGACCTTGGCTGTTACAGCTCTCAAACGTGGCCAAGTCAAGCGTATTATCCTGACTCGTCCAGCAGTAGAAGCTGGAGAAAGCTTAGGATTTCTACCTGGTGACCTTAAGGAAAAAGTAGACCCTTATCTTCGACCAGTATATGATGCCTTATATCAGATTTTAGGGAAAGACCAAACAACTCGTCTCATGGAGCGAGAAATTATTGAGATTGCACCCCTAGCTTATATGCGCGGGCGTACCTTAGATGATGCCTTCGTTATCTTGGATGAAGCGCAAAATACAACCATCATGCAGATGAAGATGTTCTTGACCCGTCTTGGATTTAATTCTAAGATGATTGTCAATGGGGATATTAGTCAGATTGACCTACCGCGTAATGTAAAGTCAGGTTTGATTGATGCCCAAGAAAAACTTAAGAACATTCACCAAATTGACTTTGTTCATTTCTCAGCCAAGGATGTGGTTCGCCACCCAGTTGTCGCTCAAATTATCAGAGCCTATGAACCTCGACCTGTCAAAGCTGAAGAAAACCAAGAAGAAACAGAATAAAGAAAAAGGTTGGCAAAAACTCGCTTCCAAATAAAACCACACAGTGATTCCAGTCTTAAATATAATCAAGCTGAAAGAAACACTGTGTGGTTTTTGAATAGTGGATGTTTTAGAGGCTAGATTCTTGGCCAACTTGGTGAGATTCATGCTTATAAAGATGAATCCTATCTCTGTTGCGACAGCTTGTTTACCTCTGACATGCACTCTGCGCACGCCAAAAACACTCTTCAATCTACCAAAAACGGGTTCAACATCGATTTTCTGTTTTGCATAGATTCGAGAGCCTTCTTCACTATGTAATGTTTGCTTAAGGAGTTCCTTAAAGTAATTCCAAGTTGGATTATAATGGATTTGTTTCTGATTTCCACTATCTGTTTTAGCTAACTGTTCTAACTCAGGAGTATCTTGAACTTTATCCGCCTCGTAAATCTTGAAATCACGTTGAAAGCCATCCTTATCAGTTCGACTAGAGTAGTTCTTAAAGGAATAAACTAGGCCATCGCGCTTTATAAACCGGTCCGTGTCCTCAAGATATTCCCAGTTCATTGGATTATCTGTGCTCGTCTGGTACTTTTTAGTCAATTTTGATTAGGTTGTTGGCATGTTTACTGGAGCGGAAGTTATTAATCGTTTTATAGCTAACACAGGTATCTTGGCTCAACCATTTCATGGGAATGACATTTGAACGATTTTACGTCCAGAGAACTCTTGACGAGCATAAGTGAACACTATCATCTTCATGAGTATAGCTGGATGAAAGGCAGGGCGACTAATGTGAGAAGTTTCTTCCAGTAGCACTTGGCAAGGAATACTGTCCACAAAGAGGCTAATCATTCTCGCTTCGTGACTTAGTGGAATATCGTAGGCAAGATTCACTTCCAAACTTAAATGAGTTTTTGGTGGTTTTAGTAGTGGTTCAACTTGATTGCTACTATTTTTGATGGTGTGAATGTGCTTATAATGTATTCCAGTTAACCACGAAAGCTTTGGATTTTATAAAATTAACACACATTAATAAAAAAATTAACCTGTATTAATTTTTTCTTGACTTAAATTTTTTTAATTGATATACTATTTTTCAGAGAGCTAACAATTATATATAAATGTACTACTCTATTTCCTAGATAATACTTAGTAAAACTTTTTATAACAAAGGCTAGCAAAGTTAAAGTTTTCTATCTATTGGAAGTTAAATAAATATGTAAGGAATTAAAATGAAAAAAAGTACAGTATTGTCATTAACTACAGCTGCAGTTATTTTAGCAGCATATGTCCCTAACGAGGTAGTCTTAGCAGAAACATCTAGTTCTGAAGATGCTGTAACTATCTCTGATAAAGAAAAAGTAGCAGTAGATAAGGAAACAGAAAATAAAGAGAAACATGAAGATATTCATAATGTTATAGAAACTTCAAAGGATACTGAAGAGAAGAAAACAACAGTTATTGAGGAAAAAGAAGTTGTTAGTAAAAATACTGAGATAGATAATAAAACTAGCAATGAAGAAGCAACAATCAAAGAAGATTCCAATCAATCCCAAGGAGATCGTGCGGACTCATTTGTAAATAAAAAAACAGAGAATCCTAAAAAAGAGGATAAACTTGTCTATATTGCTGAATTTAAAGATAAAGCATCTGGAGAAAAAGCAATCAAGGAATTATCCAATCTTAAGGATACAAAAGTTTTATATACTTATGATACGGTTTTTAATGGTGTTGCAATAGAAACAACTCCAGATAATCTGGACAAAATTAAACTAATAGAAGGTATTTCATCGGTTGAAAGGTCACAAAAAGTCCAACCTATGATGAATCATGCCAGAAAGGAAATTGGAGTTGAGGAGGCAATCGATTACCTAAAATCTATCAATGCTCCATTTGGGAAAAACTTTGATGGTCGGGGTATGGTCATTTCAAATATCGATACCGGGACAGATTATAGACATAAGGCTATGAGGATTGATGATGATGCTAAAGACTCAATGAGATTTAAAAAAGAAGACTTAAAAGGTACTGATAAAAATTTCTGGTTGAGTGATAAAATCCCTCATGCTTTCAATTATTATAATGGTGGTAAAATCACTGTAGAAAAAGCTGATGATGGAAGCGATTATTTTGATCCACATGGAATGCATATTGCAGGGATTCTTGCGGGAAATGATACTGAAAAAGATATTAAAAACTTTAACGGAATAGATGGAATTGCTCCTAATGCACAGATCTTCTCTTATAAAATGTACTCTGACGCAGGATCTGGCTTCGCAGGAGATGAAACAATGTTTCATGCTATTGAAGATTCGATCAAACACAATGTCGATGTTGTTTCGGTATCATCTGGCTTTACAGGAACAGGTCTTGTAGGTGAAAAATATTGGCAAGCTATTAGAGCGTTAAGAAAAGCAGGCATTCCAATGGTTGTAGCTACGGGTAACTATGCAACTTCTGCTTCAAGTTCTTCATGGGATTTGGTGGCAAATAATAATCTGAAAATGACCGACACTGGAAATGTAACGCGAACTGCAGCACATGAAGATGCGATAGCGGTCGCTTCTGCTAAAAATCAAACAGTTGAGTTTGATAAAGTTAACATAGGTGGAGAAAGTTTTAAATATAGAAATATAGGAGCCTTTTTCGATAAGAATAAAATCATAACAAATGAAGATGGTTCAAAAGCTCCTAGTAAATTGAAATTTGTATATATAGGCAAAGGTCAAGACCAAGATTTGATAGGATTGGATCTTAAGGGCAAAATTGCAGTAATGGATCGAATTTATACCAAGGATTTGAAAAATGCTTTTAAAAGAGCTACGGATAAGGGCGCACGTGCCATTATGGTTGTAAATACTGTCAATTACTACAATAGAGATAATTGGACAGAGCTTCCAGCTATGGGATATGAAGCGGATGAAGGGACTAAAAGTCAAGTATTTTCAATTTCAGGAGATGATGGTGTAAAGCTATGGAACATGATTAATCCTGATAAAAAAACTGAGGTTAAAAGAAATAGTAAGGAAGATTTCAAAGATAAATTGGAGCAATACTATCCAATTGATATGGCCAGCTATAATTCTAATAAACCGAATGTAGGTGACGAAAAAGAAATTGACTTTAAGTTTGCACCTGACACAGACAAAGAATTGTATAAAGAAGATGTCATAGTTCCAGCAGGATCCACATCTTGGGGGCCAAGAATAGATTTACTTTTAAAACCGGATGTTTCAGCACCAGGTAAAAATATTAAATCCACTCTCAATGTCATTAATGGGAAATCAACTTATGGTTATATGTCAGGGACTAGTATGGCAACTCCAATCGTGGCAGCTTCTACTGTTTTGATTAGACCAAAGTTAAAGGAAATGCTTGAAAGACCTGTATTGAAAAATCTTGAGGGAGATGACAAAATAGATCTTACAAGTCTTACAAAAATTGCCCTACAAAATACTTCACGACCTATGATGGATGCGACTTCTTGGAAAGAAAAAAGTCAATACTTTGCATCACCTAGACAACAGGGAGCAGGGCTAATTAATGTTGCCAATGCTTTGAGAAATGAAGTCGTAGCGACTTTCAAAAACACGGATTCTAAAGGTTTGGTAAACTCTTATGGTTCTATTTCTCTTAAAGAAATAAAAGGAGATAAAAAATACTTTACAATTAAGCTTCACAATACATCAAACAGACCTTTAACCTTTAAAGTTTCAGCATCAGCGATAACTACAGATTCTCTAACTGATAGACTAAAACTGGATGAAACATACAAAGATGAAAAATCTCCAGATGGTAAGCAAATTGTTCCAGAAATTCACCCAGAGAAAGTAAAAGATGCAAATATCACATTTGAGCATGACGCTTTCACTATAGACCCAAATTCTAGCTTTGATTTAAATGCGGTTATAAATGTTGGAGAGGCTAAAAACAAAAATAAATTTGTAGAATCATTTATTCATTTTGAGTCAGTGGAAGAAATGGAAGCTTTAAACTCCAATGGTAAGAAAACAAATTTCCAACCTTCTTTATCGATGCCTCTAATGGGATTTGCTGGGGATTGGAACAAGGAACCAATCCTTGATAAATGGGCCTGGGAAGAGGGTTCAAAATCAAAAACAATGGAAGGTTATGATGATGATGGTAAACCAAAAATTCCAGGAACCTTAAATAAGGGAATTGGTGGAGAACATGGTATAGATAAATTTAATCCAGCAGGAGTTATACAAAATAGAAAAGATAAAAATACAACATCCTTAGATCAAAATCCAGAATTATTTGCTTTCAATAACGAAGGGATCAACGCACTATCATCAAGTGGTTCTAATATTGCTAAAATTTATCCTTTAGATTCAAATGGAAATCCTCAAGATGCTCAACTTGAGAGAGGATTAACACCTTCTCCACTTGTATTAAGAAGTGCAGAAGAAGGATTGATTTCAATAGTAAATACAAATAAAGAGGGAGAAAATCAAATTGACTTAAAAGTCATTTCGAGAGAACACTTTATTAAAGGAATTTTAAACTCTAAAAGAAATGATGCAAAGGGAATCAAATCTTCTAAGCTAAAAGTTTGGGGTGACTTGAAGTGGGATGGACTCATCTATAACCCTAGAGGTAGAGAAGAAAATGCACCAGAAAGCAAGGATAGCAAAGATCCTGCTACTAAGATAAGAGGTCAATTTGAACCGATTGCGGAAGGTCAATATTTCTATAAATTTAAATATAGATTAACTAAAGATTATCCATGGCAAGTTTCCTATATTCCTGTAAAAATTGATAACACAGCACCTAAGATTGTTTCTGTTGATTTTTCAAATCCTGAAAAAATTAAGCTGATCACAAAGGATACTTATCACAAGGTAAAAGAGCAATACAAGAATGAAACTTTATTTGCGAGAGATCAGAAAGAACATCCTGAAAAATTTGAAGAGATTGCAAACGAAGTTTGGTATGCTGGCGCCGCTCTTGTTAATGAAGATGGAGAGGTTGAGAAAAATCTTGAAGTAACTTATGCAGGTGAGGGTCAAGGAAGAAACAGAAAACTTGACAAAGATGGAAATACCATTTATGAAATTAATGGTGCAGGAGATTTAAGAGGAAAAATCATTGAAGTCATTGCATTAGATGGATCTAGCAATTTTACAAAGATTCATAGAATTAAATTTGCTGATCATGCTGATGAAAAGGGGATGATTTCCTATTATCTAGTAGATCCTGATCAAGATTCATCTAAATACCAAAAGCTTGGCGAGATTTCCGAATCTAAATTTAAAAATTTAGAAAATAGAAAAGAGGATAGTCTTAAAAAAGATACAACTGAGGAAGAAAATCATCAAGACAATGAAGAGTCTATCGAAGAAAAATCTAGCTTGACTATTCATAAAACGATTTCAACAATTAGAGACTTTGAAAGCAAAGACTTGAAGAAACTCATTAAAAAGAAATTTAGAGAAGTTGATGACTTTACAAGTGAAACTGGTAAGAGGACAGAAGAATACGATTATAAATACGATGATAAGGGAAATATCATTGCTTATGACGATGGTAGTGCCTTAGAATATGAAACTGAAAAACTTGACGAAATCAAATCAAAAATTTATGGTGTTCTAAGCCCGTCTAAAGATGGACACTTTGAAATTCTTGGAAAGATAAGTAATGTTTCTAAAAATGCCAAGGTATATTATGGTAATAAATATAAATCGATAGAAATCAAAACGACCAAGTATGATTCCCACTCAAAAACGATGACATTTGATTTATACGCTAATATTAATGATATTGTGGATGGATTAGCTTTTGCAGGAGATATGAGATTCTTTGTTAAAGATGATGATCAGATAAAAGCTGAAACGAAGATTAGAATGCCTGAAAAAAATAAGGAAACTAAGACAGAATATCCGTATGCATCAAGTTATGGGAATGTAATAGAATTAGGAGAAGGTGATCTTTCAAAGAACAAACCAAATAATTTAACTGAAATGGAATCTGGTAAAATCTATTCTGATTCAGAAAAACAACAATATCTATTAAAGGATAATATCATTCTGAGAAAAGGCTATGCACTAAAAGTGACTACCTACAATCCTGGAAAAACGGATATGTTAGAAGGAAATGGAGTCTATAGCAAGGAAGATATAGCAAAAATACAAAAGGCCAATCCTAATCTAAGAGTCCTTTCAGAAAAAATAATTTATGCTGATAGTAGAAATGTTGAAGATGGAAGAAGTACTCAATCAGTATTAATGTCGGCTTTGGACGGCTTTAACATTGTAAGGTATCAAGTGTTTAGATTTAAAATGAACGATAAAGGGGAGGCAATCGATAAAGATGGAAATCTTGTAACAGATCCTTCTAAACTTGTATTATTTGGTAAAGATGATAAAGAGTACACTGGAGAGGATAAGTCCAATGTAGAAGCTATAAAAGAAGAAGGCTCTACGTTATTTATTGATGCAAAACCAGTAAATCTTTCAATGGACAAGAACTACTTTAATCCATCTAAATCTAATAAAATTTATGTACGAAATCCAGAATTTTATTTAAGAGGTAAGATTTCTGATAAGGGTGGTTTTAACTGGGAGTTGAGAGTTAATGAATCTGTTGTAGATAATTATTTAATCTACGGAGATTTACACATTGATAACACTAGAGATTTTAACGTTAAGCTTAATGTTAAAGACGGTGACATCATGGACTGGGGAATGAAAGACTATAAAGCAAACGGATTCCCAGATAAGGTAACAGATATGGATGGAAATGTTTATCTTAAAACTGGCTATAGCGATTTGAATGCGAAAGCGGTTGGAGTACACTATCAATTTTTATATGATAATGTCAAACCCGAAGTAAACATTGATCCTAAGGGAAATACTAGTATTGAATATGCTGACGGAAAATCTGTAGTCTTTAACATCAATGATAAAAGAAATAATGGATTCGATGGTGAGATTCAAGACAAACATATTTATGTAAATGGAAAAGAATATAAATCATTTGATGATATTAAACAACTAACAGATAAGACACTAAACATTAAGATTGTTGTAAAAGATTTTGCAAGAAATACGACCGTAAAAGAATTCATTTTAAACAAAGATACGGGAGAGGTGAGCGAATTAAAAGCTCATACGGTGACTGTGACCATTCAAAATGGAAAAGAAATGAGTTCAACGATAGTGTCGGAAGAAGATTTCATTTTACCTGCCTATAAGGGTGAATTAGAAAAAGGATATCAATTTGATGGCTGGGAAATTTCTGGTGTCGAAGGGAAAAAAGACGTTGGCTATGTTATTAATGTGTCAAAAGATATCCTTATAAAACCTGTATTCAAGAAAATAGAGGAGAAAAAGGAGGAGGAAAATAAACCTACTTTTGATGTATCCAAAAAGAAAGAAAAAACACAATCTGATTCAACTAATGATGTCAACAGTATTGTTCCTGATAAAAATGATAAAAACTTTGAAATTAAGAAGGATGTTTATCTTAATGAACAAGACAGCATAGCTAATAAATATACCGATATCGATAGTAAATCAACTACTAACAATTCTGATAGGTTGCCAAAAACTGGAACAGTTAGCGAAGTTCTTACACCATTCATTGCGGGAATATTGTTTATAGTAGGAGCGCTTCTTGGATTGAAGAAAAAAGATCAAGATTAAGACAAAACCTATAGATAAAAAAATGGTTTATGTACTGAGATTAGCTAGTGTGATAATGAAACAGTTTTGTGAAAATAGCCATTTATAACTCAATTATTTAGTTTACTTTACTATTGATACCTTTTTTGGATTTATTGGACTTAGTTTAGATAACTAATGAATTGATTGAAAGGATTAATATTGACAAATAGTGATCACATTGATTAGAAAATAGAGTCTACCAAAATTTAAATTATAAACCATGACATGAGAAAACGAGCATCTCCAAGAACGGAAATGCTCGTTTTTAAGATTTAGAAGCTAGTTTTTACGTAGCATTCTATTTTTGTAGTTTAAATTTATAAATCATTTTAGACAAGTTCACTGATTGAAGTGAAGTCACGATCCAAGCCTTCTGCAACTGGTTGGCTAGTGAGGATACCTTGATAAGTTGTAACTCCTTCACGTAAACCAGCATCATCAGAAATAGCTTTCTTAAATCCTTTTCCTGCCAAGGCTTCGATATATGGAAGAGTCACATTTGTAAGGGCAATCGTAGATGTGCGAGCAACTGCTCCAGGAATATTAGCAACCGCATAATGAAGAACACCGTGTTTTTCATAGACTGGTTCATCGTGAGTTGTCACTCGGTCAGCTGTCGCTATAACACCACCTTGGTCAACAGCAACATCAACGATGACAGAACCAGGACGCATTTGTTGTACCATTTCATCTGTCACCAATTTCGGAGCTTTGGCACCAGGAATCAAGACAGCACCGATCACAACGTCTGCTTCACGTACACTTGCTTCGATATTAAATGGGTTAGACATCAGGGTTTGGATTTGGTGACCAAAGACATCTTCTAGGACAGAGAGGCGTTTAGCGCTGATATCAAGAATGGTTACTTGAGCTCCCAAACCTAGCGCAATGCGAGCTGCGTGTGTACCAACGACACCACCACCGATGATGGTTACTTTTCCTTTAGGAACACCAGGAACACCACCGAGTAGAACTCCTGAACCGCCAGCTTGTTTCGTCAAGAAGTGGGCTCCAATTTGGACAGCCATACGACCAGCAACCTCACTCATTGGAACGAGAAGTGGAAGTTGTCCTTGAGTATCACGGACAGTCTCATAAGCAACACCAGTTGTTTTAGCTGCAAGCATAGCATCAGCCAATTCTGGAGCAGCTGCCATGTGTAAGTAGGTGAAGAGAAGTAAATCTTCACGCAAGAACTGGTACTCACTAGCAAGCGGTTCCTTGACTTTAACAACTAATTCTGCAGCCCAGGCTTCAGCAGCAGTTGCGACAATTTCTGCTCCTTGCTTTTCATAGTCAGCATCAGTAAAACCAGATCCTAGTCCAGCATTTGTTTCGATAAGGACACGGTGGCCACGACCAACGAGACTTTGTACACCAGCAGGTGTCAAAGCAACACGATTTTCATTATTTTTAATTTCCTTTGGAATTCCAATTAGCATAGGATAACTCACTTTCTATCACGCTGTTTCAATTTATGTATCACATCATTCTTCAGAGTTTTTGTGATGACTTTATTGTATATGAAACCGCTTTAAAAGGCAAGGGAAATTATTGATTTCCCTTGTATTTTTTGTTAAGCTTTTAGAAAATAAACTTAATTTAGAGAGGGACAAGCTGCGTGATTATTTATGAAGATGCCAATATAGATTCTTCTCTTCTTCACTTTACATTCGCATTTAATATCTATGCGGGACGATGGGAGATTATTGGTGACTATAGAAGAAGAGAGGAGTATTTACAGTATTTGATTTCGCAATTATATGATTATTCAACTAAAAATAAATTTAATCTATATTTAGTATTAGGAGATGATTGCTTTAATGATAATACTAGAATAATCCAATATTATAAACTTTGGAAATTGCTAAAAAAGCAACACCTAGAAGTTAGAAATTCAATTTATTCTGATGAGATTATGATTACGAAAAATCATAAAGTGAAATTTTTTGGTGGAATTCAAATATTAGGTAGAGAGTCTGTTCCAGATATTGTTTCAATCTTGCTAGCAAAACAAACGGCTCATTTATTATTGTTGCCAGAGGGACTTGAAGTTACAACTTTTTTACAGTCAGGTTTTTCAAAGATAATAGCTGAAAATAGCGAGTATATTGAAAATGTGGTTGGTAGTGGTGGAATAGTTTTATTTTGACGATAGGAACACAGGCTTTATAGGTTTTGGAGGATTACCCTTAATTACTAAAGATTTATTTGGAAAATAGGTAACAATAATTGGAAGTTTATGAATGAAACTAAGAGAGTAACATTTTTATAATTAGAAAATATCTTTGAAAGAAGTGTTTTTTTCATTATTCACATGAAAAACTTGTAAACCTATTTCTTTTATGCTATTCTTTTAGCAACCTATTTTCGGAGGTGTAATCATGGAATCACTATTTATCAAACTAGCTAAGCATCCAATTATCGAAACAGAACGCTTAGTGCTTAGACCAGTAACGCTCGATGATGCAGAAGCTATGTTTGAGTATGCCTCAGATATAGAAAATACACGCTATACTTTTCCAACCAATCAAAGTTTAGAGGAAACCAAGAATAATATTGCCCAGTTTTATCTAGCCAATCCCTTGGGGCGATGGGGAATTGAACTAAAAAGTACTGGAGAGTTTATCGGAACTATTGACCTGCACAAGATGGACACTGTTCTTAAGAAGGCAGCCATTGGTTATATTATCCATCAAAAATATTGGAATCAAGGTTTGACGACAGAAGCCAACAGAGCTGTAATTGAACTGGCTTTTGAAAAGATTGGGATGAATAAGTTGACGGCCCTTCACGATAAGGATAATCCTGCGTCAGGAAAAGTCATGGAGAAATCAGGTATGCACTTCTCCCACGAAGAACCATATGCTAGAATGGACTATAAAGAACCAGGACGAATTGTAACACGTGTACATTACATTTTAACCAAGGAGGATTATTTTGCAAATAAGTAAGCAGTTGAAAAGATTTTTCAGCTGTTTTTTCTTTCTCTTACGAATAAGCTAAGAGAGGAGAAAATATGGAAGAACTTATTGAGAAAATCAAAGAATATAAAATTATCGTTATCTGTGTTAGTTTGGGTTTGGTCTTGGGTGGATTTTTCCTCCTAAAACCAGTCGCTCAAACACCTGCTAAGGAAAGTAATTTGCAGTCTGAAGTTATAGCTGTTCCAAAGGATTCGACGGATGAAAAGGAAGATGGAAATCAGAAGGAAGAAGTAGTGGAGCAAGATCTGATTACTGTCGATGTCAAAGGGGCTGTCAAAACACCAGGGATTTATGATTTGCCAGTTGGAAGTCGTATCAATGATGCTGTTCAAAAAGCTGGTGGACTGACAGATAATGCAGACAATAAATCTATCAATCTTGCTCAGAAAATTAGTGACGAAGCACTTGTCTATGTTCCAACTAAGGAAGAAGCTACCAGTCAAGCAACACAATCAAATGCTTCTAACAGCAAGGAAAATAAGAAAGTCAATCTCAATAAAGCCAGTTTAGAGGAACTGAAACAAGTCAAAGGCTTAGGTGCTAAACGTGCTCAAGATATTATTGACCATCGTGATTCCAACGGTAAGTTTAAGTCAGTTGATGAGCTCAAAAAGGTTTCTGGTATTGGTGCAAAAACGATAGAAAAGTTAAAAGAGTATGTTACAGTGGATTAGTCGCTTTCCAATTCCAAAAATCTATCTTAGTTTTCTTTTGCTATGGCTCTATTATGCAATCTTTTCAGCAAATTTCTTAGCACTTTTGGGCTTTGTCTTTTTACTAGTCTGCCTCTTTTTCCAATTTCCATGGAAGACGGTAACCAAGGTCCTCTTGATTTGCAGCATATTTGGGAGTTGGTTTATTTTTCAAAAATGGCAGCAAGAAGAAGCCAATCGGAATCTTGTAGACACGGTTGATACAGTGCGAATATTACCGGATACCATCAAAGTAAATGGAGATAGCTTATCTTTTCGTGGCAAGGCTGAGGGCAGACTCTTTCAGGTTTATTATAAACTCCAGTCAGAAGCTGAAAAGGAAAAATATCAAGAGTTGTCTGATCTGCATGAAATGGTTGTGAAAGGCAAGTTAGCTAGTCCTCAAGGAGCCAGTAATTTTGCGGGTTTTGATTATCGAAACTATCTCAAAACGCAAGGAATTTATCAGACCTTAACCATATCCGAAATTGTGGAATTAAAGCAAATTTCCAGTTGGGATATTGGAGAAAATCTATCTAGTTTGCGAAGAAAAGCAGTTGTCTGGATTAAACGGAATTTTCCTGACCCCATGCGCAACTATATGACAGGTCTTTTATTGGGACACTTAGATACAGACTTTGAGGAAATGAACGAACTTTATTCCAGTCTAGGGATTATTCACCTGTTTGCTTTATCTGGAATGCAAGTGGGATTTTTCATGGATGCTTTTAAAAAGTCACTCTTGCGATTGGGCTTGACACAAGAGAAGTTCAAATGGCTAACTTATCCCTTTTCTTTGTTTTATGCAGGCTTGACAGGATTTTCAGCTTCAGTTATTCGTAGTCTTCTACAAAAGCTATTGGCTCAGCATGGCTTTAAGTCACTGGATAATTTTGCTTTAACGATTCTTATTCTATTTTTAATCATACCGAACTTTTTCTTAACTGCTGGGGGAGTTCTTTCCTGTGCGTATGCCTTTATTCTGACAATGACTGGTGAGGAAGTAGCAGGGATAAAAGGTTTGATTAGAGAGAGTTGTATTATTTCCTTGGGAATTCTGCCAATTTTATCTTTTTACTTTTCTGAATTTCAACCGTGGTCCATTCTTTTGACCTTTGCTTTTTCATTATTATTTGATATGGTTCTGTTACCACTCTTATCGATTCTCTTCTGTCTGTCATTTATATATCCCATCACCCAGTTCAACTTTCTATTTGAATGGCTAGAAAACATCATACGATATATTTCTCAGCTATCTACGAGACCTCTTGTTTTTGGTCAGCCGAGTCTTTGGATTTTAATCCTTCTTTTGATTACTTTAGCTCTCATCTACGACTATCGAAAGAATGTGAAAAAAATATCTATACTTGTTATAGTTGCCATCTCACTCTTTTTAGTAACCAAGCATCCACTAGAAAATGAAATCACAGTCCTAGATATGGAACAGGGACGAAGCATTTTCCTAAGAGACATGACAGGAAAGACCATACTACTGGATGTTGGTGAAAAGCTAGCAGTTGAAAAGAAAGAAGTCTGGCAGGAGAAAGCTATTACCAGCAATGCCAAACGTAGTTTAATTCCTTATCTGAAAAGTCGAGGAGTGGCCAAGATTGATCAGCTGGTTTTAACGACTAGTGATACTAAGCAGTTAGATCATGTGTTAGAAATGAGTAAAGCCTTCGAGCTTGAAGAGATCCTAGTAACTGAAGAAACATTATCTAAAAGAGAATTTATGGATAAGCTGAAGGAGAGAAAAGTCAACCTACGTTCAATTAAAAAAGGAGACAGCTTATTTGTTTTTGGGAGTAGTTTGGAAGTAATCGAAACTCAAAATAAGGATAAAAATGATTCAATTACAATGTATGGAAAGTTACTAAACCAAACCTTTCTAGTTACTGGAAATATAGAGGAAAAGTTCTTGACGAGTCATTCCTCAAAACTCCAAGCAGATGTAGTAATAACTCATCAGCAAGCATCGAAGAAAAAGACAGATATCGAAATCTTCAAAAATGTACACCCTAAAATCACGGTCATTTCGGTAGACAAGAAGAAAAAATTCAAAGAAAAAAATGGGGAAAGTAACCAAGAACTTGGGAATTCGATATACCAAACGAATCAAAAGGGCGCCATTCGTTTTAAAGGTTGGAGTGCTTGGCAAATAGAAACAGTTCGTTGAGCTTAGCTTTTCAAGAAAATTAAAATTGTCTAAACAATCATTCAAGGCTTGATTTTGAACCCTGTTTACTATAAAATAGTTAAGATTGGTGTCAAACTTTTATATTGCAAATAGGAGAAAAAATGACAAAAACTTTGAAACGTCCTGAGGTTCTATCACCTGCAGGAACTCTTGAAAAACTAAAAGTAGCTGTTCAATACGGAGCAGATGCTGTCTTTATCGGTGGTCAGGCCTATGGTCTACGTAGCCGTGCTGGTAACTTCACTTTCGAACAAATGGAAGAAGGAGTTCAGTTCGCGGCTAAGTATGGAGCTAAGGTATATGTGGCTGCTAATATGGTTATGCACGAAGGAAATGAAGAAGGTGCCGGAGAATGGTTCCGTAAGTTGCGTGATATTGGTATTGCAGCGGTTATCGTTTCTGACCCTGCCTTAATCATGATTGCAGCAACAGAAGCACCAGGACTTGAAATCCACCTTTCAACACAAGCTAGTGCGACCAACTATGAAACTCTTGAATTCTGGAAAGAACTTGGATTGACTCGCGTTGTTTTGGCGCGTGAGGTTTCCATGGAAGAACTGGCAGAAATCCGAAAACGTACAGATGTGGAAATCGAAGCATTCGTACATGGTGCGATGTGTATTTCCTACTCTGGTCGTTGTACGCTTTCTAACCATATGAGTATGCGTGACGCCAACCGTGGTGGATGTTCACAATCTTGCCGTTGGAAATATGACCTTTACGATATGCCATTTGGTAAAGAGCGTAAGAGTCTCAAGGGAGAAATTCCTGAAGAGTTCTCCATGTCTGCGGTTGATATGTCTATGATTGACCATATCCCAGATATGATTGAAAATGGTGTGGACAGTCTTAAAATTGAAGGTCGTATGAAGTCTATCCACTATGTTTCAACAGTGACAAACTGCTACAAGGCTGCCGTTGATGCCTACCTTGAAAGTCCTGAAAAGTTTGAAGCTATCAAGCAAGACTTGATTGATGAAATGTGGAAGGTAGCTCAACGTGAATTGGCTACAGGTTTCTATTACGGAACACCATCTGAAAACGAACAACTGTTCGGTGCTCGTCGTAAGATTCCAGAATACAAGTTTGTTGCTGAAGTAGTATCTTATGATGATGCAACGCAAACAGCAACTATTCGCCAACGTAACGTTATCAACGAAGGAGACCAAGTTGAGTTTTATGGCCCAGGTTTCCGCCATTTTGAAACTTATATCGAAGACCTTCATGATGCCAAAGGTAACAAGATTGACCGTGCACCAAATCCAATGGAACTTTTAACTATCAAGGTTCCACAACCAGTACAAGCAGGTGATATGGTCCGTGCTTTGAAAGAAGGTTTGATTAATCTTTACAAAGAAGATGGAACAAGCGTTACAGTTCGTGCCTAGATAAGGAAAGTCAATGGTTCAAGCTCATGGATTACTAGTAGATGATGAAAGCAGATGTGTTCATTACCATAGTGATAAAGATATCGTAGCGCTCCAGTGTAATGAGTGTAAGAAATACTATGCCTGTTATCAGTGTCACAATGCGCTAGAGGAGCACACATTTTCTCCCTATCCTTTAAGACTTAAACAGGATAAACCTATCTTATGTGGTTCCTGTAAGAAGAACCTAACTTATGAGGAGTATAGAGAAAAGGGGAGCTGTCCTTATTGTGCAACACTCTTTAATCTAGCTTGCCAGAGCCACCATTCCTATTATTTTAAATAAGAAACGATAAATCCAGGTTTTGAAACTTGGATTTTTCTTTTCAGAAAAATAGGAAAGATAAGAAAAATAACCTGAAAAGACATTAAAATTTTCTATATAATTGTCTTGAAAATCATAAAAATAGAAATAAATGATTAGAAACGCTTTCAATGCTAGTAAAGAGTTGACAAAAGCAAATTTTAGGACTAAACTAGGGAAGTAAATTTAATTTAAAAAAGGAGAATTCGTCATGAATTTAACATTTTTCGGTCTATGTCTTGCCTGTATGGGTGTATCTCTTGCAGAAGGATTTTTGATGAACGGTTTGTTCAAATCTGCAGCACGCCAACCAGATATCATCCCTCAATTGCGTAGTTTGATGATCATGGGGATTGCCTTTATCGAAGGAACTTTCTTTGTAACCTTGGCGATGTCATTCGTTATCAAATAGACAACTCTATTTAGAAATGGAGGTGTCAAACCATGGAAGAAAGTTTGAATCCAACCGTTAATATTGGACCAATATCCTTTGATTTGACCCTGCTTGCCATGTCTCTTGTAACTGTTTTGATGGTTTTTGCCTTTGTCTACTGGGCAAGTCGTAAAATGGCCATCCGTCCAAAGGGCAAACAGAATGCTCTTGAGATGATTTATGACTTTGTGATTGGTTTTACAAAACCAAACATTGGAGATTCATATATCAAGGATTATTCCTTGTTCTTGTTCTCTCTATTTCTGTTTATCTTGGTTGCCAACAATATTGGCTTAATGGCAAAAGTACAAACAACAAACGGTTATAACTTGTGGACTTCCCCAACAGCCAACCTTGGATACGATTTATCCCTCTCCTTATTGATCACTTTGATCGCCCATGTAGAAGGAATTCGTCGTAGAGGCGTTAAAGAATATTTGAGAGCATTTGTTACTCCTGGCTTTATGACTCCGATGAACGTTTTAGAAGAGTTCACCAATTTTGCCTCCTTGGCGATTCGGATTTACGGAAATATTTTCGCCGGTGAGGTCTTGGCAGGATTGTTATTAGCCTTGTCACAATATGCCTTTTATTGGTATCCTTTTGCCTTTATTGCAAACATGTTATGGACAGCCTTTTCAATTTTCATTTCATGTATTCAAGCGTATGTATTTACCATGTTGTCTTCTATGTACATTGGTAAAAAGGTAAATGGTGAGGAAGAGTAAGTAGAGGAGGATTAGAAGATGGATTTAACTATTAGTACCATTATCGGTGACTTTATTCTTATCGCTGGTTCCTTCCTTTTATTAATTTTTTTAGTTAAGAAATATGCTTGGGGAAATATTACCAGTATTTTGGATCAACGTGCTGAAAAGATTTCTTCAGATATTGATGGTGCTGAGGAAGCTCGTAAAAAGGCTGAGGAACTAGCAAGTAAGCGAGAGGCTGAGCTAGCAGGTAGCCGTACCGAAGCTAAAACGATTATCGAGAATGCAAAGGAAACAGCTGAAAAGAGCAAATCAGATATTCTGGCTGAAGCTAAGCTAGAAGCTGGTCGCTTGAAAGAAAAAGCTAACCAAGAAATTGCGCAAAATAAAGCTGAGGCTTTACAAAGCGTTAAAGGTGAGGTAGCAGATTTGACAGTTAGTCTAGCTGGAAAAATCATCTCACAAAACCTTGACGGTCATGCCCATAAAGAACTCATTGATCAGTATATTGATCAGCTAGGAGAAGCTTAATGGACAAAAAGACAGTAAAGGTAATTGAAAAATACAGCATGCCTTTTGTCCAATTGGTGATTGAAAAAGGAGAAGAAGATTCTATCTTCTCAGACTTGACCCAGATTAAGCAAGTCGCTGAAGAAACAGACTTGCCTTCTTTTTTGGCTCAGGTAGATGTTGATGAGTCTGACAAGGAAAAAACAGTCAGTTATTTCCAAGATTCTGCATCGCCATTATTACAAAACTTCATTCAAGTTCTGTTGTATAATCATCGATCAAATCTTTTTTATGATGTGATTGTAGATTGTTTAAACCGTCTTGAGAGAGAAACGAATCGTTTTGAAGTAACGATTGTGTCTGCTCATCCTCTAACGGATGAACAAAAAGAACGTTTGCTTCCAATTATAGAGAAAAAGATGTCTTTAAAAGTGCGTAGCATTAAAGAAGAAATCGACGATAGTTTAATCGGTGGTTTTGTTATTATCGCCAATCACAAGACAATTGATGTTAGTATTAAACAACAACTTAAAGTTGTTAAGGAAAATTTGAAATAGAAAGTGGTGTTCTTTTGGCAATTAACGCACAAGAAATCAGCGCTTTAATTAAGCAACAAATTGAAAATTTCAAACCCAATTTTGATGTGACTGAAACTGGTGTTGTAACCTACATCGGTGACGGAATTGCGCGTGCTCATGGCCTTGAAAATGCCATGAGTGGAGAGTTGTTGATTTTTGAAAACGGCTCTTATGGTATGGCGCAAAACTTAGAATCAACAGATGTTGGTATCATCATCCTTGGAGACTTTACAGATATCCGCGAAGGCGACACTATTCGTCGTACAGGGAAAATCATGGAAGTTCCAGTTGGTGATAGCTTGATTGGACGTGTCGTGGATCCACTTGGTCGTCCAGTAGATGGGCTTGGTCCAATCGACACAAACAAAACTCGTCCAGTTGAAGCACCAGCTCCTGGGGTTATGCAACGTAAATCAGTATCACAACCATTGCAAACTGGTTTGAAAGCTATTGATGCCCTTGTTCCAATCGGTCGTGGACAACGTGAGTTGATTATCGGTGACCGTCAAACAGGGAAAACTACCATCGCTATCGATGCAATCTTGAACCAAAAAGGTCAAGATATGATTTGTATCTATGTAGCGATTGGTCAAAAAGAATCAACAGTTCGTACACAAGTAGAAACACTTCGTCAGTACGGAGCCTTGGATTACACAATCGTCGTGACAGCGTCAGCTTCACAACCTTCACCATTGCTTTTCCTTGCACCTTATGCAGGGGTTGCTATGGCGGAAGAATTTATGTACCAAGGTAAGCATGTCTTGATCGTTTATGATGACTTATCTAAACAAGCGGTAGCTTATCGTGAACTTTCTCTCTTGCTCCGTCGTCCGCCAGGTCGTGAAGCCTTCCCAGGGGATGTCTTCTACCTTCATAGCCGTCTACTTGAACGTTCAGCTAAAGTTTCGGATGAATTGGGTGGAGGATCTATCACAGCCCTTCCGTTTATCGAGACACAAGCCGGAGATATCTCAGCCTATATCGCTACAAACGTAATCTCTATTACAGATGGACAAATCTTCCTAAGTGATAGTCTCTTTAATGCGGGTATCCGTCCGGCTATTGATGCGGGTTCTTCTGTATCGCGTGTTGGTGGTTCTGCTCAGATTAAAGCCATGAAGAAAGTTGCTGGTACACTCCGTATCGACCTTGCTTCATACCGTGAGTTAGAAGCCTTCACTAAATTTGGTTCTGACTTGGATGCGGCTACTCAGGCTAAATTGAACCGTGGTCGTCGTACTGTAGAAGTATTGAAACAACCTGTTCACAAACCATTACCTGTTGAGAAACAAGTTACTATTCTCTATGCTTTAACACATGGTTTCTTGGATACAATTCCTGTAGACGATATCGTTCGTTTCGAAGAAGAGTTCCATATGTTCTTTGATGCTCAACATCCTGAAATTTTGGAAACCATTCGTGAAACAAAAGACTTGCCAGATGAAGCAGTCTTGGATGCTGCGATTACTGAGTTTCTCAATCAATCAAGCTTCCAATAAGAATAGAGGTGTCAGATGGCAGTATCTCTAAATGATATTAAAACAAAAATCGCCTCAACAAAAAATACTAGTCAAATTACTAACGCTATGCAGATGGTTTCTGCAGCTAAGTTAGGTCGTTCTGAAGAAGCAGCTCGTAACTTCCAAGTGTATGCACAAAAAGTGCGTAAACTAGTTACAGACATCCTCCACGGAGATGGTGCAGGCGGATCAACTAACCCTATGTTGATCAGTCGCCCCGTCAAAAAAACAGGCTATATCGTCATTACATCTGACCGTGGTCTTGTTGGAGGATATAATTCTTCAATCTTAAAAGCTGTCATGGAAATTCAGCAAGAATACCATCCTTCAGGTGATGATTTTGAAGTCATCTGTATTGGTGGTATGGGAGCCGATTTCTTCAAATCACGCGGTATTCAACCAATCTATGAATTGCGTGGACTTGCAAGCCAACCAAGCTTTGATGAAGTTCGTAAGATTATTACAAAAACGATTGAAATGTATCAAAACGAACTTTTTGATGAGCTTTATGTTTGCTACAACCACCACGTGAATACACTGACAAGTCAAATGCGTGTGGAGCAGATGCTTCCAATCGTGGACTTGGATCCAAATGAAGCAGATGATAACTATAGCTTGACATTTGACCTTGAAACAAGTCGTGAAGAAATCTTGGATCAACTATTGCCTCAGTTTGCAGAAAGTATGATTTATGGTGCTATTATTGATGCCAAGACAGCTGAAAATGCTGCTGGTATGACAGCCATGCAAACAGCGACTGATAATGCAAAAAAAGTGATTAATGATTTGACAATCCAGTATAACCGTGCCAGACAGGCGGCGATTACACAAGAAATCACAGAAATCGTGGCAGGAGCTAGCGCTTTAGAATAAAGCCATCCTGCTCATATCAATGAACTTAGGACCTAGCAAAACTAGGAACCGACAGTATCTTATATAGAATAGGAGAAGGAGATGAGTTCAGGTAAAATTGCTCAGGTTATCGGACCCGTTGTAGACGTTTTGTTTGCAGCAGGTGAAAAACTACCTGAGATTAACAATGCACTTGTCGTCTACAAAAATGACGAAAAGAAAACAAAAATCGTCCTTGAAGTAGCCTTAGAGTTGGGGGATGGTATGATTCGTACCATTGCCATGGAATCAACAGATGGTTTGACTCGTGGAATGGAAGTGTTGGACACAGGTCGTCCAATCTCTGTACCAGTAGGTAAAGAAACCTTGGGACGTGTCTTCAACGTTTTGGGAGATACCATTGACTTGGAAGCTCCTTTTGGAGAAGACGCAGAGCGTCAGCCAATTCATAAAAAAGCACCTACTTTTGATGAGTTGTCTACCTCTTCAGAAATCCTCGAAACAGGGATTAAGGTTATCGACCTTCTTGCCCCATATCTTAAAGGTGGTAAGGTCGGGCTCTTCGGTGGTGCCGGAGTTGGTAAAACTGTCTTGATTCAAGAATTGATCCATAACATTGCCCAAGAACACGGTGGTATTTCAGTATTTACCGGTGTTGGGGAACGTACTCGTGAAGGGAACGACCTATATTGGGAAATGAAAGAATCAGGCGTTATCGAGAAAACAGCCATGGTATTTGGTCAGATGAATGAGCCACCAGGAGCACGTATGCGTGTTGCCCTTACTGGTTTGACAATCGCTGAATACTTCCGTGATGTAGAAGGCCAAGACGTTCTTCTCTTCATTGACAATATCTTCCGTTTCACACAAGCTGGTTCAGAAGTATCTGCCCTTTTGGGTCGTATGCCATCAGCCGTTGGTTACCAACCAACTCTCGCAACAGAAATGGGTCAATTGCAAGAACGTATCACTTCAACTAAGAAAGGTTCTGTAACCTCTATCCAGGCTATCTACGTGCCAGCGGATGACTATACTGACCCAGCGCCAGCAACAGCCTTCGCCCACTTGGATTCAACAACAAACTTGGAACGTAAATTGGTTCAATTGGGTATTTATCCAGCCGTTGACCCACTTGCTTCAAGTTCACGTGCCTTGGCACCTGAAATCGTTGGAGAAGAACACTACGCAGTTGCTGCTGAGGTTAAACGTGTCCTTCAACGTTACCATGAATTGCAAGATATCATTGCGATCCTTGGTATGGATGAACTTTCTGATGAAGAAAAGACTTTGGTTGCTCGTGCCCGTCGTATTCAGTTCTTCCTTTCACAAAACTTCAACGTTGCGGAACAATTTACTGGTCAACCAGGTTCTTATGTTCCTGTAGCGGAAACAGTTCGTGGATTTAAGGAAATTCTTGACGGAAAACACGATCATCTCCCAGAAGATGCCTTCCGTGGAGTAGGTTCAATCGAAGATGTTATTGCTAAGGCTGAAAAAATGGGATTTTAAGAGGTGATCTATGGCTCAGTTAACTGTCCAGATCGTGACACCAGATGGCCTCGTCTATGATCACCATGCCAGCTTTGTATCGGTTCGAACTCTGGATGGTGAGATGGGGATCTTGCCACGACATCAAAATATGATTGCGGTATTAGCAGTTGATGAAGTTAAAGTTAAACGAGTTGATGATGAATCTCATGTCAACTGGATTGCAGTAAATGGAGGAATCATTGAGATTGCTAATGATGTCATTACTATTATTGCAGACTCAGCTGAGCGTGCTCGTGATATCGATATTAGCCGTGCAGAACGTGCCAAACTTCGTGCAGAACGTGAAATCGAAGAAGCGCAAGACAAACACTTGATTGACCAAGAGCGTCGTGCTAAGATTGCATTACAGCGTGCTATTAACCGAATCAATGTCGGAAATAAACTATAAAAAAATGAACTTGATTTGAGAATCAAGTTCATTTTTTTATGTTTAAAATGTGACGCAAACCGCTTCGGGAACGTGGAAATCATTGGAAAGTTCTGCAAGACGACCAGTATCTGAATTACGTTTAAAGACAGTTGCATTATCAGAATCCTGGTGAACAGCGATAAGAAATTCTTGGTCTGGCGAGAGAATAAAGTCACGAGGAGTTTTCCCGTTTGTAGGAACGAATTCCAACAATTCTAAACTACCATCAGCTAGAATAGTGTAAACTACAATAGAATCATGACCACGGTTTGATGCGTACAGGTATTTTCCATCTTGTGAGAGACGAATTGCAGCAGTTCCATTAAAGTCATTAAATTCTTCAGGAAGAGTAGAAATAACTTGCATTTTTTCAAATGCACCAACACCATCATAAATCAATACTTCAATTGTACTATTGAGTTCACAGATGAGATAAGCAATCTTGTAGTGGTTGTGAAAAACAAGGTGACGTGCACCAGCACCAGGACTACAATTGTAGGTAGTTAGCTTATTTAGTTTTCCTTCTGGATTGACATCATAAGTAGTAACCTCATCAGTACCTAAGTCGCAAGTGACTAAATACTGATCTGGTGTTAAATCTGTAAAGTGTACATGTGGAGAAGCTTGATTTTCATGAGGACCATGACCGCTATGCTGAACTGTATCAGCCAATTCTAGACTACCATCTTCTTTACGTTTGTAGACAAGAATTTGGCCTTTGTGGTAATTTGCACCATAAACTAGGCTACGTTTCTCATCAACTGCAACATAACAGTGAGGAGCGCCTTCTGTCACAACATGGTTTAGCAAAGTACCATCAGTTTGATAGGCAGCAATTCCACCTTGTCCATCTTTGCTACCGACAGTGTAGAGGTGATTTTCTTTATCAAATGCAAGATAGGTAGGACTTGGCTCAGCTGCAAATAGTTTAAGATTGGATAGTTTCCCAGTTTCTGTATCAAAATCAGCTTGATAAATCCCTTGGGATAAACGACGTGTGTAAGTTCCGAAATAAATTGTTTCAATCATAGCTATACCTCTAAATAAAGATGTTTCTATTATATCATAAATTAGGAGACCTGAAGAAAATAGTGAAAAAAGTATGAAACATCTAAGTATAAAATTAGTAAAATGCAAGGTCGCTTTGTTAAAGTTCTCAATCGTCACCTCAACACTTTAAAAACAGTTTATTCCCTATAAAAATGGTATAATGAAAGGACAAAGGAAAGGAAGTAGATATGGAACAAAAAGAGAAACATTTTAATTTATCTTGGTTTTTTAAATGGTTTTTAGATAATAAGGCTGTTACTGTATTTTTGGTAGCCTTGTTACTAGGTCTGAATATTTTTATTTTAAGTAAGATTAGTTTTTTATTTATCCCTGTCGTTGATTTTTTATCAGTTGTCATGTTGCCTGTTATTTTATCAGGATTGCTTTTTTATCTCTTAAATCCACTGGTAGATTTGATGGAGAAGTACAAGATAAACCGTGTCTTAGCCATTAGTATTATTTTTGTCATTATTGCTATACTCTTGATTATTGGTCTGGCTGTTGCGATTCCAAATCTTCAACGTCAAGTAGTTATTTTTGCGCAAAATGTCCCTAGTTATCTCGAAGATGCTGACAGAGTTATTGATGACCTTGTAACCAAGCGTTTACCAGATGACTTTAGACCTCAACTAGAACAGGTTCTGGCTCAATTCTCAACACAAGCAACTGCTTGGGCAAGTAATATTTCATCAAAAGCTGTGAACTGGGTGAGTGCTCTTATTAGTGGAACGTCACAAGTTATTGTTGCTTTGATTATCATGCCCTTTATGCTTTTTTATCTCCTAAGAGATGGAAAAGGTTTGAGAGATCATATCACTCAATTCTTACCAAATAAATTGAGAGAACCAGTAGGTAAGGTTCTAACGGATGTGAACCAACAACTTTCTAACTATGTTAGAGGACAAATTACTGTTGCTGTTATCGTAGCAATTATGTTTATCATCTTCTTTAAGATTATTGGTTTGAGATATGCAGTGACTCTTGGAATTACTGCTGGAGTTTTAAATCTTATCCCTTATCTTGGAAGTTTCCTTGCCATGCTACCAGCTCTGGTCTTAGGCTTAATTGCAGGACCAGTTATGCTCTTGAAAGTTATTATCGTTTTTATCGTAGAGCAGACGATTGAAGGTCGTTTTGTATCTCCATTGATTCTAGGTAGTCAATTAAACATCCATCCAATCACGATTCTATTTGTTTTGTTGACGTCTGGTTCTATGTTTGGTGTTTGGGGAGTCCTACTAGGAATTCCTGTTTATGCTTCAGCAAAAGTTGTTATTTCAGCGATTTTTGAATGGTATAAAAAAGTTAGTGGTCTGTATGAGTTAGAAGAGGAGGTTGAAGGTGAGCAATAGTCAAGAAATGCTTGAAGCTTTGGATCAGAAAGATTTAACAAGAGCTGATCACTATTTTCAAAAAGCCTTGGTAGAAGACTCGGATGATCTTCTTCTGGAACTGGCTTATTATCTTGAAGGCATTGGTTTTTATCCACAAGCTCGTCAAATCTATGAAAAACTAGCTCCAATATTTCCAGAAGTAAATCTCAATCTAGCTAGTATCGCAAGTGAAGACGGACAAATTGAAGAAGCATTTGCCTATCTAGAAGAAATTCAACCCAATAGCGATTCTTATCTATCTGCTCTTGTTTTAAAGGCTGATTTCTATCAAATGGAAGGATTGACGGATGTAGCTCGCGACAAGCTATTAGAAGCTCTTAATTACTCTGATGATCCTTTATTGATTTTTGGGCTAGCAGAGTTAGATAGTGAACTTGGAAATGATTTAGAAGCGATTAAGGCCTATGCTCAACTGGATAATCGTGAAATATATGAGCAGACAGGGATTTCGACCTATCAACGAATTGGAACTGCCTATGCTCGACTTGGAAAGTTTGAATCAGCCATAGAGTTTTTAGAAAAAGCTTTAGAGTTAGAGTATGAAGATCAGACTGCATTTGAATTAGCAAGTCTTTACTTTGATCAAGAGGAATTTCACAAGGCAGTTTTATATTTCAAACAGCTGGATACTATTTCTCCAGATTTTGAAGGGTATGAGTATGGTTATAGTCAGGCTCTACATAAGGAACACCAGACTGAGCAAGCCTTACTGATAGCTCAACAAGGTTTGGAAAAAAATCCATTCGAAACACGTTTACTACTCCTTGCTTCACAATTATCTTACGAATTGCATCAACCTGAGCAGGCGGAAGCTTATCTTCTTCAAGCCCAAGAAGATGCGGAAGACCAAGAAGAAATCCTCTTGCGACTAGCAACCATGTATCAGGAGCAAGAAAGGTATGAGGATATTCTAGCCTTAGAAGTATATGAGCCAGAAAATCTCTTGACTAAGTGGATGATTGCACGGAGTTACCAAGAAACTGAAGATTTGGATGCTGCCTATGAATCTTATCAGGCATTGGTTCCAGAACTCAAGGAAAATCCTGAGTTTTTAGAGCAATACATTCATCTATTACGAGAACTTGGAAGGTTTGAAGAAGCAAAAGAACAGATTCAACACTATCTCAAGTTGGTTCCTGATGACATACAAATGCAAGATTTGTATGAACGTTTATGATAAATGAACAGTAGTCGTCTTAGCAGGCGACTATTTTGATAAAATGAAAGATTTAAAAATCTATAAATTCCATCATAAAAATGAATAGATACAGTATGAATTTTTAGCTTTTTTTTGATATAATTGTTATAGTTAAATTGAAAAAACTCACTCAAAAAGTGAAATATAGAAAGATTTGAATTATGACACAAGTAAAAATCGTAACAGATTCTTCTGTTACCATTGAACCAGAAGTGGTCAAAGAATTAAATATTACCGTCGTTCCGCTCTCTGTAATGATTGATAGTGTTCTTTATTCGGATGCTGATCTTGAAGAAGGGGAATTTCTTCGCTTGATGAAAGAGAGTAAAAATCTGCCTAAAACAAGTCAACCTCCTGTTGGACTCTTTGCTGAGATTTTTGATGAGTTGAGTAAAGACGGTAGTCAAATTTTAGCCATTCACATGTCTCATGCCTTATCAGGAACTGTCGAAGCAGCTCGTCAGGGTGCAAGTTTGTCAACGGCTAATGTGACCGTATTGGATAGTTCCTTTACAGATCAAGCCCTAAAATTTCAAGTGGTTGAAGCAGCTAAGTTAGCTCAAGAAGGACAAGACATTGAGACAATTGTGGCTCATGTTGAAGAAGTAAAGAGGAACACAGAGCTCTATATTGGTGTTTCTACTTTGGAAAACCTTGTTAAAGGTGGTCGTATTGGCCGAGTGACAGGTCTTTTAAGCTCTCTATTAAATATCCGCGTAGTCATGCAGATGAAAGATGATGAATTGCAACCAATCGTTAAAGGACGTGGAGCTAAAACCTTTAAGAAGTGGTTGGATGAGCTAGTTGTAAAACTGTCAGAGCGTTCTGTTGCAGAAATTGGTATTTCCTATTCTGGAACTCGGGACTGGGCAGAAGAGATGAAAGAAATCCTACAACCATTCGTTAAAAAACCAATCTCTGTACTTGAAACAGGTTCTATTATTCAGACCCATACAGGTGAAAATGCTTGGGCTATTTTGGTCAGATACGAGTCCTAAAAAAATAAAGAAAATAGCAAGAAATAGCGTTTTTGACTTGACCTACAAGAGAATTTAGGATATGATTGTAATTGTTAATTAGAAAATATTTGGAGGAATTATTAACATGGCAAACAAACAAGATTTGATCGCTAAAGTAGCAGAAGCTACAGAATTGACAAAGAAAGACTCAGCAGCAGCAGTTGATGCTGTATTTGCAGCAGTAGCTGATTACCTTGCAGCTGGTGAAAAAGTTCAATTGATTGGTTTTGGTAACTTCGAAGTTCGTGAGCGTGCAGCACGTAAAGGTCGCAACCCACAAACTGGTAAAGAAATCACAATCGCAGCTTCAAAAGTTCCAGCATTTAAAGCTGGTAAAGCTCTTAAAGACGCTGTTAAATAATGAATTTAGAAAAAGCCTATTGTATCAAGCTTTCTAGCTTGGTCGATAGGCTTTTTTGTAGTTTTGGGGCAATTTTGGGGCAGAGAAGAACAGTCTCTTTTATACCAGTCATAGATTTTAAGCTCTACTATTGGTAAGAAGAGTGAGGCTGAGAAGCCTATCTCAAGTTAGGCTTGCAAAGAAAAGATTTAGGCCACCATTCATACAATTGGTACTAAATGGATAGCAAACAAGGATGGTGAGAAGAGTTTCCTTTCAACCACTGAGCCCTTTATAGAATTTCTTGACAGAGTTATTGAAAGGGGTTACAATTATATAAAAGAAGTTAGGAGGAAAGGAAGATGATTATTTCAACTACGGGAATTGAAGGCAAGAAAATCCTAGCCTACAAAGGAATCGTCTTTGGTGAAGTGGTTGCTGGCGTTAATATGTTCAAAGATATGGCTGCTGGCTTCCGTAATGTTTTTGGAGGACGAGCTAGTAGTTATGAAGGCGAGTTGACTCAAGCAAGAGAAGAAGCTCTAGCAGAAATGATGGAGCGTGCAAGTGAACGTGGAGCAAATGCTATTATAGGTATAAAAATGGACTATGAAACTTTAGGTGCTGAAAATGGTATGCTAATGGTCACTTGTAGTGGTACAGCAGTTGTGATTGACTTCTAATTTGAAGAAACAAAAAAAGAACAGTCGGAACTGTTCTTTTTATGATTATTTGAGACCGTATTTTTTGTTGAAACGATCCACGCGTCCATCTGCTTGAGTGAACTTTTGACGTCCAGTGTAGAATGGGTGTGAGTCTGATGAAATTTCCACACGGATCAATGGGTAAGTTTCGCCTTCGAACTCAACTGTTTCGTTAGAGCGTTTTGTTGAACCGCTAAGGAATTGGTAACCAGTAGTTGTGTCCATGAAGACAACTGGGCGATATTCTGGATGGATATCTTTTTTCATTTTGCAATATTTCCTTTCTGCCATGGTCTCTTTGCGAGCCATAGATTGTTACCATACTAGTCTATCAGATTCTGCTAGGTTTGGCAAGCTTTTTATCTATTTTTTCAGTAAGTTTTTTAATTTTTGGTAGATGACTTCATTTTCCTCTAGGCTATAGGAGTTAGCACCACTTGCAAGTGGGTGACCTCCACCATCATGTTCTTTTGCAACACCATTGATTGGAACGAATTTACTGCGAAGTCGAACGCGATAGTGGCCATCTGCTTGTTCCACAAATATTCCCCAAAGATTAACTGTATCGATACGGCCTGGAGCTCCAACAATGGCTGCTGTTTCAGAATCTGTTACTTGATATGTTTTTAGAATTTCTTGAGTCAGTAAGACACGTGCGACACCATTTTCATCAACTTCTAGGTGATCATAGACATAACCTTGAAGTTTAGCAATTTTAAAGCTCATAGTGTCCATTTTACGTGTTAATTCAGCATAGTCAAAGTTATGTTCTCTAAGTTGACTTGCTATACGAAGAGTACGTGCAGAAGTAGACGGATAAAGGAAACGGCCGGTATCGCCAATAATTCCAGCGCAGAGCATTTTAGCAGCGTAGTCGGATAATTCTAGGTTAGTTGCTTCAGCAAAGAGAGCAATCATCTCACTGGCACTGCTAGAGTTGGTATCTACCCAAACAAGATCTCCATAGACTTCGTCATTTGGATGGTGGTCAATCTTAATGAGAAAATCACCTTGACTATAGCGCTTATCATCAATACGAGCAGTATTAGCTGTATCACAGACGATGACAAGGGCTCCTTGGTAGGCACTATCTTCGACAGAATCCATTTCAGCCATCCAAGTAAGAGTTGGTTCATCAAAACCAACGGCTTTGATGGTTTTTTCTGGGAAATGATGTTCCAGCAAGGATTTCAATCCAGCCTGACTTCCCAAGGCATCAGGGTCTGGTTTCATATGACGATGAATGATAATCGTGTCGTATTCTTTGATTTTTTCTAAAATTTGGTGGCAAATTTCCATAAGTGACCTCAATTCTTTCTTATTTCATTGTAGCACAAGAGTTTTTATTTTTAAAATGAAAAAGATGTGATATAATGGAGAAAGATAAATTGAGGAGGACGATATGGCATTAGCAAAAATTGTATTTGCCAGTATGACCGGTAATACCGAAGAAATTGCAGATATTGTAGCAGATAAATTGCGTGAATTGGGCTTAGAGGTGGATGTTGATGAGTGTACAACTGTTGACGCATCTGACTTTCTTGAAGCAGATATCGCAATCGTTGCAACCTACACTTATGGTGATGGAGAGTTACCAGATGAGATGATGGACTTCTACGAAGACCTAGCAGATCTTAACTTGAGTGGCAAAATCTACGGTGTGGTAGGATCAGGCGATACTTTCTATGATGAGTTCTGTAAGGCTGTTGATGACTTTGATCGTGTATTTGTAGCAACAGGAGCTGAAAAGGGATCAGAGTGTGTCAAAGTGGATCTCTCTGCAGAAGAAGAAGATATCGAACGCTTGGAACAATTTGCAGAAGAATTGGCTGCTAAAGTAGGATAAGCATGAAGTTGCACTGATGAAAGTTGTCAGTGCAGTTTTTGTTAGTTGTCCCTAGGAATGAACTAGCCCATTTAGAAGCTTTTTATAAATTGATTCAAATTAAGAAGGAGGATCTATGGATTTAGATATTATTAGACAAGAAATCGATCAAATTGATGATCAAATCGTGAAGCTCTTGGAAGAAAGAATGCATCTTGTGGAAGGCGTAGTTGCTTATAAAAAGGCTTCAGGAAAACCGATTTTGGACACCAAAAGAGAAGAAGCTATCTTTGAGAAGGTCAGAAGTCATGTCAGCAATAAAAAATACGAAGAGACAATCGTTGAGACTTTTTCAGATATTCTCAAACGTTCGCGCGATTATCAGGATAAAAACATCAAATGAAAAAAGAACAATTTTACCCATTAGGAATCTTTCTAGCTGCCATGCTAGGAGGACTTGTCCGATATCAGATTTCGAGATGGTTGCCAGCTAGTCCAGACTTTCCATGGGGAACTCTCTTTGCTAACTATCTAGGAATTTTCTGCTTAGTCTATCTTGTCAAAGGTTATTTGGTTTATAAGGGTAGCAGTAAAGGTGTCATTTTAGCGCTTGGAACTGGCTTCTGTGGAGGTTTAACGACTTTTTCAAGCCTCATGTTAGATGGCGTGAAATTGCTGGATACAGGTTCTTACCTAAGTCTAGTAATCTATCTAGTTCTAAGCATTGGTGGAGGTCTTTTATTGGCTTATTGTTTAGGGAGGAAGAAATGGTAGTATTATATCTAGCGCTTGCTTGTGGACTAGGTGCCCTCGTGCGTTACTTCTTTTCACGTTATAATCAGGGTTCAGTACTGCCTCTAGGAACTCTCATAGCTAATCTACTGGGCTGTTTTTTGATTGGCTTATTTTACAATCATGTGGAGTCTAAAGAAGTCTATCTTATCCTTGCCACAGGATTTTGTGGAGGTCTAACCACTTTTTCAACCTTGAATGATGAATTCCAAAAACTCTTAGCTGATAAGAAGGTCTTTTACAGTTATTTTCTCTTGACCTACTTAGGTGGTTTGCTTGCTATTTTTTTAGGAATTTTACTGTAAATTTCTTTACTTTTTCTAGGAAATTTGGTAAACTGTATCTTGTGTGTAATGGACGCACAAAAATACAGTTTATCCGCTGAGGAAGATTCCTCAAGATTGACAAAGATAGGAGAATAAAATGAATCCATTAATCCAAAGCTTGACAGAAGGTCAACTTCGTACTGATATCCCATCATTCCGTCCTGGTGACACTGTTCGTGTACACGCGAAAGTTGTCGAAGGTAACCGTGAACGTATCCAGATTTTTGAAGGTGTTGTTATTGCACGTAAAGGTGCTGGCATCTCAGAAAACTACACAGTTCGTAAAATTTCTAACGGTGTAGGTGTTGAACGTATCTTCCCAATCCACACTCCACGTGTTGAAAAGATCGAAGTTGTTCGTTACGGTAAAGTACGTCGTGCGAAATTGTACTACTTGCGTGCACTTCAAGGTAAGGCAGCTCGTATCAAAGAAATCCGTCGTTAATTCGACTAAAGAACTCTGCTCATTCAGCAGAGTTTTTATCTAGCTCCCTTAGTTCAATGGATATAACAACTCCCTCCTAAGGAGTAGTTGCTGGTTCGATTCCGGCAGGGGGCAGTAATCAGACATCAAAAACCGCTCTGCTGAGCGGTTTTCATCTATTCTTTACTTTTACAACACCCAAGTTCGAATGGCATGGGCAACGCCAGATTCGTCATTAGATTTAGTGATGTATTTGGCGATTTTTTTGAGTTCTGGATTTCCATTTTCCATGACGACGGGATTACCTACGACTTCGAGCATAGCACGGTCATTTTCTTCGTCTCCGATAGCCATGGTTTCATCCTTGCTTAGTCCAAGTTTTTCAGCTAGGTGAGTGATAGCTGACCCCTTGTCTACATTCTTTTTAAGGAGCTCAAGGTAGAAAGGAGCAGATTTGTTGATGGAGTAGCGCTCATAAAATTCTGCAGGAATCTTTTCAATAGCGGCATCCAGAATTTCAGGCTCATCGATAAACATACATTTGACGATTTCCTTGTCAGCCATTTCTTCAGGTGTACGGTAGAAAATCGGCATGCTGACGAGGGTTGATTCGTGCACTGTATATTTTCCGATATTGCGATTTGCAGTGTAGATTCCATCCTTGGTAATGGCGTGCATGTGAACACCAAGCTTACGACTTAGAAATTCCATATCCAGATAGTCCTCATAAGTCAAGGATTCGCTGATAATCTCATGTCCTGTAGCAGTTTCTTGGACAAGGGCACCGTTGAAGGTCACGACATAGTCACCTTCATCTCTCAACTGCAAGTCGTCCAGAAGTTTGGCAACACCTGCGATAGGGCGGCCAGTTGCAATCACGACCTTGACACCAGCTTCTTTGGCATCTTGGATGGCAGAAAAGACTTCAGGAGTGATTTCCTTTTTACTGTTGACAAGGGTTCCGTCGATATCGACAGCGATTAGTTTAATACTCATAAATTTCCTCTTTTAGTTTTTATTTGGGGTAAAATGATCGTTCTCAATCAAGTGTAGAAATTGCTGGGTAATGCTTGCGAAGATGCTGTTTTGGTCTAACATTTCTTTCGGAAAATAAAAACGATTATCTCCGTGGCGACTGCCAGCAAGGGATTGAACGATAGGAGAAAGGCTAGAGAGTTCTGCTAGTTCTCCATTTTTTTGTATAATCTCAATCTGAGTTCGTGGGTTTTCAGATTCAGGGCGATAGATATCATAAGGAAGGTCAAAGTTCTTATGAATAGCTGTGTAATAGTCGGGCTCAAAGCCGATGTCTTCAACCAGTTTTCTCATAGATGCAAGCTGTTCTTGATCTTCTTGTGAAAAGGTGATTGATTTAAAGACCTTGCGATTGACAAAGCGTTGTGACAGGTCAGCTAAAATCTTGTCAGAACTGGTCATCCATAGTTGGAAATAGGTATTCATAACTCCGTCATCCAAAGATAGATAGTCAGCTAAGCTAACATTTTTTTCGAAAAATGGCAGTAGATGTGGGGATGTAAGTGTAAAGAAGTCCTTGTTTCCTGGATAAAGTTCTTTAGCACGTTTCAAAAGATTCTGCAGAAGTACTTCCATAGCACGTGTTGCTGGATGGAAATATACCTGCATATACATTTGATAGCGACTAAGAACATAGTCTTCGATGGCATGCATCCCGTTTCGTTGGAAAGCAATTCCGTTTTCGATAGGGCGAATAACTCGTAAGATACGTGTTAGGTCAAATTCCCCATAAGAAGCCCCTGTAAAATAGGAGTCACGTAAGAGATAGTCCATGCGGTCTGCATCGATTTGACTCGAAATCAATTGAACCACCTGCTTATTTGGATAAGTATGGTCTATAACACTAGCTACCTTTTCAGGGAAATCTGGAGCTACCTGTAAAAGAACCTGGTGAATCTCTGTTTCAGGACGTTGTATAATTTCCTGCGTAATCGCCTCATGATCGGTATCAAAGAGATTTTCAAAGGTATGCGAGTAGGCACCATGTCCTAAGTCATGAAGGAGGGCTGCAGTCATGGTTAGGAGGGACTCCGAGGAATCCCATTCTTTAGGATACTTTTCCTCAAAAATCTCGGTGATACGGCGTGCAATCTCGTAAACACCCAGACAGTGAGAGAAACGACTATGTTCTCCACCATGAAAGGTGTAACTGGATGTTCCTAGCTGCTTGATACGACGAAGCCGTTGAAATTCTTTGGTATTGATTAAGTCATAGATAATCTGATTATCAACATGGATATAATTGTGAACAGGGTCACGAAATACTTTTTCATTCATAAAACCATTATAGCAAAAAGCCACAGTTTTTGGTAAAATAGTAGGATAAGAGTGAAGAAAGAGGACTTGAAGTGAAGATTCGAATGAGAAATACCATCCAATTTGATGAACAATTGGAAGTGATCGACCAACTTTATGATGTTGAGTTACGTGAGAAAGGTGATTTTTCCTATCTCTTTTTTTACAATGAAGAGAAGGAAAAAGTGGTACTCAAGTTTAATGATACAGAGTTGGTGATGTCTCGATTTTCCAACCCTAAGACCATCATGCGTTTTCTGAAGGAAGCTGATAGTTTAGCCTATATTCCTACACCAATGGGGATACAGGAGTTTATCATCCAAACAAGCCATTATCAAGTTGAACAACAAAAGATTGAACTAGCCTATCAACTACAAAACAAAGAAGGAAATCCATTTGCGGACTATCGCTTAGAAATTACTTGGGGATAAGAAAGTCGGTGGAGGAGAAATCGATAGACAAAGTCTCGATTTCCTAGTTCCAAATCAGCTAGCAGGTCAAATTTTTTTGCTAAAAAAATGAGGTTGGAATTTTTATCCCAGCCTCTATTTGATATATAGTTCCTGATTTTTTAGGACGATTTCACGTACACTTGCAAATTTCTTAAGTTTTTTAAGATCTTCTGGATGTGTAACAAGGGTAATAACATATCCCTCTTTACCCATACGACCTGTACGTCCAGCACGGTGAGTATAGGTTTCAATATCTCTAGGGACGTCAAAGTTGAGCACACATTCCAGGCTATCAATGTCGATACCACGAGCTAGAAGGTCTGTCGCAAGAAGTAGTGTTAGCTGATTATCTTTGAATTTTTCTAAGATAACTTTTCTAAATTTGACGTTGACATCGCTAGCTAGTGAAACAGCTAAAACATCGCGATACTGTAATTTCTCTTCTGCACTTCCAAGGTCTGATAAGCTATTAAAGAAGACAAGGCCACGGAAATCCTCGACATGTGCTAGTTTCCGAAGCATATCTACTCGGTGACGTTGGTCTACTTGCATGTAGAAGTGTTGGATGTTGTCCAACTTTTGATCAGAGAGGTCGATGGTGCGAGTGTTGGGCGCAATCTTATCTTGGTCAAACTTGGTAGTGGCACTCATATAGATGAGTTGGTGGTCACGAGGTGCGTAGTGGGTGATTTTCTCAACAAAGTGAATTTGAGAATCATCTAGCAACTGATCGAACTCATCAAGAATGATCGTTTCCACATTCATCATCTTGATTTTTTTCAATTTGATCAGTTCAAAGATACGCCCAGGAGTTCCAATCAGAATTTCTGGGCCTTTTTTAAGTCGTTCGATTTGACGTTTCTGACTCGAACCAGAAAGGAATAGTTGAGCAGTCAAGCCAATTGCTTCACCCCAGGTTTTAGTTACCTCAAAAATCTGACCAGCCAGTTCAGTATTTGGTGCTAAAATCAATAGTTGCTGCGCTTTTTTCTTTTGGAGACGGAGAAGACTTGGTAGGAGATAAGCTAAAGTTTTTCCTGTACCAGTTGGACTGACTCCAAGGAGGGTTTGACCGTCTAAAATCGGATCAAAAATCTGAGTTTGAATGGGAGTGAATTCTTGAAAGCCGAGTTGTTCGGTTAGCTCTAGCCATTCTGTAGGTAGTTTGGTTTTCATTTTTCTGCCTCAAATCTAATGCCAGCAGTCTGGCGCATGGTGTAAATTAGGTTATGGACGTGTGATGCATCCTCTAACCAAGCTTGGTAAAGTTCTGGGTTTGGCTGCTTGAACATGTTAGCAAAAGCAGCGACCTCCTCAGTCATGGTATGAGGTGCCTGCTGAATAGGTAGATGTGTTTCATTACCTTGATGATCTGTAAAAATAGCTGATCGAACATGCTCAATAGTGTTGAGTGTCAAGGTTCCATCTGTTGTATATATTTCGCAAGGCAGATTAGAAGTAATATTTTTACCAGCCTTGATATGGACTTGATAACCGGGATAAGATAAGATACCATCTCCATTTAAATCAATGCTATTTTCAAGCTGCTGAGCTTGATAGGTCGCATCAAGTGCCTTTCCAAACAAGCGAACCGCAGCATAGATCGGATAAATTCCCAAGTCCATGAGAGCCCCACCAGCAAATCGGTCTGAAAATACATTCGGAGTGTTTCCAGAAAGAAGGTCAGGCATCTTAGAAGAATACTTGGCATAGTTAAAATCTGCACCTAAAACTTGCTTATCTGCTAAAAAGTTTTTAATAACGGTGAAGGCTTCCTCATGATAGTTTCTTGCTGCTTCAAAGATGAAACGGTGATTTTCTTGAGCTATTTCAACTAAATTCTGCCATTCTTGTGGTTGAGTCACCGCTGGTTTTTCAAGGATAACATGTTTGCCAGCAGATAAAGCGGCCTTGGCTTGAGTAAAGTGCAGAGAATTTGGACTTGCGATATAGACAACATCAAATTCAGACTGGAAGAAATCCTCTAAATTATCAAATAGACTAACATCTGTATAGGAACTAGCAAATTGCTGAGCAGTCGTGAGCTTTCTTGAATAAACAGCCACTAACTGGAATTCCTGACTAGTATGAGCAGCTTCTATAAAGTGGTGACTGATTGCACCAGTACCGATAATACCGAGTTTAAGCATGAAATCTCCTTTTCTACAAGTAATGACTGCTTTCATTATATCACAGATAGACTAAACTAGCCAAAGGGAGACAATTCTTTTATTTGACACTTCGAATTTTCCTCAAAAAATGGTACAATAGATTCAGAAAAAATAGGAGTGTAGTATGAGATTATTACCTATGAGAAAAATTTCTCGTCATTCAAAACGATTGGCGCTTTTTTTGACTTTTTGTGCGGGTTATGTAGATGCCTATACCTTTATCATACGTGGGAATACTCTAGTTGCAGGCCAAACGGGAAATGTCGTTTTCCTTTCCGTTGGTCTCATTCAGGACAATGTTTCAGATGCCAGTGCCAAGGTAATGACCTTGATTTCCTTCATGGTGGGTGTCTTCCTTTTGACAGTCTATAAAGAAAAGTTGAGGATTGTAAGAAAACCAATTCTATCCCTTATTCCACTAGCAATTTTATCTTTAATAATAGGATTTGTTCCCTTGACGGTTGATAATATATACATAGTACCACCGTTAGCATTTTGTATGGGACTTGTAACAACAGCTTTCGGAGAAGTTTCAGGAATTGCATACAACAATGCTTTTATGACTGGAAATATCAAACGAACTATGTTAGCTTTCGGGGACTATGTTCGAACCAAACATACTCCCTTTTTGCGAGAAGGTCTAATCTTTGTTAGTTTGCTATCGAGTTTTGTACTTGGAGTTGTTGTCTCAGCTTATCTGAGTATTTTTTATGAAGAGAAGACAATTTTAGGGATTCCACTCATGATGAGTATTTTTTATCTAAGCATGCTTTTTGCTGCTTGGAGGAAAAAAGTCGGAGAAAAAGCTTAATTTTGATGATAAATGCTTGTCAAAAAATAGGAATCATGCTATACTTGTAGAGTTGACTATGCACGATCCTGTGCAACCGCACGAACATCGTTGCTCGTCGTATAACAAATTTAAACCTCGTTATTATCGCCTTGCCTAACATAAGTTATGTCTTCGGCTTAATTCCTAGTTTATTCTTTGTTATACTAAGAGCTCTTCTTTTAAGTGGTTCGTCCCACGATGCTAGGCGAGTCTTCACAAAAATACGGGGAAACCCCAAAAAATCATAGGAGGTGCATAATGAGCACATACGCAATTATCAAAACTGGCGGAAAACAAGTTAAAGTTGAAGTTGGTCAAGCAATCTACGTTGAAAAATTGAACGTTGAAGCTGGTCAAGAAGTTACTTTTAACGAAGTTGTTCTTGTTGGTGGTGAAAACACTGTTGTCGGAACTCCACTTGTTGCTGGAGCTACTGTAGTTGGAACTGTTGAAAAACAAGGAAAACAAAAGAAAGTTGTTACTTACAAGTACAAACCTAAAAAAGGTAGCCACCGTAAACAAGGTCACCGTCAACCATATACAAAAGTTGTCATCAACGCAATCAACGCTTAATTTTAAGGAGAACACATGATACAAGCAGTCTTTGAGAGAGCCGAAGATGGCGAGCTGAGGAGTGCGGAGATTACTGGACACGCCAAAATTGGCGAAAACGGCTTTGACGTCGTGTGTGCATCGGTTTCTACGCTTGCCACTAACTTTGTCAATTCAATTGAGAAATTTGCAGGCTATGAACCAATCTTACAATTAAACGAAGATGAAGATGGTTATCTAATGGTGGAAATTCCTAAAGATATCCCTTCACATCAGAGAGAAATGACTCAGTTGTTTTTTGAATCATTTTTCTTAGGTATGGCAAACTTATCGGAGGACTCTTCTGAGTTCGTCCAAACCAGAGTTATCACAGAAAACTAACACGGAGGAAAACATTATGTTAAAAATGACTCTTACTAACATGCAACTTTTCGCCCACAAAAAAGGTGGAGGTTCTACATCAAACGGACGCGATTCACAAGCAAAACGTCTTGGAGCTAAAGCAGCTGACGGACAAACTGTAACAGGTGGATCAATCCTTTACCGTCAACGTGGTACACACATCTATCCAGGTGTAAACGTTGGACGTGGTGGAGACGATACTTTGTTCGCTAAAGTTGAAGGCGTAGTACGCTTTGAACGTAAAGGTCGCGATAAAAAACAAGTTTCTGTTTACCCAATCGCAAAATAATCGCTCTAAGTAGCATTAAATAAGGCTTTCCGAGTTTTCGGAGAGCTTATTTTTTTATCCAAAAAGAATATAAGAAATTAAAACCCTGTTCATTCGTATTTTATATATAAAACAAAGTATGAAAGCGCATCTCAATTTTAAGACTTTTTGGTAAATTAAGAGTATAATCAAAGTGTGTTACCTTTTTATAAGATAACAAGCTAATATAATAAAGTTTAGCTTGCATATTTTTAAAATTTTATTTCAAGGAGGAATAATGGAAAAGTATTTTGGTGAAAAACAGCAGCGTTTTTCATTTAGAAAATTATCAGTAGGACTTGTATCTGCAACGATTTCAAGTTTATTTTTTATGTCTGTATTAGGTAGTTCAGCTGTAGAGGCTCAAGAGACTAAAGGTGTTCACTATAAATATGTGACAGAATCAGAGCTATCATCAGATGAGCAGAATAAGCTTGTCTATGATATTCCTACATACGTGGAGAATGATGATGAGACTTATTATCTTGTTTATAGGTTAAATTCCCAAAATCAACTGGCGGAACTGCCAAATACTGGAAGCAAGAATGAGATGCAAGCCCTAGTTACTGGTGCTAGCTTAGCTGCTCTGGGAATTTTAATTTTTGCCGTTTCTAAGAAAAAAGTTAAGAATAAAACGGTATTACATTTAGTATTGGTTGCAGGAATAGGAAATGGTGTTCTTGTATCCGCTCATGCTTTAGAAAATAATCTTTTGCTAAATTACAATACTGACTATGAATTGACCTCTGGAGAAAAATTACCTCTTCCTAAAGCCATTTCAGGTTACACATATATTGGATATATCAAAGAGGGGAAAACGACTTCTGAGTCTAAAGTAAATAATCAAGAAAAATCAGTAGCCACTCCTACAAAACAACAAAAGGTGGATTATAGTGTTACACCAAATTTTGTAGAATATCCATCAACAGTACAAACTATTCAGGAACAAACACCTGTTTCTTCAACTAAGCCGACAGAAGTTCAAGTAGTTGAAAAACCTCTTTCAACAGAATTAACGAATCCAAGAAAAGAAGAGAAACAATCTTCAAATTCTCAATCACAATTAGCAGAACATAAGGATGTGCAAGCTGGAACTCTGGTAACCGACAAGGGTGAGCCAGCGATCCAGCCAGAGTTACCAGAAGCAGTTGTAACCGATAAAGGGGAGGCTACAGTCCAACCCGCCTTGCCAGAAGCTGTTGTAAGTGATAAAGGGGAACCTTCTGTCCAATCCGCCTTACCAGAAGCAGTAGTAAGTGATAAAGGTGAACCCGCTGTCCAATCCGCTTTACCGGAAGCAGTAGTAAGTGATAAAGGTGAGCCCGCAGTTCAGCCTGTATTACCCGAAGCGGTTGTAAGTGCTAAAGGTGATCCAGAAGTTCAACCCGCCTTGCCCGAAGCTGTTGTAAGCGCCAAAGGAGAACCTGAAGTTCAATCTGAATTGCCAGAAGCAGTTGTAAGTGCTAAAGGTGAGCCCGCAGTTCAACCTGCGTTACCAGAAGCAGTTGTAAGTGATAAAGGGGAACCTTCTGTCCAATCCGCCTTACCAGAAGCAGTAGTAAGTGATAAAGGTGAACCCGC
>NZ_JALDUI010000007.1:0-4857 GCF_023115445.1 Streptococcus sp. oral taxon 431 | reverse complement strand
GTTCAACCTGCGTTACCAGAAGCAGTTGTAAGTGATAAAGGGGAACCTTCTGTCCAATCCGCCTTACCAGAAGCAGTTGTAACCAACAAGGGCGAACCTGCGGTCCAGCCAGAGTTACCCGAAGCAGTTGTAACTGACAAAGGTGAGCCTGAAGTCCAACCAGAGCTTCCCGAAGCCGTTGTAACTGATAAAGGAGAACCTGAAGTTCAACCTGAATTGCCAGAAGCCGTTGTAACTGATAAAGGAGAACCTGAAGTTCAACCTGAATTGCCAGAAGCAGTTGTAACCGATAAAGGGGAACCTTCTGTCCAATCCGCCTTACCAGAAGCTGTAGTAACCGACAAAGGCGAACCAGAGGTTCACCCAGCGTTGCCAGAAGCTGTAGTCAGTGACAAAGGTGAGCCTGAACAGGTAGATCCACTTCCTGAATATAAGGGGAATATTGAGCAATTAAAACCTGAAACTCCGATTGAGAAGCCGAAAGAAACAGATCCAGAAAAAACACTCGAATTAAGAAATGTTTCGGATATTGAGTTGTACAGCCAGACGAATGGGACTTATAAACAACATATCTCATTGGATGGAATTCCAAAGAATACGGATAATTACTTTGTCAAGGTAAAATCTTCGGCATTTAAAGATGTCTATCTACCAGTCGCCTCAATAACTGAAGAGGAAAGAAATGGTCAGCCAGTTTATAAAATTACAGCTAAGGCTGAGAAACTCCAGCAAGAGCAGAACAATAAATATGTCGACCATTTCACCTTCTACCTCGATAAGAAGTCTAAAGAGGAAAAGACAAACTTTACTTCCTTTAGTAATCTGGTCAAAGCTATAAACCAAAATCTCTCTGGAACCTATCATTTAGCAGCTAGCCTGAATGCTAACGAAGTGGAGCTTGGTCCTGATGAGAGATCCTATATCAAGGGAACCTTTACTGGTCAGTTGATTGGAGAAAAAGATGGCAAGAATTATGCTATCTATAATTTGAAAAAACCTCTGTTTGAAAACTTGAGTGGTGCTACAGTAGAAAAACTGAGTCTAAAAAATGTTACTATTTCAGGGAAAAATGATATTGGTTCACTGGCAAATGAAGCTACGAATGGCACAAAGATCAAACAAGTCCATGTGGATGGTGTACTCGCCGGTGAACGTGGTATAGGTGGTTTGTTGGCTAAGGCAGACCAATCAAGCATCACAGAGAGTAGTTTCAAGGGAAGAATTATCAATACCTACGAAACGACTGCTGCATACAATATTGGTGGTCTAGTCGGTCATTTGACAGGAAGCAGAGCTTCACTGACTAAGTCAAAAGCGACAGTAGCCATTTCATCCAACACCAATAGTTCAGATCAGACTGTTGGTGGGCTAGCAGGTCTAGTAGACCAAGATGCGCATATACAGAACAGTTATGCGGAAGGTGATATCAACAATGTCAAGCACTTTGGTAGAGTTGCGGGTGTGGCTGGATATTTGTGGGATCGAAAGACGAATGAGGAACAGCATGCAGGAAGATTGACCAATGTACTAAGTGATGTCAATGTAACCAACGGGAATGCTATTACCGGTTACCACTACAATGGAATGAAGGTGAAGGATACATTCAGCAGCAAGGCGAACAGAGTATACAATGTCACCTTGGTTAGGGATGAAGTCGTCAGCAAAGAATCCTTTGAAGAAAGAGGAACAATGCTAGAGGCTTCTGAAGTGACTAATAAAAAAGCAGAAATCAATCCTCTCACTCCTCCAACAGTGGAGCCCCTTTCAACAAGTGGTAGTAAAGAAAGTGATTTTTCTAAGGTGAAGCATTATCAAGCTAACCGTACTTTGGTTTATAAGAACATTGAAAAATTGTTACCTTTCTATAACAAGGCAACCATCGTGAAATACGGAAACCTGGTCAAAGAGAACAGTCTCTTATATCAAAAAGAACTCTTGTCCGCAGTTATGATGAAGGATGACCAAGTAATCACAGATATTGTTTCTAACAAACAGACTGCAAATAAACTCTTACTTCACTATCAGGACCATTCATCTGAGAAGCTCGATCTCAAGTACCAGACTGATTTTGCCAAGCTAGCAGAATATAGTTTAGGGGATACAGGACTCCTCTACACTCCAAATCAATTCTTGTATGACCAAGACTCTATCATTAAGCAAGTCGTACCTGACTTACAAAAGATTGACTATAAGTCAGATGCCATCAGAAAGACACTCGGAATTTCTCCAGAGGTCAAGCAAACTGAGCTCTATCTGGAAGACCAGTTCGCCAAAACAAAACAAGATTTGGCAAACAGTTTGAAAAAACTCTTGTCAGCAGATGCTGGACTTGCTGGTGACAACTCAGTTACCAGAGGCTATCTTGTAGATAAAATCAAGAACAATAAGGAAGCCTTACTACTCGGCTTAACTTATTTAGAACGTTGGTATAACTTTAGCTACGGTCAAGTGAATGTCAAAGACCTGGTGATGTATCGTCCAGACTTCTTTGGTAAAGGAAATACTTCACCACTAGATACTCTGATTGAGTTAGGGAAATCAGGATTTAATAATCTGCTTGCTAAAAACAATGTCGATACTTATGCTATCAGTCTTGCCAGCCATCATGGAACGACAGATTTGTTTAGCACGTTGGAAAATTACCGAAAAGTCTTTCTACCAGACAAAACCAATAATGACTGGTTTAAATCACAGACCAAGGCTTACATCGTCGAAGAAAAATCCACTATTGCAGAGGTCAAAGCCAAGCAAGAGCAAGCAGGGACTAAGTATTCTATCGGTGTCTATGACCGTATCACTAGTGCCACATGGAAATACCGCAATATGGTCTTGCCGCTCCTAACCTTGCCGGAGAAATCAGTCTTTGTCATCTCGACCATGTCTAGTCTAGGATTTGGAGCTTACGATCGCTATCGCAACAGCGATTATAAGGCTGGAGATGAACTCAATAAGTTTGTTGAAGATAATGCGCGTGAAACAGCCAAACGTCAGCGAGATCACTATGATTATTGGTATCGTATTTTAGATAAAGAAGGACGTGAAAAGCTCTATCGTACAATTTTACTTTATGATGCCTATAAGTTTGGAGATGATACAACATCTGGAAAAGCTACAGTTGAGGCTCAGTTTGATAGTACCAATCCGGCGATGAAGAATTTCTTTGGTCCAGTGGGGAATAAAGTAGTTCACAATCACCATGGTGCTTATGCAACTGGAGATGGCGTTTACTATATGTCCTATCGTATGTTAGATAAGGATGGAGCTATCACCTATACCCATGAGATGACACATGATTCAGATCAGGATATTTACCTTGGTGGCTATGGTCGAAGAAGTGGCTTAGGACCGGAGTTCTTCGCAAAAGGCTTATTGCAAGCTCCTGACCAACCAAGTGATGCAACCATTACCATCAACTCTATCTTGAAACATAAAACATCAGATAGTACAGAAGGCCAGCGATTGCAAGTACTTGATCCAACTACAAGATTTAATGACGCAGCAGATCTTCAGAACTACGTCCACAATATGTTTGATGTCGTTTACATGTTGGAATATCTCGAAGGGCAATCTATCGTGAAACAGTTAGATGCTTATCAGAAAATGACGGCCCTGAGAAAAATCGAGAATAAATACGTGAAAGATCCTGCAGATGGAAATGAGGTTTACGCTACTAACGTTGTACAAAATCTGACAGAAGAAGATGCCAAAAAATTGACTACCTTTGATAGTTTAATTAAAAATAATATCTTGTCAGCTCGTGAATATAAGTCTGGGGAATATGAAAGAAACGGTTACTATACGATTAAACTCTTCGCCCCAATCTATTCGGCTCTGAGCAGTAAGGGAACTCCGGGTGATTTGATGGGACGTAGGATTGCTTATGAACTTCTGGCTGCCAAAGGCTTTAAGGATGGAATGGTACCTTATATCTCAAATCAATATGAAAAAGATGCAAAAGCGGCGGGAAGTAAGATTAAGTCTTATGGTAAAGAAGTAGGTTTAGTTACAGATGATCTTGTTTTGAAAAAGGTATTTGAAGGGAAGTATTCTTCTTGGGCGGATTTCAAGAAAGCTATGTACCAAGAACGGGTGGATCAGTTTAGAAACTTGAAAAAGGTGACCTTCAACGATCCAACTAAATCTTGGGCAAGTTTTGCAAGAAAGACGATTCATAGTGTAGAAGAACTGCAGCGATTAATGGACGAAGCTGTCCGTAAGGATGCAGATGAGAATCGTTATTCTTGGGACAACTATAATCCAGAATATGATAGTGCAGTTCATAAGTTAAAGAGAGCAGTGTTTAAGGCCTATCTAAATCAAACTGATGATTTTAGAAGTTCAATTTTTAATAATAAAAAATAGTGTTTACTATTAGGAAATAAAATTAAAGAAGGTGATTACGATTGTCATTATTTAAAAAAGAACGGTTTTCAATCCGAAAAATCTGTGGGATTGTTGGTTCAGTTTTACTCGGAAGCATCTTGGTTGCACCGTCAATCATTCATGCTTCTACATATCATTATGTTGAAAAAAGCGCTCTTACAAAGGAAGAACAAAGCAAGATTCAAGCAGGAATTCCTACTGATAATGAGGTAACTTATGCTCTTATTTATCAGCAGGAAGCTCTTCCTGCGACAGGTTCATCGACTTCTGTGCTTACAGCTTTAGGTCTATTAGCTGTTGGTAGTTTAGTCCTTTTCTACCATTTGTCAAGTATATCAAGGTATTTGATGAAAAGTAGTTTGAATTCCATAGTCAAACTAAGGAAATTGTCTTTTTTTGAACTAAATTTTAGTGTAAAAAGTGTACACTAAAACAACACCTTATCTGGTGATTTTTTTGATAAGGCGTTACAAT
>NZ_JALDUI010000006.1:109652-111803 GCF_023115445.1 Streptococcus sp. oral taxon 431 | reverse complement strand
TTGAAGGCTACTGTTGTACCCTTAGGAAGATCTTTCAAGTTACCGATTGAATCTTCTGCTTTTGGTTCAGTTCCTTTGTCTACAGTTTGAGCTTTTGGTGTTGGCTCGTTCTTATCTGCATCTGTTGGTTCTGAACTTGGTTTTTCAACAGTTACTTTAACTGGAACTTCTTCTGTTGATCCATCTGGGTAGGTTACAACGACTGTTGGTGTTTTATCACCTGGTGTTTTTGTATCTACTGGTTCCTTGAACTTAGCTGTTGTTCCTTCTGGAAGTCCCTTGAAGTTCTCAATTGAATCTTCTGCTTTTGGTTCTTCTCCAACTTTAACAGTTTGATCCTTAGCTTTTGGCTCGTTCTTATCTGCATCTGTTGGTTCTGAACTTGGTTTTTCAACAGTTACTTTAACTGGAACTTCTTCTGTTGATCCATCTGGGTAGGTTACAACGACTGTTGGTGTTTTATCACCTGGTGTTTTTGTATCTACTGGTTCCTTGAACTTAGCTGTTGTTCCTTCTGGAAGTCCCTTGAAGTTCTCAATTGAATCTTCTGCTTTTGGTTCTTCTCCAACTTTAACAGTTTGGTCCTTAGCTTTTGGCTCGTTCTTATCTGCATCTGTTGGTTTTTTAGTTACAAATTTTGATAGTGGTTCTTTATCTGTAGAACCATCTGTATATGTTACTACAAGATTTCCTTTGTCATCTTTTTTGACTGATTGAATCTTACCATTTTTATCAACTGGAGTATCTTTTGCGATATTCGCATCGTCATTGTTCTTGTTGTACTTAAGTTGAAGTTTTTCTTTGATTTTATCTAAGTCATCTTTTGTTACATTGGTTGGATCTGCTACCTCAACTTTATCAGCTGGAGCTGGAGTTGCAATATCGTACTTATCTGTTTGAGATTTAACGATAAAGTGAACATATCCTGGAGTCTGAGTTGCATTCGGATTTTTATCTAATGCATTAAAATCTGTATTTGATGGTGCATTATCATTGTCATTAGCAACAACAAAACTTGTCCAATGGTTTGGAGCTTTAAGTGTTGTAACACCTGTCATCTTAAGAGTAGCTGTAGCACCTGATACAGTACCATCACCATGAGTGACTGCTGAATTCTCGATTTTTCCAGTTGTGAAACCGTAATCTGCCGTATTATCTTTTCCAATACCACCAGGACCACGTACATACATATCTTTAACAGCAGTGTTGTCTGATGCTTTGAATGTTAAATCAGTGTTTTCACCTGTATAAACATAGATTTCTTTCTTAGCTTCATTTGAGTATGGAAGTTCTACTTTTGGAGCTACGTTTACAAATTCTGACAATGGTTTTGTATCTTTAGAACCATCTTTATAGGTTACAACAACTTTGTTTCCTTCTTTTTCTACTTTATCAACAACTTTTGAAGCATCTTCTACTTCTTTACCTTTTTTGTCAGCTAAACGTGCATCTGGATTGTTTTGAGAATATTCAAGTTTAACTTTCTCTTTAATTTTTTCAAACTCTTTATCAGTAACATTGTTAGCATCTGATACGGTTACTTTATCAGCCGATGCTGGAGTTTTAATATCATATTTCTTAGTTTGTGCTTTTAATACGAAAGTTACTGCACCTGGGTCAGTTAAGTAAGAACCAACTGCTTCTTTTGTTTTTGGATCTTCTTTTCTGTTTGCATCATTTACAATAAATGCTCCATCAGTATCTGTTGCTGTCGCAAATCTTGTTACTAATTTTAATGAATCACTTTCAGTTTTTGGTAATTTATCTGCTGCAATACCAGAAACTTGTCCTGTTACTTTAATTTTCGCAGGTGTCGCTGTTTCAGAATTAATTGCTGTTACAGTATATCCAAATTCATTATCTTGTTTATCTGGGTTCCCATCAATATTATTTAGAGCTTGGTTTCCACCTCTTTTTAAAGCTGCAGATTTAATTTTTCCTGAATCGTCATTGAATGTAATATCTACATCTGCTTCTTCACCGTTATATAGATATACTTCTTTTAGACTTGGTTTTGGATCTGAGTATGGAATACTTACTGTTGGAGCTACGTTTTCACGTGCTGGAGTTGCTTCTTTAGGATCACTTGCTACTGATGTGTTACCTGCCGCATCTGTTGCTTTGGCTGTTACAGGACCTGCTGGAATATCA
>NZ_JALDUI010000006.1:0-109552 GCF_023115445.1 Streptococcus sp. oral taxon 431 | reverse complement strand
GAACCTTTTTCTGCAGTTACTTCAACTGGAGTTTTAGTGCCTGCTTTACCTGTAAGGTCTGTGTTCACAACTGGTTTAGCCGGTGCTTCTGTATCTGCTGCTGGTGTCGCTACTTTAGGATCACTTGCTACTGATGTGTTACCTGCCGCATCTGTTGCTTTGGCTGTTACAGGACCTGCTGGAATATCAACTTTTGGAGTAATCGTTGCTTTTCCATTTGCTCCTGCAGTTGCTTCACCAATCTTGTTGTTGTTTTTATCGTAAAGGGCTACGGTTGAACCTTTTTCTGCAGTTACTTCAACTGGAGTTTTAGTGCCTGCTTTACCTGTAAGGTCTGTGTTCACAACTGGTTTTGCTGGGGCTGTTGTATCTTTTGTTGGAGTAACAAGATATGCAGCAGAAATCTTATCTGTTGATTTATCAGGGTATGTGATTGTAAGGTTACCCTTTTCATCTACACTGTATTGTGAACCTGCTGGAAGACTTGGGTTCGCAGTTTTAACTGAGTTGATGATCTTGTTCTTTTCATCTTCACTAACGTTGTTTGGATTTGCAATATCTACTTTTGTACCTGCAACTGGGTCATACTTTTTAGTGGTTTCAAGAACTGTGACAGTAATTGTTCGTTCAATTGCTGCTCTCTGATTGCTTGTTGGATTTGGACTTCCTTCAGCTCTAAAGGTAATCGTAGTATCTCCAAGACGTTGGTTCCATGAAACAGTACCTTCTGTTTCGGCATGGCTGTTTCTTATTGCACTACTTCCATTAGTAGCTAATCCACCCGTTGGTGATACCCCTTTTATATTAAAAGCTGTGGCTTTAGTAATCCCAAACCAACGCAAGGCTGTCCCAGCAGCATCACCTGTTAAATGAAGTTTATCTCCACGATAAAGTGTAACCTTAGTCGCATTGGTCATCATTTGTAACTTATAAGGACCCGTAGTTACCTGCTTGTTCTCAATTGGAGTTGGTGTTTTTGTAACCGTAATCGGTGCACTCTTAGCTGACTCTGTTCCACCTGCTGGTGTTGTAGTCGCTGTAATCTCACCTTCTGGAAGGCTGTTTGTAGGGTGAACAGTTGCTACACCTTGGTCGTTAGCTACAGCTTCACCGATTACAACGCCATCTTTGTTGTAAAGTTTAACAGTTGAACCTGCTGGTGCTTTAACTGTTACATCAGCTGGAGTACTTGCTTTACCTGCCAAGTTATTGACAATTTCTGGACCACTAGTTGCAGTTGCAGCATCTACTGCTGGAGCGGTTGGTTTTGATGGTTCTGGTTGTGGTGCAACTGGTGCTGGAGTTTCTTCTTTTGGAGTCTCTGCTTTTGGAGCTTCTTCAACGTTACGTGTTTGCCATCCTTGAAGACTTGAGTAGCTACCTTCTTGCATGTTAGAGATAACTCGAGCTGTTGTTCCAGCTTTCATATCTTTGTTCAAGGTCAAGTTGATCGTTGAGTAGAACTTACCATCTTCACTTGAAGCAACACTAGCAATAGCACTGCTTGAAGAGTTTACTTGCCACTTACCTGGAACAGCCGTACGCTTGAGTCCAACTTCTTGCGCCTTGCCATCTGTATCTGTGAATTGGAAGTATGCTGCTCCCGCATCATGTGGCACTTTCAAGGTAACGTTTCTATCATTTTCAACAAGATTATTCTGTTGTTTTGATTTAGATGATGGTACGATCTCTGAGTGACCTAGAGAGATGTTTACAGGTGTAGCAGCACTTTCTACTCCACCAACTGTTTGGGTAACGCTAATATTATCCCCAGTAACCAACTGTGGACCACCAGAGACGCTACTATTCAAACCAAAATCAAGTGGGAATGACCATTGGCCGTTTTGTGCAACTTGGGTTTGCTTAGCAGTTTTACCATTGCTCTTGAGATTGATGATAGCACCTGGCTTACCTGTACCTGAGATGGTTGTGTCTGTAGAAGCTACAGTAGGTACTGTAATTGTGTCATTTGTTTGAGTGTAAGTGTTGTTGACTCCTGGTTGTGGTGCAAGTCTTGATGAGATATTAATCCCAACTTCTGGGAAATCTGAAGTACGATTTTTAACAGCTGATGAACCATTCATCCCACCATTTTCTAGTGAGTTTTTTACAATAGCTGTTGCAAAACGAGCAAACAGATTGTGATGGGTCCCTTTAGTCACTACACTATAGGTAAGCGAATCAGGAACTCCTCCACCAATGTATTTATAATGAGACGCCAAAGCTTTGTGATTGCTCATAGCAGGGAGCTTTCCAAAATCTTTCTCAACGTAATAATCCTCATTCAGACGTCCAGCATTAGGACCACGGTCTACGACAGTAATACTTTGAATTGTATCATCTGATGCGACCACCAAGCCAGCAGCTTGGTGATTCTTATGCTGCGGTACAACACTAATTGTCCAAGTTGTTCTGTCTCCATCCACACTGTAGCGAACTGACTGAAACTGCTTGACACCCGCACCAGCAAATTCACCTTCAGCGACTGATCCGTCAACTGAACGGTTTGCTGCACGTGAACTTAGATCACGTTTTCCTCTTGGACGAGCCACTTCAGTTTCCGCTGCTGTTTCAGCTTTAGCCTCTGTCGCTTCAGCTTTTTCTTCTGTTGCTACTGCTGTTGCTTTTTCTTCTTTGGTAGCAAGTTGAGCTACTGCCTCTTTGAGACTAGCGACTGCTGCATCCACTTGGTCTTGGCTAGCTTCTGCATTTGCCAAAACATTTTGTGCTTGTTCAAGTGCTGTGTTCAAGCGAGAAAGAGAGTCTTCTGTCTTGCCTGCTTTGTCCAAGCCTTTTACTTCTTCGACCAACTGGGTCAAAGCTTCCTTGTTAGCTGTTTTAGCAGTAGTGTTTTCCGCTACCACTGCTTTTTCAACTGTTGCTGGCTGAGTCTCTGCTACAGCAGCGGGAGCTTCATAAGTCCCCGTTTCTCCACCATATCCAGGCTTAGCCTCATTAGCTTTTGAACCACTCTCAACTGTAGATTCCGATGCTGTGTCTGCATGGACCGTTTGAGTAGCTAAGCTAGCTCCGACCGCAAAAACAAGCGAACAACCAAAAAGGAAATGTTTTCCTTTTTTAATCATACGCCAGTTCTTCTGCTCTGCATTTTTACGATTAAAATACATTCTTGTCTCCTATTTATTTTTTATTAGAGTCGCATGTGTTTTACATACATTACCATTATAAAATATAGAGGCAAAATAGTCAATTACTTTGTTTGTTTAGAAAAAAAAAAAATCCTCGGTACAAATCATTTCCAAATTTACTCTTTTTTTAGTAAAATTATTATAAAATTTGATAATTTATAAACGATTTTTAAAAGTTTTTTTCGAAAACATGCTATAATAGAGAAAAGCCCTGATAATTTTTTTATCTTTTTTTGTTTATAATACTTTATATTTCCAAGGAGTATTTCCCATGAGAGAACTATTATCTCACAAAGAACAGAGACAATTAAAAATTATAGAATACTTGTTTGAGAACCAAGAATGGATTCATATCGACATTTTAGCCGATATTCTAGATTTGAATGGACGCATCATCAAAAGTGATATCAAAGAAATGCGGGAGCAACTTTCTTGCTTTGATATTTTGTCATCAACCGCTGGTATCAGACTGACTAACGAACATAACTTTGGTATTGAGCGAATTTATAGGCATGTTTTGCAAGAATCTGTTAATTTTCAGGTGCTCAAAGCTTTCTTCCTATTAGAAGAACCATTTACTTTCGAGCACCTAGTTGAAACACTTGACATTTCTCTTCCCTCACTTCGTAAGAAGGTTGCTGAGATCAATAATATTTTGCAATCAAAGTATAAATTCAAGCTCAAGGTGACCCCTATTTCAATTATTGGAGACGAAAGAGACATTCGCTTCTTTTTTGCCCAATATTTCCATGAAGCCTATGGTTTCTTCAAATGGCCATTTCCTTTCTCTTCTGAAGATGTGGATGAATTTGTGACTTTTTTTGTCAAGGTCACAGGCTATCCTATCACCTACCAAAATATGTTTCAGCTGAAGACACAAATTGCAGTCAATCTCCATCGAGCAAAGATTTTACCGAGACCTAAAGGGGAAATCGAGTTTGACTCTCTTCGCCCTATTTTTAGTCAACTTTCAAACTTCCAGCAGGAATTGCAATCTCTTGGTGATCGTCTTGGAATCACACTCGATTTTACAACCATTGACCAAATTTTCAGCTCCTATACTCAAGAGGGGATTTTCTTCACGGTCGAGGATTTCCTAGAGGCGCGGAAAGACAATGAGAAAGTCGATCACTCCTATCACTCAGCTCGAGATGTCCTCGACAATCTTACCCGACAGTTTGATGTCCACTTTTCAAATACCGATCAATTGATTTGGCACTTGCATAACACTGCATTTCTAGAGCGTCAAGAAATCAACTCAGAATCTATCATTTCTCATAACAAATCTTATGCACTGAATAAGATTAAAAAGTTCTTCCCAGATTTTTACGAAGCAGCTAGTTTTGAAATGATGCGCTATAAGTCTAGCTTGGGACAAAAGGAGCAACTTCACGCTGTACTCCATTTAGTCTATACTCTTTTAACCCACGCAACTGATCTAATGGAACAACTCCTAAAGCACCAAACCAAGGTTCGTGTTCTTGTTTTGAGTGAGTTTGACTTTGCCCATCCTCAGGCTTTGATTTCACTCTATCAATTTTACACCTCTAGAAACATCCACTTTGAAACATGGGATAAAGCGACACTCAATGTCAATGAAATCATGGAAGCGGGTTACGATGCCATCATTACCAACTTTGATATTGAAGGATTGGTTCATCCGAAACTCATGAACATCGGTCGCATGGCTAATCTACAAGTCGTCAATGAACTCAATACTCTTTCCATTAGTAAACTTTAAAAAAGCCTCTGTTTTATAACCAAGTAAGCAGACTAAAACATATACAAACGCATAATGTCAGTTATCTTAAAAACTTGATATTATGCGTTTTTATACTCTTCGAAAATCTCTTCAAACCGCGTCAACGTCCATCTGCAACCTCAAAGCAGTGCTTTGAGCTGACTTTGTCAGTTTTATCCACAACCTCAAAACAGTGTTTTGAGCAACCTGCGGCTAGTTTACTCTTTGATTTTCATTGAGTATTACTTTCAACAATGGATTCGCACTTATTGATAAATTTCGGCTCATTTACAACATAGTGGATTGAAATAAGGGATGAACAAATAGATTAGGAAAGTCAAATTTATTTCTAGAAATATTTTTAGCAGTCGTAATCTACTATTCTAGATTCAATCCACTATACATTGTGAATTCTAAAAAATTACTAGAAATTGACTTAAGTTCTCTAGTAAATTTGTTGAGATTTTATTTCTTTGAACAATGAGTCTGGGACAAAAGTCCTAGCCTCTCAATTGTCTTTGGATTGTCGGGCAAGACGCAGTGGTTGAGTGGGCTCTACTACGCTGATTTCATCAGCTTTTACAGCCCTACTCAACTGTGCGGAGGTGGGACGACGAAATCGAATTCTAACGAATTACCGATTTCTGTCCCACTCTCTAAAAACTTTTTCCTTGATTTGCTAAAATACAGTCAGATCCATTGATTAGTAGGCACATTTCAAAGTTTATGCTTAGACTATGATATTTCTTTAGTAGGCTATCAACAAAAAACCGTATTGATTTTACGTGAGTATGATTTTTCACAGAGTCACATTTCTTTTCTACAAAATCAAAGAAAACGATTGCATAAACTGTTACTACGTGCTATACTAAGATAGAAATAAATGATAGGAGAGTGTCTATGAAAAACACGTCATCTCAACCAGATAAAAAAATGATTTACAGCATCCGTTCTCTGAAAAACGGAACTGGCTCTGTCCTTATTGGAGCAAGCTTTATCCTCCTTGCCCTAACAGCACCTTCTGTATCTGCATCTGAAACTAGTCCTGGCACACAAGAAAATGTAAGCGCTATTAATGCGAACCCAGCTACTACAGAAACCAGCCAAGCTGAGGAAAAAACGCCTATTTTGGCCCCAAAAGATGCAAACGCTTCCCTAGAGTCTAAAACATCTGAACCAGTAGCAGTTTCTGAAACAACTACAACTGAAGCTACTCCAAGCCTTCCAAACAATAAAGACGATAAAACAGAAGTATCAAGTCTAGCCGCTGAGAAAGCTTCGCCAGCAGACACTGTATCTGAAACCCCAATCGCAGACAACTACTTCCGTATCCATGTCAAAAAACTTCCTCAAGAAAACCAAGATTCGCAAGGTCTTTGGACTTGGGATGATGTTGAAAAACCATCTGAGAACTGGCCAAATGGCGCCCAGTCTTTCAAGGATGCCAAGAAAGACGACTACGGCTACTACCTAGATGTCAAACTAAAAAATGAGCAAGCCAAGAAAATCAGCTTCCTCATTAACAACACCAAAGGGGACAACCTTACTGGAGATCGTTCAGTAGAGCGCCTCTCTCCAAAGATGAATGAAGCTTGGCTAGATGAGGACTACAAAGTCCACAACTACCAACCTCAGCCAGCGGGAACGATCCGCGTCAACTATTTCCGCACCGATGGCAACTATGACAAGAAATCCCTCTGGTACTGGGGAGATGTGAAGACTCCAAGCAATGGTGAATGGCCTGACGGTACAGACTTTACTGCAAGTGGAAAACACGGACGCTACATCGATATTCCGCTCAATGAAGCCGCAAGAGAATTTGGATTTTTACTATTAGATGAGAGCAAGAAAGGCGATGATGTGAAAATCAGAAAAGAAGATTATAAATTTACTGACCTGAAAAACCATAGTCAAATCTTCCTTAAGGATGATGACGAAACCATCTACACCAACCCTTACTATGTACACGATATCCGTATGACTGGTGCCCAACATGTAGCTAAATCTCGTATTGAAAGCAGTTTTTCTACCCTAGTTGGGGCTAAAAAAGAAGACATCCTTAAACATTCCAACATCACTGACCACCAAGGAAATAAAGTGACAATCACAGATGTTACAGTTGATGAAGCAGGTAAGAAAGTAACCTACATCGGTGATTTTTCTGACACTCAAAACCCTTACACCGTTGCCTATGATTCAGACCGTTTTACAACTCGTTCAAGCTGGCGTCTCAAAGACGAGACTTACAGTTACGACGGTCCACTCGGTGCAAATCTTAAAGAAGATGGCAAACTTGTTGATCTGACTCTTTGGTCTCCAAGTGCCGATAAGGTTTCAGTTGTCGTCTACGATAAGAAAGATCCTGAAAAAGTAGTCGGAACCGTCGCCCTTGAAAAAGGAGAAAAAGGAACCTGGAAACAAACTCTGAATGAAAACTCTGGTCTTGGCATCAGCAACTATACTGGCTACTACTACCAATATCAAATCGAGCGCCAAGGCAAGACTGTTCTCGCACTAGATCCTTATGCTAAATCTCTGGCAGCTTGGAACAGCGATCTAGCAAAAACAGATGCTGCCCATAAAGTTGCTAAAGCTGCTTTTGTAGACCCAGCAAAACTAGGGCCGCAAGACTTGACCTATGGTAAGATTCGCAATTTCAAATCTCGCGAAGATGCTGTTATCTACGAGGCTCACGTTCGTGACTTCACTTCAGATCCTGCCATCGCAAAAGATTTGACTAAGCCATTTGGTACTTTTGAAGCCTTTATCGAAAAACTAGACTACCTAAAAGACTTGGGCGTGACCCACATCCAGCTCCTTCCAGTCTTGTCATACTATTATGTCAATGAATTGAAGAACCAAGAACGCTTGTCCGCCTATGCTTCAAGCAATAGCAACTACAACTGGGGTTATGACCCTCAAAACTACTTCTCATTGACTGGTATGTACTCAAGCAATCCTAAGGATCCAGAAAAACGTATCGCAGAATTTAAGAACCTTGTCAACGAAATCCATAAACGTGGCATGGGTGCTATCTTAGACGTAGTTTACAACCATACTGCCAATGTCGATATCTTTGAAGATCTTGAGCCAAACTACTACCACTTCATGGATGCAGACGGGACACCTCGTACTAGCTTTGGTGGTGGTCGTCTAGGAACAACCCACTACATGTCTAAACGCGTCATGGTAGACTCTATCAAGTATCTAGTTGAAACCTATAAAGTAGATGGTTTCCGTTTCGATATGATGGGAGATCATGATGCAGCTTCTGTCGAAGAAGCTTACAATGCTGCACGTGCCCTCAATCCAAATCTCATCATGCTTGGTGAAGGTTGGAGAACCTATTCTGGTGATGAAAATATGCCTACTAGACCTGCTGATCAGGATTGGATGAAACATACTGATACTGTTGCTGTATTTTCAGATGACATCCGTAACAACCTCAAGTCAGGTTATCCAAACGAAGGTCAACCTGCCTTTATCACAGGTGGTAAACGTGATATCAATACTATCTTTAAAAACCTCATTGCTCAACCAACCAACTTTGAAGCAGACAGTCCTGGAGATGTTATCCAGTATATCGCAGCCCATGATAACTTGACCCTCTTTGATATCATTGCCCAGTCTATCAAAAAAGACCCAAGCAAGGCTGAGAACTATGCTGAAATTCATCGTCGTTTACGACTTGGAAACCTCATGGTCTTGACAGCTCAAGGAACACCATTTATCCACTCTGGTCAAGAGTATGGACGTACCAAACAATTCCGTGACCCTGCTTACAAGACACCAGTTTCAGAGGATAAGGTACCAAATAAATCTCACTTACTTCGTGACAAGGATGGTAATCCATTTGACTATCCTTACTTCATCCATGACTCTTACGACTCAAGTGATGCTGTCAACAAGTTTGATTGGACCAAGGCAACTGATGGTAAAGCTTTCCCTGAAAATGTCAAGAGCCGTGACTACATGAAAGGTTTGATTGCTCTGCGTCAATCAACAGATGCCTTCCGACTCAAGAGTCTTGAAGATATCAAGGAACGTGTCCGCCTCATTACTGTCCCAGGACAAAATGGTGTGGAAAAAGAGGACGTAGTGATTGGCTACCAAATCACTGCTCCAAATGGGGATATCTACGCAGTCTTTGTCAATGCGGACGAAAAAGCTCGCGAATTTAACTTGGGAACTGCCTTTGCCCACCTCAGAAATGCTGAAGTTTTAGCAGATGAAAACCAAGCAGGACCAGTCGGAATTGCCAACCCGAAAGGACTGGAATGGACTGAAAAAGGCTTGAAATTAAATGCCCTTACAGCTACTGTTCTTCGAGTCGCACAAGGCGGTGCCATCGTTGCCCCAGCTGTGGAAGAAAAACCAGAATTTGATCTTTCTAGCTTGAATGTCGAACAAGAACAAGGGCAAGGGCAAGCCCAAAACCTAGCAGCAAATCCTGAAACCCAAGAAACTGCTGCAGAGGCTCTTTCTCAGAAAGTCCTTCCAAACACAGGAACTGAGAGCAAATCTCTTCTTACTCTTGCAGGAATCAGCCTCCTATCCCTCCTTGGACTTGGTAGCTTCCTCAAGTCAAGAAAGGAACAATAAAAGCAAGGACTCTATAAATCCAGCAACTTGATAGAAAAACATGTAAAAAGAGGCTGGGAGAAAAGTCTTTAAAATCAGAAAAACGCATATTATTCAGATGTTTAAAAAAACTTGATAATATGCGTTTTATTGTGGAAAGATTTATACTCAATATTCTACTAAAATTATGTTTGTGTCTCTCCTCTTCAGATTTAAAAAAAGGTTCATTTTGATCAATTTGCTTCAATCTCTTTCTTTTACTAGAGAAAATAAAAAACTCTTAAAAATAGCATTATGTCAACATTTCTAAGAATTTTTACTATATAGTATCCAACCTCTATAAGGACAATTTTTTTATTACTGATAGGGTATGTCTAGGTTCTGCCTCTTTCTAGAAGCTCTTATTTCTCCATCCTTGCTTCTGCATCTGCCACCACTTGAGCAAGACTGGTTTGGCTCAGCTCCTGCTCCATGGCTAGCTGAATCTTTTGTAATTTCTCATCTAAAACCCCGTGGATATTTGCGCCAACTGGACAGGCTGGATTGGGATTATCATGAAAACTAAAGAGTTGTCCAGTTTTTCCAAGGCATTCGACCGCTTGATAAATATCCAAAAGACTGATATCCTCAAGATTTTTGATAATCTCTGCTCCACCAGTTCCACGCGCAACTGAGATCAACTCCGCCTTTTTCAGTTGAGATAAGGTCTTACGGATAATGACAGGATTGACTCCAACACTACTAGCTAGAAAATCACTAGTCACCTTGCTTTCCTTCCCTTTTAGGGCAATGATGATCAACATATGGGTCGCAATGGTAAATCGGCTTGAAATTTGCATCCTCTTCTCCTTTTTTCGTCAGATTAGTTCCTTCTTTTCTTAAGTTTATTATATCTCTTCTAGTTGTAATGTCAAGAGTTACCACTAAGCCAGTCATCCAATTCAACATCATGTCCTTGACTCTGAGCGATTTCGTGCAACAAGTCCTGATTGTGGGTATGGTGAATCCCATTAACCAAACTTTCATAATAAACTTGGTAGTAGGGTAATTGTAAGTCTTTGGCTAGCTGTAATTCTGCCTCAATATCATAATCGACACGACGAAAATCAGCATCTTTTAAACCTTTTTCGTCAAATTCTAAGATCATGTATTGGGCCCGCAAGTCTTTGCGTAAATTCCCAGATAAAAAGAAGGGTTGCCCAATCGAACCTGGATTCAGGATAAGCTGGCCACCACTACCATAACGAAGAAACTGCTGATGGATATGACCATAAATGGCAATATCGCAATCTGGATTGGTGACAAGACGATCAAAATCCTCTTGCTTACCAAGATGAATCAGCTCTCTTCCCCAGTTTTTATCAGGCAAGTGATGACTAATCCCTAGCTTCAGATCTCCAAACTGGCGATGCACTTGCAAAGGATAGTCCTGCAGTGCCTCAATCTCTTGGCTACTAATTTCTTCCATAATATACTGACACTGGCGCAAGAGATAGCGATGGCTCGGTCTGCTTTCATCTAACTTGCGATGACAGGCTCGCCAAAGACTATCTTCCCAATTTCCCAGAACTCTAAGAGTAATGGGTAAAGTGTCCAATCTCTGGAGAATATTTTTTCGTCCTGTTCCAGGCATGAGGATATCTCCTAAGAGCCAATACTCATCAACCCCCGCCTTCTGGGCATCTGCCAGAACAGCCTCTAAGGCTGTTGTATTGCCATGTATATCTGATAATACTGCGATTTTTGTCATATCTTTTCCTCTTAGCTTTTCTATTTTTATTATAACAAACTCCAAGTCAAAGTCAAAAAGCACCTATCTTTTCTATCGTTTTTTACTTTACTTTTTTAGTGAAAAGGACTACAATGAAGGTAATAAGAATGAGGAGGTTTTTGCTATGACACAACGTTATGAAAATATCATGGTAGCAGTTGACGGTTCTAAGGAAGCTGACTTGGCTTTCATCAAAGGGGTTCATTCAGCACTGCGTAACCAGGCAAAACTAACTATTGCTCATGTCATTGACACACGTGCTCTTCAAAGCATCTCAACATTTGATGCCGAAGTTTACGAAGAATTGCAAGTCGAGGCCAACGATTTGATGGCTGAATATGAAAAGCGTGCAAAAGATGCTGGGCTCACAGACATTAAAGTTGTTATTGAGATGGGAAATCCTAAAACTCTCTTAGCTAAAACAATTCCAGACAAAGAAAAGGTTGATTTGATTTTAGTTGGAGCAACAGGACTCAATGCCTTTGAGCGTCTGCTAGTTGGTTCTTCATCAGAATATATCCTACGCCATACCAGCGTTGATCTTCTCGTCGTCAGAGATAAGGATAAAACTTTGTAATAAAAAAGAAATGAGGTTGGGATTTTTCTCCTAACCTCATTTCTTTTTTATATAATAGATTGAATTAAGATGTGAACAAAGAGATTGGGAAAGCCAACTTAATTTCTAGAAGTTTTTTTAGAATTCGTAGTGTACTATTCTAGATTCAACCAATTATAAATTGTTGATGTCGTAGTTGGAGCTAGGAAATAAAAACATCATTCAAGTCTTCCTTTCCTACCGCCTACTTCTTATCAGCTCTTTCCTTGTGGCGTTCATAGGCCTTTATCTGACGCTCAATTTCCTTTTTAATGGCTGGTTCTGGAGCGTATTTTTCTTCCCAGTCATCTGGTTTTAGGATTTTGTGGGTCACTGGGTCAAAATGAGCTTTTCCATCAGGGAACATTTTACCCATATTTGCTTGATGGACAATGTCAAAAATCCGCTCTGGATCCACCCCCATCAAAACAAAGCTACCATAGGTGAAGTATAGGGTGTCTATCAAGGCATCTACTTGTCCTACCAAATCTTGCTTAGCAGGTGTCTTCTTGACTACTTTCTCTGCTGCTTGATCAAGAGCTTGGTGTAACTGTCCGATTGCCTGTTCGAAGTCTTCCTCAGAAGAGCTAGCAGCTCTAACAAATTCCACCAATTCTTCTATCTTAAATCCTGCTCTATGGGCTGCATCTTCTAAGTCCCAAGCTTGTGGCTCTTCCTGAGTTCGTTCATCCATCATGTGGTGGAAGGTCTTGACCTTATTAAAATGGTAATCACGGCTGACAAAGACTTTTTCTGAAGCCAAAACACCAAAATGTTCCAAGGCCTTATGAATCCCATCTTGCTGGTTGCTGGTTGTAATATGCTTAGCGACTTCCTTGACACTGCTACTACCATTGCCCATAGCGACTGACATCCCAACACCCGCCAGCATCTCTAGGTCATTGTCAGAGTCACCAAATGCCATGACTTGATTGAGATCAAAACCATACTCTTTTCCGACTCGGCGAATTCCTTCTAGCTTGGAATTTCCTTGATTTATGACATCGGCTGCAAAAGGATTGCTACGAGTCAATTTCAAGTCTTGAAAATCAGCTGCTGCTTTCTCAGATTCTTCTGGCGTCATTAGCATCAAAACTTGATAAATGGGCTGATTCATCAACTGGAGCAGATCTTCTTCCTTTTGAGGAACGACCTTACTCACCATTCGATTAAAGGAATGACTAACTGTACGAGTCAACATAGAGGGGACAAAACGACTCACTCTTTGTGAAAAAGAACCTAGGCCAAAAGACATGATTTTTGAACCCAGCATGGCATCCTTGGTCCCCAAAGCAATTTCCTTGCCCTCTTTTTTAGCATAGGCTATCAACTGCCGTAAATGAGATTTGGAAAGAGGACTTGTAAACAAGACTCTGTCTTTATTAAAGATATATTGGCCGTTATAGGTTACGGCAAAATCCAGATCTAAATCATCCATTAAATCCTTAACAAAAAAAGGTCCTCGCCCTGTCGCTACTCCAACAAGCACTCCCTGGTCCTTCACAATCTTAATCGCGTCCTTAGTGGATTTCAAAACACTCTTGCGATCGTTGACCAGTGTTCCATCGATATCAAAAAAAACAGCTTTGACTTCCATCCTACCTCAATCTCCCCTTTTGTGATACAATGATTATACCACATTTCAGAAAGAGTGAGTAAATCATGCCTAAGAAAATCCTTGTTTTACATACGGGTGGTACTATTTCCATGCAAGCCGATGACTCTGGCGCTGTTGTGACTAGTCAAGACAACCCTATGAATCATGTATCCAATCCACTTGAGGGAGTTGAAGTCCATGCTCTCGACTTTTTTAATCTGCCAAGTCCCCATATTAAACCCAAGCATATGCTGGCTCTTTATCAAAAAATTAAAGAAGAGGCTGATCATTATGACGGTTTCGTGATTACACATGGGACAGATACCTTGGAAGAAACTGCCTATTTCCTTGACACTATGGAAGTTCCTCACAAACCGATCGTACTAACAGGGGCCATGCGTAGTTCCAACGAACTTGGAAGCGATGGTGTCTACAATTATCTCAGTGCCCTACGCGTCGCGAGTGACGATAAGGCTGCTGATAAGGGTGTCTTGGTCGTGATGAATGACGAGATTCACGCTGCTAAGTATGTGACCAAGACGCACACGACAAATGTTAGCACCTTTCAAACGCCAACCCACGGCCCTCTTGGGCTCATCATGAAACACGAGATTCTCTACTTTAAAACAGCTGAACCCCGTGTTCGTTTTGACCTAGATAAGATTCAAGGCTTGGTCCCTATTATCCCTGTCTATGCCGGTATGACAGAAGAACTCCTCGATTTACTTCCCGTTGATCAACTGGATGGACTTATTATTCAGGCTTTTGGTGCTGGAAATGTTCCCAAGGAAACAGCACAAAAATTGAACGCCCTTATCCAAGAAGGACTCCCAATCGCCTTGGTCTCTCGTTGTTTTAACGGGATTGCCGAACCTGTCTATGCCTACGAGGGAGGTGGCGTTTGCCTGCAAAATGCTGGTGTTTTCTTTGTCAAAGAGTTAAACGCTCAAAAGGCCCGTCTCAAACTCCTCATTGCTATCAATGCTGGCCTTAGAGGAGAGGAATTACGAGCCTATATGGAAGGATAATACTCTTCGAAAATCTCTTCAAACCTCGTCAACGTCGCCTTGCCGTAGGTATGGTTACTGACTTCGTCAGTTTCATCTACAACCTCAAAGCAGTGCTTTGAGCAACCTGCGGCTAGTTTCTTAGTTTGCTCTTTGATTTTCATTGAGTATAAAAAAGTCGGTGAGATAGAAATTACTAGATCAAGTCTTGTTTTCTAGTTCACTCCGAGAGCTTCCAACCACCAACTTAATGCTTGAACTATTGACCAAAAAGTTTCTGCTACTAAAAAGCGAGGTCGGGATTTTTATCCCGACCTCTTCTTGTTAATCTTTACGAGTTGAATGACGTTCTACCAAACCATGTGGCAAAAGAACTTCACGCTCTTCTAACTCTTCCTTATGCATAATCTTTGTCAACATACGCATACTAATAGCACCGAGGTCATACAAAGGTTGCGCAATGGTGGTTAGGTTTGGACGAGTGTAACGCGCGATTTGCGAATCATCACTGGTGATAATTTCAAAGTCTTCTGGTACAGAAACTCCCTTGTCAGCAAGTCCGTTCAACACACCTGCTGCCAGTTCATCTCCTGTTACAATCGCTGCTGTTGCTTTAGAAGAAATCAAACGTTCTGCCAAGGCATAGCCATCGTCATAACGGTATTTTGATTCGAAAACAAGACCTTCACTGTAGTTGATTCCCGCTTCTTTTAAGGCATCTTTGTAGCCAGCTAAGCGAATCTTGCCATTAATATCATCCACTAATGGTCCACTAACGAAGGCAATTTTTTTGTTTCGCTTCAAAAGATGACGGACTGCATCAACTGTAGCATGTTTATAGTCAATATTGACACTTGGAAGTTGGTGTTCTACGTCTACTGTTCCTGCAAGAACGACAGGTGTGCGTGAGCGTGAAAACTCTGAGCGAATCTTCTCAGTTAAATGATAACCCATGAAGATAACGCCATCCACCTGTTTAGAAAAGAGAGTATTGACCACAGATACTTCCTTTTCATCATCCTCATCACTATTGGCAAGGACGATGTTGTATTTGTACATCTCCGCGATATCGTCAATCCCTTTAGCAAGGGCAGAGAAATAAGTATTTGTGATATCTGGAATGACGACTCCAACTGTTGTCGTTTTCTTGCTTGCTAGACCACGTGCTACTGCATTAGGACGATAATCTAGACGTTCAATAACCTCTAAGACTTTCTTTCGAGTATTTTCTTTAACATTTTTATTGCCATTGACAACACGGCTGACAGTCGCCATTGACACTCCCGCTTCTCGGGCAACGTCATAAATTGTTACTGTATCATCTGTGTTCATTCCGTTTCCTTTCTACTTTGAAAATTTTGTTTTCATGATTCCACTGTTCTCATTTTACCACTAATTGTAAGCATTTTCAAGCGTTTGATGAAGATTCGTTGAAAAAATTTCAAAATCATTCTCATCTTTTTAAAGGTAGTTGACTTTTCTTGATTTTTCTAGCAGTTTGCAGTATGATAATAAAAAAATCAATTAGGAGATAGGGATGGCTTTTACAGATTCTCATAGACGATGTGCCAGTTTCGGTGTGGTGACCAATTTACCCGACGATGTTATCGACTCAATCTGGTATATAATCGATCATTTTTTAAAGCATGTTTTTGAGCTAGAAGATGAATTGGAATTTCGACTTTTGAATCATGAAGGCTCCATCACTTTTCGTTTTTCTAGTCAACATCTACCAACAACGATTGACTTCGACTTCAATCATCCCTTTGACCCACTCTATCCACCTAAAGTTCTGGTCATGGATATGGATGGGAAGGAAACCATTCTCCTACCAGAAGAAAATGACCTATTTTAAAAACTCTAGTCTCCTCTATCTACTTAGGAAACTAGAGTTTTCTTATTTTTTCAATCCTTGGTACAAGTGCCGAATCGGTTGTTTCAGTGTTGGATGAATAAAATGCGGAGCTATTTCCTGTAAAGACTCTAAAACAAAGAGGCGCTCAGCAATATAAGGATGAGGCAAGATGAGGTCGTCTGTATAGATGACCTGGTCCTCTACAAAAAGCAAATCCAGGTCAATCATGCGAGGTCCCCAATGAACCTCTCTGACCCGACCCATTTCTGCCTCAATAGCCAACAAGGTTTCTAACAAGACTGGAGCTGGCAACCAGGTTTCCACTTCAATGACTTGATTGGCAAAGCTATCCTGCTCCACACCACCCCAAGGTTCAGTCCTAATCACACTAGACTCTTTGAGAATGTAGATGCCACGAGCTTGCATTTTGTCAATCGCTTGCTGGAGATTAGCCGTCTTATCCCCCATATTGCTTCCTAAAGCGATAAAGGCACGCTGTTTGCGACGGTGGATGGTTACTGAACAGGTATCTAGTGGTAAATGGACAGGCGCCCAAGGTTTTTCAAGTTCCAGCTCAATCTCTTGAACGATAGGGTAGGTCTCAAAAGTACGCTCTACTAGTTTGTAGGCTACTGTTTCAATCAAATTCTCACTCGTTTCCTGAAACCATGTCGTCCATTGCTGGCAAAGTTCTCCGTAATGGACAGAAGCAGTTAAATCCAAGTCTGTCGCAGCCTTGGTCATATCATAGGATAGGGTGGCTGAAACGACAAACTTCTGCCCCAGTTCCTTCTCACTAGGAAAGAGTCCATGAAAGGCGAAAATTTCTAGGTCTTTAATTCGCAGTTGATCCATAACTAATCCTTTCTAGAAAAATCCGCTTGACGCGGATTTTTTATAGTCCCATCAGACGATAAGCCTGATCCCGAAGATCCTTATCTGTCTCAAATAGACCACGAGCTACTGTAGTCAAGGTCGCAGTTCCTGGTTTTCGAACACCACGCATACTCATACACATATGCTCTGCTTCGATGACAACAAAAGCTCCCTTAGCACCCAAATACTCCATCAAGGCATCAGCAACTTCGATATTCAAACGCTCTTGAATCTGTGGCTTTTTAGAGTAAACTTCCACAGTACGAGCTAGCTTAGACAAGCCTGCCACACGGCCATCTGGGATATAGGCAATATGCGCTTTACCATAAAATGGCAAGAAGTGGTGCTCACACATAGTATGGAAAAAGATATCCTTTTCCACTACCATATTGTCATCGATAATCTCAAAGGACTTTGACAGGTGCTCTTCAGCAGTTTCCCCAAGACCTGAAAAAATCTCTTGGTACATACGAGCGACACGGGCTGGTGTTTCCTGCAAGCCTTCGCGATTTGCATCCTCACCAACTGCCTCGATAATCATTTTTACAGCTTCTTCAATCTTTTGTGTATCCATTCTAATTCTTCCCCTCCATTAGGTAGGCTCTCACTTGGGCTAAAAAGTATAATGAACCCGTGATAATCCTAACTGTTTTTTTCTCTTCATTTTCTGATAATTTTTGATCTAGAAATTCTTGCCAATCTTGGTAGTTGAGATTTCTAGAATCAGCCAGCTCTTTCAAGACTTTTTCATCCGTCGCCCGACTATCCTCAAAATGAGTTAGCGTAATCTTAGTACCGGGCAAGGTTTCTAGCAAGTCCAACATATCCTCCAAGGCCTTGGTTTTGATACAAGTAAAGAGGATTTCCTTATGATAATCCGCAAATCGTTCTTTCAAGGTAGCCAACAATGCCTTGATAGCATGAGGATTGTGTGCTCCATCCAAAATCATCAAGGGTTCTCTAGAAACAACTTCCAAGCGTCCAGGCCATCTTGTTTCTTCCAAAGCTTGAGCCACTAAAGCATTATCTGGCAATTCTCGACCAGTCGCTTGGCAATAGCTATCTAACAAGGCTAGAGCCATTCCAGCATTCTCTATCTGGTGCAAACCAAGCAATCCTGTCTGGAAGCAACCTTGTCTAACAGAACTTGTATAGTCAAATACCTCTCCAGTGACAATACTCTCATGATAGCTTACCTGATAATCTCTTCCATAAACAATTCTAGCAGCCTGTTTTTCCTCTGCAATCTGGTCTATCACAGCCAAGGCTTCTGGGACAATGTGACCAGTCACTAGAGGAATTCCTTGTTTGATAATCCCTGCTTTCTGCTCTGCGATGGCTTCCAAGCTATCCCCTAAAAGCGCTACATGGTCCAACCCAATAGTCGTGATGCCTGTTAGAATAGGTTGACAGACATTAGTGCTATCCAAAAGTCCGCCCATACCAACTTCCATAATCGCCACATCGACCTGCTCAGAAGCAAAATAGTCATAGGCTATGGCAGTGATAATCTCGAATTCTGTCGTTCCTTGTAAGGTAGGAGCGTGTTCACCTTCAAGTAGTGAACGATAATCCGCCATCAAGGACTCTAATCTTGCTTCTGGAATAGATTCCCCATCAATGGCAATCTGGTCGGTATAATGAATCAGATAGGGTGAGCTAAAGACTCCAACTCTTAGCCCCATCTTTTCCAGCATATTCTTCAAAAAGGCTATAGTAGAGCCCTTGCCATTGGTTCCACCAATGTGGATAACCTTAAGCTTAAGATGGGGATTGCCTCGTAAAGCTAAAAGCTCTACCATTCTTTCCAAATCAAAGTGCGGTTGGTCTGTCCGGTAGTGGGCAATCCACTGATTCGTTTCGTTTTTATTCATCTTACTTATATTGTTTCAAATCTAAATTTTCCGCATGGTCTGCCAGACGGATAGCAGACGCAATCTCGACTGCCATCTTGTGGCTGCCTACATCGTGCACGCGCACCACTTCCACACCTTGTCTAGCAGCAATGCTGGTCACATGAGCCGAAGCCGTATCACGATTTCGGAAACCAGCTTCAGTATCTGGATTTACTTCAAATCCATTTTCTTCAAGGATATTGATGACAAAGCGCTTGCGAGAGACTCCTAAAAAGATAGGATAGCCCATTTTGTGCAATTTTCCAAGATCACGTAGGAGGATGAGATTTTCCTTTTTGGTCAAGCCAAAGCCAATCCCTGGATCCAGCATGATGTTTTCTTTCGAAATCCCTGCTTTTTCCGCTCTTACTAGAGCACGATCAAAGAAAGTTGACATCAATTCTTCAACTGATAGTTGTTCAAAGTCTGCTAAGTCTTCTTTTGTAAAAGGCTCTCCAAATCCAAAATGAGGGAAGATAAGTGAACTAGGGTGCTGAGGACGTGCCATAACTGGATTAAACATGATGACTACCTGAGCTCCAGCCTTAGCAACCACCTCTGCCATCTTCTCATCACCCATAAGGCCTGTAATGTCATTGACTATATTGGCACCAGCATTTAAAGCTGCTTCTGCCACCTGACTCTTCCAAGTATCGACCGAAATCAGAACATCACTTTCTTGACGAATAGCCTGAATGACTGGTACCACACGCTGGATTTCCTCTTCAATCTCTACATAGCTACTTCCAGGTCGAGTGGATTCCCCACCGATATCTAAGATAGTGGCACCTTCAGCTATCAATTTTCTAGCCTGCTTCAAGGCTTCTTCAATAGCAAAAAATTGGCCCCCGTCAGAAAAAGAATCTGGGGTAACATTGATAATACCGCAAATAGCTGTTTTTGTAAGATTCTCTCTTTTTTCCACGTTCATCACTCAAATTTCATTTAGATTGGTATTCCTCTATTTTACTGTTTTTTTTGGATTCTGTCCAATTATCCCTCAGTACTCTTTAACTTTAAAAGAGCGCAAAAAAAGGAGAACCTAAGTCCTCCTTTTTCTATATTCTTATTTTTCAGTCAATGCTGCAAGTCCTGGAAGAACTTTACCTTCAAGAAGTTCCATTGAAGCTCCACCACCGCGTCACAAATACTTCCACTAACACAAAAAGGTGACAGAGCCACCTTTTTGTTAACGTTTCAGTTTTGTTCCTTTTTCTACAAAATCAGGATTTTGCAGAGACTTACGGGCTGAAATTATTTTTCTGTAAGTGCAGCCAAACCTGGCAATACTTTACCTTCAAGGAGTTCCATTGAAGCGCCTCCGCCCGTACTAATCCATGAGAACTTGTCTGCACGTCCAAGGTTGATCGCTGCAGCAGCTGAATCACCACCACCGATGATTGATTTAACGCCTGGTTGTTTCACGATAGCGTCCATCACACCGATTGTACCAGCTTGGAAGTCTGGGTTTTCAAATACACCCATAGGTCCGTTCCATACAACTGTTTTCGCACCAGTCAATGCTTCATCAAATTTAGCGATTGATTTTGGACCGATATCCAAACCAAGGAATCCTGGGTCTACTGCTTCACCTTCAGTGTCTTTCACTTCAGTGTAGTCAGCAAATGCATTAGCTTCTTTTGAGTCAACTGGCAAGATCAATTTGCCGTTTGCTTTTTCAAGAAGAGCTTTCGCAACATCCAATTTGTCTTCTTCTACAAGGGAGTTACCGATTTCGATACCTTGTGCTTTGTAGAATGTGTAAGTCATACCACCACCGATAAGAACTTTATCAGCTTTTTCAAGCAAGTTTTCGATAACACCGATCTTGTCTGAAACTTTTGAACCACCAAGGATAGCCACGAATGGACGTTCTGGAGCTTCAACAGCTTCTTGGATGTAAGCAATTTCGTTTTCAAGAAGGAATCCAGCAACTGCTTTTTCAACGTTTGCTGAGATACCAACGTTAGATGCGTGTGCACGGTGAGCTGTACCGAATGCATCGTTTACGAAGATACCATCTCCAAGTGATGCCCAGTATTTACCAAGTTCAGGATCGTTTTTAGATTCTTTCTTACCGTCAACATCTTCAAAACGAGTGTTTTCAACCAAAAGAACTTGTCCATCTTCAAGAGCGTTGATAGCTGCTTCCAATTCAGCACCACGAGTTACACCTGGAAGAAAAGTAACTTCTTGACCCAATTTAGCAGCCAAGTCAGCAGCTACAGGAGCAAGTGATTTACCAGCTTTGTCTGCTTCTTCTTTTACACGTCCAAGGTGAGAGAAAAGAATCGCACGTCCACCTTGTTCAAGGATGTACTTGATAGTTGGAAGAGCTGCAGTGATACGGTTGTCATTAGTAATCACGCCATCTTTTACAGGAACGTTGAAGTCAACACGAACGAGAACTTTTTTCCCTTTCAACTCAACGTCTTTAACAGTCAATTTTGCCATTTGGAAAGACTCCTTAATTTTTTTTACGTGTTAATTATATCACAAAATCAATAAAAGAGATAGCAAAACCTTAAACTTTTATCTTGAAATAGGTCTCTCCAGTAATTAAAACTCAATCTTTACTCTCTGTGAAAATTCCTCACTGTTTTTATCTTCATCTATGGTATGTTGCTCATTTATAGAGAAAGAGCTACTGTCTGGAGTTGTGTCTTTATTTTTTGAACTAACTCTTCAGAAACCGTTCAATTTTTAAAAATCTATTTTGAAAGTTTTGCATTGCGATAGAAAAACTCTCAGAAATATCAACATCGCATGGCTAAGAGTTGAATCATTTTTATTCAGTTTAATTTCAATTTAAAGACCTATCTGCATTTCTAATTAAACCTGTCCTGATACTTCATATTAAACAACCACTGAAGATTGAACACGGGCTTAGATTGTACATCAAGGATGGGTTTAAGGGTCTCTCTAATCTCTCCTTTTATCTTTTTTTCATCAATTGTTGCAAGATCAATTTCTTTATACTCTTTATCGAGGGCCCACTCAAGCTCAAAATTCTTATCAAACTTATAGGACACATCGTTTTTATCACTGTAGCCATAACCTCCATCAAACTCACCAAAACTGGTAGGATTACCACTTGAATCGATAGAATTTTCGATAAAATTCGCTCCATCATCATCATAGCGAATACCTTCAATTTTCGGAGTATAAATCTCCCCCATGTTTTCAATCAACATGACTAAGTCGGGTTCTATCCCCTCCTTATGAGGCATCCGTTGCGCATAATAGACTGAGTTAGATAGCAAATTGATAGTGGTAACAGCATACATACTCGCTCCTATAAATACTACTAAGCCAAGGCTCACTACTACAATGATTACAGCAATGACTCCTTTTAACAATTTCATCTTCTTTTTCCTTTCTTATTCCCAAACCAATTCTTGATGAGAGTTACTAGAAATAACTCTATAAACAGAAACAACCAAAAAATTTAAAAGCAGAACATGCAAACATTTCATTACAAGGTTTCTTTTAAAATAATAAAAATCTTAACACAAACATTCTAAGAATGCAAAAAGGCAGGAGCCAAAAATGATGGTCCTTGCCTTTTAAACTATTGTTGTTTCAAACTTTCGGAGGTATTATCCAGTTTTGAATTCATCTATCATAAACATGTTTGTCCTATCACACGGTCAATTAAGAAGTTTTACTTAGTCTTCTTTTTTCTTTTGAGCGAGTAGTCCAAAGCCACCTAGAACTCCAACCAAGCCTAAAGCAAGGAGATTTGCATCTACTTCTTCACCCGTACTTGGAAGTTGTTTTCCTTCAGGTTTTTCAGCTTTTGAAACTTCCTGCTTAGTCGTTTGAATCACTTGAACAGGTGCGACTGGTTTTTCAGTTGGAATTTCAGCCACTTTTGTACCAACTTCAACAATTTCAGTTACTGGCTCTTTGACAAGTTCTGTCCTCTTAAGACTGCGATGTCCCTCAGAATCAATCTCTACAAGATTTCTACGAAGGCCTTCCATTCCAGCTTGAACTAGACGGCGTTCACCTGCTTGAAGACTAGGATTTACTCGTTCTTCATGGCCGTATGCAACTTTTTCTTCTTCAATCACCAATGCTGGATTGCTAATTGTCAAATCTTTGACTCCTTCTAGTGGCTGAACACGGCTTTCTACTTTGGTACCAACTTCAATAATCTCAGTCACTGCTTCCTTGACGACTTCTGTCTTAAGAAGTTTGCGACTCCCCTTAGCATCTACCTCAATCAAGTGACGGATTTGCCCAGCCTCACCAGCTTGAACCAGACGGCGTTCACCTAGTAAAAGGTCTGCTGTCGGACGCTCTTGGTGTTTGAAGGCTACGGCTTCTTCCTTCACTTCCAATTCTGGTTTTTCGAGAACAAGATCTCCAGAACCGTCTAGCGGTTGAGTGCTACTTTCAATCTTAGTACCAACCTCAGTAATCTCTGCCACGGCTTCCTTGACGACTTCTGTCTGAAGAAGAGTACGGTTGCCTTTGGCATCCACTTTAATCAAGTGACGGATTTGTCCTTCTGCTCCCGCCTGAACAAGACGTCGTTCACCCAATAAGAGGTCTCCTGACGGACGTTCTTGACGCTCGAAGGCTTGAGCTTCTGTTTCAACCACTAACTCAGGTAGTGCTTCAACTGTTGGCGCAGTTTCTCCTTCTTCTAAGCTACCCACATGGTGGCTTTCTTCTGCAGGAGCTAGTTTCTTATTCAGCTTTTCTTTCATGTCCGCAAAGGCTTCTGGAATTGGCATTTGTGAAGATAATAAAGTCTCAGCTTGCGCAATCAACTCAGATTGAGGATCTTTTTCAAGGACAGATTCGAGTAAGCTTTCCAATTCTTCTCTAGCAGTTTGATAACGTTGATTGCCATCCAATTCAGTACCAGCTTGTTTCAAGTCATTCAAGGCTTGGTTGACTGCTTCTTGACTAGCATCGTGGTTTTCTAAAATAGCTTTTGCTGCAGCAAGCTTCTCAACAAGAGCTGCTTGTTTTTCTGCATCAGCAAATGTATAAGCTAATGTTTCTTTGCGTCCTTGAGCAGATGTGATTTCTTGTTTCAGATATTCGTCATTAATGGCTGCCTTAGGTGATACTAGAACATCAAAGTCGACAGTTTGTCCTTGATAGTGCAACTCAAGTTTTTGACGGCCTGTTTTTTGAGAATCATAACCTGTAATTTCGACTCCTTGGTCTGTAAAGCTATGTTCTGTCTCAGTTTCATCGTCATACAAGACCTTGAAGCGTCCTTCTGATAAGTCAAGAGCATCGCCTACAAAGTAATCAATCTTCGGTTGTTTACTAATATACAGGGTTGCGACTTCTTTTGGACCAGCTTCTTCACCTGTCACTTGAACCTTGAAGCTTCCTGCAACTGGAAGACCAAGATAGGTTACTGTTAACTCTTGTTCGCCATGATGGTGAGCATCGTAGCCGTTGACTACAACACCAGCATGACTAAGGTTGATGACTTCATCTGCTTCTTCACCTTCGTATTTGACACGGAGAAGACCACCTTTAAGATTCAATTCCTCACCACCTTGATAAGTTGTCTTTTTAGGTGCTGCTTCTAGACTGACAGCCTTAATCTTTCTTTCATCCTGAGGAATTGTTACAGCAAGAGTATTACTGATTTCTTTCCCTGGCAATTGTGTTCGGTAGTAAAGAAGACTTGGACGTTTTTCAAAGCTCAATGGATTTGTCGCTAGATCCCCTCCAACTGCTGTATTTAAGGTAGCGATTGGAGTTTGTGAATCTGCCTTGTCATAGACTGTGATGGTTGCCCCAGCAGGAACTTCTGAGAATCCTAGTTGAACCTTATTATCAGTTAGAACACGCGCTGCAACTTTACTCATTGGAATGTTTTGGCTCTCCGTATCAAGAGTTTCATACATCTTCCAGTTGTAGATACGAATGGCTTTCCACGGTGTTCCATTGTCAGACATGATGACGTTCAAGCGCCAGTCTTGCGCAGTGATTGGGCTATCAAGGGTGATATCTGAAACATGGGCTTTATTGCCACGAACAGCTTTAGCTAGTTTCCATTCGCCTGCTTCATCTTTGTAGTAAAGGTCAAAGTCTTTGGTGTTCATCAAGCCATCATTAACAGACTCTCCACCAGCTCCTGCGTGGTCCATGACCCATCTAACAACACGGCGTGGTTGTGTCAAACGGATATCAACGCTACCACTCAACTGAGCAGAAGACCATTTGTCAGATAGGCTGGTGATGGTACCATTCAACATTCCTTCGACGCCTTCTCCACCTTCTGTATTTGGGAAGGTACTTCCGATAACAGTCGCTCCTGGAACGATGTTTGTTGCTAATGGTCTTGGAAGGCTTGTATCTTGGACAGTCATTCCCCACTCAAAGTTTGTAGTTGCTGCTTCAGAGCGAAGTCCATTCTTCCCAACTGCGACAACCTTCAACTCTTGACTAGTACCAGTTGCACTAGCTGAACGGCTAACTTTTGGTAGGTAGATTGTAGTGGCAGATGATCCTGTCAATAGACGCCAAGCATCGCCATCCTTCTCATAAACTTCATAGAAGTCAGCATCCTTGTTACCTGTAAATTGAACAATGGCTTCCGCTTCTTGGGCATTTTTCAGAGATTGTTTGGTTACTTTAAGAGCAGTTGGTGCTTGAGGTGCCTCTTGATTATCTGACACTGTCAACTCACCCAAGTTAAATTGGTAATCCTTAAGAGCAGCAGTATTTTCAAAAGTAAGTTTGATACCGTAAATGGTCTGACCTGCCAAGGCACTCAAGTCAAATTCGTCTTTTGTCCAATCGTCAGATAGAGTGAGCTCTTTACGAGCATTCTCGCCACCATAAGTATAGTTTTTCTGAGTCGCAAATTCTACATAGACCTTGCTTCCTTTACCACCTTTATGGGCGACACGGAGTTTCGTTTTATCTGTTACTTCCAGTTTTGTAGAGTAGAGACGAACATCTTGGTTGGTATTTTCAGCTAAATCACCCGCAAACTTAAGTGAATTTCCTCCATTGTAGGCATCTTCAAAGTCATAGTCAGCTTGGAGTTTAGCAGCTGATGATGTTTGCCACCAGCGCCATGTAGGCAAGATACCTGATACAGAACGATAGTTCCATTCAGAATCCTTGGAGACTTTACCGTCTACAAACCATTTTTTACCATGTCCAGTGTTAAAGGATGTTGTGAAGCTACGTCCAACTGCTGGTGTGCGGTCAGCTACGAGGTTGGCAATCCCGTACCAGTCCTTGTCCTCTGGTTTTTGACCAGTTGGATCTCCTTGATAACCTGTAAAGAAGATGTTCTCATTCTTATGGTAGTCTTCGCCTGTCTTACCAAGACTCGTGATAGTATCAGGTGCAAAGAGTCCAAGTGATAAGCGGAGCTTGCCATTTTCATCTAGAAGGGCATCCCATTTCACTTTTGTCTTGTAGGAACCACCTTGTTGCAATTCCAAACCTGCAAAAACATCATACTGACTGCGTTCTAGCCATTTGGCCATAGCTACAGAGTAATCATTTTTCTCTTTGGTCCAGTTAAAGTTGGCAAAGAAATGATCCGCAGGAACCTTGTCTCCCTCTTTTTCCATGAATTGGTAATTGTATTCACCAAGTCCATCTTCATGATAACGACCATATTCATAGGTCATGGCGTCATACCAAGAATATTTGACTGGGTGATTGACTTGAGCTGCATATTCCTTGGTATAAAGCATGAAATCACGCATTTTCTTACCAAGAGGCGTTACGATATCACCTGTTGTTTCTTGGTTGATAAAGTAGCCATCAAAGCCATAGTATTTAGCCAAATCAACCAACTTACGAGCGATAGGGAAAGTTCCGTCTTCGTCTTGTTGAAGGGCTGCAGCAAATTTTTCTTGGTCTGCAATGCTATTTGACCAGTTAAAGAATAAGGTACCCAATACAGGAACACCATTACGGTGACCAGCATCAATCACGTCTGGAGTTGGGACTAGCCCTTCCCAGAAGACCATAGAATTTAGGTACTGCCAGTAGTCAAAAGCGTAGGCTTTAAACTCTTCACCACCTACAGAAGCATGGTCTTTAGCCTTAGAGTTAGTGTTAGCAAGAGCTTCAACCTTAGCGTCCTTATTAGCTTTTTCGTTAACCACGTGTCCACGATAGCGCTTGGCTAGTTCTACTGAAGAGCGGTTAATAGCATCGTCTTCGCGAGCACCTGGTTCCCATTTCAACAAATCTTCCCATGTGTCAAACTTAATTTCTTTTGGTCGAAGACTTTTTTCTTCTTTCTTAGGAACATCTGAAACAGTTGCTTTCTCTTCAGCCTTATTTTCTGTAGTAGCAGGCGTTTCTTCAACCTTAGGAGTTTCAGCAGCTGGGCTAGTTGCTTCCTTATCAGTTGCAGTCAACTGGTCCAAGGTTGGTTTTTCTTCTGAAACTGGTTGCTCACTTGCCTTGTCTTCCCTTGCTTCTAGCTCTTTCAATACTTCTGGTGCTGGTGTAGTTGCTTCTGCTGGAGTAGTGGTTGACGGTTGCTCCGAAGCTACTGCTGTAGTTGTTGTCCCATTTTCTGGAACGACAGACTCTTCAGCCAAAGCTGGACCTGCAAATAGAACTGAACCAATCATCAATGAGCAGGCACCCACTGACAATTTTCGAATACTATAGCGACAACGTTTTTCAAAAAATGGATTCTTCATCTTTTTCTCCTTTGACTTTCTCCTGAAAGTAAGCGCTTTATTTTTGAATTAAAAAAATAGCTGTTCCAAAAAATACACAGAACAGGTCATTTTTATTTTACGATATTTAGAAAAAGAGTCAACACTAGCCCTTCAAGAACTATAAAGAAGTGAAGAATTAATATAAATTAGACAATCATCTGCCATTTTTCGAATAAAATCAACATTTTTCTAAAAAAAGAGCATTTACTACTTGTTAGATTTACTTTTATCCTTTAAAATAGAATGGGAGAAATTCCGCGATTATTTTTCGGAGGAAAAAGAAAATGTCCATTAATTGGCAGGAAATTATTTTTCACTTTTTAGGTGGTCTGGGACTATTTTTGTATAGTATCAAGACCATGGGAGACGGTTTGCAACAAGCAGCTGGAGACCGCCTTCGTTATTACATTGACAAATACACAAGTAATCCCTTCTTAGGGGTCTTAGTGGGGATTGTCGTCACTGCCCTCATCCAGTCAAGTACAGGTGTAACGGTTATTACGGTTGGACTGGTCAGTGCTAGTCTTCTCACACTTAGACAGGCCATCGGGATTATCATGGGAGCCAATATTGGAACGACCGTAACGTCCTTCATCATCGGTTTCAAACTTGGTGAGTATGCCCTTCCCTTGATTTTCCTTGGAACCATGTTCTTATTCTTTACAAAAAACCGTACTGCAAATAATATTGGACGTATCCTTTTTGGTGTGGGTGGTATCTTCTACGCCCTCAACCTCATTAGTGCTGGGATGAGCCCTCTTAAAGACTTGCCTCAGTTCAAGGAATACATGGTTACCTTGGGGCAAAATCCTATCTTGGGAGTTGTGGCTGGTGCTGTCATTACCGTTCTGATTCAGGCATCTTCTGCAACCATCGGGATTCTACAAGGTCTCTATGCAGGTGGATTCCTCGACCTCAAAGGGGCACTACCAGTCCTATTCGGGGATAATATCGGTACAACCTTAACGGTTATTATCGCAGCAGCCGGAGCAAACATCTCTGCTAAACGAGTTGCAGCAACACACGTTACCTTTAACGTTTTAGGAACCATCCTCTGCTTAATCTTGTTAGGCCCATTCACTGCGATGATCGAGTACTTCCAGGCACTACTTCACCTCTCACCTGAGATGACGATTGCCTTCTCACACGGTGCCTTCAACGTAAGTAACACCATTGTACAATTCCCATTCATCGGTGCTCTGGCTTATTTTGTTACTAAGCTAATCCCTGGTGAAGACGAAGTTGTTAAATACGAACCTCTTTACTTGGATGAACAACTCATCAAGCAAGCTCCTTCTATCGCCCTAGGCAATGCCAAGAAAGAACTCTTGCACCTAGGAAACTATGCGGTTAAAGCATTTGACCTTTCTTATGACTACATCATCAATTCTGACGATAAAGTAGCTGAAAAAGGACACAAGACAGAAGAAGCTATCAATACAATCGATGAGAAATTAACACGTTACCTCATCAGCCTTTCTAGTGAAGCATTGAGTCAAAAAGAGAGTGAAGTCTTAACCAACATCCTTGACTCTTCTCGAGACTTGGAACGTATCGGTGACCACGCTGAAGCTTTGATTAATCTTAACGACTACTTGCAACGCAAGAATGTTCAATTCTCTAACTCAGCCCTAGAAGAGTTGGAAGATATTTACCGTCAAACAAGCGATTTCGTTAAAGATGCTCTTGAGAGTGTTGAAAACAATGACCTTGAAAAAGCTCAAGCTCTTATTGAACGCCATGAAGCCATCAACAAGATGGAACGTGTCCTTCGTAAGACTCACATCAAACGCCTCAACAACGGTGAATGTTCTACTCAAGCAGGTGTCAACTTTATCGACATCATTTCACACTATACTCGCGTGTCAGACCACGCTATGAACCTTGCTGAAAAAGTTTTGGCTGAACAAATTTAATACTCAATGAAAATCAAAGAGCAAACTAGGAAGCTAGCCGCAGGCTGTACTTGAGTACGGCAAGGTGAAGCTGACGTGGTTTGAATTTGATTTTCGAAGAGTATAAGATAAAAAAATGCTTTGATTCGTTCGAATCAAAGCATTTTAAATAGCTCTCCAATCATAATGGAAGATGCAGCTGCGCCCTTGTACCTAGCTTCTTCCTTTTGGATAAAGCTGGCCAGATTGACTAACTCTGGCGCAGGAGTCTTGGGATTCTTGAGTAGTTCAAGTGTGACTAGCCCTGAAAGTCGGACTGCTAGCAATCGCTCATTGGTGCTAGGCAACTGCTTAGCAGTTTCTAGGAGTGCAGCCACTAAATCTTCACTCAAGTTTTGACGGGCATGATTGTAAAGGTCCCGTATCAAGGTTTCTAGGTTTGGTTCTTCCATACCTATCACCTCCATCTTTTCAGTTTAATAATTTTTGATCAAATCTACAGTAGAGCGATCTAATTTTTTCACCAAGGCTTGTAAGAAAGCTTGAGCTTCTAAGAAGTCATCCATGGCATAAAGTGTTTGGTGAGAGTGGATATAACGAGCGCAGACACCGATTGTTGTAGATGGAACACCACCATTTTTCAAATGAGCTGCTCCTGCATCTGTACCACCTTTTCCACAATAGTATTGGTATTTGATTCCAGCTTCTTCAGCAGTTGTCAAAAGGAAGTCCTTCATGCCTGGGAGAAGCAAGTGACCTGGATCGTAGAAACGAATCAAGGTTCCATCACCAATCTTCCCTTGACCACCATAAACATCACCTGCTGGTGAGCAATCCACAGCAAGAAATACTTCTGGATCAAATTTTGTTGTAGATGCATGGGCACCACGAAGTCCAACTTCTTCTTGGACGTTAGCACCAAGATAAAGTTCATTTCCTAGTTTTTGGCCTGACAAGTTTTCAGCCAACTCGCTAACCATGAGCACACCGTAACGGTTATCCCATGCTTTTGAGATAATATTTTTTTCATTAGCAGTTAGGATTGCGCTACTATCTGGAACGATGGTGTCTCCAGGACGGATACCAAAACTTTCAGCCTCAGCCTTATCCGCAAAACCACCATCAAAAACGATATCTGAAATAGCTGGCATGGTTGGTCCACCTGTGCCACGAGTCAAATGTGGAGGAACTGAACCTGAAATTACCGGAATTTCACGTCCTTCACGTGTAAAGAGTTTAAAGCGTTGGCTGCTGACAACCATAGGGTTCCAACCACCAATGCTGACTACTCGAAAAGTCCCGTCTGGCTTGATTTCACTAACCATGAAACCAACTTCATCCATGTGAGAGGCTACCAAAACACGAGGTGCATTTTCAACTTCTGAGTGTTTAACCCCAAAAATACCACCTAGGCCATCTGTTACTACTTCATCCACGTGAGGAGTTATTTTCTCACGAAGATAAGCGCGTACAGGTGCTTCATGACCTGAGATAGCAGAAAGTTCTGTTACTTCTTTGATTTTAGAAAATAATGTTGTCATTTTAATCCCTTCTTTCTTTCAACCATTTTACCACTTTTTATAGGAGAAGGGTAGTGGGAAGTTGGTATCTTAGTCTGCTTTCTACAAATCATATCTTATTTTCTAAGTAGTAAAACAGTATTCCCTTGTATATGAGGAAAGGTCTAAAAAAATTATAACACCAACATCTTTACTTTTATGAAACTATAAAAAATATTTGACTTTTTCTTCTACATTTTTTAAAATAGAACAAAATTAGAAAAAGGAAAAAATCATGACTAAAACAATTCTTGTTACAGGTGGGGCTGGCTACATTGGCTCCCATACCGTTAAAGCTCTTTTAAATGCTGGATATCAGGTGCATGTCCTAGATAACCTCTCTACAGGAAGTCGTTCAGCTGTAGATAGCCGTGCTAGCTTTAAACAACTGGACGTTTATGATGCTAGTGCCTTAAAGACCTACTTGGCAGAAAACAAGATTGACGCTGTTCTACATTGTGCAGGTGAGATTGTTGTGAGCGAAAGTATTGAAAATCCGAGTAAATACTTCACTGCCAATGTTGCTGGTATGAACCAAGTTCTCAAAGTCTTATCTGAAGTTGGCATTCAAAAAATCATGTTCTCTTCGACTGCTTCTCTCTATGGTAATAATTGTATTGATAAGCCAGCTACTGAAGATACCCTACTCGACCCTGTCAACCCTTATGCAGAGACAAAACTGATGGGCGAACGAATGATTTACTGGATGGCTAATCGCTACGATTGGAAATATGTCATTTTCCGCTATTTCAATGTAGCTGGTGCAGAAATGGATGCTTCAAATGGTCTCCGTGTAAAAAATCCAACTCACATCATTCCCAACATCAACAAGACCGCATTGGGACAAAATGATAGCCTAAAAATATTTGGAGATGACTACGATACACGTGACGGTTCATGTATTCGGGATTACATTCATGTCTTGGACCTTGCACAGGCTCATGTTAAAGGGATGAATTACCTATTTCAAGAAAACAGTTCTTCTCAAATCTTTAACTTAGGAACTGAAAAAGGCTATACCGTCAAAGAAATATTTAAAACTGCTGAAGAATTACTGAATCAAAAAATCCCACACGAAATTGTTGCTCGCCGTGCTGGGGACCCAGCTAGCGTCCTTGCAGATGCCTCAAAAGCTAAAAAATATCTTGATTGGAAGGCTAGTTACTCTCTAAAAGATATTATTTTATCGGATTATCATTGGCGTGTTAAAGAAGGCAAAAACATTTTGTAATAAATAACAGAAACATCAATAATAAATAGAAACACAGATAGATGGCACTTGATAAATACCAAGTATCATCTATCTGTGTTTTATACATTAGAAGCCAATTTTATCTTGTATTTCGCTTTAATGAAAAGTGATCTGGTACTGGATCTTTACCCGTTTCAGACCAAGGATGGCAACGTAATATCCTAGCCAGTCCCATCAAGATACCCTTGAAGCCATGTTTTTCAATAGCCTGAATCATATAGTTGGAACAGGTAGGCTCAAATCTGCAAGACGGTGGAAAGGCTGGCGAGATAAAACGTTGGTAAAAGCGCACTGGCGCAATTAAGATTTTTTTCATTATTTATTATTTGTTACAGCCATGGTGTGTAGTTGGCTGATTTCTTTTTTATTGAGACGACGTGCTTCTCCTGGACGGAGACCTGTCAAGTCTAAGTGTCCAAAACGTGTCCGAGACAACTTATCCACTTGGAGCCCAACTGCTTCAAACATCTTTTTAACCTGATGGTTACGCCCTTCATGAATGGTCAGCTGTACAACTGAACGATTCTTAACTGGATCTACCTTGAGAATTTCATAAATAGCTGGCTTGGTTTTCTTGCCTTCAATTTCAACGCCTCGAGTCAAAGGACGAAGATTTTCCTTGTTAGCCACACCTTTAACACGCGCAACATAGACCTTATCAATCTCATTACGAGGATGAATCATCTCATCTGTAAAGTCCCCATCGTTGGTCAAAATCAAGACTCCAGATGTATCCCAGTCCAAACGTCCCACAGGGTAGATACGCTCTTTCACATTAGGCAAGAGGTCCACAACAGTCTTGCGTCCCTTATCATCCGTTACACTGGAAATGACACCACGTGGTTTATTGAGCAGATAATAGACCTTTTCTTCGTTGTAGATGGGTTGACCTTCAACTTCTACCTTGTCACCAGACTTGATAGTCGTCGCTAATTCACGTACCACCTGGCCGTTGACAGTCACCAAGCCTTGCTTAATTAACTCCTCTGCTTTTCTCCTACTGGCCACACCTGCGTGGGCAATATACTTATTGATTCTCATCTTCTTCTATCCTTTCACCAAATAATTGGCTTTCTTGTGCTTGAATGTCAAGCTCATCAATCACGGGCAATTCTTCCAAGTGGTTAATGCCCATGTAATCTAGGAAATAATCCGTCGTTACATAGAGATTAGGGCGTCCAAGTACCTCTTTTTTCCCGTCTTCTCGTATCAAATCGAAGGCCTGTAACTTAGCTAGAGCTCCGCTTGAATTAACCCCACGAATAGCGTCGATTTCTATACGTGTGATAGGTTGCTTATAAGCAATGATGGACAAGGTTTCTAGCGCAGCTCGAGATAGACTCTGGTTGATAGGCGCCTTAGAATATTCTTTCAAAATAGCTGCAAATTGAGGCTTGGTTACCAATCTGTAGGCACCACCTGTCTCAATCAAGGCTAAACTGGAATCTGGGTCTTTTTCATACTTTTGGACTAACTTTTCTAAGCTTTGCTGAATCCCAGTCGGTGGCAAAGAAAGGAGTTCAGCCAACTGGCGAATCCTTATCCCCTCTTCACCCGCTACAAACAAGAGCGCTTCTATTTCTGCTAAAGTACTCATATTTCCTCTCTATCAAGATCGACTCTGCTCTACTTGATTTTCCTCATTCTTTTTCAGGAGATAGATATCTCCAAAGCTCTCTTTTTGGATTAAGAGAATTTCTTGGGTTTTAATCAACTCCAAGGTCGCTAAAAAGAGTGTAATGACCTCTTGTAAATCCTTGGTTTCTTTAAACAAATCCTGCAAGCATAAGTGCTGACCTTCAACCAAGGCTTCTCGGACGATAACCATCATATCCTCAATCTTATACTCATCTCGTAAAATGGTTGTGTGACTTTGCGAGAATTCTTCTTTTTTCTTGGAAAGCAAGTTTGAAAAGGCTAAGAAAAGATCGATCGTGGTCTTATCGTGGACAAGTTCAGCATCCTCATAAATCAACTCTGTCGGCGCTTTTGAGTAATACTGAGCTCGTTCTTGATGCTTCACTTCCAACTGCTCTCCCAAAAGTTTAAACTTACGGTATTCTTCGATTTGAGAAAGGAGGTCCTGCTCCAGGTCATCCTCTAGGTCTGTCACTTCTGCAACCTTGGGCAAGAGCTTGCGACTCTTTATGAGCATGAGTTGACTAGCCATGACCATGTACTCACCTGCGACTTCCAAACGCATAGCTTGTAATGTGGAGATATAGGCTAGATATTGCTCGATAACCTCTGTAATGGGCACATCATAGATATCCATCTGGTACTTTGAAACCAAGTGCAAAAGAAGATCCAAAGGCCCTTCAAAATCTTTTAATTTAATATCCATTATCTATATTTTTCCAAAGTCATGACTGTCTTTAATCCTAGCTTTTTAGCAATTTCGTACAAGTCAACCTTTTCTTCGATTTGTCTTAATATAAACTGTTCTCTCAATCCTTGGGCAGATAAGTCTGAAAAACCTTTTTCCTTTAGAAAGGCTTCTAACTGACGAAAGGCCCACTGACGGGAGTATGGCTTCCCAGATTTTTCAAAGAGGTAGCTCTGCCCCATCAAGGGTTCTAACTCTGCAAGCAAGTTTGTGGGAAGGCTCAAGATTCTTTGTTGGGAAGCCTTCTTGATTCTCAAAACTTGAAAATCTAGATTCACATCACCTGTTTTTATGGCTAGAATTTCACTTGGTAAGAGGCCCAATTCAACTATCAATAAGGCCAGCAAGCGTCCCTCTGGATGGGCACTTTCTTGCCAGAAAGAACTGAGATCTAAAAGTTTTGACTGAACTTGCTTGTTCTCAGCCTGTTTCGGCAATTCTAAACGATAAAAGGTGTCAATTTTCCCCTTCTGGTATAAAAAGTAAAGAAATTGATTGCAAGCAGAAACCTTGCGCTTTTGGGCACTGATTTTAAACTGAGATAGTTGAGCTTGGTAGATTTTTAAACTTGTTTCAGAGATTCGTTCTCCTACAAGATCTAAAAACTGCTCCAAGTCATACTTATAGGATTGCTTAGAATTTACAGACAAACCTTGTTTTTCTTCTAAAAATGCTGAAATCCCTTCTCTCATTTGCTTCGAATCTCATATTCCTTACTAAAGTCATGCAAGAGAGCATTGACAGCCTTAAGGATTGATTTCCGTGTGATAATGCCTTGGAAGATACCATCCTTGTCAACGACTGGTAGGAAAGACTCATCCACTAACTTATGTAAAACATCCGTCAGTGTATAGTCTGGACTGACAACTGCTACGTCCTTCTTGGTCATATGTACGATATCCGTGTCTGCCATAGCTTCCTGACTCAAGCCCTGCTCCATCTGGTAGGCCAGAATGTCTCTAAGTCCAATGGTTCCGACAAATTCTTTCTCATCAGTCACTACTGGCACTCTTGTATAGGTCATCTGGCTAAGGAGGAGAATTGCATGATCTGCATTGTGGCTATCAATGAGTACAGCCAAATTTTCAGCAGGAGTTAAAAAGGTTTCCTCTTGCTCCAGTAAAAACTGTTCAAACTCCTTGGCAATCATCGAGCAAACTCCTTGGATAAGCCTGGATAGACCTCATGGTTACGTGTCAAAAAGTCCACTTTAAAGTAGCTATCATCAATCTCTACACGGGCATAGAGGCATTCTCTGATAGTCCCACGTGGCTGACTGATAGAACCAGGGTTTAGAAAGAGGGTCTTTCCTTCCATCCAAGCGTTTGGAACATGCAAGTGCCCATAAAGACAGATATCTGCATCTTCTTCCTGAGCCCAGAAATCTAGTTTCTGGAAATTAAAGTTAATATCAAACAAATGTCCATGGGTCTGGATGATCTTGGTAGGGCCTAGTTGAGTCACCAAACGTTCTGGATAGTCTGAATAAAAGTCCATGTTTCCTCTGACTACATGGATTCCTTCCCAGAGTGGTGAATCTGGTCGAAGTTCCGAGTCACCATCGTGAAAAATAGCATCGACTTTCCCAAGATAGCGGTCACGGATTTCTTCTACAATCAAGCTATCTCCGTGGGAATCGCTCATTACAATGATGGTTTGCTTTGCCATGATGGAAATACCTCCAAAAGTTTCTTAACGGCTAAGGCACGGTGGGATTGACTATTTTTTTCTTCAAGGGTTAATTCGGCTGATGATTTACCAGTTTCTCCTACTAGGAAAAGAGGATCATAACCAAAACCGTTTTCACCCTTAGGTTCAAAGTTAATGTAGCCTGGCCAGTCAGCTTCGACAACCAAGCTTTCCTTACCTGGGCTAGCTACGACCAAGGTTGTATGGAATTGAGCTGAACGGTCCTTGAGTTCAAAAACCATGGCTAATTCGTGCAAGAGTTTGGCGTTATTTTCTTGATCAGTTGCCCCTACTCCTGCGAAACGAGCTGACCAGACACCTGGTAGACCTCCAAGAACATCCACTTTTAGTCCAGAATCATCTGCCAAGACCATCTTTCCTGTTAATTTAGAAATGGTTTCAGCCTTAAGGCGAGCATTTTCTTCAAAGGTCATACCTGTTTCGGCCACTTCAGGTAGGTCTGGATAATCATTTAGATTTTCTACGTCATAGCCCAGTTTGTCAAAGATAGCTCGAAATTCCTTGGTTTTACCCTCGTTACGAGTTGCAATCAACAAGGTTTCTCTGACTTTATTTGTCTCGAAAAAGTCTTGAACATTGACTCCTTCTTTAGGCAATTCCACATGCAAGAGCTTCCCATTTTCAACCAGAAGCAGAGCTCCCTGACGTTGAATGACTTCCAAGTTTCGATTCGCTTCTTGGTTGAGAATATCTACCACAAAAGAGAGTAAGCGGTAGGCTGAACCATATCGCAAAACAGTGACTGAAAGTGGAAATCCTCGCTCCTCATCACGAAAGATTTTGGCTAAATCAAACAAAGGAAACTCTAAATCATCATCCGTCAAAGTCCGAATGCCACCAAAAACACTGTAGGATCCAACATACCAGTCCTGATCATCCTTGTATTCATAAATTTTGTTTGTCATAATGTTACATGCTCCACATGAATCTCTTTTTCCAGCCACTCTGCTCCTATCTGGGCAAAACTTTGGTTATTTGCAGTTGTATAAAAACGGTGTTTAAGGGGCGCCGCATCTCGGCTACGGTTAATCTCAAAGTAATTGAGTAAGACTGAGATATCGCGCACACACTCAGCGCCACTATCGATCAGCTGAACCTTAGGCCCCATGACATTTTGAATAATGGATCTGAGGAGTGGATAATGAGTACAGCCTAAAATCAAGCTATCTACTTTTCCGACTAAGGGACGCAAGGTTTCATAAACGACTTTCTTGGTCACACTGGTCGATAGAGCACCTGACTCGACCAAGGGAGCAAACTTAGGGCAGGCCAAGCTTTCCACTTGTAAATCTGGGTCTAGATCATGAATCTTTTGTCGATAAATATCTGATTTTACCGTCATCGGGGTTCCAATCACACCGATTTTCCCACCTTGACTTGCTTTGATAGCTGCTGATGCACCAGGCAAAATCACACCCAACACCGGAATATCCAACTTAGCTTTAATCTCTTCCCAGACGACTGCCGTTGCTGTATTACAAGCAATGACAATCATCTTAACATCCTTGGTCAAAAGAAAGTTGACCAGTTGCCAAGTATATTCACGTATCTGCTCAGCAGGACGGGGACCATAAGGAGCCCGTGCCGAATCTCCAATATAGACGATTTCTTCATGGGGAAGCTGGCGCATGAGTTCACGTACAACCGTCAAACCTCCAACGCCCGAATCCAAAAAACCAATCGGTCGATTATCCATACAGTCTTCTTTCTAGTATTTTTTTCTGATTGATAATTATTATTCATTTCTTTCTGAAATTTCTGACAGACTGGGTAGCTCCCCACTGTCTCCCTCTTAATCATAATCAATTATCAATAGAATGCAAGGAAAAAGTCTTGTCTCTAAATATCAGTCAAACATAGTGAGAAGTCTGGAACTTTCATCCCAGACTTTTCCTATTTATTTCTTTTTATTGTTAGCAAGGGCTGCTTTTTGTTGGCGAATGATTTGGTGGTAAACTTGTTGTACTTTAGCTTCGCTTGGCTTTTGACCGTTTGCACTCAAGAGAGTACGAACTGCTTCTGCGTTCAAACGTGGGTTATCCGCAAATTCTTTTTCGATTTGCTTGCGCACCAAGTACATACCTCCAAGAGCTCCTCCTAGAAAAGCTAAAAGAATCAATACAATTGCTAAAATAAGGTTCATAACATTTCTCCTGTTTCTTTTTGAATCTTCTATATTATACCATAAAGTCCTACGCCTGACTAGTTTGAGTTACGCTTTCAAAAAAATGAATGCTAGCTAAAAAAGAGCCCTTTTATTCCTTAGAAGAAGGCTCTTTCTGAACTTAATCTACATAAATCGCTAGCGTTTGGTATGGTTTAAGAATTACTTTTTTAGCAAGTTCCACATTCTCATAGTTTGATAAGAGCTCGCACCCTGCTTGATATTCTGCTGGAATTGTCACTTCAGCTTCGTTTTCATAGAAATGATTGAGCACCAAGAGTTTTTGACCGTCTAAGTGGCGTTCAAAGGCGTAGACCTGCTTGCTATCTTCAAGTGCTGGCTGATAGCTCCCTTCTGAAATGATGGGCATTGCTTTACGCAATCGAATCAATTCTTTATAGAATTTAAAGATTGGGCCGTCAATTTCATTTTCAACGTTGATGTCTTTGTAGGATTTACCAGCTTTCAACCATGGAGTGCCTGTTGAAAAACCTGCATTTTCAGAAGCATCCCATTGCATTGGTGTACGAGAATTATCACGTGACTTGGCTTGAATAATCTTAAAGGCCTGCTGAGGTGACTTGCCTTGATCCAAAAGCATCTGGTAGGCATTGATGGATTCCACATCTACATAGTCTTCCATAGAATCATAGTCTGGATCAATCATGCCGATTTCTTCGCCCATGTAGATATAAGGGGTCCCACGTGACAAGTGAATGCTGGCTGCCAGCATGGTTGCTCCTTCATTGCGGAAGTTCTTGATATCTACAAAGCGATTCAAGGCACGAGGTTGGTCATGGTTATTCCAGAAAAGGGCACTCCAACCACCACGTTCACTCATTTCCTTGCCCCATGTATGATAGAGGCGTTTGAGCTCTTCGAAATCAAAGGGAGCAATGGTCCATTTTTGACCGTCTTCATAGTCTACTTTAAGATGGTGAAAATTAAAGGCCATTGACAATTCGTGACGCTCTGGCGCTGAATAAAGAACACAGTTATCAATCGTTGTCGAAGACATCTCTCCAACTGTCATAAAACTATCATCAGAACCGAAGGTCGCTTCATTCATCATGTGAAGATAGTCATGGACAATGGGTTTATCCGTATAAGCTGGTTTTCCTTCGTTTTCAGGGCAATCCACCAAGACTTCGTCTTTACCAATCAAATTAATCACGTCAAAACGGAATCCTTTGACACCCTTGTCACGCCAGAAGTTGACCACCTGGAACAATTCCTTGCGGACATTGGGATTACGCCAATTGAGATCCGCCTGCGTCACGTCAAAGAGGTGGAGATAGTATTTCCCTGTATCTCCAAAAGGTGACCAGGCAGAACCACCAAATTTAGACAACCAATCGGTTGGTTGGTCCTGGATAAAGAAGAAATCTTGGTAGTACTTGTCTCCAGCGAGAGCCTTTTGGAACCACTCATGCTCTGTTGAGCAATGGTTAAGCACCATATCTAGCATGAAGTCAATCTTGTGCTCTTTTCCGACACGGATCATTTCTTCAAAATCAGCCATATCCCCAAAGATAGGATTGACGGCTGTATAGTCTGAAATATCGTAGCCATTATCTCGCTGAGGGCTTGGGTAGAAAGGATTAAGCCAAACCATATCCACGCCCAATTCTGCTAGATAAGGAATTTTTTCGATGATGCCTCTGAAATCACCGATTCCATTTCCTGTCGTGTCCTTATATGATTTTGGATAGATTTGATAGACAACTTTTCTTTTATCAAGAGCCATAGTTTCTCCTTTTTGATAAAAGGGAGGGAGCTATATCCCAACCCTATACATTTTAAAACTTATACTCTTCGAAAATCTCTTCAAACCACGTCAGCGTCGCCTTACCGTAGGTATGGTTACTGACTTCGTCAGTTCTATCCGCAACCTCAAAACAGTGTTTTGAGCTGACTTCGTCAGTTCCATCTACAACCTCAAAACGGTGTTTTGAGCAACCTGCGGCTAGCTTCCTAGTTTGCTCTTTGATTTTCATTGAGTATTAGATTCGTTTAGCAACCATCAAGTCTTCCCCGTTTTTAATCACTCTAGGATAAGTTCCTTCGATTGTCGCTGTGTACGCATCTTGGTTAGTGATGATGACTGGAGTTTCAGTCACAAGTCCTGCATCCTTGATCACTTTCATATCAAAGCTAATCAATTTTTGTCCTACAGTAACATGGTCTCCTTGAGACACATGACTTTCAAAGCCACGACCTTCTAGACCAACAGTATCCATGCCAACGTGCATCAATAACTCAACACCTTCATCAGATACAATACCGATGGCGTGCTTAGTTGGAAATAGGACTGTAACTGTACCATTTACTGGCGAAGTCAACTCACCTTGACTTGGTTCAATCACTAGACCTTGTCCCATGACACCTGATGCAAAGACTGGGTCTGTTGCTTGACTTAGTTCTTTTACTTGTCCTTCCAGTGGACTGACAATTTTTGTTGAAGCAACAGAAGTTGATTCTTGATGATGGAATTCTGCTTCTTCCTGTGCTTGAAATTCTGCTTTTAATTCTGTGTCATCTTCTGTTTTTGTAAAGAGTCCTGCCTTACGGAAGAAGAAGGTCAATAGCATTGGCACGACGATTGCAACTAGCATAGTCCCTGCAAATGGAAGCATGTATTGTGGTTGAATAGAAAGAATACCTGGTAATCCACCAATACCGATAGAAGCAGCAGTCACGTTAAATGTCACAGAAAGCATACCTGCAAGAGCTGAACCAATCATCCCAGCCACAAATGGATAGATGTATTTGACGTTAACCCCAAAGAGGGCCGGCTCTGTTACACCGAGATAGGCTGAAATAGTTGCTGGAAGTGATACCTGAGCTTCACGCTCATCACGACGGTGCATCAAATAATAGGCAAACACAGCTGAACCTTGGGCAATATTAGAAAGAGCAATCATAGGCCAGAGAGCAGTTCCACCAGCATCAGCAATCAATTGCGTATCAATGGCATTGGTCATGTGGTGAAGACCAGTGATAACAAATGGAGCATAGAGGGCACCAAAGATCGCACCGAAGAGCCACTTAACTGGACCAGTTAACCCTGCCAATACAACTGCCGATAGTCCTTGACCAATTGTCCATCCGATTGGTCCCAAAACAGTGTGAGCCAAAATCAAGGCTGGAATCAACGATAAGAATGGTACAAAAATCATAGAAATGACTTCTGGGATATGCTTACGCCAGAAAATTTCAAGATAAGCCAAACTCAATCCTGCCAGTAAAGCTGGGATAACTTGAGCTTGGTAACCAATACGATTAACCGTGAAGTAACCAAAATTCCAAACCCAGTTGGCTGCAATTTCGGATGCAGGTGTCGAAGCAACCGCATAGGCATTCAGCAACTGAGGTGAAACCAAACAGATACCAAGAACAATTCCCAAGATTTGGCTGGTTCCCATCTTACGAGAAACAGACCAGGTAATCCCTACTGGCAAGAACTGGAAGATGGCCTCACCTGGTAACCAGAGGAAGTGATTAACCCCCGCCCAAAACTGAGAGGATTCTGTGATGGTCTTGCCATCCAACATTGACCAATGCACGCCCTCAAGAACATTACGGAAACCGAGGATCAGTCCTCCGACGATCAAGGCTGGAATGATCGGTGTAAAGATTTCAGCCAGAGTTGTCATTACACGTTGAACGACATTTTGATTACTCTTAGCTGCGGACTTGGCTGCTTCTTTTGAAACACCTTCAATACCAGAAACAGCTGTAAAGTCATTATAGAAGATTGGCACATCATTTCCGATGATTACCTGGAATTGACCAGCGTTTGTAAAAGTTCCCTTGACCGCTGAGATGGATTCAATAGCCTTGACATCAGCTTTCTTATCATCTACAAGCACAAAACGCATGCGTGTTGCACAGTGAGTTACTGCCGTAATATTGTCTTTGCCTCCGATTGCTTGTAGCAAATCTTTAGCTTCTTGTTCAAATTTCCCCATTTGAATCTCCTTATTTTTGTCAAGATTTCCTTGATTTGATAATTCAATTGTAATCGATACCAAACTTGTATGCAACTTGTTTGTTAAAAATAATGGATTTTTTTTGTATATTTTTGTTACTTGTATGGTAAAATAAATACAAGAAACTCTTGTAGGGCTCATCAATCGATTATTTTAGAGGAAGAACCGTGAAAAAATATCAACAATTATACAAACAAATGGAAAAAGCAATTCATGAAGAAACCTATGCTGTTGGAGATTTTCTCCCTAGTGAACACGAACTCATGGACCAGTATCAGGTGAGTCGTGACACTGTTCGAAAAGCCTTAGCTCTCCTCCAAGAAGAGGGATTGATTAAAAAAATCAGAGGGCAGGGTTCTCAGGTTATTAAAGAAGAAACTGTGAATTTCCCAGTGTCTAACCTAACTAGCTACCAAGAATTGGTCCAAGAGTTAGGACTTCGCTCAAAAACGAATGTCGTGAGTCTAGATAAAATTATCATCGATAAAAAAACTTCCCTGTTAACTGGCTTCCCAGAATTTCGGATGGTTTGGAAGGTCGTTCGCCAACGAGTTGTAGATGATCTGGTATCCGTACTGGATATTGATTATCTAGATATGGAACTCATCCCTAAACTAACCAGAGAAATTGCTGAACAATCTATCTACTCCTATATCGAAAATGATTTGAAATTAATCATCGACTATGCTCAAAAGGAAATCACCATTGACCATAGTAACGATAGAGATAAGATTCTCATGGATATTGGTAAAGATCCTTATGTTGTTTCCATTAAGTCAAAAGTCTATCTCCAAGACGGACGCCAATTTCAGTTCACCGAAAGCCGGCACAAACTTGAAAAGTTTCGATTTGTAGATTTTGCTAAAAGAAAATAAAGAGGAAAAGGCGTATAGTTATCAAGTTTTAAAATAATGAAAGGTTTAAAATGGTGAAATAAGATGTTAGAGATACGAGAAAGAATCAAATCAAGCAAAGGTTATCAAGTCTTAATTGCAATGCTTGATAGCTACTTCGGTCAAGATTATATTATTCGTAAAATCACTTATGATGATTTGGAACCGGCAAGTTTTGACTTTCGCTTATCTGTAGATTTTCCCAAATTAAAGGGAGTGGATGTAGGTGTCGCTCATAGCGGTCCACGCCAGATGTTTCGTATGGGTGGTACTGGTGTTATTGGCATAGCGGTTCCTAAAGATGGAGGTGATGCAAAGTTAACCTCAGGTGAAAGAGGAGATGGTTTATTTTGGATTTTAGGAGATAAAAAATTAGAGTGGGGTGGTCAAGTAAATAAAGCTGAAGAAGTTAAGTATTATTTTGATGCTTTCAAAAAATACTATGATAATCTTTAGAGAGTGATAGTGATGAAGATACGAGAAGAAATTAGAACGAGTAGAAACCTTTAACATTATGTATATTTCAAAATTAGTATAATTTTATCTGATTTAATTTTCTGAATTTATCTAAAAGATACTATGCAGAAAATACGAATATAATAAGGTGATAAGATTCATAACTTCGATACATGCAGAACAATTTATGTAGATTTAAAAAATTAGAGAAACTATTTGGTAAAATACTAAAAAAACTATAAATTAGTTGACCACCTTACCTACTATTATCTTTAATTAATTCTACTCGAAATTATCTCTACTAAATAAAAAGACTCTTTATTAACTACATAAAATAGTAGGTGATAAAGAGTCTTTTTAGTAGTAATACTAGACTAAAATCAAAAACCATCTTATAATAGTAGTTATGAAACTCACAAACGAAGAAATACAGAAAATTGAAAAACTCCTGAGAGATTCATCGTACGCCAAATATCACAAACGTCTACAGATTATTTATTTTCGCTCAAAAGGAAAGAGTTATAAGGAAATCATGGATCTGCTAGATTGTAATAAAACAACTGTTTGGAGGAATTTGAAAAAATATAAGGAGTTTGGTTTAGAAGCTCTTCTTCAAGAGACTCGTGGTGGACGTCATCGAGAATATATGACTTACGAAGAAGAACAAGCATTTCTAAAACGTCATATAGAAGCTGCTCAGGCTGGAGAATTTGTGACTGTCAATCAGTTATTCGAAGCCTATCAAAAAGAGATTGGTCGCACTTCTACACGTGATGGTTTTTATTATCTCTTGAAACGCCATGGTTGGCGAACGGTCACTCCCAGACCTGAACATCCCAAGAAGGCAGACGCTCAAATAATTGAGACGTCTAAAAATAAAATCTACATTCGAGACCTTAAGTAAGCGCTTTAAAGAGAAGGGGACTTATAACAAAGTACGTTTGATGTACCAAGATGAAGCCGGTTTCGGGAGAATCAGTAAGATGAGTTCTTGTTGGGCTCCTCAAGGAATCCGACCTAACATTCATAGTCATTATATGCGAGAATATCGCTATTGTTATGGGGCAGTAGATGCTCAGACAGGAGATTCCTTCTTCCTTATTTCTGGAGGATGCAATACTGAGTGGATGAATGAATTTCTACGGCAAGTCTCACAAGCTTATCCGGATGATTATATTTTACTTGTCATGGATAATGCTATATGGCATAAATCAAGTACCTTAGAGATTCCAAGTAGTAATATTGAGTTAGCTTTTATCCCACCTTATACACCAGAAATGAACCCTGTTGAACAAGTCTGGAAAGAAATTCGAAAACGAGGCTTTAAAAATAAGGCGTTCCAAACATTAGAAGCCGCCTTTTTCTAGTCCTTCAAGAAGTTATTCAAGGACTAGAAAAAGGCGTTTTAAAGTCCACTGTCAGCAGACAATGGACAAGGTTGCTTTTTGAAAACAATTGAGTATTAGTAAAACTTAGTAAAATAAGGCCATTTCTCTTGAAAGCCCTTGCAATAGTTCCATTTATTTGTTATATTAAAATTATCTGAAAAATCACACATATTTCTGCAAGACTTATTTTTTTAAAAGAGAATGTATGCGCTTACAGATTTAAGAAAGGAGAATTTTGTGGATAAGAGATATTGGGAAAAATCCTGTAAGTATAGCATCCGCAAGCTAAGTGTCGGAGCTGCCTCTGTTTTACTTGGAGCTGTGTTTTTAGCAGCACAGGGTGTGGCTGCTGATGGTGTCGAGATTACGGAAAGTGAGGCAACAATTACTGAAACCTCTGCTAAACCGGATACGAAAGTAGAAGAAGTTGTTGCTTCTAACACAGAGACTCAACCTATAGCTGAATCAGCTGAAAAGCAAACAAACCCAGGGACAGAACTACCTCAAACTAGTAGTCAGTCAGAGACAAGTGCTACTACCGCCCCTGCTGACAATAAGGAGAGCGAGAAGCCAGAACTTCCTGTGAACAAGCAAGAACATTACGAATTACATTACAACCAACCAACTGCTCCTTCCTATGATGGATGGGAAAAACAAGCCCTCCCAGTCGGAAATGGGGAAATGGGTGCCAAGGTTTTCGGACTCATCGGTGAAGAAAGAATCCAGTACAACGAAAAAACACTTTGGTCTGGAGGCCCACAGCCAGATAGTCAAGATTACAACGGAGGAAACTACAAGGACCGCTACAAAGTCTTAGCCGAAATCCGTAAGGCCTTAGAAGACGGCGACCGTCAAAAAGCCAAACGCCTAGCTGAAAGAAATCTCGTTGGGCCTAATAATGCCCAATATGGTCGCTACTTAGCCTTCGGTGATATCTTTATGGTCTTTAACAACCAGAAGAAAGGGTTAGATACTGTCACAGATTATCACCGTGGCTTGGATATTTCTGAAGCTATCACAACTACCTCTTATACCCAAGACGGGACAAGCTTCAAACGCGAGACCTTCTCTAGCTTCCCAGACGACGTCACTGTTACCCACTTGACTAAAAAGGGAGATAAGACGCTTGATTTTACCCTTTGGAATAGCTTAACAGAAGACCTAATTGCTAACGGACAGTATTCTTGGGATAATTCTAATTACAAAAAAGGGACTGTCAGTGTAGATTCTAATGGTATTTTGCTCAAGGGTACTGTTAAAGATAACGGCCTTCAATTTGCCTCTTATCTTGGTATCAAGACTGACGGACAAGTCACTGCTCAAGATGGTTATTTGACTGTCACAGGAGCAAGCTATGCAACACTGCTACTCAGTGCCAAGACTAATTTTGCTCAAAATCCAAAAACTAATTATCGCAAGGATATTGACGTAGAGAAAACTGTCAAATCTATCGTAGATGCTGCCAAGGCAAAAGACTATGAAACTCTGAAAAATGACCACATCAAGGACTATCAAAGTCTTTTCAACCGTGTTCAATTAAACCTCGGCGGTAGCAAGTCTAATCAAACTACAAAAGAAGCTCTTCAAACCTATAATCCAACAAAAGGCCAAAAGCTAGAAGAACTCTTCTTCCAATACGGACGTTACCTCCTGATCAGCTCTTCTCGTGATCGGACAGACGCCCTTCCTGCAAACTTGCAAGGAGTCTGGAATGCTGTAGATAATCCACCATGGAACTCTGACTATCACCTCAATGTCAACCTACAGATGAACTACTGGCCTGCCTACATGAGCAATCTTGCTGAAACAGCTAAGCCAATGATCAATTACATTGACGATATGCGCTACTATGGCCGTATCGCTGCTAAGGAATACGCTGGTATCGAATCCAAAGAAGGCCAAGAAAATGGTTGGCTGGTTCATACTCAGGCGACACCATTTGGCTGGACTACTCCTGGTTGGAACTACTATTGGGGTTGGTCTCCTGCTGCCAATGCTTGGATGATGCAGAACGTCTATGACTACTACAAATTCACAAAGGATGAAACTTATCTCAAAGAAAAGATTTATCCAATGCTCAAGGAAACAGCCAAGTTCTGGAATTCCTTCTTGCACTACGACAAGGCTAGTGACCGTTGGGTATCTTCTCCATCCTACTCACCAGAGCATGGAACTATCACTATTGGGAATACCTTCGACCAGTCTCTAGTTTGGCAACTTTTCCACGACTACATGGAAGTGGCTAACCATCTGAAAGTGGATCAAGACCTTGTAACAGAAGTTAAGGCTAAATTTGACAAGTTAAAACCACTTCATATCAACCGAGATGGTCGTATCAAGGAGTGGTTTGAGGAAGACAGCCCTCAATTCACAAACGAAGGTATTGAAAATCACCACCGTCACGTTTCTCATCTGGTCGGACTCTTCCCAGGTACTCTATTTGGCAAGGATCAACCTGAATATTTGGAAGCAGCACGCGCAACCCTAAACCACCGTGGAGATGGTGGTACTGGATGGTCTAAGGCTAATAAAATCAACCTCTGGGCTCGTCTCCTAGATGGAAATCGTGCCCACCGTTTGTTGGCTGAACAGCTCAGATCTTCAACCCTAGAAAACCTCTGGGATACGCACGCGCCTTTCCAAATTGATGGTAACTTTGGCGCAACCAGCGGGATGGCAGAAATGCTCCTTCAGTCTCACACAGGTTATATTGCACCATTACCAGCCCTTCCAGATGCTTGGAAAGACGGGCAAGTTTCTGGTCTTGTAGCCCGTGGCAACTTTGAAGTCAGCATGAAATGGCAAGAAAAGAATCTTGAATCCCTCACCTTCCTTTCAAATGTTGGTGGAGACTTGGTTGTAGACTATCCAAATATTGAAGCAACTTTGATTAAGATTAATGGTAAGGAAGTCCAAGCTACCCGTATCAAAGATAACCGTATTCAGCTTGCTACTCAAAAAGGCGACGTCATTACCTTTGAAAACTTCCCTGGACGTGTGACTCGTTTGACAGCTGTTCGAAAAGATGCCATGACGGCTGAACTTGACTTTAACCCAGTCAAGGGAGCAAGTCATTATGTCATCCAACGAGAAAGCAAGGATGAAAATAGCCAAGCTTCTACCCTACGTGAGTTTATCACCAACCAAACTCACTTTATCGATCGCTCAATTGATTCTAGCCATGCCTATACCTATACTGTTAAAGCTATGATGGGCGAACGTTCAACACCAGTTTCAGATGCTGCTTCTATTGATGCCTTTAGTGAGTTGGTAGATGACCGTGACAAACGCATCCAGTACGGCTCTGCCTTTGGAAATTGGTCTGACACAGAACTATTTGGTGGAACAGAGAAATACGCTGATATCTCAAATGGAAATTATTCTGATAAAGATGCGACTGCAACCATTCCATTCAATGGACCTGGTATTGAAATCTACGGACTCAAGTCATCTCAATTGGGACTTGCTGACGTTAAAATCGATGGTAAATCTGTTGGAGAACTTGACTTCTATACAGCAGGAGCAACTGAAAAAGGTGTCCTAATCGGTCGTTACACAAATCTTTCTTCAGGTCCTCACCTCATGACCATCACTGTTAAGCGCGAACACAAAGGACGTACAAACGAGCGTGCAAAAATTTCTCTCGACTACTTCAAAGTCTTCCCAGGCCAAGGAGCAACTGTTGAGAAGATTGACGACCGTGACCCTCGTATCCAGTATGGTTCCATGTTTAAGGATTGGAGCGATGCAGAACTCTATGCTTCTACAGAAAAATACGCTGACATCAACGCTGATGATAGCCTTGCTTCTGAAGCCACTGCAACCATTCCATTCTCTGGAACAGGTATCCGAATCTATGGATTAAAAACAGCATCACTAGGCAAGGCACTTGTCACACTGGATGGAAAAGAGATGCCAGCCCTTGACTTCTACACTCCAGGAGCAACTGAAAAAGGAGCTTTGATTGGTGAATTCACCAATCTAACAGATGGCGACCATGTTCTCACTTTGAAAGTAGATCCAAATTCTCCACAAGGACGAAAGAAAATTTCTCTTGATTCCTTTGATATCTTAAAGGCACCTTCTGTGTCTCTCGATAGTCCAAGTCTTGATTCCGTTAAGTCCAAAGATAAGACTGTTACCCTAACCCTACCAACTGGCAATTGGGATGCAGTCGCTGTGACCTTCCCTGGTATCAAAGATCCTCTTCTACTTAGAAAAGTCGATGATGATCATCTTGTCACATCAGGTGAACAAACAGTATTAACCATCAAGAATAATAAGGTCCAACTAGATATTCCTGAAACTACGGACCGTAAAGCTGGCAAGCCGATAGAAGCTTATGCCATCCAAGGTACAACAACGACTAGTCCTGTTGTAGCTGTCTTTCCTAAGGACGAAACTGCTCCAGTTGAAGAAAAAATCCTTACAAGCAAAGGGGATGAGCCTGCTCCAGTTGGAACCATTCCTGAGTACACAGATCCTATAGGCACTGCTGGAGATCAAGAAGCGCCTTCTGTTGTAATTCCTGAATTCACTGAACCTATCGGCACTGCGGGAGAGCAGGAAGCACCTTTCGTGGAAATACCTGAATACACTGGTCCTATCGGAACTGCTGGGGATCAGGAGGCACCTTCTGTGGAAATTCCTGAATACACCGGTCCTATCGGAACTGCTGGGGAGCAAGAAGCACCTTCCGTGGAAAGACCTGAATACACTGGTCCTATCGGAACTGCTGGGGATCAGAAAGCACCTACTGTGGAAAGACCTGAATATACCAAACCTATTGGAACTGTGGGAAATCAGGAAGCACCTACTGTGGAAATCCCCGAATACACTGAGCCTATCGGCACAGCGGGAGACCAGGAAGCACCTTCCGTTGTAATTCCTGAATATACCAAACCTATCGGGACTGCAGGAGACCAAGAAGCACCTTCCGTGATAATCCCTGAATATACTGAATCTATCGGGACTGCAGGAGACCAAGAAGCACCTTCCGTTGTAATTCCTGAATACACTGAGCCTATTGGAACTGCAGGAGATCAAGAAGCGCCTTCTGTGGTTATCCCTGAATACACTGAGCCTATAGGGACTGCAGGAGACCAAGAAGCACCAAGCATCACACTTCCTGAGTTTAAACTCAAAGTAATGAAAGATAAGACCACAAGAGCTCAAGTTATTAGTGGAACAACTGAACTCGAAGGAGCAAGTTATCTTGACAGTCAAAAAGTTGAAAACAAAGAACTCTTAGGCAAGATATACGATGCTTATGCCCTTCAACTCAAGGATAAAGATGGCAAATTAGTTCAACCAAAAGGTGCTGTACTCGTTCGTTTACCAGTTTCAGGTGCTGTCCAAGAACTCTATCAGTTGACTCCGACAAAAGACTTAAAATCACAAGAGTTCACCATCCGAGATGGGTATCTTGAGTTTATCGCTCTTGACCTGAACACCTATGCTATTGTTTACAAGACAGAAGGATCAACTATTAAACCTATCCCAGTTCATATGGAAGAAAGAAACCTAGAAACTACAAAACCATTGGTTGAAAGTAATGATGTCAATGACAAAGCCTCTACGAATGAAAAACAACTTCCAGCTACTGGTGAACAGACTAGTCCCCTCCTCTTTATGGCGAGCCTCAGCCTAGCCCTCTCGGCTGCCTTCTTACTAAAAGGTAAGAAAGATTAAACATTGTCCCCCCAGGAATAAAAATTTATTCCTAGATAAAAAAGGATGGAAAATCATTCCATCCTTTTTCTGTTTTAACCTTATCAATAAAGTCACTGACAATCAAACACCTAGAAATCAAGCCCCAGAATAATCCATTCATCTACATAATCCCAAAAAGGGATTGGGTAAATGGGTAACTCATCCTTTGACCAGAACACTCCACCTTGACTCATTGGTTTAGATAAGTCTAATACGAGATACTTTCCCATACCATTGCTAAAAAAATTGTAATAACTGGAAATGTCATTTGTTAACTGATCCTCAAATTCCCAATCATAATCAGCTATTGGTTCAATCATATCTAGATCGTCTAAGCCCATGCTTTTACTGGTATAGTCATTAAACCCTTCATGAATATGTGTATAGAAATCACGGATACTCCCGTCAAGTTCTAGTTTTGACTGATTAAAGTGGTCTGTAAACTCTCGGTCCGAAATCGGTATTTTACCCTCATAAAATACTAGACTCTTGCTCTGATAAGTTCTAATGGAATAAAGCAAGGAATAGGTAGGTCCAATTTTGATAAGGTCTATAGCCTCCAGAAACTCTTCTAGATAAGAGATCGTATTGCTGAGTTCTTCAGCTAGATATTTTTTCCATTCTCCTAGGATGATTTGTTTTCTTTTAGAAAAATCTGATGTTTGAAACGCATCCCGCCAATATTGTGGAATAGGATGATTGGACAGATTTTTAAAATTAGATAAAATCTCGACCAGCTCTCCAGATATCACATATTTCTTTAAAAATTTAATTTTTCATTCATAAACTATCTCTATTCATTTCTGTAAAATCCCCTTGACGCCACTTTTCTTCAACTCTTAAGTCCTAGATAGATAGATATAGTTTCGGGTCACAGGACAATCTTTTTCATCCTCACCCTAAAATAAAACCGATGTTCTCCAAATTCTTAACCCTTGCTTTTTAACTCAAGATCAAATTAGCTACAATAGGACTGATAAATACATAGAGAACACCTGTAACACCAATAGCTAATCCTCCCATAGCACCTGCAACTGGTCCATAGCGAAAGGCCGTTCCAGTTCCAACAGCGTGTCCTGTTCCACCCAGGGCTAGTCCAACAGCTACTGGATCGTCTATTTTTAGCCATTTTAGAAGTGTTGGTCCGATTACACTGGTCAAAATACCAGTCGCTACGACAACTACTAGAGTCACAGTAGTCAAGCCCTGCAACTTTTCTGTGATTCCCACTGCCATAGCAGTCGTTACTGACTTAGGAAAGAGGGAAATAGCTAGGAAAAAGTCCATACCAAAGATTTTGGCCACAAGGGCTGTGAAAGAGGTATTGACCACTACCGCCAGCAAACTACCAAAGAGAATACTGCGAGCATGATGCTTCATCAAGTGGAAACTCTTATAAAGGGGAATTCCTAGAGCCACTGTTGAAGGAACAATCAAGTTGTTAAGATAAACCCCACCTTGGTAGTAATCTTGGTAGGAAATGCCAGTTACCTTTAGAAAGATGATAATAAAAATAGCTGACAGCAACAAGGGAGTCGTTAAGGGATGAGGATAGCGTCTGAAAATCATCATTCCCCCAAGATAGGCTAAGATGGACAGGGCGATCCCAAAAAGGGGATTGGATACAAATTCGCTCATTTAGCACCTCTTTCTTCGTAGTCACCTTCATAGCGTTTTTTGATAAATTGAACCACAAGCGCAATCAAGATGATATTGATTACTGCCGCAAAAAAGACAATCAAGACAATAGGTAGGAGATAGGGAGCAATCACATCAAACTTTTCCATAATTCCAACCGCAGGAGGTAGAAAGAGGATGGTCATGTTGGCCAGCAAAAAGTTCCCCACCATATTGACATGGCGGATACGCAGCCACTTGAACTGCAAGGCTAGAAAAAGAATAATCAAGCCGATAATACTGCCTGGAATGGGCAAATGAAAGAAACTGGAAATCCCCTCTCCGATTAGAGAAATCACAAAGAGAATCATTAACTGAACATATAACTTCATTGTAAACTCCACAAATAGACTTTCTGCATACCAGTTTACTCTTTTTTCAGAAAATTTCAAGGAAATATATAAGAAACATCCTTCTTGCTATCCAAGCCAAAAAGGTGTATACTAATTGCGTGCGCAAGCATCATAGATGCACTAGTATGATTACACTATTATAGAGGGAAAGGAGATGGACATGACTTACTTAGAAAAATGGTTTGACTTCAACCGTAGGCAAGTAGAGCTAGAAGCTATTTTAGAAGAGACCATCGCTGAGCAGAGTGAACAAACCTTGACACTCAAGGAATTTTACCTCTTGCACTTTCTAAATCAGGCTGAAAGCAAATCCCTAAGACAAATCGACTTGCCAGATAAACTCCATCTGAGCCCTAGTGCTGTTTCACGGATGGTGGCTCGCTTAGAAGCCAAGAACTGCGGTTTACTTAGTCGGAGATGCTGCGACCAGGACAAGCGAGCTAGTTTTATCTGCCTGACGAGAGAAGGACAGACTACCCTGGCTTATTTACAAACAGCTGTTGAAGAAAGCTTAGCAAGAAAATCAAACTGGTTAGCCTAAAATATTTTTAAAAAAACTTGCGTGCGCAATCATTTTTCTTGACATTCTCTTTTACAAAGAGTAAAATAAAGTCATCATTAAACAAAGGAGTTTTTAAAATGATTGAAATTACCTATCTAGATGCCAGCAAGAACGAAAGAACTGTAACTTTCGAGTCTTATGAAGACTTTGATCGTTCACAACAAGCTTGCCTTATCGGCGTCGCAGACTACTACCCTGTCCAAAAATTAACTTACAACGGTCATGATTTGGACTACCATGGGACTTATGGAGATGTCTTCTTCTATCTCATGAAACAAGATTTAAGCCAATATAACTAAAAAAGGAGAAATACAATGGCAAAAGCAATTACAGATGCAACATTCGAACAAGAAACAAAAGACGGTTTGGTCTTGGTAGACTTCTGGGCAACTTGGTGTGGTCCATGTCGCATGCAAGGTCCAATCTTGGATAAATTGTCTGAAGAACTTTCAGAAGATGTCTTGAAAATCGTTAAAATGGATGTTGATGAAAATCCAAACACAGCTCGTGCTTTTGGAATCATGTCTATCCCAACTCTTCTCTTCAAAAAAGACGGCCAAGTAGTGAAACAAGTTGCAGGTGTTCATACAGCAGAACAAATCAAGGCCATCGTTGCTGAATTGAGCTAATCATATTAGAGACCAAGTACTTTCTTTGGTCTCTTTTTTCTTGCCCTTTGCCATTTTTCAAAAAATATGCTAGACTGTAGATAGAATATTACGATGTTTGGGACATGCCATCGCTAAAAAAAACCTCTACTTGGTATTTTTTAGCTCCCTCAAGGGAGCTTTTTGCGTGCTCTGAACATTCCCCATTTTGGAAGGAGTATTATGAAACGTCAATCAGCCTTGGTCGTCTTTAGTGGCGGTCAAGATTCTACAACCTGCCTCTTTTGGGCTAAAGAACACTATGAAACGGTCGAAGCCGTTACCTTTGCCTACGGCCAACGCCATCATCTCGAAATTCAAGTTGCTAGAGAAATCGCCAAGGAACAGGGGATTCGTCATCATATCCTAGATATGTCTCTGCTGGGGCAAATCACTGAAAACGCCTTGACTTCTGATCTAGAGATTGAGCAAAAAGAGGGAGAGGTTCCCAATACTTTTGTTGACGGTCGCAACCACCTCTTTCTATCCTTTGCGGCAGTTCTTGCTAAGCAACGAGGCATTAAAGATATCGTGACAGGTGTCTGCGAGACAGACTTCTCAGGCTACCCCGATTGTCGAGATGTCTTTGTCAAATCCCTTAATGTTACCCTCAACCTTGCCATGGATTACGACTTTGTTATCCAAACACCTCTCATGTGGCTAGATAAGGCTGAAACTTGGGAATTATCCGACCAACTCGGTGCCTTTGACTATGTTCGTGAAAAGACCTTAACCTGCTACAACGGGATTATCGGAAGTGGCTGTGGAGATTGCCCAGCCTGCCACCTACGTCAACATGGTCTTGATGTTTATCTCTCACAGAAAGGAGAGGCCTAATGTTTTTTGCACCCAAAGAAATCAAACAGGAAACCGGGGAGTCTCTTGTCTACAATCCTCACAGAACCTTGGTATCAAAAGAGTTTACCTTTGATGCTGCCCACCACCTCTTTCACTATGAGGGAAAATGCAAATCCCTTCATGGCCACACCTATCGTCTGCAGATTGCTGTCAGTGGATTTTTAGATGAACGTGGCATGGCCTACGATTTTGGAGATATCAAAGCCATCTACAAGAACTACTTAGAACCCCACTTGGATCATCGCTATCTCAATGAAACTCTTCCCTATATGAACACGACTGCTGAAAATATGGTTTACTGGATTTTCCAAACCATGAGTCAAGAGTTGCCAGATGAACGCGGTCTCCGTTTGGAATACATTCGCCTCTATGAAACTCCGACTGCCTTTGCGGAGTTTAGACGGGAGTGGTTAGATGACTAGGGAACGTGTCCTCAAACTACCAGTTCTGGAAATTTTTGGCCCAACCTTTCAAGGCGAAGGCCGTGCTATTGGCCAGAAAACCATGTTTGTCCGCACTGCAGGTTGCGACTACCACTGCGACTGGTGCGATTCTGCCTTTACTTGGGATGGCTCTGAAAAACCAACTCGCATGACAGCTGACGAGGTCATTGCTGCCTTGGATAAATTGGGGAGCTACGACTATGTCACCCTATCTGGGGGAAATCCTGCTATCCTAGCAGCCAACATGGCTGAACTCGTCACTAAACTCAAGGAACGTGGTGTCACTCTGGCTGTTGAGACTCAAGGTTCTCGCTGGCAAAACTGGTTAAAAGATATCGACCAGGTCACTCTCAGCCCCAAACCTCCTTCATCCAAGATGGAAGTCAACTTTGAAACCTTGGACTTTATCGTTTCCCAATTGGATCCAGCCAAAGTCACCTTTAAAATCCCTGTCTTTGATGATGCAGATTTAGCCTTTGCTAAAGGAATACAAGAACGCTACCAACCAGATGTTCTCTTTTTATCGGCTGGAAATCCTGAGCCCAAGGCCACAGGCAATATTATCCAAGATCAACTAGACCGCCTCAAAGAACTCTGGGAACGCATCGCTGCCGACGATAGCTGGGGCAATGTCCGCGTCCTTCCTCAACTCCATACCCTCCTCTACGACAACCAACGTGGTGTTTAAGATTAGAAAGAAAAAATCATGTCACAACAAGAAGAAATGAAAAACCTTAGCCTACTAGGCAATAAAGAAACCAACTACATTTTCGACTATCAACCAGAAGTCCTCGAATCTTTTGACAATCGTCATGTGGAAAATGACTATTTCATCAAATTCAACTGTCCTGAATTTACCTCCCTGTGCCCTATCACTGCTCAGCCAGATTTTGCAACTATTTATATTTCCTACATTCCTGACAAGCTCTGCGTCGAGTCAAAATCCCTCAAACTCTACCTCTTTAGTTACCGAAATCATGGGGATTTTCACGAAAACTGTATCAATACCATCGGGAAAGACTTGGTCAACTTGCTAGACCCTCGCTATTTAGAGGTCTGGGGAAAATTCACTCCACGCGGTGGCATTTCAATCGACCCTTACTACAACTACGGTAGACCTAGAACCAAGTATGAAGGATTGGCAGAACAACGCCTCTTCCAACACGACCTTTATCCAGAGAAAATTGACAACCGCTAAACTCATACTCAATGAAAATCAAATAGCAAACTAGGAAGCTAGCCGCAGGTTGCTCAAAGCACTGCTCTGAGGTTGTAGATAAAACTGACGAAGTCAGCTCAAAACACTGTTTTGAGGTTGCAGATGGACGCTGACGTAGTTTGAAGAGATTTTCGAAGAGTATCATACGAAAAAGCCCTGTTCCTCAAGCTGAGGAGCAAGGCTTTTTGAGTTTCAATTATTCTTCAGTTCCAAGGAAGTTTTTAGCAACAAGAGCTGCAAGAACTCCACCAACGATTGGTGCAAGGATGAAAATCCAAACTTGTTGAAGAGCTGCGCCACCCACCAAGACAGCTGGAGCCAAGCTACGAGCTGGGTTTACTGAAAGTCCAGTGATGTTCAAGCCAGCTAGAATCAAAGCTGTCAATGACAAACCAATCACCAAACCAGCGATTGCGCCATTACCTTTGCTTGCTGAAGTTACAGTCATGATGACCAAAACAAATAAGAAAGTTGCAATTGTTTCAAACAAGAAACCACCAAAAACAGTTACACCATTTGCCAAGGCATTTTCACCAAGACTTGCAGTTGACATACCTGAATTTGCCAAGAGGAAGAAGACAGATCCTGATGCAAGGAAAGCACCAACCACTTGACCGAGGATGTAGTTTACAAGCTCTGAAGATGACAAACGTTTGTTAACAAACATAGCGATAGAAACAGCTGGGTTCAAGTGAGCACCTGAAACAGTTCCAACTGAGAAAGCTGCGACTACGATTGCCAAACCAAAAGCAAGAGCAATTCCAAGGTGTCCAAGTCCTTCAATACCATTTCCAAAAACAACAGCTCCTGTTCCGATGAACACAAGCATAAAAGTACCGATTAATTCAGCAACAAATTTTTTCATGTTAAATCTCCTTTTTTCAAACTATGTATTAGTCTATCAGAAGAAGGAAAGGGTTTCAAGAAATGTGCTTGGAAATTTTGTGCAAATTTTCACATTTGATAATCAAAATCTAATATTGGAAAGATTGAATAGCTTTTTTCAAGTCATCTTGTAAATTATTTCTCTGGTCGAGTTGAACATAGACTTCTAAGAGACAGGATCTGAAATTGGAAAATTGATAAAAATCTTCCCTCTCTTCTATCTGGAAATCAAGTGACTTTATCCAAGAAGCCAGTGTCGCTTGCTCCACCTTTCCTTGCAAAATAGGTTCGTAAAGGACTCTGGCCAAGCGCCAGTCCTCATCATCTATAAATCGAACCGAAATTCTTTTAAATAGTTGGCCAAGTATGTCAAATACTTCATGAACTCTATTTTTAGAAAAGTCTGGATGACAAACAACTTCAGTCAAAAGATCAGCCCCATGAGCAAAAGCATGCACCCAACCATACTGACTTGAAAAACCTGTCGTATCCTCTTCTTTTTCAAGGTAATGCAAACCTTGATCGAGCATCGTATTTCTGATATCAGTTTTTAGCTCTCGATAAAAAAGAGACTGTTCATTACCATCAGCAGATAAGAGATTGGCATAAATAAGGGCCCTAAAAGAACGTTCAAGCGTTGAAGCTCCTGTCTTATCAATCTCTTTATCTAGCCCACCATCAGAGACAATCTCAGCAGCAATCAACTGAAATTGCTCCTTGATAAATAACTCTTCTTGAATCCCCCTAGCCAAACTGGTAAAAACCAATTCATCGCGAATCTCTGGACTAGTATCCCCTATGTGCTCAAGTAGCCACAGGAGTTCTTCTTGACGATAACTCGGTTTTTCTTCTACTACTTTTCTTTTCAATTCTGGATACATCTGCCTACCTCTTTTTATGAGTTGTCAAAAAATCATCCGCAGATGACTTTATATTAAATTCTTAAGGAAATAGAATCTGGGATAACTGGTCTAAAATGAAGTAAATAACTATCAGTAGCAGCTCTACAGCAAGTTCAAATTTAACATCACGACCTTCAACGGCGTTTTTGAAAATAGCTACAGCTAGTCCAATACAAACCCAGGAGCATTATTCTAGAACAACCTTTCTATTCCTTTACTCCCCCAACTGGGCACTATAGGCAATAATTTGGTCAACTGTGTCAGACAAGAACTGAATAGTATCACGGAGTGGTTTGTCTGTTGAAATATCGGCTCCGATAATCATAGCTGACTCAAGTGGTGTCTTGCTACCTCCAGACTTGAGGAGATTGAGCCAATCTTCAGCTCCGTTCTCAGAATGTTTCAGATGAAGATAACCTGCTGTCGAGATGACTAGTCCCGCTGAGTAGGTGTAGCTATACAAGCCCATGTAGTAGTGAGCTTGGCGCATCCAAGTCAGAGCTGCATCATCATCAATCTCAATGGCATCCCCCCAGAACTCCGTCAAGACTTCCTTCATAATGCTGTTGAGTTTGCTTGCTCCGAAAGTTTCTCCTTCTTCAATCAATGTATACACCTTACGCTGGAAGGCTGCTTCCAAAAGGTGAGTGATAAAGTTATGGAAGTAGGTGTCTGTCAAGCGGTGAGCAAGAGCGAAGCGTTTTTGACGAGGGTCGTCAGACTGGTGTTCCAAGTAATCACTGAGAAGCAATTCATTGAAAGTTGACGGTGCTTCGACATAATAGGTCGACATGTGGGCATTGAAGTAGCTTTGGTGGTTGTCAGAAAAGATAAATTGACCAGAATGCCCGATTTCATGAATCAAGGTATAGACATCGCTCAAACGACCTGTCCAACTCATGAGGACATAAGGGTGTACGCGATATGGATCCGCTGCATAACCACCAGAATCCTTGCCACTATTGGCAGCAAAATCCACCCAACGTTCTTCTTGGTAACGAGCAACTTCCTGACAATATTCTTGTCCCAAAGGTTCTACCGACTTCATGATCAAGTCATAGGCATCGTCAATAGTCACTTCAGGATTGAGGGCGCTGTCCAAGTCCAATTTCCAGTCTGCAAAGGTCATCTTTTCAAGACCATTCACCTTGGCAACATGCTTGAGGTATCTCTGAGCAACGGGCGCAAAATCCTTCATGATGAGGTCAATCTGGCGATCAAACATGGCACGGTTCACTTCTTGCTCAGCCAGGAGATAATCAAAGACTGAGTCGTAACCCTTCATATCTGCTAGTAGTTTTTCAGACTTGACTTGGGCTAGATAGGCTGCAGCGGCCGTATTTTGGTGCTTACGAAGTCCCTCTGAGAAGGAACGGAAGGATTTCTCACGAACCTCAGCATCCTCTTGGTTTTGGTAGAAATTCTCATAAGTCACAAAGCTGTTTTTGTAGGTCTTGCCATGAGCTTCAAAGTCCGCCATTTCGAAATCCCCAGCTCGCATCTTTGTGTAAATGTCCTGTGGACTGTAGAAAACTTCGCCGAGATTAGTCAAGGCCTTCTCCACATCTGCCCCAAGATAGTGGGCTTTTTTGATTTTGGCCTGACGAATGGCAGCTGTTAAATGAGGCAATTTACCCAAACGGTCCAAGACTTCATCATCAGCTTCCACCAAGGCATCGTCAAAGAAGGTCAAGGCTACGCTGGCGTCTGTTTCAAATTCCATGCCAGCTTGGGCGATATTGGCAAAATCTTCATTAGCATAGTCTGTCGTCTGAGGCATAAAGGCGTAATTGCCGATATGACTCATCTGGATGTAGATTTGTTCCAATTCTGCAAAAGCTTTCTCGAAATCTTCAAAAGTGTGAAGATTGCCCTTATAGTCACGACTAAATTGGTTGATGTCTTCACGCGCCTTCTCAATCGCACGCAAGAAATCCTCGCGGTCTTGATATAGGGCTGTTAAGTCCCAAAGTTCCTTTTCAGGAAATTCTGAACGGTGTTTTTGTTCCATCTTTTTCCTCTTATTTCTCTAATTCTAATAAAACACTAAGGGCTGACAGGGCATAAAGCGGTGCTGTTTCTGCTCGCAAAATACGAGGACCAAGACCTGCCAAGACTGCTCCTTTAGCTTCAAAACTCTCGATTTCTGCAGGTGAGAGACCACCTTCTGGACCAAAGATAAAGAGCACTTTAGCTCCTTTTTCCAGTCCAGCAACTGCTTGTATAAGTGCGGCTGATTCGCCTTCTTTAGCCGACTCTTCATAAGCCACCACTATGCGGTCAAACTGGCTCAGTTGTGCTAGAAAGTCTGCCTTTTTCTCAAAAAGCGTAATACTTGGGACAAAGTTGCGCTTGCTTTGCTCGGCTGCTCCAAGGGTGATTTTTTCTAGTTTCTCGACTTTTTTCTCTAGTTTTTTACCGTCCCATTTAGCAACTGACCAGTCTGCAGGGAAGGCCCAAATCTGACTGGCACCTAGTTCCGTCACCTTTTGAGTGATAAACTCCAACTTATCTCCCTTGGGAAAACCAGATGCGATGGTCACTTGGACTGGCAGTTCCACATTGTCAGCTAATTCTTCGATCAGTTCCAACTGACGCGCCTCCACATTGACCACGCGCGCCAAACGCTTGATCCCATCATCAAAGACTAGGGTCACCTGGTCATCTTCTTTCAAGCGCATGACCTGAAACATGTGCTTGCTGGTTTCCTTGTCCTCAATAGTGACAGGTGAGATTGCACTCCCCTTGACAAAATACTGCTGCATACTAGCCTCCAATCACACCGGAGATATCCTTGGTCTTCTTAAAGACACAGGCATTCCATTCCCCTTGAACCATGTGGGTTTCAAGGAAAAATCCAGCTGACTCAGCCGACTCGCGCACCATGTCCCACTTGTCCTTGATAATTCCACTCATGATGAGGTAGCCTTCATCCTTGACCAAGCGATAAGCATCCTCCGTCAGATGAATGAGGATATCCGCCAAGATATTAGCCACGATAACATCTGCCTCAATTTCCACTCCTTTAAGCAAATCACCTGAGGCTACATGGATGTTTTCCATGCCAGGATTGAGCTCAATATTTTCCTGAGCGACACGAACCGCCACATCATCTAGGTCATAGGCGAAAATTTCCTTAGCACCAAGTAGCGAGCTAGCAATGGAGAGGACACCTGATCCAGTACCCACATCCAGCACTGTTTCCCCACCACGAAGAACCTGTTCCAAAGCAAAAAGGCTCATCTTGGTCGTCGGATGGGTTCCTGTCCCAAAAGCCATACCTGGATCCAGCTTGATAATCTTTTCCCCAGCAGTCGCCTCATAGTCTGTCCAAGAGGGAACAATGGTCAAATCATGAGTGATACGAGCTGGTTCATAATATTTCTTCCAGTTGTCTGCCCAGTCTTCCTCAGCCAAGGCAGTCGTCCCCATCTTGACCTCACCCAAATCCATAAAATCTGTCAATTCTGCTAGGCGAGCCTGCAAGTCTGCCTCAACCACTGCCACATCAACCGTATCAGGATAGTAGGCTGTCACTACGATTTCTTCTTGCTGCTCGACCTCTGGGAAAATTTCACCGAAGCGGTCGACATTTCCCACATAGTCCATGCTATCTTCAATTGCTACCCCTTGGGCACCTAACTCAATCAAGAGGTTGGAAACCAACTCCTCTCCCTCACGCTTCACTGTAACTTTTAACTCTTGCCATGTTTCCATTATTAAGATACCAAGCCCTTAAAACACAAAGCCAAAATAGGAAACTCTCTGAAGACGCTTGTGTCTATGAGAAGTTTATCTTTTTAGCACCGTGTTTAGGGCGGGTTCAGTTTAGAAATTTAACCGAACCATCCTTTCTATTTCTCTATCAATTTTTTCATGTAGACCATTATCCATGCCTTCTTTTTCAGGTTCGATATGGGTTTGTTGGTAGCCATTCTTCTCGTAGAAGGCGACCATGCCTGCATCCTGTAATACCGTACACAAATCCCATTGTCTAACGGTTGAAAATTTCTCTTCTAGCAAGCGCAATCCTTCAGATCCATACCCTTTTCCCTGATACGGAGGCAAAATCGCTGCTGTTCCCAACCAAGCTTTCGTTAACTCTTCATTAGTCTGAATTCGTAGAAATCCGATTTTATCTTCGTTTTCTTTTACAAAGTAGTAATAGCTATTGGGACGTTCGACTAGTTTCCATTTGATTCGTTCACGGTCCTCGAGATAAGGGTCATATTCATCATGGTATTTTTCATAAACAGCCTTAAAGCTAGCTCTCTGAATTGCAATAATAGTTTCTAAATCCTCTGCTCCCGCTCGAACAAGTGTTATCATAAACCTTCCTCCAAATAATCCCTCAATCTCCCCTGTAGCTGAGGCACTGCCTGTTTAGACTTCAAAAATTCCTCAATAGGCATCAGTTTATAGGCCTGTCCTTCATTCCCAAAGGTAATATTGTCAAATTGTTCTTGTCTTAGCTGACCAACCATAAAGACCGATTGCTTGTCTTTAAAGATTACGCTAGGATAAATCTTGCTCCAAAGCAGACAGTCTTCATCTAAATGAATTCCCAATTCCTCATAAACTTCACGCGCTGCGCACTCGAAAGGGCTTTCGTTTCCTTCACGACCACCACCTGGCAACTCCCACATGTTGGGACAAGGGATATCGTCCTTGTCATCACGTAAGATAGTCAAGACCCTATCCCCACAAATCAAGGCAATCTTAGAGCCTGTAAAATCAGAAATTTCTATTCCCATATTAGACTCCTTCGGCTAATTCCTTTTCCAACTCATCTAACCACTGCTGGTAGTAGGCTTTCTCATCCCGCAGCATTCGGCTGCTATTCATTTTCTGTCTAGCAATCTTCATAGCCTTGTGAGTTTGAACTACATCTTTCTTTACCTTAAATTGATACCAAGCTTGAATGACCTGCATATCTGCTGTTTTTAGAGATAAAAAGGATTTGACTCCTCGAATGCTTGCATATTCTTCCGCTTTCTTATTACCTCCTTCTAGCAAGGTTACTTGAAGAAGGTATAACTGAGAAATTGTTCTAATCATTGAGTTATCTGTATTTTCAAGTAAAGTTTGCAAGTGCTTTTTAGCTGACTCAAGCTTATCCTCCATGATAAAAACTAATCCCTGTAGTGCTGATACACTACCAACAAAGCTCCCTTTTGCATCCTCAGGAACTGGTTGAACAAAATCTTTCAAATCATATTCTTGAGGAGCCAGCAAAGTTTGAGCAGAATGCCTCAACATCACATAAGCATAAGTCACATTCTCAGGATGCCGCATCATTTCTACTATTTTTGCTCCATCGGTGATGCCGACTGGCAAAATGTTATTTAGGAAGAAAGACAAATTAAGAAAAATCCAAGTCCCTGCAAAATACCAGCTTCTTGTCAAAAATCCAAACACTATCGCCAATAATATCAAGCTGAGATGAACCATCAAGCCTCCTGAAAGCATCAGGATGATTCTTTGATCGTTTTCATCCTCTTTTAAACCAATGTATTGAGCGCCAACATTTTTGAGAACGGCTGTTCTGCTAAGATAAAACCTGCCTGACTTTTTAGTCAAAAGAAAGTTTCCTAATCCAAAAGCCACCAGCCGATAGCCTGTCAAGTAGCCACAAAAAGCATGTCCCAGCTCATGAAGAATAAAGATTAAATACATGCTTAGAAAGGCGAAAGCATAACCAAAAGTAAAGACTAAAACTGCGGAATACCCCAACTCTGCAAATGCGATTGTTCCACAAGCAAAAGCTAGCATAATAAAGACAACAGCTAGCACATAAACCAAATAAATCCCAATTTTCTTCATAAAATCTCCAACCAACTCCTAATATCTCGGATAAGGATAAAATTCTCCCTCTTCCAAGCCTGCTTTTCCTTCTTCAAAGACTTCTTGGTTCCATTCCATGACGAATTCTTCTGCTTCTGGGTCTTCCAAAAAGTCCATAAGGGCATCTAGTCCGACCTCGGCAGTATCCTTAAGAAATAGGGCAAAATAAGCTAAAAATTCACGGGAAAATCCCTTTTTAGGCAGGTAAGGGATGACAGTCAAATAGTCTTCCTCATTGACTGTTGATTTGGCTGGATTGTAAAAAAGCACTGCTTCTTCAAAGAGAATGTCATCTGATGAAACCTCTCCATCTTCACCCACCATCTCCACACCTGCAGCATTTTGCGCTTCCAACAGAAAACTCACTTCAACCGCGTGGTTGCGCTTGTCCCAACTAATCTCAAAGTCAAAGGGAAAATTCTTCTCCAACTCTTCCTCTAAAACATCTAAAAATCCATATGTTGCCATTTTGTCCTCTTTCTATGCGACTCTTTAATCGCCCCGATTACTCGGAAATGTGCTAAAATAGATACTACCATCTTACCACATATACATCAGAAAATCCACGTTAGAAAGGACTGCTATGCCAGACAATCTCGCGCTTCGCATGCGCCCTAAAACCATCGACCAGGTCATCGGCCAGGAGCATCTGGTCGGACAAGGAAAAATCATCCGTCGCATGGTGGAAGCCAACCGCTTGTCTTCCATGATTCTATATGGACCTCCGGGAATCGGCAAGACCAGTATTGCCTCTGCCATCGCAGGGACGACCAAGTATGCCTTTCGAACTTTCAATGCGACAGTTGATAGTAAAAAGCGACTGCAAGAAATTGCGGAAGAGGCGAAATTCTCTGGTGGTCTCGTCCTATTACTAGACGAGATTCATAGACTAGATAAAACCAAGCAAGACTTCCTCTTGCCTCTCTTGGAAAGTGGTCTGATCATCATGATTGGCGCTACGACTGAAAATCCCTTCTTTTCTGTCACTCCTGCCATCCGTAGCCGAGTTCAAATTTTTGAGTTAGAACCTCTGTCTAACCAAGACGTCAAAGAGGCCCTGCAGATAGCTCTAAGTAACCCTGAGCGTGGTTTTGATTTCCCAGTAGAACTAGATGAGGATGCGCTGGATTTCATCGCAACTTCTACAAACGGAGACCTGCGTTCTGCCTTCAACTCACTGGACTTGGCTGTTCTTTCTACCCCTGAGAATGATGAGGGCATTCGCCATATTACTCTAGACATCATGGAAAATAGTCTTCAGAGAAGCTACATTACTATGGATAAGGATGGAGATGGCCACTATGATGTTCTCTCAGCCCTGCAAAAGTCTATCCGTGGCTCAGATGTTGATGCCAGTCTTCACTATGCTGCCCGCTTGATTGAGGCTGGTGATTTGCCAAGTCTCGCTCGTCGTTTGACTGTTATCGCTTATGAAGATATCGGTTTGGCCAATCCTGAAGCCCAGATTCACACCGTGACTGCTCTGGGTGCTGCACAAAGGATTGGTTTCCCAGAAGCCCGCATTCTCATTGCCAATGTCGTCATTGATTTGGCCCTTTCTCCAAAATCCAACTCAGCCTATGTAGCTATGGATAAGGCACTTGCCGACCTCAAAACATCAGGGCACTTGCCTATTCCGCGACACCTGCGTGATGGACACTACAGCGGAAGCAAGGAACTAGGGAATGCCCAAGACTATCTCTATCCACACAACTATCCTGGAAATTGGGTCAAGCAAGACTATCTGCCAGAAAAAATCCGCAATCATCACTATTTCCAAGCAGAAGATACTGGTAAATATGAACGTGCCCTAGCTCAACGCAAGGAAACCATAGATAAATTACGAAATTTGTGAAATCCTATCCAAATAATTACATTTACCCCTTGATTTTTTTTGAAAAAGTGGTATTATATAAACATAGAAACGCTGTGGTGTACGACCTCACACTTAAGTGTTGACCGACTATTTTTTGTATTATTAGGGAAACAAAAGTCTTCTAACAGCATGTAGGCCGTCTCACACGGAAACAGCTTCAGTTAGAGCGAGTTGCCCACCTGCTTAATTGCGCGGGTTCAATACAAACCGTGAAGTTTCGGCACCAATACAGCTTTTTTGTTTGCCTCCTTAGCTCAGCTGGCAGAGCAGCGGACTCTTAATCCGTGGGTCACAGGTTCGATCCCTGTAGGGGGCATCTAAATCAACAGGAAAAAGCCTTGAAATCAAGGCTTTTTTACTTATCAAATCAATCTCATCCATACTTTTCACCACTCAAAAAGTGAGCCATCAGTTTGGCCAATGTCATTAAGTTAGTAATCTAACTATTTGAATAGGAGATAGGATTGAGATCATCAAAGTGATTCTCTATCCTATCTTCTATTTTTTTGCATAACAAATAAAGGTTTTTTCACCCTATTTTTTGAGATTTATGTTACTCTATAGATGAAATCAACTACCGATTGGGCCTTTATTTTTCTTGGATATTTTCGATTCGGTCGAATAATAGATAACTGTTTCTTGAGGTAGTTTTTCAACTGGAGAGAAGAAAGGGAACCGTTAAAAAACAAACGGCAGGCATAAGTCGCATCTGAGAAACACACTTTATATCTTTGTTTTTTGTGACTACTGTCGATGGCAACTTGCGAGGTTAACCAACGACAAAAGTTAAAATTTGTAAATCGGGCAAAGATTTCTTGGAGAATCCCTTCCTTCTTTTTGGCATGAAAATTGACCAAGCCAATACTGTATTTCAGGTCACGAAAACTAGTCTCTATGCCCCATCTGCTGGCGTAGAGATTTTTTAATTGTTGGACTGAATAATCTGTATTTGTCACTAAAGTTTCGTATTTTCCTTCTTCCACTTCTAAACGCACCATACGAAAAGGAAGTTGGTATAGTTCAACAGGGTCATGTTTTTGACTTGTTTCTGGAAGAAAATCAAAAGTAGAATTGTGTGGAATAAAATGATAGTCATTGGGGAAATCACGATAAAGTTTTTTGAGCTGATTGGTTTGCTTTCGTGATAATTTTAGAGAAAAGTTTTGATCAAAACACTCTGTATTTGGCAAGTTGAAGGAGGAACGCATGGATTGTTTTCCATCTCGAATTCGGATGATATAAAGCCATCCTTTTTCTTGAAAATGAGCCATAAGATTGTAACTTTCATAGCCTCTATCCATGATAACAAGAGCTTTCTCGAAAGGGAGAAGCCTCCATCATCTGAATCAGAGCTAAGCACTCATGTTGCCTATGTTTGTCTTGAATAGAAACATCTCTATACACTCCAGTCTTCAAGTCGTATAGGGCATTTATGTGTATGAGATTATAGGATTTAACATCCGTTTGGGTTTGGATAGAGGTTTCTGTATCCATGGGAGTTCGAGGAATACAGGTATCACTTCCATCTGCAGCTAATATCGGAAGATTGGTGTTAAGTGGAATAGGTGCTGTAAATTCTTTAAATAAGGTATAGAAAGCCTCAGATTTTATCTGATAGCGTCTTTGAACAAAGGCTGAATTTGAAACTGTCAGTCTAGCATCTAGTAATTCTTTTGACAGTGATTTTCCTCCCATTCCCAGAATGGTACGAATCATGGTTTCTAGTGATAACCTTCTTTTACGAGTAAAGGCCTGTTCATCTTGTTTGACGAGCTCAACTTTTTGACTAAGGATACTCTGAATACTCTTATTCAAGTGGGCTTTTATCTGTTTTATCATGGGAAGTACCTCCTTAACTATCAGTTTAGCACATAAAAAAAGAAACCCAAATACAGAATTGTATTTGAATTTCTTAACTTAATGACATTGTCAGTTTGGCTCACTTTTTCTTTTTTCATTCTTAATTACGGTAAAAATGACTATCTTTGTCGCTTGGTGATTGGCCGATTGCCAAGACGTCTTGGCTGCCATCCGTACCAGTCAATTCATTTGCTACGCCTGCTGGGGTAAAGATAAGGCGTGCTCCTTCTCCACCACCAACAAGATGAATTCCTGTCAGATAGTAACCGTCCTTCTCCTCTACTTGATCCATCTCATATTTAAAAGTTCCCTTTGAGCTTTGAATCGTCACAATGCCGTCAGCTGTAATTGTAGCTGTTGTTCCTGCATAATTCTCCCAAGTTCCAAGGAATTTAGAATAATCTTTTTGATTTTCCGCCTTTGTCTCAGTTTGACTACCTGTAGCGCTTGAAGAACTTGTCTCAGACTTCTGCTCCTCTTTTTGACTAGCTTCTGTTTTACTTGATGACTCCTTAGTTACTTTAGAAGAAGCCTCTTTGCTTAAAGATGCTGTAGTTTTTTCAGTATTTCCTCCACAAGCAGCTAATGTTAAGACCGCCAGCAAAGCAAGAGCTGAAAGACTGGTGTAGCGCAATGTTTTTTTCATGATAATCTCCTTTTAAAATGATGATACAGTTTCATCTGCATCTAAAATAGCTAGCCTGAAATTACATATATTTTTGACGGCTAACCTGTAGTTTTCAGTGTATCATTTATTTCCATATAATTCAATAGTTATTTGACATCAAAAAAGGCTAATCCAATCAGGAATTAGCTCTTCTATTTTTAGTAGATAAACATGGCATCGCCAAAGCTAAAGAAACGGTACTTTTGGTCGATAGCATGCTGGTAGGCTTCGAGGACCAATTCACGCCCTGCAAAGGCAGAAACAAGCATGACCAAGGTAGACTTAGGCAAATGGAAATTAGTAGAAAAAGCATCCACAACCTTCCAGTCATAACCTGGCTTGATAAAGATATTGGTCCAGCCAGAGTCGGCTTGGATTTGACCATCAAACTTGCTTCCGATGGTTTCGAGCGTACGGATAGAGGTTGTCCCCACAGCAATCACGCGGCCACCATTTTCTTTGACCTGACGCAAGGTCGCTGCAGCTTCCTCAGACAATTGATAAAACTCTGAGTGCATCTCGTGTTCATCCAGGTTATCTACCGAAACAGGCCTAAAGGTTCCAAGCCCAACGTGCAAGGTCAAGTAAACTAGGTGAACTCCTTTTTGCTGGATTTCTTCTAGTAATTCTTTGGTAAAATGCAGACCTGCAGTCGGAGCAGCGGCTGAGCCACTTTCCTTGGCATAGACTGTCTGGTAACGTTCTCGGTCATCCAACTTTTCGTGGATATAAGGAGGAAGCGGCATTTCTCCCAGGCTTTCAAGCACTTCTAGGAAAATCCCTTCATACTCAAAACGGACAATACGACCGCCATGGGTTAATTCCTCAGTCACGACTGCGCTAAGTCGACCATCACCAAAGATGACACGAGTGCCGACCTTGAGACGTTTGGCAGGTTTTGCCAAGACTTCCCATTCGTCTCCTGCTGTATTTTTCAAAAGCAAGAGTTCAACATGGCCCCCTGTTTCTTCTTTTTGACCATGAAGTCGAGCTGGCAAAACGCGGGTATCATTCATAACCAGGGCATCACCTGGCTCTAGCATTTCAATAATGGAGTGAAAATGGCGATCTTGAAATTCCCCTGTTTTGCGATTGACCATCAAGAGTTTAGATGCATCGCGCTTTTCCAAAGGAGTTTGAGCAATTAGCTCCTCTGGCAAGTGAAAATCAAAATCATTGGTATTCATTGGTGTCATATTTCCTTTTCTTTTCTAATGTACTTATGATTAGCTATCAAAACGAACTTCTTCAAGCAAATACTCGATGAAGCGTTCACCCATCTTAGATAAGCTTGTCTTTTCATGCTGGATATAAACCAGCTCAATGGGATCATCAATATCAAGTGGAATAGAGACGATATTGTCTCCGTTGAGATTACTATTGAGGATACCTGTCGCGATGGTATAACCGTCCAAACCAATCAAGAGATTGAACAAGGTCGCACGGTCACTAACCACGATGGATTTCTTGTGGTGTTCCTGTGACAAAATCTCTTCTGAGAAATAGAAGGAATTATGGGTTCCTTGGTCATAGCTCAAGTATGGGAAGTCTTCTAGGTCTGCCAACTGCACCTTTTCTTTTTGGGCAAGTGGGTTGGACTTGCTGACAAAGATATGGGGTTGGGCTGTAAAGAGGTGATGGGCAACCAGATGATTGTCATCCAACATCTTCGAAAGAACATCTCGGTTATAGCTATTTAAAAAGAGGACTCCGACTTCACTGCGGAAGTTCTTGACGTCGTCAATGATTTCCCAGGTTCTGGTTTCACGCAAAAAAAGCTCGTACTTTTCCATATCGCTTTTCTTAAGCAAGGAAACAAAGGCATTAACTACAAAGGCATAGTGCTGCGAAGACACACTAAAAAGCTCGCGATGAGCGATTGGATTCTTATAACGTTCTTCTAGGAGTTGGGTTTGCTCGACAACTTGACGGGCATAGGACAAAAACTCCATCCCATCACGTGTGAGGGTGATTCCCTTAGGATTTCGGATAAAAATCTCAATCCCCATCTCATTTTCTAGGTCACGAACTGCATTTGATAGACTGGGCTGCGTAATGAAGAGTTGCTTGGCAGCTTCATTCATCGAACCTGTCTCTACAATTTTGATAATATAGTGTAATTGTTGAATTCTCATGCTTTTATTGTACCATACTTGACGCAATATAAAAAGAACCAGTCACTGAAAGCTCTGTAGCTAAGCTTAGATGAGTGCTTTCAAATGACTTTATCTAGCACTTTAAAAAGAGGTTGAAACAATTCCAACCTCCTTTAATCTTTATTATTATACAAGCTTTTTAATCGAAACTTAGCTTCCTCTTTCCCAAAAAATGGCTAGCAAAATCATAGCCCCGAGAACTGATGGGATAATGGCTGTACCGCTTAGGCTTGGTCCCCAAGAACCAAAGATTAATTGTCCTAAAAAGGCACCAATCCAGCCGAGAAACATTTTCCCGAAGCAGCCCATGCGTTCGCCACGATTGGTGATAGCTCCTGCTAATAGTCCGATTAAAAGCCCGACAAACATACTTCCAATCATAGTTTCTCCTTAAATTGCCCAATCTCCATTGCGGAAGAGTGGTACGCGTGTTCCATCCTCACGGATACCATCGATATCCATTTGGTTAGAACCAATCATAAAGTCAACGTGAACATCTGAACGATTAAGTCCTGCAGCTTCCAGCTCTTCTTCGCTCATCTCAGCTCCACCAACAAGGCTAGTTGCGTAAGCTGCACCAATAGCCAAGTGGTTAGAAGCATTTTCATCGAAAAGGGTGTTAAAGAAGGTAATTCCTGACTGAGAAATTGGACTTGGATCTGGTACCAAGGCACATTCTCCCAAGGCACGCGCACCAGCATTCTTAAAGACAAGGTCCTTCATTACTTGATCACCCTTCTCAGCCGAAATATCAACAATTTGACCATTTTCAAAGGTCACTTTGATCCCTTCGATGATATTTCCGTTGTAGCTAAGAGGTTTTGTAGAAGTGACATAACCATCTGCACGACGGAAGTCAGGAGCTGTAAAGACTTCTTCTGTTGGCATATTTGGCAAGAATCCTTCACCTTGGGCATTGATCGCTCCGGCAGATTCCCAAACGTGGTTCTTAGGCAATCCAAGTGTCAAATCAGTTCCAGGTGCTGTGTAGTGAAGAGCTGAAAATTGCTCCTTGTTAAGCATTTCCGCCTTGCTCTTGAGGATAGCAGCATGTTCTTCCCAAGCCTTAACTGGATCTTCTTCGTAGATACGGCAAGTCTTGAAGATTTGGTCCCAAAGGAGATCCACTGCTTCTTCGTCACTCGCAGCATTTGGAAAGACTTTCTTAGCCCACTCAAGTCCAGCAGCGGCTGCTACAGTCCAGCTAACCTTGTTAGATTGAGTTGCGATACGCATTGGCTTCATGGCAATTCCCATAGCTTTAGCAGAAGCTGAAAGCTTTTCAGCATCCACTCCGTTCAAGGCACCTGGGTCAGAAGAACGAACACCGAGACGACTTGCTTTGTTTTCAAGAAGGTAGTTCATCTCAGCGATCTTGTATTCTGGCACATTGTCCAAACGCTCCATCGGCGCGTGAAGGAATTTCTCACGGTTTAAAAAGTCATCTGCCCATTGAACGATAACTTCGTGCGCTCCAAGTGCATAGGCTTCTTTGACGATTAAGTGAGCCAACTCGCGTTGCTCCACATCGATAGAGAGAGCCAAGGTATGACCAGGTTGCACGTTCACTCCGTTTGCAACCAAAAGCTTAGCATATTTTTCTAGATTTTCTTTAAAATTTGGTAAAACCATGTTGTTTCTCTTTTCTATTTTTATTTCAAATCTTTGAGCATATTTGTCTTACTCAAAATTCTTCCCTTACTAGTATATCACATATGATGTAAATTTAAAAACAAGCCTAAGAAAGCTTGTTTTTAATTAACTATCACAAAAGTCGTGTATATATCTTTCCACTTCTTTTTCCATAACTTGAATCTCACAAATACCCCATTTATCATTCTTTACCGTTACATCTGCCATCATCTGTAATTTTAAACTCTGGCGATTGAAAATTCCTTCCCACTGTTTATATTTTGCACTTGGAACTAAATTTCCAAACTTCGAATTTTGACTATCTGTAATGATACAGAGATTCCCAAAGGAGTGCAAAAATTTATCATCAATTTTTTCAACTCTTTCATCACTATTTGGATGTTGTGGAAACCAATGCTCTATAGAACGACGATATGCAAATTTAAAATCTTCAAACTTAACATCGTATGCTTTCTTTAATTCTTCACGATTTTTCCATAAAACATAATCTACAAAGTTAAAAGCATAAACAGGAATTGCACCATATTTCTTAATTCTTCTATCCTCAGTAAACAATCTTTCTTCTGCATACGTCACTGCCATTTTTTCGAGAAATTCTTTAAAATGAGCACCAAATTCTTGATCATTTAGTTCTTCAATATGTCTGAAGAGAAATTGTAAGATTTCATATAACCAACGACTGTCACGATTGGCAGTAAATGTCACAGCAAACATGGATTGAAGGAGGATAATGTTTTTGTTTAAATTGTCAAAAGTATTTTTTTGATAATTAATTCGAACATATTTCCATCCTCCATTTTCATTTCGTTGATATGTCTCATACTGAACTCGTTTGATTTGCCATTCGGTTTCATTTTCTAATTGGACATTTTTTACGATAAGCGTATCAAATATATGCTTCATAGTCAGAAGTAGTTGCCCAAATTGTTGGACCCATTCTCTATCTCGTCGTTCAATTTCAAAAATTTTCAATAATTTTTTATCATCAAATGTAGTTTCATCATTTCCTTCCATGATGAAAAAAACTTGAAGCAAAAATGTTGGAAAATCAATTACAGTCGTATAATTTGAAATATCTGCTCCATTATTTACTAAGCTACTACTTTCATATTTTGTCTGAGTAATTGTATCTAGTAAACTTCGTTGCTCAATTTTTTTTACTCTTATTTTCTCAAATACACTTTCCAATTTGAAGTTAGTAAATTCTTTACCAAAAATTTTCTCCCCCTCTTCATCAGTATTATTTGGTCTACTTCGGATTTGAAAAGTTTTTATTACCGGCTTTTCAAACTCTGCACAGGCATCCCAAATTTTTGCAAACTTTTGCGCCATTTCTTGATCTTCACCAAATTTAGACATCATTTGTGCCTTAAGGATTTCATGAGCTTCTAGTTGTTCGCCTCGAGAGTTGAAACGTTCGAAATAAAGATTCAAATCTAAATCTTTAGGAAGTATACTCCGAAAAATGATGACCTTCTCAAAAAGATAATCAACGAAAGACTTAGGATCCAATTGGCGCTCTTCTAACACTTTTTTCAATGCGTCTTTAGCATGCCCGTAGCCTCTAGTCAACTCATTTTCATCGCCCTCTAAAATTTTTTTCTTGGCAAATAAATCTTGAATATTCTTATTTGATTTCTTCCTAGCTGGGAAGGTAAGATTGATAGCTTTCAATCTATCAAAACCAAACTCATGCTTCAAAGCTAAGGCAATCAAATTAAGGGCTGTTGTCCGTTGTTGCCCATCTATGATTTTGAAAAGGTCTTTCTCTTTATAAACGACTAAATTAACAACTAATGTTCCAATATAATAATTGTCTCTTTTTTCTTGAAAAGCATCTGCTACGTCGTTCAATAACTGCTCAATTTCATCATAAGTCCAAGCAAAATTTCTCTGATAAAGAGGAATAGCATAGGTATCTTCATTTAACAAACGATTAACTGATAAGCTTATATGTGTTTCTACCATTTATCTTTTTCCTCTTCTATAATCCTATCCACAGTATAATTTTCAAATAACTCTCTATCTATCTTGATCATAAAATCATTCGGAGTGACAGCATGAGATAAAAGTTGAAATAGCTTTTGAATCTCTTTTTGTCTAAACCTTCCACCAGCAGCATAGTTCCCAACCGTCGCATCATATATGGCTTTAGATTTAACTCGAGGGTAGTAAGACCAAATAAACAAGGTCTCTACTATCTCCTTTGATAGCTCCTCTTTTCCAAATCTATCTGCGAAAAGCGAGCAAATATTTAGGAATATATTGTGACACTTGAGGTAGCGTCCTTTTGAGCTATTGTAAATGTTTAACATACCTTCTGGGTAAGCCAAATTTTGTTCTTCCTTCTCTGACTCATTAGAGAATCCTAACTTTTTATTTAAAAATTTTTTATGAACTCTAATAGTTTCATGAGCAGATTCAATATACTCAAAAAATTTACTTCCATCAATGATTGGCATAGTAATGGACATAGGGAGCTTTTCAATATGACGATACAATTCTAAGTATGGAAAGTTCTGATTCAAATCAACACCTTTAAAATCGTCAATAAAATCCTCTGTAAAACGGAGATAAGAACCATAACGCTTGTTTGTCAATCCTGTCTCTCCTCGAGACCAACGTCTCATACGAAAAAGATGTTTATCAAACAACTCTTTGAGACTTAAATCTTTATCTTCTACAAATTGCTCCCACTTTTCCACAATTCTTTCATCTTCGGAATCTTGCTTGCGAAGATGATAAGCTTTGAGCAAATCATGAGGTTCTAAAGATTTTCCACGATTATTCTGAGAATCAAATAACTGAAAGGCTTCTGATAATCGTTCTTGGGGCATAGTAATCACAGAGACAGCACAATTCTCTAATAAAAAGTTGCAAATATCTTTTGCCTCATTTTCGCCAACTAATTGAGTTAAATTTGTCCACTCATTATAATTTTCACTCGCATGATAGCAAGATATCTCTCCAAATTCAGCACTCAAGAGTTGATTAGCACCCTTATAATTCTCTAAACTATCTAATAAATGAAGAAACAAAGAAATTGAAATTAGCCGTTGCTGTCCATCGACAATATCTAAGTGTCCATCATTTTCATGCAGGATAACGGAACCAATATGATATTCCTTTTTCCCCATAGCATCTCGTAAATCATAAAAAAGATTACGGATATGTTTTCTGTTCCATTTATAAGGTCTTTGATAAGAAGGAATCCGCAAATCCCCTTCTTTCAATAGTTCTCCAACCTTTTTAGAAGTAAATTGAATACTCATTTTATCCGCCTTTATAGTATTTTAAAAAAACTACAAATTCATATGAATCTGTAGTTAAGAGTGGCTAATTCTTTTGAATAACACTTGTATTAGGAATATTTTTTGAATACTGTTCTGCTGCTTCCTTTGTCCAAAATCCTTGTGCAATCATGTTGCCAAACTGATCAATAACAATCCATTCAGTCATATCTCCATCACCTTTCTACTTATTTATTAATTATATATCAATCATTAGAGGTAGTATAGCATATAAAAATTGTAAAATCAATATTGTCTATGTAGAACATAATATTATTTTTCTCAATTTAAGACCAACTACAATAAATTTTCTATATTTGAGAATACCAGTATATAATTGCAGGAGTAAAATAGTACGATTTTTAGCAAATTTCGTTCTGTCCTGCTCATGAAAAGATAGTGTAACATTCTTCCGAACTTAGAAAATGAACAATTAAATCAATCAGTTACTGCATCTTGTAATTATGACTTTTGTTCATTTAAGATTGATAACGTTTGAATAAAAATCATTTATCCATAGTTCGCCAACCTTTTTAGAAGTAAATTGAATCTCCATTTCATCCTCATCTATATTTATCTATCATTTCTTGAATTGTTTGCTTCATATCCTCTACTAAAATCCGAGGAGACAAAACAGTAACTGCTTCCCCTTGTCCGAGTAACCATCTTTTAAGCCCAGGTGTATGCTGACTTTCAAACTTAAAATGAGTCCAGTCACCATTTTTCCCAACTATTTTTGCATTTGGAAATTGATCCATCACAATCGTCGGATCGTACAAATACTCGATTTCAATACTGATTTTCTTCCCGATAAAAGCATCTACTCTCTCATTACGAATATCACCATCTCTAAATTTATCTCGATAAGAAATAGAAGGTTTCTCTATATCACTAAGAGACCATGACTGGATACGGTCTACTCTTAAAGTAATATAAGTAGCATGTTTCAACTGGTAAACAACCAGATAGAAATAATGACTATCATAGTAAAGAGAGACTGGCAAAACAGTCTGCCTCTTAGAAGATTCAGAATAAGGTTTTTGATAGATAATGTCTAGAACCTGTTCATGCAAAATAGCTTCTGATAAATTCCAAATTTTCTCTATTCTATTTTGTTGATCCGTTAAGGGAGTATAGTTAAGTTTTTCACTGCCAATGATCTGCTCAATTTCTTTCTGGTCATCACGAGGAACTAAGGCAAGTAAATTTTTTAGTAAGCTATCAATTTCTGGTTTATTCAGTGCTCGATTTTCCAATAAAATCTTTGAAATAACGAGAATATCCTTTTTATTAAAAACTGATTTACTTGCTAAGCAATACTTATTCGTTTTACAGTTATAAAGCAAGTCTCCACTATAACTGGTGTTACTAGATAAAATATCACGGAGTAGCGAAAAATCTCTCTGTATCGTCTTTTCACTAACCTCAAATTCCTGGGCTAATTGCTTTTTTCCTAATGAAGTACCTAACTGTAAACGTAAAAAAATGTTTAGTAGTCTCTCTTGATCATTCATTTGCAGTCCTTCTTATTATTTTTCAAGCGATGTTAGACACGCTGTCATCCCCCATTTAAAACGCACAATCAAATGAGGATGAACACTTTTCAATTGATCTGGTTCAGAGTCACTAGAAAAAACCATTTGCTTATTCTTGTACTGTTGAGAATTAAAAAGATTTAAAAATTTTTCTTGAATAAGAATATCCTTTTCTCCCAATATCTGAATATCATCTACTATTAAGAGATCAAACTCCTCACTTCTAACTTTTTGTATTTCTAGCTCATTTTCTAATAAGTCTTCGGCAGAAATATATTTTACTCGCTTTTCTGGATTGTTCTCAAGAACCTTATTTCCAATTGCTTGCAGGAGATGTGTTTTACCTGAACCTGATGGTCCATAAATATAAAGGGGATTATAAAATCCTAAGTCCTCTACTACTGCTCTGGCTACTTTCTTTGCTGAATCATTACCATCATTTTCAAAAAAATTTTCAAATTGATATTTATTATTTAAGCCTGTATTGATCATCATTTAAACCTCTTTCTTTTTATGGTTTAAGTATAACAAAACAGATGGACAATATTTGTCCGTCTGTTAATTTCTATTTAAAACAAATCATCAAACAAGCTCAACTGGTTATCCTCTGGCATATTGCCGAGAATTCCCATTTCATCCATTTTTTCAACCAAGGTTGATGAGAGTCCACCACGTTTGCGGAGTTCAGTTTTAGAGAGAAATTCTCCCTCTTGACGGGCACGAACCAATTGCTTGGCAACGTTCTCTCCTAGTCCATCCATAGCGACAAACGGCGGGATAAGGGTGTCTCCATCGATGATGAATTCAGTCGCATCACTGCGATAGAGGTCTAGTTTCCCAAATTTAAAACCACGTTCCCACATCTCGTTGACAATTTCAAGAGTTGTATAGAGATCAATTTCCACATTAGAGGCTTCATTGTTCTTACGTTTTTCAGCAATTTCTTGCATCTTGCGTTTAATGGCATCCAAGCCTGCACCCATGGTCTTGATATCAAAGGCCTTAGCACGGATTGAGAAGTAAGCACAGTAATAATAAATCGGATGGTGAACCTTGAAGTAGGCCACACGAAGGGCCATCATAACGTAGGCTGCCGCATGGGCTTTAGGGAACATGTATTTGATTTTTCCACAAGATTCGATATACCACTCAGGCACATTATTGGCCTTCATGGCTTCGATATAACCATTGCGCTCTTCTTCTGAGATTTTGAGCCACAAGCCCTTACGCACTCGCTCCATGATGGTAAAGGCCATCTTAGGATCTAGACCCGCGTGCATGAGGTAAACCATGATATCATCCCGACATCCGATAACGGTTGATAAGTCCGCAATCCCAGCCTTAATCAAATCCTGGGCATTTCCCAACCATACGTCGGTACCGTGAGACAGCCCAGAAAGCTGAAGCAACTCCGCAAAGGTCGTCGGATGGGTTTCATCCACCATGCCTCGAACAAAGTTAGTTCCAAACTCTGGAATACCAAGCATACCAGTTGAAGTCCCGATTTGCTCAGCCGTCACTCCTAGGATATCTGTACCTGAGAAAAGGGCCATGACACCAGGATCATCCAGAGGAATATCATTTGGATCAATGCCTGACAAGTCCTGCAGTTTCCGAATCATGGTCGGATCATCATGACCCAGGACATCGAGCTTGAGGACGTTCTCATCAATATCGTGGAAGTTAAAGTGAGTAGTCTGCCATTCAGCAGTGACATCATCTGCAGGATACTGTACTGGAGTAAAGTCATAGACATCCATATAATTAGGGATAACAACAATTCCTCCTGGGTGCTGACCAGTCGTCCGTTTGACACCGGCAGCCCCTTGGGCAAGGCGCTCTACTTCAGCTTCTCGGTAGAATTTGCCATAGTCACGCTCGTAACCCTTGACAAATCCATAGGCGGTCTTAGCAGCCACCGTACCAACCGTTCCTGCACGGAAGGCATACTCTTCCCCAAAGATATCACGAACATCCAAGTGGGCGCTCGGTTGGTCTTCACCTGAGAAGTTCAAATCAATATCAGGTACCTTATCCCCATCAAAACCAAGGAAGGTCTCGAAAGGAATATCCTGTCCATTCTTGCTGAGCTTGTGGCCACAGTTTGGACATTCTTTATCTGGCATATCAAAGCCTGAACCGTAGGAACCATCCGTGATAAATTCACTGTACTGACACTGACCACAGACATAGTGAGGAGAGAGAGGATTGACCTCGGTAATTCCAATCATAGTCGCAACGAAACTAGATCCGACAGACCCACGGGAACCAACCAAGTAGCCTCGTTCGTTTGAACGATGCACTAGCATCTGCGAGGCCAGATAAATCACAGCAAATCCATTCCCCAGGATAGAAGTTAATTCCTTTTCAATTCGTAAATCAACGATATCTGGCAGTGGATTTCCATAAATCTCAAAAGCTTTCTTGTAGGTCAATTCGGCGACCGTTTCCTCAGCCTTGTCAATGAAAGGTGTATACAAGTCTCCTTTAACGACCTCGACAGGCTCAAAGATCTCTGCCAAGGCATTGGTATTTTCAATGACAATCTTACGAGCCAAGTCTTCTCCTAGAAAGGCAAATTCGTCCAACATTTCATTGGTCGTTCTAAAATGTGCCTTGGGTAGCGGAGCTGGTTGGGCAGCTTCTCCATGACCGATCGTTCGGTTAATCATGGCTCCCTGACCTAGACTGCGGACGATGATTTCGCGATAAATTTCATCCTCAGGTTCGATATAGTGGACATTTCCTGTCGCAAGAACTGGCTTACCAAGACGGTATCCGACCTCAATCAAGCTCTTGATGATAGTGTGGAGCTCCTCCATATCCTTGACCTGCTCTTTGGCAATCAGAGGTGCATAGATAGCAGGAGGCATGACCTCGATAAAGTCATAGTATTTAGCAACTTCGACTGCCGCATCTACCCCTTGTGACACGACTGCATCAAAGACTTCTCCTTCTGTACAAGCGGATCCCAAGATTAAACCTTCTCGATGGGCATCTAGCACCGTACGTGGAATTCGTGGAACTCCTTCAAAGTACTGGGTATTTGAGAGAGAAACCAGTTTAAAGATATTTTTCAAGCCCACCTGATTTTTCACATAGATGGTCGCATGCTTGACTCGAGCTTTTTTATAAGAATCTGGACTGATTAAATCAAGGTTCAATCTAGCCAAATCTGTCACACCATGTTTTTCTGCTACTTCTTTGATAAAGATAAAGAGAAGACGGCCAGTTGCTTCCGCATCATAGTTGGCCATGTGGTGGTGTTCTAGAGCTACACCAAAACGTTTGGTCAAGGGTCCCAAACCATGTCGCTTGTACTCTGGATAAAGATTTCTAGCGAACTCTAGCGTATCGATGACAGGCTGAGTTATTTTTGGAAGACCATGACGTTCATAATTGGCATTCATAAAACCAACGTCAAAGCTTGCATTATGGGCGACAAGAACGGTATCCTTACAAAATTCTTGGAATTCTTTCAGAACTTGAACCAAGGGTTTAGCATTTTTTACATGGTCATCCGTAATTCCAGTCAACTCAGTAGTAAAAGCTGACAAGGGATGCCCTGGATTGATAAATTCATCAAACTCAGCGATGATATTGCCCTTATACATCTTGGAAGCCGCCACCTGAATCAAGTCATTATAGATAGCAGATAGACCTGTCGTTTCTACGTCAAAGACCACATAGGTCGCTTCTGACAAGTCCATCTCCACTTCGTTATAGACGATAGGGACACGGTCTTCAACGATATTGGCTTCCATCCCATAGATCAGCTGGATACCAGCTTTCTTAGCTGCCTTATAACCATGAGGGAATGACTGCACATTGCCGTGGTCTGTGATTGCCACTGCTTTGTGGCCCCATTTTGCTGCTGTTCCAACGATTTCCTCGACCTCAGGAAGTGCATCCATGGTCGACATGTTGGTATGGGCATGAAACTCAACGCGACGCTCACCTTCTGGCATCAAGTCCTTACGTTCATAGTGAACAACTTCCTGCACATCTTGCACATTCATGGTCAAATCTCGTGTAAAATTATTGACCTCGACATTTCCTCGAACACGGAGCCAAGAATTTTTCTTGATCATGTCAAATTTCTGAGCTTCTTCTTCATTTTTAACCCATTTTTGCATGGAGAAGCTAGATGTATAGTCCGTCATCTTGAAATTAATCAAGACACGCCCCGTTCTAGTCACCTTTTGCTCAACATCAAAGACAACACCTTCAAAAACCAGACGATTTTCCTCGGTATCGACCTCGATCATTGGAGTAATCTCCGCCTTGTCAAGTTTAGGTTTTGCAGCTGCCTTCTTGGCTTGAAAATCAAAGACAGGTTTGTCCTCAACTGGAGGAGGCGGTGCCATCTGTTCTAACTGTTCCATAGCCCGAAGAGTTTCTTCATTAGCTGCTTGGATAATCATTTGATTTTCCGTCTGAAAGGCCTCTTGCTCTTCCCTCGTGAGTTCTTCATTTTTTTCTAAGATGCAAGAAAGTTTAGGAAAACCAAAAAATTCCAGCTGTTTGCTAAGATTTGGCAGATGATTTTTTCTAAAATGCTCTGTATCTGCCGCTTCAGAAGCTTCAATGATTAATTGGTCATTTTCAAAGCGAATCTTAAAATTCTGATATATAGAACGAAAACCTTGACTAGCGCAAGGACCATCCGAAAAAGCCTCTCGATAGTAGGCTTGTAAAAGTTCTCTAGAAAATTCCTGATTTCGCGTTTTTATCTCAAAACTAGCCTGATTTCCAGTTTTTGAGAATTCATCCTTCAAACCTCTTTTCAACTCTAGAAAAAGTTCAAAAGGTAAGATATTTTCAAAAACAAAACGAAACTCCCAAACTTTGCTTCGTTTATGAACAATAACTTGTTCTATTTCAGCCTGAGAGAAGGCCTCATGATTTCTCATTTCAGCGGGGATTCCCAACTGATTCATTAAAATTTCAAAAGTGGTTGACATCCATTTTCCTCACAATATACTCCTTCTATTTTACCATATTTGAGGTACTTTTTCCTATTTCTACCAAACAGAAAAAGAAGCCACAAAGTGACTTCTTTTAAAGTGACGGTGAATTAGTCTTCACCTTTGTTTTTCTTAATGATTTCTTCTTGTACTGACTTAGGTACATCTTCGTAGTGGTCAAATACCATCATAAATGTACCACGTCCTTGTGATGCAGAACGAAGAACTGTTGCGTAACCGAACATTTCAGCAAGTGGAACGTAAGCACGAACGATTTGGCTGTTACCGTGTGCTTCCATACCATCTACACGTCCACGACGAGCAGTTACGTGACCCATAACATCACCAAGGTTTTCTTCTGGAACAGTGATTGTTACAAGCATCATTGGTTCAAGGATAGCTGGTTGTGCAGTCTTAGCAGCTTCTTTAAGTGCAAGAGATGCAGCAATCTTGAAGGCAGTTTCAGATGAGTCGACATCGTGGTATGAACCATCGTAAAGCTTAGCTTTAACGTCAACCATTGGGTAACCAGCAAGAACACCGTTAGCCATAGATTCTACCAAACCTTTTTCAACCGCTGGGATAAATTCACGAGGAACCACACCACCGACGATTGCGTTTTCGAATTCGAATCCTTTTCCTTCTTCGTTTGGAGTAAATTCAATCCATACATCACCGAACTGACCTTTACCACCAGACTGACGTTTGAAGAATCCACGTGCTTGAGTAGAAGCGCGGAATGTTTCACGGTAAGATACTTGAGGAGCACCTACGTTCGCTTCAACTTTGAACTCACGACGCATACGGTCAACAAGGACGTCAAGGTGAAGCTCACCCATACCAGAGATAACTGTTTCACCAGTTTCAACGTTAGTTTCAACGCGGAATGTTGGATCTTCTTCAGCCAATTTTTGAAGGGCGATACCCATCTTATCTTGGTCTGCTTTAGATTTAGGCTCAACCATCAATTGGATAACTGGTTCTGGAACGTTGATTGACTCAAGGATGATTTTAGCTTTTTCATCTGTCAATGAGTCACCAGTTGTAGTGTCTTTCAAACCAACGGCAGCAGCGATATCACCTGAGTAAACAGTGTCGATTTCTTGACGGCTGTTAGCGTGCATTTGAAGGATACGTCCGATACGTTCACGTTTACCTTTAGAAGTGTTCAAGACGTAAGAACCTGATTGAAGAACACCTGAGTAAACACGGAAGAATGTCAAACGACCTACGAATGGGTCAGTCATGATCTTGAAGGCAAGAGCTGCAAATGGCTCTTCGTCAGATGCTGGACGAGTTTCTTCTTCTTCTGTATCTGGGTTGATACCTTTGATCGCTGGGATATCAAGTGGGCTTGGAAGGTAGTCAATAACCGCATCAAGCATCAATTGAACACCTTTGTTCTTGAAGGCAGAACCACACAATACTGGGAAGAATTCAACATTGATAGTCGCTTTACGGATACCAGCTTTCAATTCTTCGTTAGTGATTTCTTCACCTTCGAGGTATTTCATCATCAATTCTTCGTCAGTTTCAGCAACTGCTTCGATCAATTTTTCACGGTACTCTTGAGCTTGGTCAAGGTATTCAGCTGGAATATCTTCTTCAAGGATATCTGTACCAAGGTCGTTAGTATAGATTTCAGCTTTCATCTTGATCAAGTCGATGATTCCACGGAAGTCATCTTCAGAACCGATTGGCAATTGAATTGGGTGTGCGTTAGCTTGAAGACGATCATGAAGAGTGCTTACTGAGTAAAGGAAGTCAGCACCGATTTTGTCCATTTTGTTGGCAAATACGATACGTGGAACTCCGTACTCAGTTGCTTGACGCCAAACTGTTTCAGTTTGAGGCTCAACACCTGATTGTGAGTCAAGAACTGTAACCGCACCGTCCAATACACGAAGAGAACGTTGTACTTCGATTGTGAAGTCCACGTGTCCTGGTGTGTCGATGATGTTTACGCGGTGGTTGTTCCATTGAGCTGTTGTCGCAGCAGATGTGATAGTGATACCACGTTCTTGCTCTTGCTCCATCCAGTCCATTTGTGACGCACCTTCGTGAGTTTCACCGATTTTGTGGATTTTACCAGTGTAGTAAAGGATACGCTCAGTTGTAGTTGTTTTACCAGCATCGACGTGAGCCATGATACCGATATTACGAGTTTTTTCAAGTGAAAATTCGCGTGCCATGAGGTTTGTTTCTCCTATATTTTTTATTTCTATTCTATTATAACACGATTTAATAAAAACGGATAGGCAGGACCCACCCGTTCTCAATGTTTTCATGTTATTGTTGGTTTCAACTTACGAAATGGTAAGTTGAGTTATAGCTAAGAGCTGACCGAGCTAAATTGAACCCGGGCTAAAGTTAGTTAGCCGATTTGAGCCGGAACGGGATGCTGTGTGAAAAAGATAAACTTCCTTGTATTCGTCGAATACTGCGTCAGTTTCCTATTTTCACTTTGCATCCTTGCCGTTCCTAGCATCATGATTTTACCAACGGAAGTGTGCGAAGGCACGGTTAGCTTCAGCCATACGGTGAGTGTCTTCACGTTTCTTAACTGCTGCACCAGTGTTGTTAGCAGCGTCCAAGATTTCTTTTGCAAGACGGTCTTGCATTGTGTGTTCACCACGAAGGCGAGCGATTGTTACCAACCAACGAAGTCCAAGTGTTGTACGACGTTCTGGACGAACTTCAACTGGGACTTGGTAGTTAGAACCACCAACACGACGTGCACGTACTTCAAGTACAGGCATGATGTTTTCCATAGCTGTTTCAAATACTTCAAGTGCATCGTTACCAGTAACTTCTTTGATTTGTTCAAAAGCACCGTAAACGATTGAAGCAGCTGTACCACGTTTACCGTCAAGCATAACGCGGTTGATAAGACGAGTAACTAATTGTGAATTGTAAAGCGGATCTGGCAATACGTCACGTTTTGGAGCTCTATTTTTACGACTCATTTCTCTTTATCCCCTTTCCTTATGCTTTTTTCGGACGTTTAGTACCGTATTTAGAACGGCCTTGTTTACGATCGTTAACACCTGCAGTATCAAGTGCACCACGGACGATATGGTAACGTACCCCTGGAAGGTCTTTTACACGTCCACCGCGAAGAAGCACCACGCTGTGCTCTTGCAAGTTGTGTCCGATACCTGGGATGTAGGCAGTAACTTCGATAAGGTTGCTCAAACGTACACGAGCAAATTTACGAAGGGCAGAGTTAGGTTTTTTAGGTGTCATTGTTCCAACACGAGTTGCAACACCACGTTTTTGTGGTGAAGAAACGTTTGTTTGAACTTTTTTATGACTGTTGTAACCAACGTTCAAAGCTGGTGATTTAGATTTTTCTACTTTTGATTTACGCGGTTTGCGAACCAATTGGTTAATTGTAGGCATCTACATTCTCCTGTGTTTTTTTTATTTTTGGTGATGATACACTTGGTGACAGCTATCATCTGTGTGTACTTTTGCAACATTTGTCAGCACGTCCCTGTACACTCTTGAGAGACCAAAAGTAAAAAGTACCGTCTATTATTGTACCACGTTTTTTCTATTTTTGTCAATATATTTCTTCTTATTTTTTGACTTCTTTACTCTAAAAATTCTATGAAAACGGTCACCTACCAGATAGGCTCTTCAACCGACCACATAGACAAACCTTCTTGTATTTGTCGACAAAATGGTGTTTAATAGATTTGTAATCAAGAGATCTCTATTACAACTTTATAAAGGAGAAATTATGAAAGTCAGACTTAACATTGATGCACAACATACTGAAGAACAAATCATAATCGAAGCGCCAACCTTGTCCACTCGAGTTCAAAAAGTTCAGGACTTTGTCCAATCTCTGGATCAAAAGGAGACCATCAAAGGAAAATTTCAAGACCAGGTCTACTTGATTCAGATTAGCAAGATCCAGCGAATTTACATTGAAAATCGTAAAGTTTTGGCTGAAACTGATAGTCGAACCTACGCTCTCGACATCCGTCTTTACCAAGCAAGTGAAATTCTACCTGCTTCCTTTATCCAAATTTCCCAATCGGAAATTGTCAACATTGATGCTATTAGTCATCTAAAACTAACCTCTAACGGCTTGATTGAAATCTATCTAAAAAATGACAGTTTCACCTACTCATCTCGCCGTTACCTCAAAGCTATTAAGGAGAAATTAGAACTATGAAAAAACAAGTATTTCACGATGCCACAACTGGTATCCTCATCGGCCTCATCCTATCTATTATCTTTTCGTTTATCCACTCACCAAGTAACTACGCACCTCTAAGCCCCAACTCTTTGATCGGTCAATTCATGACCCAACATCAGGTGCATGGATCACTCGTCTTACTTTACTGTCTGCTTATCTGGGCAGCGATTGGAGTCCTCTTTAGTTTTGGCGGTCGTCTCTTTGCTCAAGACTGGAGTCTCCTTCGAGCTACTGTCACTCACTTCTTCCTTATGTTGCTTGGTTTTGTCCCTCTAGCAATCCTAGCAGGCTGGTTCCCGCTTCACTGGACTTTCATCCTTCAGCTCATCCCAGAGTTTGCAATCGTCTACCTCATCATCTGGGTTATTCTCTACAAGAGAGAATCCAAAAAGGTTGCACACATCAATCAACTATTGGCTCAAAAACACTAATATACAAGAAACCCACTCACAGGACTGAGTGGGTTTTGACTTATAATTTTTGCTTCAGCTCTAACAAGAGATTCAGAGCTTGCATAGGTGTTATATTGTAAACATCTAGATTCGCCAATTCTGTCAGGATTGGATTTTCCTCTTTTTCATCAAAGAGAGACATCTGCTCATTGACAGTATTTTGTTTGGTAGGAATTGGACTTTCCTGACCTTGGCTTTCTAGTTGAGTTAAAATCGCATCTGCCCTTGCTAGTAAGTCTGCTGGCAAACCTGCAATCTTAGCAACGTGAATACCGTATGATTTGTCTGCTGGTCCTGGTTCTATCTTATGAAGGAAAGTGACCTGGCCATTCTGCTCAAGCGTAGCCACGTGAACGTTTACCAGATGTTTCAAACTAGCTTCCAGACTGGTTAATTCATGGTAGTGCGTCGCAAAGAGAGTCTTGGCTCCAATATGCTCATGGATATACTCGATGATAGACTGGGCTAAAGCCATCCCATCATAAGTTGCGGTTCCACGGCCTAGCTCATCAAAGAGAATGAGAGAGTCCTTGGTAGCATGAGAAATGGCATTATTAGCTTCCATCATCTCTACCATAAAGGTAGATTGTCCTGAAACCAAGTCATCTGCCGCCCCGATACGGGTAAAAATAGCATCAAAGATTGGCAAGCGGGCGCGTTCTGCCGGAACATAAGACCCTATCTGGGCCATGACAGCTGTCATAGCTAGCTGACGCATATAGGTTGACTTCCCACTCATATTAGGTCCTGTAATCAGCTGGATGCTAGTATCTTCACCCATTTGGATACTATTGGGAATATAGGTTTGGGCTCCCATGACCTTCTCAACGACAGCGTGACGACCTTTTTGAATGTCAATTCGCGAATCCTGACCAAACTCTGGACGGATCAAGTGCTGATTTTCTGCTACTACCGCTAGTCCTTGTAAGACATCGACAGTAGCGATTCCTTGGGCCAGGGCTTGTAGACGTTGGATATACTTACCAACTTCTTCACGGATACGCATAAAGATTTCATATTCAAGGCTGGCTGACTTCTCACGCGCCTCTAGCATTTCTCCCTCGATACGCGCCAACTCCTCTGTTCCAAAACGCTCAGAGTTTTTCAACGTAGCCTTACGGAAAAAGTGGGCTGGTACATTACCTAGCTGCGAGTTGGTGACATGGAAATAGTAACCGTCTTTTTTATTGTAGTCAATCTTGAGCGTACTGATGCCAGAATTTTCTCTTTCCTTAGCCTCAATCTCAGCAATCCAGCTGGTTCCTTCTCTCAGTACCCGACGATACTTGTCCAAGGTCTCATCAAAGCCAGTCCGAATAATACCGCCTTCGGTAATCACGTGAGGAGCCTCAGGAGCAATGGCTGCGCTAATGAGATTTTCCAACTCAGGAATAGGATCTAATTGTTCAATCAGATAGGCAAGAGCTGGTTGCTCCATTCCTTCTAAAATGGCTCGAATTCGTGGAACACTTCCCAAGGTAGTCGCTAATTGCAAGAGGTCTTTAGGATTACTTTTCCCAAAAGAAACACGACTAGCCAGACGCTCTATATCGTAGACTCCCTTGAGGCTTTCTGTCAAATCACTACGTTCAAAGAAATAATCCAGAAAGACCTGTACAACCTCCTGACGTTCAAGGATACGATCCTTATCAATCAAGGGACGGTGGATCCAAGAGCGCAAAAGACGCATTCCCATGGCAGTCTTGGTTTCATCTAACAACCAGAAAAGACTCCCTTGTTTCTTACCTGAGCGAGCATTTTCTACTAGATCTAAACTAGCCTTGGTTGCATAATCCATCTGCAAGAAATCCTTAATTTCATAACGGATAACTGGCTTCAAATGGTTCAGTTCTCTCATCTGAGTCCGATGAACATACTTAAGAAGCTTACTGCTGGCAGCTTGTTCAATAGGCGCCAAGCGTGGATCCAGCAGATGTATGTCTTCAAATAATTCTTGCTCATAAGAAAGCACCAAATTCATTTGACTGCTGAGAATCTGTTCTTCCTCTTCAGTTAAGGGATAGCCAATGACAACTTCTCTGGCCTTGAGATTCCGGATTTCACCACAGACCAGGGTAAAATCCAATAAGCCTGTCACATAAAAATCACCCGTCACCAGATCCGTGTATGCCAAACCAAATTGCTGACCGTCACGGTCGATAGCCACCAAAAAGTTGTTTTGGCTATCTGGCTTACTACTATCGACGACCGTACCAGGGGTAATCACCTGCACAACCTCGCGCTTAACAACCCCTACTGCCTGCTTAGGATCCTCCATCTGCTCAGCAATGGCAACCTTGTAGCCACGCTCCACTAGGACATCAATATACTGTTGTGCTGAGTGATAAGGAACTCCAGCCATGGGAATAGGATTGTCAGCATTCTTATTGCGACTGGTTAGTGATATTTCTAGTATCTGGGCAGCATTGACTGCATCTTCGTAAAATAACTCATAAAAATCACCCATACGAAAGAGCAAAAAAGCATCTGGATATTGTTTTTTGATATCCACATACTGTTGCATGCCAGGTGATAATTTTTCTGTCATCATCCATTCTCTCCTTGTTAAAAATAGAGAGTGGGACAGAAATCGGTAATTCGTTAGAATTCGATTTCGTCGTCCCACCTCCGCACAGTTGAGTAGGGTTGTAAAAGCTGATGAAATTAGCGTAGTAGAACCCACTCAACCACTGCGTCTTGCTCGACAATCCAAAGGCAATTGAGAGGCTAGGACTTTTGTCCCAGCCTCCTTATCTATCCTTCATCAAATCTAACAAACGATCTTCCATGAGTTTAGCAACATGCTGATCTCGGCAGATTACCAAGAGAGTATTGGCACCCGCAACTGTTCCTAAAATCCATTCATCCTTGTTGGCATCGACAACATTGGCTAAAACTGCGGCTTCACCCAATTTAGTGTGCAAAACTAAGGTAAACTCAGCTCTTGCTACACCTTCCAAATGATGGGACAAAAACTCAACCAGGTCAATCTTCTCTGTCTCATTTGCTAGTACATAGTAGACCTTATCATTTTTCTTAACCTTGGTCAAGCCCAGTTCGCGAAGGTCACGCGACAAGGTCGTTTGCGTCACAAAAACATTGCGTGCTTCCAACCGATCCTGGATCTCTTTTTGAGTCCCTAATTTTTCCTCAGTGATCATCTGCTTGATCAACTGATGACGTTCTCTTTTTCTCATAACATCCTCTCTAGTGAATATTTATAACATTTTACAACTATTTAATAAGAACATTATACCAAAAAAACTGAATATTTCAAAAAAAATTCTTATCATTCCTCAAAATTGTGATAAAATAGAAGAAAAGTCCAAAGGAGTTTATAATGAATACAAAACAATTGATCGCTAGCGAATTGGCTAGCGTCATTGACAGTCTGGATCAAGAGGCTATTTTAAATTTACTGGAAACCCCTAAAAACTCAGAAATGGGAGACATTGCTTTCCCTGCTTTTTCACTTGCAAAAGTCGAACGTAAAGCACCTCAAATGATTGCGGCTGAACTGGCTGAAAAAATTAACAGCCAAGCCTTTGAAAAGGTTGTTGCAACAGGACCTTACGTCAACTTTTTCCTTGATAAATCTGCCATTTCTGCTCAAGTATTGCAAGCTGTTATCACTGAAAAAGAACACTATGCTGACCAAACTATTGGCAAACAAGAAAATGTTGTTATCGACATGTCTAGTCCCAATATCGCTAAACCATTTTCTATTGGCCACCTACGCTCAACTGTTATCGGAGATAGCTTGTCACATATTTTCCAAAAAATCGGTTATCAAACAGTCAAGGTCAACCATTTGGGAGATTGGGGTAAACAGTTTGGAATGCTGATTGTTGCCTACAAAAAATGGGGCGACGAAGAGGCTGTAAAAGCTCATCCAATTGATGAACTTCTTAAACTCTACGTTCGTATCAATGCTGAAGCTGAAAATGACCCAAGTTTGGATGAAGAAGCACGCGAATGGTTCCGTAAACTGGAAAATGGAGACGAGGAAGCTCTCGCACTTTGGCAATGGTTCCGTGATGAAAGTTTGGTGGAATTTAACCGTCTTTACAATGAATTGCAAGTCGAATTTGACAGCTACAACGGAGAAGCCTTCTACAACGATAAGATGGATGCAGTTGTAGACATTCTTTCTGAAAAAGGCCTTCTTGTTGAATCAGAAGGTGCCCAAGTTGTGAATCTTGAGAAATATGGAATTGAACATCCAGCCCTTATCAAAAAATCTGATGGTGCAACTCTCTACATCACACGTGACTTGGCTGCAGCTCTTTACCGTAAAAACGAATACCAATTTGCTAAATCTATCTATGTCGTTGGTCAAGAGCAATCTGCCCACTTTAAACAGCTCAAAGCTGTCTTGAAAGAAATGGGCTACGACTGGAGTGAAGACATTACTCATGTTCCTTTTGGTTTGGTTACAAAAGAAGGGAAAAAACTCTCTACGCGTAAAGGGAATGTCATCTTGCTAGAGCCTACTGTTGCAGAGGCTGTTAGCCGTGCCAAGGCCCAAATCGAGGCTAAAAATCCTGAACTAGAAAACAAAGACCAGGTAGCGCATGCTGTTGGGGTTGGAGCCATTAAGTTCTATGACCTCAAAACCGACCGTACAAATGGATACGACTTCGACCTAGAGGCCATGGTATCCTTCGAGGGTGAAACTGGACCTTATGTACAATATGCCTATGCTCGTATCCAATCTATCTTACGCAAAGCGGATTTCAAACCAGAAACAGCTGGCAACTATAGCTTGAATGATGCTGAAAGTTGGGAAATCATCAAACTAATCCAAGACTTCCCACGTATTATCAACCGTGCGGCGGATAACTTTGAACCTTCTATCATTGCTAAATTTGCAATCAACTTGGCTCAAGCCTTCAATAAATACTACGCTCACACTCGTATTTTGGATGAAAGTCCAGAACGCGACAGTCGCCTAGCTCTTAGCTATGCAACAGCAGTTGTCCTCAAAGAAGCACTTCGTCTGCTGGGTGTAGAGGCACCAGAGAAGATGTGATTCGTTACAAGAGACTGGAACTAAAGTTCCTAGTCTCTTGACGGCAATCGCTATATGGCGAATTGCCTAAACGCTTCACTAATTCACCTAACCAAATAATATCGATTTGGTTAGGCTCATGTCGTAGGCTTTTAATCACTTTATTGTAATGCAGTCTAAATAACTAACGCCAAATCCTATAAGGGATTTGGCTAGGCGCTTCACTAGTCTTTCGATAGAAATATTATCAAGTTCTACCGAAAGACGTCATAATCTTAAAGTCATAGGAACTAAAGTTCCTAATTGTTATACGCTAGCCGATTTTAAGCGGACTAGCTAACTACTTCACTAGAATGACTTGAAAAGCGGAGACTCTTCGCTTTTCTCTTGCTATTCATTTCTTTATCACTTAGGGAGAATTTTTATGAGCCAATACGCTTATATCTTAGTTGTTATTAGTCTTCTTTTTCTCTTTCTTGTCAACAAATATGAGAAAGAGAAACTTCAAAGACTGCTTCAGGACCAACTATTGAAAGATCAAGATTTTCGTGCAACTATCAAAGAAAAGATCCAAACGATAGAAAATATCAACGATGTCATTGATTACGTGAATAAAGGCTACCGTTTAGGGATCCCCATTTCAAAAGAAATCGTTGACGAAATTCGCAACTAACAAAAAGACTCGAGATGATATTTCTCGAGTCCTTTTCTATTTTTTCCTGAGAACTACGATTCCCACCAGTATAACAATCCCTAGTGATGCCATGGTTCCGTATGCTGACAAACTTTCATCAAGAAATTTCTTGGAGAACTGCAACAGAGCGAACTCTAAGAGTAGCAAGGCACTGCATAGCATAATATCCTTGAAGCTTGGTTTGCGTTTTATATACTTTAAAAATGATCTCTGTAGTTTACTCATTTCGATTGTTCCCTTTTGAAGTAAATCCTTTATCCATAGAATAAATTTCTTCCTTAGAAAATCTGGCCTCTTACAAAGCTTCTAATTCATAGAGTTCTGCAATAATCCCTGCAATTTTTTTGATATCTCCCAGCATTCCACGCATCTCAAAGTCAGCCAATACAGGGAAACCAAAGCGTTGGCTGTATTGTTTAGCCGTCAAACAGTATTGGTTGTTAAAGTTACGATTGCCTGATCCTACGACACCAAAACACTTACTGGCATTGTCTCCATAGGCGATAAAATCACCTACTGGAGTAGTCAAAATCTCCACATCTCCATTGTCAACACCATTGCCACCTTCTAGATAAGTCGGTAGGAAAGCCACATATGGGTTGGTCATTTCAAAAAAGTCTTCCCCCTCCTTGACCAAATCTTTAATATGAATTTTTTCTACTTCAATGTTCTCATACTGTTCTAATAGGTAAGCCTTCAATCGTGTTACGAAACTCTCCGTATTTCCGCTCAGACTGATATAGACTAAGGAAATTTTTTTCATTTTCTCCTCCTTTTTTGAATCATAAAAAATAACTACCAAGATTGTATCTTGATAGTTATCCTTTGTCAACTCTTAGGCAAGTTCTTCCTCTTCTTGAGTTTCTGTTAATTCTTTTTGCTGACGCCACATCTTATAGAAGACGATTGCTAGGAAGATAACATTGAGTACAACCCCCAAAATAGCAGAGCCTTTAGCACCAAGCTCCGCTCCCATACGGATGTTAGGATCTGTAAAAAGTGAAACCGCATCCTGAACGCCGATAAAGTTGTAGATAGAACCAACGATGGCAACGAAGACATAAGCAAGATAAGTGTAGTTAGCCAATTGGATGTTTTTACGAATAAGGAAAACCAAAGCCACAACAACTAGAATAACAGATAAGACAACCAAGAGAATGCTGAAGACAGAATGACCATGCTCCGATACCTTAATGGTGTAATCAACGAGCTCCTTAGCATAAGTAGCATTAACACCTGATGCTGATGTTTCTAGATTGCTCATACTCTCCGCAGTAGGTACTGGAGATATGATTCCAAATAGTGACATTGCTGAGAGTAAGGCTGATAAAATCAGCAATACCCAAAGATAGATTGGTTTCTTTTTCATAAAAGTAACCTCCTCATAATTTTTTTAATTATTATAGCATATTTTACGAGGGAGAACAACTGTTACAAGTTCGTTTCCACCTGTTTACGGTAGGCTTTAGGAGACTTCCCACACAGTTTTCGAAAAACCTTATAGAAATAACCTACATTACTGTATCCAACCGTATAGCAGATATCCTCAATACTATCATTTGTAGATAGCAAGAGCTGCTGAGCTGCCTTAATACGTTGCTTATTGAGAAGCTCTGCAAAGGTGGAATTGGTTTCCTTCTTGATCAACTGCCCCAAATAAACGGGATTGATAAAGAGATCCTTGCTGATATCCTTGAGGGAAAGTTCTTTTTTGTAGTCTCTACCAATGACCTCGAGCACACTGACCACATTTTCATTCATTCGATATTGACCGAAGAATGATGTCAAGGTTTCCTTGGTATAAGCGACTAAGTCCTCAAAAGTTGTAATGGCATGGATGTTCTTGACAATATCTGTCATGTCGTCTGCCTTCAAATGCTCAAAAAGATGGAAAACATCCATAACAAACTGAGTAAAGAGCTGCTTAGTGATAGAGACTCTCGGTGTATTTTCAAGAACAATCTTCTCAAGTAAGGTCAACTCCTCGATAATCTGCTGGAGATTCCCCTGGATAATCACTCGATAAATGGGTTCGTAGTAAGAAAAGAGACTTTCAGACTGATCTAAATTGACCGAACCATAAAAGAGTGTCTTTTCAACATCACGCTTCCATTTTTCAAAGTTGGCTTGATAAGGTGCCTCAAAAGGCATGACCAACAAGCCCTCAAATTCCTGATTAGCAAGGACAATTTGCCAATCTTGCCCCAGAACGTAGTAAGGAATGACAAAATTCCCTTGTTTTTCTTTTGAAAGCCCAATCCACCAGTTTTCTTTTTGGCTGAGATGAGCCTTGAATGCTTCTTCATCTAGTTGCTGACTCAATATTTCGGGCTCATGAGATTGTTCACCAAGCTGACTGGCAATCTTTTCAAGCAAGCGTTCAAGCTCAACCTTATCGACTGGTTTGACCAGATAATCAACGACATTGAGATTCATGGCTTTTTTGACGTAGTCAAATTCTTGATAGCCCGATAGTAGGATATAATAAGCATCTGGCAACAAGTCCTTCATTTCCTGAATCATTTCAAGTCCTGTTTTGTCAGGCATGTTGACGTCAGATATCACAATATCCACAGGATGTTCTCGGACATAGTCAAGAGCGTCGTCGGCATGATTGGCTGTAGCGACGACTTCCATATCCCATTTTTCAAAAGGAATCAAACGCTTGAGACCTTCGGTAATCATGTACTCGTCGTCCACTAATAGTACTTTATACATCTTTATCCTTTCTCCTCATCCTGAATAGTAATTCGATAACGAACACCTTGGTGTTCCATTGATTCCACACTAATGTTATAGCGATCCCCAAAATAGAGAACAAAGCGCTCATGAACATTGACGATTCCAATGGACTGTCGTTTTCCACTATAATCCACTGTGTGTTCAAACGTTCTTTGGGCTAATTTAGTTTGAATTTCTGCTAATTTTTCGGCAGACATCCCACGACCATTATCCACCACTAAAATTTCGACATAGCCCTCTTGTTTCAAAGCCTTTATACTGATAACATTATCCGTTCTTCTGTGATCAACTCCATGGGCAAAATAATTCTCCACCAAGGGCTGGAGGGTGAATTTTGGAATCCGCATTTCTTTTAACTTGGGATCAATTTTAAAGCCATAGGCGATTGACTTGGGATAGCGAACCATACAGAGATAGCTATATTTGCGACAAAACTCTACTTCTTGCTTGAGCGTCGTTTCTCGTTCATCAGAGATGTTGTTGCGCAAGAGACTACTGAATTCGTAGATAATATCTGCCAATTCGTTCTGATCTGCCATGACTGCGTACATTCGTAAAAATTCGAGGGTATTGTACATAAAATGCGGATTAATTTGAGCTTGTAATGCCCGCATATTGGCATCTTTTTGACTAAGCTCCAGCTGGTAAATATCGTGGATATTTCTCTCCAGTCGGTCCAACATATCATTTGTCGTTTCCGCAATTAAAAGCAACTCCTGATCTTTCTTCTTAAGATCAATTCTTTTGCCTTGTTCCCCCTCCGCAATATCATGGATTGTTTCCACTAGGTCAACAACTTGGGTTTGATACTTCGAAAATGTTTTTTTCAAGGTTACATATAAAATAACGATAAAGAGGAGACTCAAAGCAAGAATAAAAATCGAACTAGAGATACTCCCACTAAGGACATAATCCCTCGGAACTGCAACCTGAACCTGATAACCATGAGCTGTCTCATCTTGCAACCATTCCTCTCGATTACTTTTTTCACCTTGGTGAAACATATCCGTTTCAAAAGGAGAGGTGATGCTCACAGCAATTGGGATATTTCCTCTGGTATTGTCAATAGCCTTATAAAAAACATCGGAAGATACAGAGACATAAATAACACCAAGAGCTTGATCCGATACTGGATCGGATACGGGAATGGCGAAACTATTGGCATCTGGCTTAAAGGCATCTGCAGAAACCTTGTAACCACTACGATTGTCCCTCTTCGATACATAAACTTCTGTTGAGTCTTGCAAGACAAAGGCTACACCCGTTACAAAATCATTGCGCACATAGAGGTCATCGATATTTTCATAAATGGATACCGAAATATAGGGCGATGCTTTACGCTCCAGTTGCCAGTAGAAATAATCTGGTGTAGTAAGGCTAAAATACTTATAAATTCCCTCGATTCGCGCTTGATTATCTACTAAACTTTGGGCTGAACGCGCTGATTCTCGATAGTAATACTCAACCTCACTCACTGTCCGAGTCAAGACCCGCTGGGAAACCTGTCTTGCTTCTTTTTCTCGACTATCCCAGTTCACATAGGAAATCAACAGGGCAAAACTAGCAATGATGACAATCATCACCCAAGTATAGGTTCGAAGGAGTGAATGAAGCCAAAATTGTTTCATTCTATTTGGACGCCAATTTTTCATGAATGCTTTCATAAATAGGCTCCAATAAATCACTAATAAAGAAGTGCCACATACCAATCCCTACAAAAATAATGAGGGCTGGCATATAAAACCCAATAATGGCTAACAAGACGCTACCAAGAAGAACTTTAGCCACTGCTGACAAGCTCATAAAAATTCCGATAAAGGCAAGCTTTAAGGTATTTTGATAGGATAAGTCAAAATAAACTTGTAATTTTAGAGAAACTGTATAAGCCAAAAAGACCAAGGCTACCAAAAAGATATTTAGAAAGGTTGCTGCCAAATGGATAATGGTCTGATGCGGCAATTGGATCATGAGATACAAACCATAAATCAAGATCAAGTCAAGTCCCATAAAGGTGTAGAAACTGAGATTGCTTTTAATAAAATTACTCTTGTAAAGAGTCCAAGCCTCTTTAAAACCATAGGCACGGTAAGAATAGCCATGTTCTGCAAATAAACTCATGATAGTCGCACTAGCTGGTGCTATACCAAAAATCACACCTCCTGCTAGTGTCAATAACCAAAAATAAGCCGTTGCAATCATCCCCAAAAAGAAACGATGAAAGACTAGCTCAATAAAATTTCCCACGGTTTGCCTCCAAAAAAATAATCTAGAACTATTATAACATATTTCAAGCGCTCTCAAAAAAGAAGAGGAAAGAAAAGGTGGTGAGAGTTGAACTTACTACCTTTTAGAAGCAAGTTCGGAGCAGGTATCCATCCTTGTCAAATGGTCAAATGTTAGTTTATAAAGGATAAATATAATTGTTTAATAATGTTATTTGTGCTATAATAAATATAGATAGAGATACCGATTAATGACCAAAGGAGTTTTCGGAAAAGATAAACATATTTGCAGATTAAATACTTACTATTCAACTTATTTACTGGATTAACAAAATAACGAAAGGAGTATGGACCATGACTATTTTTATTTTAAGAACTACTTTGTTTTTTATTGTGCTTGGATTGAGTCTTTTCTCTGATAAATTGTTCAAACAACAATATGTAAAAATCGTAAAAATAATTTGCACTATAATCTTATTATTCGTTTCATTATCATATCTGTTCTAAGTTATTTTAAGAATACAGGAATTTGTTTGTCCTGTATTCTTTTTTCTCTATAAAACGTGCATTGATAAAAACGAATAACAAAAACACCCCCTAACTGGGAGTGTTTTCGAGAAAAATAGCAAGATTACCTAAATTTTATTATTTAGCATCATCTTTATGAAGCATGTTTTTAACACCTTCAACGACACCTTCTACAGCATCTTTTGCATCTTCAGCAACTTCTTTAACTTTAGAAACAACTTTTTCAGCAGCTCCTTCGTTTTCAAGTTCTTTATCGCCGATCAATTTGCCAACGCCTTCTTTAACAGATCCTGCTGCTTGGGTTAATTTTTCTTCTGTAGACATAAGTATGTCCTCCTTTTATTTTTTTCTAAATTAGTAATTAGTGAACACGTGGTTCTGCTTTGGCTGTAGCGTCTTTAACAGTTTCAACGCCTTCGCCAACTTTTTCTTGAACGAATTCAGCACCTTCGCCAAGTTTTTCTTGTGCTGCTGCGACACCTGAACCGATACCAGATTTCACTCTAGACAATTGTTCTGACGCGAACTCGCCTGTTGATTCTGCCACGTCAGTTACACGATCTTGAAGGCTAACTGAGTCTGCTTCATGTTGTTCTTTAGTTTTGATGTCAACAACATTAACGTTAACTTCAACTACTTCTAGATCAGTCATTTTCGCAACTTCTGATACGATAACGTCTTTGATTTCCTTGTATAGAGTTGGAACGTTTTTTCTGTACTCTACGATAACGTTCAAGTCAACTGCTACTTGTTCTTTACCAACTTCAACGTTAACACCGTGTGTTACATCGTTAGTGTTAACAAGTTTTTCTGTAAGATTTGAGAAGAATCCACCGTCAACATGTAATAGTCCTGGAACTCTATCTAGTGAAAGACCGATGATTTTTTGAATAACTTTATCTTCGTAAGTTAATTCTCCGCGAACATCTTTAGAAACAACAACATCTTTTTTTTCAGTTACATTTTTTTCTACGTTTGACATATGAAACTCCTTTATTTATTTAAATAATTCTTCTGTACATAGTATCCCAACCAAATTCCTAAAGCTCCACAAATTAAAACAAACATCGTTTTAAAGAAACCAAAGGATAGGATGAAGCAAGCTAGAATAATACCTACTACACCACATAGAATTGGGTATTGATATTTTTTAAACCATTCCATTTTTTACTTCCTTACTTTACACGACTAACAATTTTCTTAGCTACTTTTTGAGGGTCATATTCTTTCACTGAAACTTCCAGTTTAACCTCTCGATCAATACCAAAGAATTCTTTCAATCCTTGAGTAATTTCATTTTGAACTACTTCAAATTTGTTAGCAATGTTATCTGAAAGAACAGCTGTACCTTCTACATAAACGAAACATTTCTTTTTCCGAGTATGTACCTGAATTTTGGGATTTTTGACCATCTTGTGTTCATCCAATAAACATCGAACAAACCCTTCAATAGCTGAATTTTTTAGTTTTAATTTATCGTCTTTAGTTCCAAGTTTTATTTCCAGATATTGTCTAGGATAAAACAGGATTACTAACATCCATAATAAAACTAAGATAGACAGGCCTAGAAGCCCCCAAAATACATATCTAGCGAGATAATATTCAAATGATGTCTGTCGCCAGCTAGTCAATTGAATTCCTAAATCACTAACCTGGTGGTAATCTATCAAAATAGGAAGGAAAATTGTCAAGATTAAAATACAGAAAATAAACAATAATATTTTCTTTGATTTTGACATATAAAATCCTTTCAATTAAAGCACTAAACTATAGGTTTACCCGTCAATACTAAATTTAAATCTATAGTTTATGATTGAGTAAAAAGTTAACCTTTTTTACCCAAAAAGAACGATACCACAGAAACTACAATCACTGCACCAACAATAGATGGAATGATAGCCATACCAGCTAGTGATGGTCCCCAAGTGCCAAGGAGTGATTGACCTACTGATGAACCGATTAAACCGGCAAAAATATTAGCAATTACTCCCATTGAGCCACCTTTTTTAGTGATTACTCCTGCTACAAGACCGATAAAGCCTCCTACAATAATGGACCACAACATAATATGTGCCTCCTTTCATAGGCCCAATATACCTAGGTTAAATATAGTATATCAAAATATGAGAGCGCACTCAAATTATATGCTCACGAATATGTGCTTTAATAAAATCTCTATCTATTTTTTAAAACAACACAAAAACGCTCTAGACAATATGATTAGAGCGTTTTCTATATATCCGAACATCTAATTTATTTCACAAAAAATGTAGTTTTTCAGTTAATTTTTATTGCAATACATCGAAATTTTAAAATTCAAGAATCGTGTTAAATCAAGGTTTTTAAACATCTGATAATATACTTTTATTTTAAAGACTTTTTGCCCGACCTCATTTCATTGTGAGACTTGTTATCTACACTATTTGCCTTCTTCTTTTGTCAAGCAATAGGTGAGGCCCACTGATGAAATTGCTGACATAAGGATTCTCCTTTTAAATTTTTTTCTACTTTAGTTTATCATATATTTTAATGTTTGTCTATCAGTCACACATTCGTAATACACATTTATACAAAAAAGCTTTTTGCTATGGAAGTCTTTAATAATAACAGTTTACATTAATGATTATTTCCCATTTAATACTATTTTACTGTATGTACTAATTTCAAATATCTTTTTCATGCATTGTACCCTTTATTTATCACATCCTTAACTGTCTATAAAAATCAGCATTCATTTCTAACAATTCTTTAAAGGGAACTATTTTTCTATCTGCACCTGATGGAGTGTACTCCATTGACCAAATAAAAGGATAGGTCAAAACAACTTCATTTGATTCAAGCGATAAATCTAATGTGAACAAATCTGGTACTATCAGTTCTTGATAAAATGTGTCTAACTGATTTGTCGTCACCCAAAATAAAAAGTCCTTATAATCTATCTCCAAATCCTCCCATTCTAATGTATCGGGAGCGAAATATTCTATTGCATTTAATTTTTCAATATTTATTGCAATAGACCACCCAAGATATCATAAGCTATCAAACAACGACTCGAGTTATAACATTTTGAAAACAATTCATTACAGTAGCTGAATCCATTCTCTGAATCATTCCCCAAGATTTTTAAATAACCATTCACAGTTACATAAGAAAAATGTTCTAAGATAAACTTCAGTTCTTGTGGTCTTTCTATACTATCCGTTAGTTTTTTGTTAAATTCAAGGAATTTAATATCATTAGAACTTTTATCAAATTCTGCAATAATCTTTTTCGTAGTTAACATTTTATTCGTCTACCCTATCCCATTCAATTTTTCACTCTTGCTTCATTTTTATTTATATGCACAACATTAAAGAAGCTCAATCGCAGATACTTCATTATCTAAATCAACAGATTCAAACTTCTCAGGATATTGCAGATAATCAATACATTTTTTAAAAACATGAAAAAACTCAGAGAAACAATGTTAAAATCATCAAAACATTTGATTTCTCTGAGATAAAATTTGCTGATTGTACTCGAAACCTAGATCGTTCTTATCTACGATACTGCTTCAAGAAACGGGTCATCTTTTCTTGGATTTGGGCTAACTCATCTACACGTGGCAGATAAACGATACGGAAGTGATCTGGCTCTTTCCAGTTAAAGCCTCGTCCGTGAACCAAAAGTACTTTTTCTTGCTTCAAGAAATCAAGAACAAACTGTTCATCATCATCGATACGATACATATTGCGATCAATTTTAGGGAAGATATAAAGACCCGCTTTAGGTTTAACCGCTGACAAACCAGGAATATCTTGAATGGCATTATAAATGAAATTTCTTTGCTCGTAGATACGACCACCTGGCAAGAGCAATTCGTCCACCGATTGGTGACCACCGAGTGAAGTTTGAACAACCTGTTGAGCCAAGACGTTGGAACAAAGGCGCATGTTTGAAAGCATGTTGAGACCTTCAATATAGCCCTTTACATGATGTTTAGGTCCAGACAAGACCATCCAACCCACACGGAAACCAGCGATACGGTGCGATTTAGACAGACCATTCATGCTAACACAGAAAAGGTCTGGAGCCAAACTAGCTACTGGTGTGTGGACATTGCCATCCATAACCATACGGTCGTAGATTTCATCTGCAAAGATAATCAAGTCATTTTGACGAGCAATCTCGATAATATCTAACAAGAGTTCTTTGGGATAGAGGGCTCCCGTTGGATTATTTGGATTGATTAAAACGATAGCCTTAGTATTTGAACTAATCTTAGACTTAATGTCATCTAGGTCTGGATACCATTCAGCTTCTTCATCACAGACGTAGTGAACTGCATTTCCTCCAGCCAAGCTAACTGCAGCTGTCCAAAGCGGGTAGTCAGGCATTGGAACCAAGACTTCATCGCCATTGTCCAAGAGACCTTGCATGGACATAACAATCAGCTCACTAACACCATTTCCAAGATAGATATCATCAATACCTACATTTGGGAATTTTTTGAGCTGACAGTACTGCATAATAGCTTTGCGGGCTGAAAAGATACCTTTTGAATCTGAATAACCTTCACTATCACGCGCATTCATAATCAAATCATGGATAACCTCATCTGGTGCGGTAAAACCAAACTCAGCTGGGTTCCCTGTATTCAAACGGAGGATTTTTTCTCCATTTGCTCGCATACGCATAGCTTCCTCAAGAACTGGTCCACGAATATCATAAGCCACATGCTCCAATTTGATTGATTTGTTAAATTCTTTCATTTGAGTTCCTCAATTCATCAGGATAGTTAATATTATACCACTTGATAGAAAAATCGTAAATCGCCCACTACTATTCCACAAAAAAACCTTGCTTAACGCAAGGTAAACAGAGCAAGGTCGATTTCTTTCTATTTTTGGGAGAAGAAAGAGAAAAATATGCACCTCTAGTAAGACATACATCTAAATCTAAAGTCTCGCATATAAACTTCGAATCGAAAACGAAGGCATCGTTATGGATGATAGTTGCATGAACTCATGAATTTCTTCCTGTGTCCAGCAAAACGCAAAGAAAAAATAAGTCGACTCAACAAACAACATAGACGATGTCTGGGCTAATTCGAGTCTGTTTGTAAAGAATTTTACCATATCACTGACTTCTTTCCCTTGCCCTGTCACTTAGTATTATACACTAAAACTTTTGCATTTTCAAATAAGTACATATAAAAAGAACTCTTTTTAAAGCGTCACTTAAAAATTTATACTCAATGAAAATCAAAGAGCAAACTAGGAAGCTAGCCGCAGGTTGCTCAAAGCATGGCTTTGAGGTTGCAGATAAAGCTGACGTGGTTTGAAGAGATTTTCGAAGAGTATTAATTGAATATGATTCTGCTTTGGCAATAAAAAAGAGAGAACCAGGTGATTCTCTCAGATTTTACTACTACAAATATCTAGAACGAAATTTAGTTTCGCCAGATTATTTTGCAATCTCTGCCAACATTTTTTCAATATGTTGGATGGATTTTTCGCGGCCAAGCAAGTAGATGGTATCTGGCAATTCAGGACCATGCATTTCTCCTGAAACAGCGATACGGATTGGCATGAAGAGATTCTTCCCTTTGATACCTGTTTCCTTTTGGACCGCTTTGATTTGTGGGAAGATATTTTCTACCACAAACTCATCGTCTGACATAGCTTCAAGTTTTGCTTTGAAGGCTTCAAGTACAGTCGGAACCGTTTCACCAGCCATGACTTTTCGCTCAGCTTCTGTCAATTCTGGGAAGTCTGAGAAGAAAAGGTCTGTCAATGGAACGATTTCGTCCACTGACTTCATTTGTGGTTTGTAGAGTTCTACCAATTTTTTAGCCTTGTCTGTCAAACGTCCTGCTTCTTCAAGGAATGGTTTTGCCATTTCAAAAATAGTCTCAAGGTCTGCATTCTTGATATAGTCATTGCTCATCCAGTCAAGTTTCTTCTGGTCGAAGGCTGCTGGAGACTTGCTAAGACGGTTTTCATCAAAGAGCTTGATGAGTTCTTCACGAGAGAAGATTTCGTCTTCCCCACCAGGATTCCAACCAAGAAGAGCGATAAAGTTAAAGACTGCTTCTGGAAGGTAACCTTTCTTACGATAGTCTTCGATGAACTGAAGGGTATTGGTGTCACGTTTAGACAACTTCTTTCCAGTTTCAGAGTTGATAATCAAGGTCATGTGACCGAACTCTGGTGCTTCCCAACCAAGAGCTTCATAGACCATGAGCTGTTTTGGTGTGTTAGCAATGTGGTCGTCTCCACGAATGACGTGAGAGATTTGCATGTCGTGGTCATCGATCACAACGGCAAAGTTGTAAGTTGGGTAGCCATCTTTCTTTTGGATAACCCAGTCCCCACCGATATTGCCACCTTCAAATTCGATATCACCTTTGACCATATCATGCCACTTATAGATACCAGATTCATTCACTGCCAAACGAACAGTTGGGATAATACCTGCGGCTTCACGTTCTGCAACATAAGCTACTTTTTCTTCCTCGCTCATACCAAGGTATTCGTTGATGTAACGAGGTGTTTCACCAGCTGCTTCTTGGCGTTCACGTTCAGCTGCCAACTCTTCTTCAGTGACGTAAGATTTGTAGGCTTTCCCTTCAGCAAGCAATTGGTCGATATATTTTTGATAGAGTTCCAAACGCTCTGATTGGCGGTAGTTTTCATGAGTTTCTGGACTTTCATCCCAATCCATGCCCAACCAACGAAGGTTTTCAAGCTGTGAACGTTCTCCGTCTTCAACGTGACGCTTACGATCAGTATCTTCGATACGGATGATAAAAGTTCCACCATGGTGGCGTGCATACAAGTAGTTAAACAATGCTGTACGGGCATTTCCGATGTGTAGTAGTCCTGTTGGACTTGGTGCATAACGCACACGAATATCTTTTGACATATCTTCTCCTATATAGTCTCTAGGCGTCTGCCTTTTTGCTCTCTATATTATATCACAAGTCGTGCCAGAGTCCAATTTCTCTTTTCGAGAAAAAGCAAAAAGAGTGGTAAAACCACTCTTTTCAGGCTCTATTATAGACGAGCGTTGAGTTCTTTGCTCAATTCTTCAAATCCTGGTTTACCAAGAAGGGCAAACATGTTACGTTTGTAAGCTTCAACACCTGGTTGGTCAAATGGGTTGATGGCATTCAAGTAACCTGAAAGGGCGATAGCCAATTCGAAGAAGTAGATTGTGTAACCAAGAGTGAAGGCATCTTGCTCAGGAAGAGTTACGTACATGTTTGGTACGTCACCGTCAGTGTGGGCAAGAAGAACACCATCAGTCGCTTTTTTGTTTACAAAGTCAACGTCTTTTCCTTGAAGGTAACCAAGTCCGTCAAGGTCTTCTTCCAAAGTAGGAATGATCACGTTCTTACGTGGTTTGTCAACACGGACAACGGTTTCAAACATGATACGAGTTCCTTCTTGAATAAATTGACCCAATGAGTGCAAGTCTGTTGAGAAGTTAGCTGAAGTTGGGTAAATACCTTTTTGGTCTTTCCCTTCTGACTCACCAGCCAATTGTTTCCACCATTCTGAGAAGTATTGAAGTGATGGCTCGTAGTTTACCAAGATTTCAGTTGCATAACCTTTACGGTAAAGGATGTTACGCACTGCAGCATATTGGTAAGCTTCGTTTTCTGAAAGTTTGTCTGAAGTGTAATCTTTACGAGCAGCATTCGCACCTTCCATAAGGGCTTTGATGTCTGCACCTGATGCAGCGATTGGAAGCAATCCAACTGCTGTCAATACTGAGAAACGTCCACCGATATCATCTGGAACTACAAAAGTTTCCCAACCGTTAGCATCTGCTTCAACCTTAACTGCACCTTTTTGGCGGTCAGTAGTTGCGTAGATACGTTTGTTAGCTTCTTCTTGACCGTATTTCTTGACCAAGAGTTCTTTGAAGACACGGAAAGCGATGGCTGGTTCAGTTGTTGTACCAGATTTAGAAATCACGTTTACTGAGAAGTCTTTATCTGAAACATACTCTACCAAGTCAGCAAGGTAAGTAGATGAGATTGAGTTTCCAGCGTAAAGGATTTGTGGCGCTTTGCGTTCTTCTTTGGTTTGCAAGTTTGCAAAATGGTGGTTCAAGAAGTCAATGGCTGCTTTCGCTCCAAGGTATGATCCACCGATACCGATCACGACCAAAACATCGCTGTCTGATTTGATTTGTTCAGCAGCTTTCAAGATGCGGTCAAATTCTTCGCGGTCGTAGTTCTCAGGAAGGTCCAACCAACCCAAGAAGTCGCTACCAGCACCAGTTCCTTTACGGATCAATTCGTCTGCTGCTGTAACTTGTGATTGCATGTACTCCACTTCATGTGGTGCAACAAATTTGTCTAATACTTTTGAATAATCAAATTTAATATGTGACATAGTATTCCTCCAAAATTTCTTCCTTTCTATCATAACGCTTACTAACAATTTTTTCAAGTTTTTATACTAAAAATTTCCAATTTTTATCACAATTCAAACGTTTGCGTAAAAATACAACTCTATAAATATTCGTGAACAACGAATAAAAAAACGACTAAATTTCTAGTCGTTACAATTCATTCAATAAATACTCAAATAATTCTAAGTTGCCATCTTCTTCATTAACCAAGAATTCTGGATGCCACTGCAAGCCGATAATACGGTGTTCATCAATGGATTCAATTGCTTCAACAGTTTGGTCACGTGGATCTACTGCTGTTACGCGGAAATTTGGAGCTAAGTCTTTAATGCTCTGACGGTGCACTGAATTAACTTGACTTTCTTTACCAAATAATTTAGACACTACACTGCCATCTACTGTCTCAATGGAATGTGAAGTCCCAAAAGGTAGGCCTTGCCAATGACCTTCAATCTCCTGATTGAGCGCACCACCAAAGGCAACGTTGACCAGTTGAACACCACGGCAAATGGCTAAAATTGGTTTGTTCTGACGTAGAGCCTCTTGTAGAAGGGCCAACTCAAACTCATCGCGTGCTAGATTATAGTCATCACTATCAATCGTTTTTTCCTCCCCATAAAACTGAGGATGGACATTTTGTCCTCCAGTCAAGATAAGCTTGTCAATCATTTCTACATAATCACGAACAACCGACTCATCACCAACTGGAATCACCAAAGGAAGTCCGCCAACCTGACGAATACTCTCAGCGAATTTACAAGAGACAGATGAATGAATATTTTTTCCTTCTGCGTCCACGGGACATAGATTTGTTGCAACTCCAACAATCGTTCTTGCCATTACTGATTTCCTTTCGTTTTCCATTGATAATCTTATCTTACCATCCTTCCCCACACCTGTCTAATATGTTTTTTTTAAGTCCGTGATAAAATTTTTTTATCAGAAAAAGTTGCCCAAAATTAGGACAACTTTTTTGCTTATACTCAATGAAAATCAAAGAGCAAACTAGGAAGCTAGCCGCAGGTTGCTCAAAACACAGTTTTGAGGTTGTGGATAGAACTGACGAAGTCAGTAACACATATACGGCAAGGGGACGCTGACGTGGTTTGAAGAGATTTTCGAAGAGTATTATTCAAAGACAAATTGATTATGGTACAGTTCGGAGTAAAAACCTCCAAGCTTGAGTAATTCGTGATGATTTCCTTGTTCGATAACCTCACCGTCCTTAAGGACAATAATCTGATCGGCATTGAGAATGGTTTTCAGGCGGTGAGCAATCACAAAACTAGTTCTTCCTGCTACAATTGCCTCCATGGCATTTTGAATCTTGCTCTCTGTTACAGTATCCACGTTTGATGTTGCCTCATCCAAGATTAAGACCTGCGGATCTGTCATCAAGGTACGGGCGATAGAAATCAACTGCTTCTGACCAGTCGAGAAGACGCTCTGGTCATCATTAATCAAAGTATCATACTTATCTGGCAAGCTTTCGATGTAGTCATGGATGTGTGTAGCCTTGGCTGCTGCTTCGACCATTTCCTGACTGGCATCTGGGACACCGAATCGAATATTGTCCCTAATAGTTCCGCTGAACAAAACAGAATCCTGTAAAACAATTCCTACCTTACTTCGCAAACTATCCAAATCAAATTCTCGGATATCTGTTCCATCAAAGCTGATACTACCTGCATCCACATCATAAAAACGATTGATGAGGTTCATAATGGTCGTTTTCCCTGAACCTGTCGGACCAACAACCGCAATCATTTTCCCTTTTGGAGCTGAAATGCTGACATCTTTCAAAATGGGTTTTCCTGGCAGGTAGGAGAAGTCTACATTACGAATCTCCACACCTTCTTTTAATTCGCTAAAGACTGGAGCATCTTGAGGGCGAATTTCTTCTTCTGCATCAAACATTTCTTGGATACGGTCTGCACCTGTAAAGGCCAGTTGCAAACTTCCCCAGCTCGCCGCTAATTGGATAATGGGCTGGTAATACTGTTGCGAAAACTGAGTAAACATGACAATCAAACCCAGAGCAGTTGCTGTCTCGATGTTCTTATCATTCAGTAAGACAGCTGAACCTACAAAAATAACGACTGCTGTATTGACCAAACTCATTCCGTTCATAACAGGGAAAAGAATTCCTGAGAACATTCTTCCCTTGAAAGTGGCTTTTCGAACCCGTTCATTCTGCTCGACAAAACCAGCAATCACATCTTCTTGAATACCTTGAACGATAACGGCTTTTTGTCCAGAGATATTCTCGTCCATATAAGCATTGAGCTTCCCAACTTCTTTTTGTTGGAGATTGGTATATTTCCGCGCTAGCTTCAGGATAAAGAACAACATGATAACAGCTATCGGAGTGCTAGCAATCGTAATCAAAGCCAAGGTCACATTTTTTGCGAACATGACAATCAGCAAGCCAATATAAAGAGCGATATTGGTCATGACAGACACAAGACTTTCATTAAAAGCTTGGAGAATATTATCCAAATCACTGGTAAAACGAGACAGGATGTCTCCATCTTGATGGCGGTCAAAGAAAGAAACAGTCAAGCGAGAAAGCTTGCCAAAAAGTCCCTTACGCATCTCATTTGTCGATTCGGCAATAATGCGGCTCATCAAGACCATATAGATGAGACTAGAAACTACTATAGTATCTTAGTTTATAAAATACATGTTATAATAAAGCTATGGCATATAGTACAGATTTTAAACACCGAGCATTA